>DATJGF010000166.1:0-16192 GCA_035495315.1 Candidatus Limnocylindrales bacterium
CGAGCCGCCTCCAGTGACGAAAGTCTGAGGGGACGATGAGTTTGGGCTTATAGAGACCCAAGCACTAGGAATTGGATTTCCTCCGGTTCCGACTAATGAGAGATGTGCCGTAAAGGTGCCATTATTCTTCGGTGAGGTTACGTCTTGCGTGAAGCCGTTGTTTCCACCTGGAGCTATCGTAAACGACGTTGTGGTCGGAGTGTAACTGAAGGTTCCCGCATCCGTAAACGTGGCCTGGGCCGTCAGCCCGGAGGCTTCGCCCACCGAGGTCAGTTGCAACGTCGTATTGAGGAGCTCATCGCTGAAAACGAGCCAGGTGGTCGTGAAGTTGCCGTCAGCATCGGCGGTGACTTCCCAGGGCTCGTAGGCTGTGCCCGCGGCGGGGCCTTCGATTTGGATGACGATATTGCTCACCGTCTCGCCAGGTTGAAAGCCGGCGCCGGTGATATCGACGTAGGAGAATGGAGGGTAATCCTGTTTATCTGTCGTTACTGTCGCCCCGGTGCCCGCATCTTGTGCGAAGGCATTGCCTACCAGCAGCAGCAGGCAGAGGCCTGGCAGCAGCAGGAGGTCGGAGAGGCGGCGGAATCGGGGTTGCGATTGGGCGGAGCGTGTCCTGATCAGGAATGGGCGGAAAAGGGGCGCTGGTCTATGCGCGGAGGTCCGCGCATAGAGGCCGGCGGCTGCTCCGGGCCGGTGCGGGTTGTTGTTGGTTGAAGCGGTTGTTGCAGGCAGGTTTTTCATATCTGATTCCCAGTTCTGAGCTGCGGACGTTTGGTTAAGAATTTCCCTCAAGCCGTATTGGCGACGGAGGCGCGGTGTGGCCTCGGCCTTCTGGAGTGGCAGAGCGAGCAAAGCTGGCTGGGGAAAGAGTCGGGAACGAAATTCAGTTGCCAGTGTTTCGAGGCAGACAGTTAGTTGATGCAGGGTGCTGATCATAATGGGTCCATTCGAACCAGGGGGTGGTCCTTCGCAGCGGTCATCGTCGGTGTTCCCGAACTGACTCAATGGGGTTTGTGCTCCGTTACAACGTTTGAACGCAACAGATTTCTTTGCCCGCTAAGTTTGTAAACGCGCATCGGAGCATCGACAACCGGGGCCTGTACCAATTGTGACCCTGGGGGAAGCGCTGAAAATGGAGAATGCGGACGGTAGAGTGTGGAGCTCAGGAGGTCCAAAATCCGACACAAAAAATCCAAATTCAGCGTTTCGTACATCGTCACAAATCGGGATTTAGGTTTTAGCAGATGCACAGAACGAAATGCAAAACAGGGGAGTACGGATTGGCATCCGTACTTTTGCTATGCGCAGAATGCGGATATGGGTCCAAAGTCGAAGAAAGAAAAGTCGAGGGAACGCTCATCGACGCTGATAAACGCTGAGGAGAGGATACAGAGTGGTCAGTGGTCAGTGATATTCCTCGGACAACGGACCACGGACCAACTGCTAACCTGGGAATTGCATTTGCTCGACGAAGATTTCGTGAAACGTGGGGTCTTCGTTCAGCGAGACGTGCGTCGTCCTGGCGAGGATGTCGGGATAAGCGCCCCGATGTGTTTCGAGTTCGAACAACGCCATTTTGGCGCCAAGCAGCGCGGTGTTGCCTGCCGGTCTAACACTGTCTGGCGCAAACTCGAGCAGCCCAATTCGCCGTGCGCTGGCGTAATTGATGTAATTGCCGAACGCCCCGGCAAGGAATACTTCTTTGACGTCACCGAGAGCCGCTCCCCATTGGCTGAGCAACAAGCGAATCCCGGCGGCAATCGCGCCCTTGGCCAATTGCAATTCGCGAATGTCCCATTGGTTCAGGAAAACCGGGCCGCACAACGGCATCGAGTCACCCTTGGAAAAGCGGCCATTGGGCCGAAGCCATCCGAGGTCGAGCCCGCTGGCGGCGGCATCCACCAGACCGCTGCCGCAAATGCCGCGTGGCGGAGCATTCCCGAGCACATGGCAATGCATCTTTCCATTTTCCTGATGGACTTCCGAAATTGCGCCGGAGGCGGCCCGCATTCCCATTGAAATGCGCGCGCCTTCAAACGCCGGCCCGGCGGCGGTCGAGGCGCAGAGCAAGCGCTCGCGATTACCGACGACAATTTCGCCGTTGGTGCCCAGGTCAACGAGGGCGGCGAGCGAATCCCGCTGATGTAATTTGCATGCGAGAATTCCGGCAAGAATATCGCTACCGACAAAGCCCCCAAGACAAGGAAGAAAATGAACGACGGTATCGCCGGGCAATGGCCACCCGAGTTGCCCGGCCGAGAAAAGCTGCAACCCGGGGGCCACAGGCTCGAACGGATAATGTGAAAGCGGCTCCAGATCGATCCCGCAAAAGAGGTGGTGCATCACCGTGTTGCCGACGATGACGATGCTTTTGAGGTCGGCACCGGTTGTTGGCGGGGCTTCGGCGAGCAGCTCTTCAATTAAAACGCGAAGTTGGTCGTGGATGATGGCCTGCAATTGGCGTTGACCATTACCATGAACCTCAGCGGGAAACAGCCTCCTCTCCCCGGCCCTCTCCTCCGGGGGAGGAGAGGGAGCAAGACCCCCTGTGCCTCCACGGTTCATGGGTTCAAAGCGCGGAAGTCTTTCTTGCTGTGAGTTCTCACCCGCGACCGCGAATTCGACCCGGCTCATCACATCGGCGCCGTGTTTGGCCTGGGCATTGAGGGCGGTGCGCACCGCCAGAACGGCACCTGTGGAGAGGTCGAGCAACTGGGCAACCAGGGTCGTCGTGCCCAAATCGATTGCTACACCCAGGCCGGTTCGTGGCGTGAAGGCGAACGCTGAGTCATCGGTGAGGATCGCCGCCTCCCATTGCGCCAGATCGATTTTGAGATCGCCCTCGGCGTGTGCGCGGCAGGCCAGGCGCCAGCCCTGGGCCAGATCGTCGGGTGCGAGCCGTTGCCGGTCTTCTTCGGTAATCGGAAGCGAGCCGGCAAGAACTTTAATGCGGCAACCTTTGCAACGACCGCGCCCGCCACAAGGGAATTCAACTCCCTGAGCAAAAAGGAAATCTTGCAGTGGCGCGCCCCGCGGGACGGAGAGCGTCAGGTGTCGCGGCAGCAGTTCGATTTTGGCATCAGAGCTCAGAACGGGGAGAGTTTAGAGTCCAAGGTCCAAAGTCCAAAGTCCAAAGTCCTCACGCGAAGGACGAAGAAGGGCATCACGCGAAGGGCGCGGAGGACGCAAAGGACAAAAAAGACGACATCATCACACCAAGGGCGCGAGGGACGCTAAGGGGAAAGAAATACGACAGCATCACACAGAGAACGCAAAGGAGAACAGGCACAAAGAGTTGCCGCTTTAGCGTCCTTCGCGTCCTTGGCGTGAGTTACCTCTTCCGCGTCCTTCGCGTGGCACTATCTCTGCATCCTATAGAATTGTATCGGGGCGTTGGTTGCGACGCTGGCCTGAAACAGTCCTGGGCTCAGTTGTGTAATGGTAGCGGCAGAGGTGACGTCGGTGTATGAACCGGCGGCGACGGGAGAACTGAGCAGTTTAAATTGCGATGCGGTATCCGATGTCTGCCCGCTGAAGGTCAGAACAATGTTGTTGCCGGAGAAGGCAACCTTGGTGAACACCGGCTGTCCTGGCGGCGGTGGCGGTCCGCCTCCGACCCGCTGGATTCGAAAGTATTGAATGCCGCCCGTATTGGGCACAGTAGCCCTGAATACGCCCGGACTGACTTGCGTGATGATTGCTCCGGCGACTTGCGAGTAGGGCCCGATTACATTGGTTGCGCCGACCACCATGAAGGAAGAAATGGTATCGGTCGAGACGCCCGTGAAATCGATCGTGACAGTGGTCGCGGTGACGTTGATGCCCGTAATTGTTGGGGGCGGACCCGAACTGCCGCCGCCGGTGATTTGGATCGTTGCGAGCGCGGCAGTGGTGGATTGGTTGGTTCCAGGCGGCGATACCGCGCGCCACCGGCCGAAATAATTATCGATGTAATAGAGATTGCCGAGCGCGTCCCAACCGCAGGCTGTGTCCGAATGATTCGCGTCCCCACTGATCACAACACCCAAATCAACATTAGCCACCAGTGCCCCGTTGGTGGCATTCAGAACTTTGGTGTTGCCGTTGGCAGTCTGGAACCCATCGAAGGTGCCTTGGAAGGAGACCGCGACGTATTGCCCGGTGGGATCGACCGCGATCCCATTCGCGCCGGCGTAGGTGTCATCTCCAGCCCCCACCGCCCAGTCGGCGACGAGTTCAGGCTGGCCGCCATTGGTGGAGGGATCGTAAGCCGGGAAACGGAAAACGCGCGGTGTAGGATCCAGCGAAGCGAAAACAGGTTGGCAGGCATACAGGTTGCCAAACCGGTCAACGGCGACATCAATCGGTCCGACGGTCAAGTTGGTGCCAGGGCCGACTACGACCATACCGAGATCATTGGTCGCACACAGCCCGTTAGTGCTGACCTTCCAAGTCAGAATGCCCTTGGATGCATTAGTACTGATATCAGCCATCCAGATTTGAGTATTGGTGCCGGTGCCCAGGATCGCCGGACCGCTTAACAGTGTTCCGGCGGGCTGATTGTCCTTGCGCAGGACATACGCCAGCGAGTTGCTCGACATTAGTGGATCCCAGCGCAAAACCTGGCCCCCCTGTGCGAGGTCATCGACGTAAACAAAGTCATCGTCCGAGACCGCGACCTTCCACGGGCTGGTGCCGGAATCGGACCAGCTATACCCATCAACACCGGAGCTCGAGCCACCCTCGTCGGCCTCCTTTGCGTCAGCGTTCAATTTGATGATCCCAACCAGGTCGCCAGCGACTGGATTCTCGTTCCCGGAACCCTGCGCGTTGGCGACGAAGATCCGGCCGTAAAACGGGCTCGTGGGATTGCGATCAACGGCGATGCCTTCGCCGAAGTAGACATAGGTGCCATCGAGGAAATCGCCGCGATCATCCACGGTGGTGTGCGTCCAGTGGGTGTAGCCGGCTGAAGCCGCCGTAATGGCGACCTGGTAGGTACCGGCGGGGACCTGATTCGAGTTGTTGTCGAGTCCGTCCCACATCACCGTGTTCAGGCCTTGCGCGGTGCTGCCGGAGTCGGTGAGGTCGATCCGGCGTACCACATTTTGGCCCGAGAGGATGTCGATATCGACGCGGGTGGCGGGTTCGTTCAGTCGGTAGCTGATTTTGACGCTTGAGCCGGCGGGACTGACGATATTGGTGACTCCATCATTGAGCTCGATATAGGTTGCGTAAACGTTGGCGCGGGAAGAAGTCGTCAGGAGACCAACCGCTAAGAGGACCAGGATTATTTGGAGGGTCCAACTCGAACTGTGCTTAAATTTCATAACGGATCTGTCATTTGGCGGCGGAATTCGGGCCGCTGCCAAGCCGCGATCTTTTAGCAGGTGTAGCGAAAGTCACAATATAAATAAGTCCAAAGGTCAGTGGTCAGTTGACCGTCCCGTTGGGTTCCACTGACGACTGAGCACCGACCACTGGCGACCGACCACTGACGACTGGCCACTTTGGACTTACTTCTTCATCTGCTCGATTTTCTTTGCCATCTCGGCTTCGAATTTGGCGTATTCCTTGTTGTCGGTCTGGAATTTATTGCGCATGTAGTTGGACCCTTCGTAATTCCAGTCCTGGCCGGCGTCCTTGTAGGTCAGCCTGGTGGTTTCGCCTTGCAAATAACTTTTGTGAGTGGGATCGGCCAAGGGGGGATTGGTAACCTTCGGCGCACCGGTATAGCCGCCTTCGAGCAAATGTCCCGAACACAAGGCATAGTTTCCGACGGTGGTTGTGTGCTCCGGGCCGTCTACTTTTCGAGTGATCGGCACATAACGATATTCAACCGATTTTGCTCCGCGTGGGAAAAAGTGCGTGGCGAGGTCTTTGAGCGCCGCCCGTTGCTCGTCGTTGGCTCGTTCGTCAATATAAACGTATTCGAAATTCCAGTTCCCGAATGACTCGAACATGCTTTTTCGCTCGGGACTTTGAACAAAATCAGCGACGGCCAGACCGTCCAGGGGGGTCTTACCATAATGTCCTTTGGAAATAAATATGATCTGCGCCCCATCACAGGTCATGCGCGACGGCAAGGACTTGAACCAACACGGACAGGCCGCTCGGCAGGAACACGCTTCTTCGAGTTCGCCGGTCACCTTCCAGGAAGTCTGCTCGGCGGCCACCAACCGCGAGCCAGGTTGCCCGAGCGTGACCAGGGTACAACCGGTCAAAACCAACGTGAGCTTTTCGATCGCGGAGAATGGTTTCATAAGTGTCCTTCGATTTTTGGTTTATTGGGACTAATTAACGAAGGCCGGGAGGCCGAGCAAGATCTTTGTAGGGAACTGCCAAGCATCGAACATTGAATTGAGCAATTGAACACCGAACACAGAAGGCTCGCGATATTCAAGGCTCGTCGTTTGGCGTGTTCAGCACCAACTGCTGCTAGGGTCCATCTCATAAATGGTAGGGCCCGCTCGCCGAGCGGGCCGATCCCATTGTGTGCAGGAAAGCGGACGGCTCGGCGAGCCGTCCCTGCCAAAGGAAGCCTGCGTCGGCGTTCACGAGATGAGTTCTAGGGTCTATACCTACCTGCGCCAATGGCCAGTTGCGGGAGTAATCTCGGTCCAATCTATGCCACCAAAAAGCTCACGCTCAACGAAGCTGTCGCGGAAGGTTAGCCGGCGTGCGGTCAGCGCAACCTCCGACAATGGTAACAATGCAAAACCGAGAAAAGTTGCGGATCGAGATGAATCATTGGCCGCATTGGTGCCGTTCTGGCAAAACCTGGAACTCATTACGCAGTATCAGCAGAAGATCATGCAAAACCTGATGCCTCCGGGGTGGGCTGCGTGGCACGAACTGATTCGCCTGGCTCCCAGCCGCTTGTCCCAGTCAATTTTGCCTTGGTCATTTTCCGCCTTCCAGTTTACCAATGAAATCCAAGGCGACCCTGAAATTGAATATAAAATCCTGACGCGCGTCGCCGGTTACGGCAGCCAATTAGGGACGATCATGGATTTTCTCGAGGTGATGGCCAAACGGATTCATCCCCAGCTGACTAGCGGCCAGACCAATCCTGATCTGTTGAAGGTCCTTAAGTTTTATGACTTGCTGCAAAAAATCGACAAGGCCAAAACCAACCCAGATCTTTAGCACACACGCCATTGAGCGGTGAACGTGCCACCAGCGTTTTATTAAGACGCAGCCTTCCGATTAACTTGGACTGCGTGTATTTGGGCAAGACGTCCCCTAAGACAAGGATTAATCCGGCACCGCTCTGCATTGACATTGCGAACCGGGACAGTACTCTGTTTTTGTAACTCTTCACGGCAAACGTGTTAAACTGAGTAGATTGTGGCTGAAAAAGACGATTATCTGATCGACATCCTCGTGGATCTCGGATTCGTGACCCCGGAGAAAGTAGCCGAGATGCGCCCCGAGGCCCAATCCGCCGGCGTCGGCGTCGTCGATCTGATGCTGAGCAATAAGGTCCTGCGTCCCGCTGACGTCACCCAAGCCAAGGCGGCTCACTTCGGCGCGGAGGTCGTAAACCTTAATGATCTCAAGATCCCCGACGAAGTCATCGCCGCGGTGCCGCGTCACATTGCGCGAAAGTACCGAGTCGTTCCGGTCGCCAGACACGACGGCAGCCTTACTATAGCCATTGCCGATCCCTCAGATCTGGACACCCTCGACAGTCTGCAACATTTACTCCAGCTGGAGGTGAGTCCGCAGGTTGCCTCCGAGCCGGACATTGAGAATGCGTTGAGCAAGTACTACGCCGAACGTGGAACTGGCGGACGCACGGCTGCAGCTGACCCGCGGATGCTTGAGACAATCAAGGAGCTGACGCAGGAACACGTCGAGATAACCGCGGAGGCAATGGCGGATGGGGGAACCGTCGAAGCCGATGCGCCGTTGATCAAGCTGGTCAATTCGATGATCGTCGAGGCTTTCAAGATGCGCGCCTCGGACATTCATCTGGAACCGCTGCCGAAGGTATTTCGTGTCCGGTACCGCATCGACGGGGTGCTGCATGAAATGAAGCCGCCGCCCAAGCGTTTGCAGGCGGCGATTATCAGCCGCCTGAAGATCCAGTCGAATATGTCCATCTCGGAACATCGGATTCCGCAGGACGGACGTATTCAGACCAATGTGGGGAACAAGCTGATTGACTTGCGCGTTTCATGCCTGCCGACCAATCACGGCGAGAGCATCGTCATGCGTATTCTCGACAAGGAAGGTTTGCGCCTTGGCTTGCCGGAGCTCGGGTTCTTCACCGATGATCAGCAAACGTTCGAACGCCTGATTAGTCTGCCGGATGGCATTTTGCTCATCACCGGTCCAACCGGTTCGGGCAAGACCACCACGCTGTATTCCTGCCTCCATTTCATCAATCGCCCGGACCGAAAGATCATTACGGTGGAGGACCCGGTAGAATACATCCTGGCCGGTATCAACCAGGTGCAGGTTAATGAAGCCGTAGGGTTAACGTTTGGGGCCGCGCTGCGTTCAATCCTCCGCCAGGCGCCCAATATTATAATGGTGGGGGAAATTCGTGACCTTGAGACCGCCTCGATCGCAATTAATGCCTCGCTGACTGGTCACCTTGTCTTTTCGACCTTGCACACCAATGATGCCCCCAGCGCGGTGACTCGTCTCATCGACATTGGCGTCAAACCATTCCTGGTCGCCTCCTCAACCCGCGGTCTCATGGCACAGCGGTTGGTGCGCAAAGTTTGCAAACAATGTGCGGCTCCGTACTTGCCCCCCGAAAACGAAATGCGCCAGTTGAGCCTGGATGCTTCCAATAGTCAGGGCGCGACCTTCATGCGCGGCAAAGGCTGTGCCAATTGTAATTCGACGGGCTATCGCGGCCGGTTCGGCATCTTTGAGATCTTCGTGATTGATGATGATGCCCGCAAACTGATCTACGAAAAGGTCTCCTCCTCCGTATTGCGCAACCGCGCTCGGGAAATGGGCATGCGCACATTGCGCGAAGACGGTGTGCGCAAGGTGCTCGCCGGTTTGACGACTCCGGACGAAGTCATCCGTGCAACTGTGGGTGACGTCGATTAGAAAAAAATCCGAAATCCGAAACTCGAAATTCGAAACAAAGCCCAATGCGTCAAGTGGGAATGTTCAAAACCCAGGAACGGAGACTCGTCGAATGTAGGAGTCGACGTAAGGAGACTCTGATTCAGCGCCGTAAGGTGCAGAACAGGATCGATGAGAGTCTCCTTACGTCGTCTCCTACAGGTTCAGAATCTCGTCACGTCGTTTCCTACAGGTGGCGACGTGACACTTGAACTGCGAAACTGTCTTTCTAAATAAACAATAAGAAATGTGGCGTGATTTGAACTGGAGCTAGCATGGCATATTCAATGTCAGATTTGTTGCAGTTGGTTGTATCGGAGGGTGCTTCCGACCTCCATGTCCGGGTAGGCACGCCCCCCGTGATCCGCGTCCACGGTATTCTTCACCGTGTCGAAGGGCCGACCCTTCGGTCTGAGGATACGGAGGAGCTCATGCGCAGCATTACTTCCGAGGATCACATCCAGCACGTCCGCGAACGTGGCGGCGCTGACTTCGGTTTCGCTTTCGGTGAAATGGCGCGCTTCCGCGTCAGCGTCTTTAAGGAAAAAGGCAATTTCGGCCTCGTGCTGCGGCAAATTCCCAGCAAGTTGCTGACGATGGAGCAGATCGGGATTCCGCCTTCCTCGAAGGAATTGCTGTACAAGCCTCGTGGTTTGGTGTTGGTTACCGGGCCGACCGGTTCCGGCAAAACTACCACCCTGGCTTCGATGATCGACATCATCAACCAGGAACGGGACGAGGCCCACATCATCACCATCGAAGATCCCATCGAATACTATCACAAACACAAAAAGGCCCTCGTCACCCAGCGCGAAATTGGGGTCGACGTCCCGAATTTCGCAGAAGCCCTCCGCCGCGCATTGCGGCAAGACCCCGACGTGGTTCTGGTCGGCGAAATGCGGGACCTCGAAACAATCGACGCCGCTATCACGGCCGCCGAAACCGGCCACTTGGTTTTTGGCACCTTGCACACGACCGGTGCCGCCAAAACGATCGACCGTATCGTCAACGCATTCCCCACGAACCAGCAGGAGCAGATCCGCATTCAACTCTCGACGGTCATGCAGGCCGTCATTTCCCAATTGCTCATTCCGCGTGTCGATAAGCCCGGACGCGTCGCGGTATTCGAGATTATGGTCAATACCCCTTCGATCGCCGCCCTGATCCGTGACAATAAAACCTTCCGCATCCAATCCGATATTCAGACCGGCGCCAAGTATGGCATGGTCACACTCGACTCATTCCTGATCGAGAAGTATCTTGCCGGCATGATCGCGCGTGAAGAGGTCATTACCAAGGCCCAGGACCCGGTCACCATTCAAGCCAAGCTCCAGGAACTCGAACTCGCCCAGGCGATGGGTGCCGATACGGCGGCGTTAGTAGAAGGCAAGACGTGAGGGGCGAAATCCGAAATCCGAAACTCGAAATCCGAAATAAATCCGAATTTCAAACCAACAGTTTTCGACAGCAATGAGTCTTCAGGCCCGGAACGCGAATCAAGTAGTCGGGTGCAGATCCCAAGTTCCCTCACCACAATCCTCTCCCAAAGGGAGAGGGAGTAGCCATCGCGAAAAGAACAAAATCGTAAGTGCTTTTGCCTCCAATTTGTTGCGCCTGACGCTCATCTTGCGATTTCGGATTTCGAGTTTCGGGCTTCGGAGTTTCTAAGACTTATGGCTGACGACATTTCAAATCCGCTGCTGGCACTGGTCAAAGAGCGCGGTCTGATCGATGACCTGCAATTCGAAGAAGTGCAGGGTGAGTTTAAACGGAGTGGTAAATCCGTCCTGCAGATCCTGCAGGATTTCGGCATACTTGACCTGGATTCCATCCTGCAGGTGATGGCCGATAGCATCGCGGCCGAGGTAGTTACTTTGCGCGAGTCGGATTTTACGCCCGCCCTGGTCCAGACAATCCCCGCCAAGACGGCGCGTATGTATCAATGCCTCCCGGTTGCGGTGGAAGGTTCCACCTTGAAGGTGGCGCTGGTCGACCCGCTGAATCCGGCCCGCGCCGATGAGCTCGGCTTTGTCGTCAAAAAGGACGTTCAGTTGGTGGTCGCCGATCCCGATCGGATCCAGAAACTGATCGAAAAATTTTATCCGGAAGGCGGCGGGGTCGGGGGAGAGGATGAGAGCTTTTCGGAGATTCTTAAGGAGCTCGGCGCCGACAAGGGTTTGGCGGTCGAAGCCGATGCCGCCGAGGATGCCGGCGCGATGGAAGATCTCGCCAATCAGGCCCCAATCGTCCGGTTCGTCAATCTCGTCCTGCAACAAGCCGTGCAAGACCGCGCCAGCGACATCCATTTCGAACCCTTTGAGACCGATTTCCGAATTCGTTACCGCGTCGATGGCGCCCTCTACGAGATGTCGCCGCCACCCAAGCACCTCGCCTTGCCGGTCATCTCCCGTCTGAAGGTCATGGCGAATCTCAATATTTCTGAACGGCGCATGCCGCAGGACGGACGCATCAACTACAACCTCGGCACCAGAATGATCGATTTGCGCGTGTCGACTTTGCCGACGCAATTCGGTGAATCGGTCGTGCTGCGCGTGCTTGACCGCACGGCGGTGAATCTCGAGATCGAATCCCTCGGTTTGCCGAAGTTTATTTACGACTACGTCACCGAGGTGATTCAACGGCCCAACGGAATCGTGATTGTTACCGGCCCGACCGGGTGTGGCAAAACCACGACGCTTTATTCCTGTTTGCGCCGGGTCAACACAATGGATTCGAAGCTGCTGACGGCCGAGGACCCGGTTGAGTACGACATTGAAGGTATTATGCAGGTCGCGGTCAATGAGGGGGTCGGCCTTACCTTCAGCAAGGCGCTGCGCTCGTTCTTGCGTCAGGACCCCGACATCATCATGGTGGGTGAAATGCGCGACCTGGAGACCGCGCAAATATCCATTCAAGCCTCCCTCACTGGGCATTTGGTATTGAGCACGCTCCACACCAACGATTCTCCGGGCGCCGTCACGCGTATGATTGATATGGGCGTCGAGCCCTTCCTGATTTCCTCCACGCTGATGGCCGTCCTTGGCCAGCGCCTGGTTCGAACCGTTTGCAAGAACTGCCGGACCCCGTTTGAACCGACCGAAGCGCAGCTGGCGATGCTTAATCTCTCGCCGCATGACCTGGGCGACAAGTTATTCTATTACGGGCGCGGTTGTTCCAATTGCAACGATACCGGTTATCGGGGGCGCAAAGGCATCTTTGAGCTGTTGACGATTAACGATACCATCCGAGGTCTTATCAACGAGCGTGCACCCACAGTCGTTCTGCGGCAAAAAGCCGTCGAACTCGGCATGGTCACCTTGCGCGAAGACGGCTTGCGTAGCATTTTCGAGGGTGATACAACGATTGAAGAAGTAGTCAAATATACGTGATGAACTGCGGAACTGGAGTGATGGAGTGCTGGGGAGTAGGAGCGCTGGAGCTTTGGAATTTTGGAATAATGGGAAGCTTATTGACTCCAACACTCCAATTCTCCATGACTCCATCACCCCATTTCCGCCTCACTCCCTCACTCCATTTCGGTTATGCCTAAGTACAATTACGTCGCCATGGACGCCCACGGCAAGGAGACCAAGGGCACACTCGAAGTCGCCACTCAAAATGAGGCGATCGGCCGCGTCAAAGAGATGGGCTTGTTTCCCACCAAAATAGTCGAGATCGACAAGGCCAAGGAAAAGGCCGCGGGCGGAGACAAGAAAGCCGGCAAACCCAAAGCCAAAGGCAAGAGGGGGGCGGTGAACATCAACATCCGGATCCCGGGTCTTGGTGGAAAAGTTAAGTCCAAAGTTCTCACGACGTTCACTCGTCAGTTGGCTACACTGGTCGACGCCGGCCTGCCGCTGCTTCGTGGCTTGCGCGTATTGGAAAAACAGGAACGCAATCCCACCCTTAAATCGATCATCGGCGACCTGGCGCTTTCCATCGAGGGCGGCAGTACGTTCTCCGAAGGCCTCGCGCAGCATCCAAAAGTTTTTAATCGCTTGTTTGTGAACATGGTCAAGGCCGGCGAACTCGGTGGTGTGCTTGAAGTCGTGCTCACCCGTCTTTCGGAGTTCATGGAAAAAGCGCAGAAAATCAAGGGCAAGGTCATCGCTGCGATGTTTTATCCGTGCGCGGTGCTCGTCGTGGCGACCTGCATCTTGATCATCCTGATGGTTAAGGTCGTTCCTTCGTTCAAAGCGGTGTTCGAAGGCATGATGGAAGGCCGATCGCTGCCCGCCTTTACACGCCTCGTGCTGGGCATCAGCGGCATGGTCAAAGATAACATCTTGATGACCTTGGGTATCGTGGTCGCCTTCCTTGTAGTTTTCAATCTATTCATCCGCACCAAATTTGGCCGGCATGTTTGGGATAAATTTAAGCTTAAAATGCCGGTAATCGGCCCCGTCGTCAGCAAGGTCGCCATCTCCCGCTTCACGCGAACGCTCGGCACGCTGATCAGTAGCGGCGTCCCTATTCTTCAGGCCCTGACGATCGTTAAAGAGACAGCCGGCAACGTCGTTGTTAGCAATGCCGTTAATTCGGTTCATGAAAGCGTCAAAGAGGGCGAGACCATCACCGCTCCACTTGAGGCCTCAGGCATCTTCCCGCCGATGGTCATCAGCATGGTCGACGTCGGCGAACAAACCGGCGCGTTGCCCGAAATGCTTCTGAAGATCGCCGATAATTACGACGATGAGGTCGATAACGCGGTCGCCGCAATGACTTCGTTGCTCGAGCCCATCATGATCATCTTTTTGGCTGTCATCGTCGGTAGTATCGTCATCGCCATGTTCATGCCTCTTATTGATCTGATGAACAACCTCGGCAGCGACGCCGGCGGCGGCAAAGATAAGGAATGACCTGGCGGCGTAGCGCAGACTTTCCTGTCTGCCGTATCGCAGGTTGTCTAACCTGCCGAACTTGCTCCGCTGCGTGCCGACTCGGAAGTCGGCGATACAGCAGACAAGAATGTCTGCGCTACGCTAATCCAATAGCCCCTCCGTGTCGCAAGTTATTTACAGGTAAGTGGATGCCTCACTGTAGTCTTTTGGGCGGCTTACTCTTACTATTCTTCGCCCCTCAGGATGAGGGTAACACCTGGCCTAAAACTTGCGTTGCCAGAAAGGAATTCTGTTGACAACCATTGCCCCATGTGTAAATACATTGTAAAGACATTGCATGGGCATACGATATACAGTTGAACCTCTATGGAGTTTGATTGGAATAATCCGCCCTTCAATCTCGATAGCTCTTTGACTTTGCAGGAAATCGAGGAATCGTTCGAAGATCCCTTCGCGATTCGGTTGTTGCCCGATTCCCCGCGCTTCTCGGCGCAGACCCGGTTTTTTAACCTGGGCATTTCGGCCGCTGGCGCGGGTATCTTCAGTGTTTATCGCACTAACGGCAGGCAGGTCCGCGTGATCTTCGCCAGACCCTTCCAACCCGAAGAACGGTTCTTCTACCAGAGAAAACTGGATCAAACGCTGGCGCAGTAAGGGCCGAGGCGGCGCCTCTTTTCAGGTTTTCGCAATTCGGATTCGGGCGCCAAAGAGGGCAAGGGCCAATTAAAACCAATTTAAACCAAATAAAAGCAAAAGATCGACCGGGGAGTAATGCAGGCGATTGCAAAATGGGAAGAAGTGCCAATCTTCGACAGCGAAGAGGCCGAAGCAGATTTCTGGGCCGAGAACAGGCCGGATTTGCGGTTGATGGAAACGGCGGTGGCTGGCAATGGCGAAGCCTCCGAATCGGTCACCATCACCCTCCGGATGGACCCGCGAATGCTGGCGCGGATTAAACGCCTGGCTCGGTCCAGGTATTTAAATTATCAGAGCATGATAAAGCAGTGGCTGAGTGAGCGGATGGAACACGAACTGCGCGAACGTTAACCATTCCTGCGATGAAAATATTGAACACAGAACACGGAACATCGAACACGGAACAGGCAACACGGAACACGCAACACGGAGCACGGAGCACGCATTACGCCATCCGTGTTCCGTTTTCCGTGTTCCGTGTTGCTCGCACCAGATGCCTTAAGGCTGGCCACGCCTTCACCCTCATCGAGCTCCTGGTCGTCATCGCCATCATCGCGATCCTGGCTTCATTGGTTATTCCAATCGGGCGAGCCGTGAACCGTCACAAAATCCGCTCGAAAGTCCGAGGCGAACTCGCCGCCGTCGAGCTGGCGGTCGAGAGCTACAAAGCGAAAATGGGCCATTACCCTCCCGATAATCCGGATAACCCACGGCTTAATCCGCTCTACTTCGAACTGGCTGGAACAATCTTTACTAACAACGCCTATCAAACTCTGGATGGTGCCGGCCGGATCATCGCGGCGGATCTGCCGATGGCTTTCGGCCCGAAGGTAACGGGATTGATTAACGCGACCCAACCTTCCGCCAGTGACGAGGCGCGCACTGCGACCCGTTTTTTGAGAGACCTCAAGCCAGGTCAGGTTGGGCTGCTCAAGACCAATGCCGTCGACCGCGCCAACATCCTGCTCTGTTCGGTGCCCTGGCCGATCGATCCCAACTATCCGATCGCCGGCCACCCCGGCATGAACCCCGTCCGCTACAACTCTTCCAGTCCGACTAACAACCCCAATTCGTTCGATCTGTGGATCGACGTCGTGATCGATGGCAAAACCAACCGCTTCAGTAATTGGAGCAAAGAGCCGTTGATCGTCAATACACCCTGGTAGAAAGGCTTTATGATTAAGCCCATTCAGAAGGTTTCGGCACGCCGCAGGGTTGTGCCTGCCTTTTGGAGCGAAAGCTCCTGGCCTGTTCGCATCGTTTTTCGGCGTTCTGCCCGCACGTTTCGCCGGCTCTCTCTGTCAATGCAACCAGCCCCGTTAGCGCCACGGTTCGCCTGGACGGATTCTAAACCGAAAGTTTCGGCCTATGATCGACACGTCGCTGGCAAGCCGCGGCTGGGCAGGAGAGAGGTTCGCCGTCAGCTCGGGTCCTTGTCGCGCGCCTGGGCCCCGCTGGTCGCGTTTGCGGCGCTGCCCTTGGGCTGTCGTAGGTCGAAACGGTTGCATTTACAACATCTCTTCCGCCAGCCTAAGACGAGTATATGAAACACATTTCCCTTTTCCGTTCTCGACTGCCGC
>DATJGF010000167.1:0-62297 GCA_035495315.1 Candidatus Limnocylindrales bacterium
TGTCGGGAGAGCTCTGGATCTCCCAGGACGGTCACGCGGGCCGACGTGCTGCGGGCCGGGACGTCCCGCGCTCCGTGTGTCGCAAGCTCCGCACCGTTCGTGATAGTATCAAGATGCGCTCCTTTCAGTGACGAAATGATACTGTCACTGGACTTGGTATCCGGATTTGCCCACACTGGCAGGATTCAGTCCATCATTTGCGGGATGAATCAAACCTATGCCAGAGCTGGTGGCCGCCCAAATGCTTATTTCCTATTCTGAACATGGTTGACCAGCTCACGCTTCAGATCAAAAACACCTTCGAGGCAATCCCACCGGCCAATGATACTGCATCAGCCTGGCTTGCCGAACGCGGCGCTCCCGCGGAGATTCAATACTTCACTAACCTGGCCATTGAAGAGTTTGCCACCAATTGCATCAAATACGGCTATGACGATACGAAGGAGCATTTCATTGAAGTCAGTCTTTCACTTTTCAAAGGCGAATTGCTGATGGTAATTACCGATGACGGACATCCCTTTGACCCATTGGCTGCGCCCGAACCGCAGCTCGATCTACCCGCGGAAGAGCGCTCGATTGGGGGCTTGGGCATTTACCTGGTCCGCAAAATGTCGGATCGGATGGAGTACAAAAGAGAGGGCAATAAAAACCGGTTAAAACTGCGAAAGGAGTTTCGCAGGCCAAAGGCGACTAAGCCAGACGCGTTAGGGTCGTAACAAACATCTCGACCAAGGCGGGACGTGTATGGCAACCTGACCAAAACCACGAACTATCTCGTGCTCTCTGCAGCATGGGCGTGAACCAGCAATGTTTGAAACAGTCAGGCGCCTCGCACTCGGCGTGGCACTCATCGCGTTGGCGGCGGGCGTATTGCTCTATACGGATAGGGGATCCCGAAACCGATCCCGCCGGACTTCATCTGCGCCGACCCAAACAGAAAAGGTTTTCCGGGTTGCCCTGGTTCAGCATGCTTCACTGAATGTGCTCGAACAGGGCGCTGAAGGGCTTTTAGATACCTTGGCTGAACGCGGGTATGCTGACGGCCAGCGTCTGCAAATCCGCCGCTTCAACGCCGAGGGGGACATTGGGACCGCCAATGCCATCGCGAAAGAAGTTGCGAGCGGTGGGTTTGATTTACTGCTCACCCTCAGTACCGTCTCGCTACAAACGGTTCATAATGCGAATCGCGCGGGGTCGCACACGCCGCACGTGTTTGGATTGGTGACGGACCCTTACTCTGCCGGAGTTGGGATCGAAGCGACGAATCATCTGGTCCACCCACCTTATCTCGCCGGCGCGGGCTCGCTACAGCCTATCGAAAAAATTCTCCAGACGGCCAAGCTCATGCGGCCGGAATTGAAATCGGTGGGACTGGTCTGGAACGCGGCGGAAGCCAACTCGCTGGCACAAACCAAGATCGCGCGGCGCGTGTGTTCGGATCTGGGACTCAGCCTGATTGAAGCGAACGCGGAGAACACGGCCGCGGTGTTGGAGTCTGCTAATTCGGTAATCGCCCGCGGAGCCGAATGCATCTTCCTCAGCGGCGATGTCACCGTTAGCCTTGCGACCGAGCAACTCATCGCGGCCAGTCGGCGCGCAGGGATTCCCATATTTTCTGCACTTCCACCCACCGTCGAACGCGGTTCACTTTTCGACATGGGCGCGAATTATTTCGAGATCGGCCGGCACGTGGGTGCAATCGCGGCGGATGTGCTCGATGGTAAGAATCCCTCCCAAATACCGATTGAGAACTTCGTTCCGGTGATGTTTCTCTACAATGAGACCGTCCTGGCCACCCTGCGAGATCGCTGGACAATTCCAGAAGCGGTGCGGCGGAACGCGACCGGTTCGATTACCTCGACGGCGACGAATTTGCCGCTTCTAACCGCCGCTTCAAAGAAGGCCCTTCCTAAACCTCAGCCTGGCCGGACTTACAAAATAGGTCTTGCGTATTTTGCCCCGGAAGCGGCGGCCGACGGGTGCATTAAAGGTATTTTTGACGGGCTGGCGGCACAGGGCTTTGAAGAAGGCAAAAACCTGGAGGTCCGGCGCTCTCATGCGCAAGCCGAGATCGCCAATATCACCACGATGCTGCAGAACTTTGACTCCTCGGACGTGGACCTCATTCTGCCGATGAGCACGCCAGTCATCAGCGGCGCCTGCGGCCTGGTAAAACATAAGCCGGTGGTGTTCACTTATTGCTCGGACCCCGTCGCGGCCGGAGCGGGAAAAACCTTTACCGATCATCTGCCCTTCCTCACGGGCATCGGCTCGTTTCCGCCGGTAGAAGACATGGTCAACGTGATTCGCCGAACGCTTCCGGGGGCTAAATCCGTCGGTACAATCTACAACGCCTCCGAAGCAAATTCGGTGAAGGTCATTTCCGTCGCGCGGGAGGTGTTCGCGCGCGCCGAACTGAAATTGCAGGAAGTCACGGTAGCTAACCCTTCGGAAGTGCTGCAAGCCGGACAAGCCCTGGCGGGACGTTCCGTGGATGCGATCTATATTCAGGGCGACAACACCGTGATTCAGGGATTCGACGCGGTCGTCAAAGTTGCGCGGGACGCGCGGTTGCCGCTGTTTGTTGATGACCCTGAAACGGCGAAGCGTGGCGCGCTCGCGTGCGTGGGCCTGGGCTATTACCGCCCTGGCTACGATTTGGGCAAACCGCTCGCGCGCGTGCTGCTCGGCGAGAGCCCGAGTGGGATTCCTATTGAGAACGTATCAGAAAAAGTGATCTGGCTGGATCTGCCACAGGCAGCCGCGCTGGGGGTTAAGTTCCCGGATGATATTATCAAGGAATCTCAGTCGAGCGGGGCAAGACCCGCCGTTCGCAGCGCGAAGCAAGCGCCAGGGCGCAGGTTCAAAGTGGATCTGATCGAGTACATCGACACGCCAAATGTTGAAGAGAACCGAGAGGGTATCCGCGCCGGACTCGAGAAAGCTGATCTCAAACCTGGACGCGATTTGGAGTTGCGGGTTCGCAACGCGCAAGGAGACATGGCCACCTTAAGCACGATGATAGATGCCGCCGTATCGGATCAAACTGACCTATTGCTGGTCTGCACTACGCCCGCCCTGCAAGCCGCTTTGCGACGTGCGGGCAATCACAATGTGGTCTTCTCCCTCGTGGCCAACCCGGTGATTGCCGGCGCCGGCAAAAGCAATAAAGACCACGCGCCAAATGTTACCGGCGCGTACATTCCGGCGCCGCACCCCGAAGGCTTAGCGGCTCTGCGGCAGTGCCTGCCCAATGCCCGGCGCATTGGCACGCTGTTCGTGCCGGCCGAGGTCAATTCGGTTTACTATAAAGACGAGTTGCTCAAAGCGGCGTTACAAATTGGCCTGGAGGTCGAACTCGTTGCCGTCAGCAATAGCAACGAGATTACCGATGCCGCGATAGCGTTGTGCGGCCGCAATGTTGACGCCGTGTGTCAGATCTCCGACAACCTGACCGGTGCCAGCTTTGCCAGCATCGCGCAAGCAACGCAACGCACCCGAATGCCGTTGATGGCTTTCGCCTCTGCTCAAGTCAAAAATGGAGCGTTTATGGCAGTTTCCCGCGATTTTTATGATGGCGGGATAGCCTCAGGTCAGATCGCCGCACGAGTATTGCGGGGCGAATCCCCTTCCCAAATCCCGTTCCAACTGGTGGAGACGATCAAATACATGTTTAATCCGGCGGCAGCCGCGGCATCCGGGGTGACCATTCCCAAGGAACTGCTTCGGCGAGGTACCGCAGTGAACTGAAACGTTTCGTGATAATCACCGTTCAATCACAAGCCGATCGCCACGAATTAAAACTCCAGGGACGCTTGGATGCCAATTGGGCTGACCTGGTGGCCAAGTCAATAGAGACAGCGATCCGTGCAGGACATCATGAGGTGGACCTCGATTTCGCTGAGGTCAGCTACATCAGCTCCGCGGGAATTCGCATTTTGTTGAAGTATGCCAAACAGCTCAAGGCCGCTCGAGGCGCCTTGCGCGTCGTGCGACCGACTGATTCCGTGCTTTCGGTGATTCGATTGTCCGGTTTGGCGGGAATTCTTTTGCATCCCGCAGCCGCATCAGAAGCCACCGTCTCCGGAACATCAACAGGGCCACAAGCAACAGAGTCAGAGCCACGCCGATGGCAGCAGCAGGGGGTCAACCTTGAATCATACGAACTTTCCGCCGCTGGCGGGCTAGAGGGTCACGTCCTGGGCCGGCCCGAGGCGTTTGCCAACGGACAATTATCAGCTGCGGAAAGCCAGCGCCTGCGCTGCATAGGGGACACACTGGCTATCGGGCTAGGCGCTTTTGGCCAGCAGTCGGAGGACACACAAAATCGACTGGGCGAGTCGCTAGCCGTGGCCGGAGTGGCCGTTACGCTGCCGACGGACGGGAGCAGCGTACCCGATTATCAGCTGATGGAGGGCGAGCTGGTGCCTGAGCTGCATTTGGTTTATGGGCTGGTAGCCAAAGGCTCATTTTCACGGCTGATAAGGTTCGAGGCAGGGCGCAGCCAGCGAGGGGTCATGGGTCTGGGAGAACTGGTCGAAACGGTTTTGCAGGAATTGAAATCGGATTGTGCAGCCTTGGCAATCCTGGCAGAGAGTGCCAGCGTTGTCGGTGCGATGCTTAAGCGCTCACCGGCCCTCGCGGGAGGCCAGGCCCTACTTGCCTTTCCAACCGTCCGCGACTGGTTAACGTTCACCACCGAACGCACGGACGAGCGAAACCTGGTCTTGATTGTGGGGATGGCAGACCGAGCACCTAAACCGGAAGCGGTGCCATCTCTCCGCCCCATTGGTCCCGGCACGCGGGCATTTGGCCACTTCCATGCAGCGGTGTTTCCGTATCGCCCATTACCCAAAGGCAAATTAGAGCTGGCCGAAGCAGTCCACTCAGTCTTGGGCACTGAATCGGCGCAGGTCGTGATGCACCTTTTGGCCGATGAACGCGAGTTCGAGGGTTTGGGACAAACCGACCTGATGCGCGGCGCCTGCTGGGTCGGGCCGCTGCGTTTACTCGGCCAGGCGACACCAACGAATTCTGGATTATGACTTTGCTGATTGGATCCACCACGATGGGATTAATCCTGGCGCTGCTGGCGCTGGGAGTTTACCTGAGCTTTCGGATATTTAATTTCCCGGACATCACCGCCGACGGTTCAATTACGTTTGGGGCATCGGTCACATCGACACTCTTGGTGCACCACTGGTCGCCTTTTCCGGCAACGTTGGCCGGGTTTGTCGCGGGCATGATCGCCGGAACCACGACAGGTGTGCTGCACACGAAATTCAAAATAAACGGCCTCCTCAGTGGAATCCTCGTGATGACGGCGTTGTATTCGGTAAACCTTCACGTAATGGGAAAAAGCAACGTGCCTCTGCTCAACGAGCGGACGCTAGCAACCCAGGCCGAGTCGCTCGGCTCCCGTCTATTTCGCACCCAAGAAGATCTGAACATTTTTGGCTGGACGGTCGGGGTGCGAGATGCGGCGATGTTAATGGCGGCACTCGGGTTTATCGTGGTGGTTGGTTTGGGATTATATCTGTTCTTTCGAACCAACTTGGGAACGGCGATGCGCGCAACGGGCGATAACCCGCAGATGAATCGGGCGTTGGGTGTAAGTGTTGATTTCATCCTGATCCTGGGTCTGGCGCTTTCGAACGGATTGATTGGCCTCTCAGGAGCGCTGCTGGCGCAATACCAGGGCTTCGCGGATGTGCAAATGGGGATCGGCATGGTGGTGTGGGGCCTGGCCAGCGTCATTATCGGCGAATCACTTGTCGGCAGCCATCGGGTCGGCCTCCTAATCACGGGCGCGGTGATGGGTTCGGTTCTGTTCCGTTTGCTGGTGGCGATCGCGCTACGCTGGGGACTCAATCCAAATGACTTGAAGCTTATCACCGCCGCGTTTGTCTTTGTTGCCCTCATCGGGCCGATGCTGCTCAGCAAGCTGAAACGAGTCTCTAGCCCCAAACCTTCCTCGGCCTGATATGCTCGAGCTCACGCAACTGGTCAAAACGTTCCACCCGGGAACTCCCAACGAGGTGCGCGCGTTGCGGAACGTTTCGCTTACGCTCGAGCGCGGTTCATTCCTGATCATCATTGGCACGAACGGTTCAGGCAAGTCGACGTTGCTTAATGCTGTCGCCGGGACTTTCCTGGTCGACTCCGGCAAGGTCAACCTCGCCGGGCGAAACATCACCCGCTGGCCAGAGCACAAGCGCGCAAAACTCATCGGCCGCGTCTTCCAAAATCCTTTCAGTGGCACGGCCCCCAACATGAGCATTGCCGAAAATTTGGCGATGGCCGCCCGGCGCGGCAAACCGCGGGGGCTTGGGTGGGCATTGAATCACAAGCTCAAGCGCGACATGCGTGACCGCATTCGGACTTTAAACATGGGATTGGAGGATCGGCTTGACAACGCGATTGGCAGTTTGTCCGGTGGACAGCGGCAGGCCCTGACCCTGCTGATGGCCTCTTGGCTAAAGCCGGAATTGCTGCTGCTCGACGAACATACCGCCGCCCTCGATCCCAAAAGCGCCGACCAGGTCATCCGGCTCACGCACGATATCATCAAGCGCGACAACCTGACCACATTGATGGTCACACACTCCATGCAGCAAGCTGTCCACCTCGGCGACCGGATCGTGATGATGCACCGCGGCCAAACGCTTCATGATTTGCAGGGAGCCGAGCGGGCCCGCGTACGTCCGGAGGATTTGCTGAAACGCTTCGACGAAGTCCGCCGCCGCGAGCAGCTTGATCCCACCGTCGCCGAAATGCTCCAACGCAGCTACATCTGAGAATCGACTGGGGGTCAGAACAAATCTACACTCCCAAGAAGCGGGCAGAACAAAGTTTCTACATTGCCGAAGACCTGTCGCATCGAATGGCACACAAATTCTCCCCACTTCTCGCCTTTAATGGTGCTTGACATTGATCTGTTACTCTCCACCCCTCCGCGCAAACTCAGAGTCCAATACCCGCAACGGAACAACCGTTCGAGACGCACCGCTCGAAAGTCCAGTTGTTAAGTGAGTTACCTCTGCAACCTCGATGGTCTTCATTAGCAGGGTCGGATCGTTCAAAAACCAACGAATGCAGACCCTTATCCTGAACGTGCCCGACTGCTCTCCGTATTCTCTGGAAGAGCGCGAGCGCCAGCAGTGTGGTAGCCTCAATTCGCCATGAGAAATAGGTTCATTGGTTCCATACTTGAAGCACTTGAACAAATCAGTCACGAGCGTCCTGCGATGGGGCAACCCGAAGTTCAGAGACGCTTGTCAGGCATCGATAATACGGTGTGGCAGTTGCTCGATGATATTAAGTCCGTCAGCTATTCCAAGCGGACGCAGCGCCTCAATCTAACCGAGCGCAACTGAATTGACTCACAACCCGACCGCAAATCCGGGTGTCGGATCTATACAATTTACATTCTCAAGATGTCAGGCGTGACACGGTTCGGAAAACGCCTGAGTATAAACGCGAGCTCCGCCAAAGAGTCACTCCCATCAAAAACAAATTATCGAATGTGAATGTAATGTTTAGATTCGACTCCTTCGGTTTCGTGGCCCCTGCGGGCGTTAGTGCGCCACACTTTCCTTGATGTTTGCTGACGGTTGTGTCTTAAATCGTCACCGGAACCGGACGCCGAGTTTGGCGGGAAAGCGATCACGAAAACAACGAGGGCCATACCCTTTGGGATTTTAGCCGTTGTGGTTTGGCTTGCCTGGGGTGCTTCCGGGCAGACCGTGATCGTGTTTCAGGATCAAAACCTTGAAAGCGCAGTTCGTTGGGCTTTGGGTAAGACAAACGGGGCGCTGACGAGCCTGGACATGCTGGGTTTGACCAACTTGAGTTCCTGGGGAGTTGTGACGAACTTTTCGGGACTGGAGCAAGCTGGCAACCTGGAGAGCCTCACACTTTACAACGGGAAACCGGCAAGTCTCCTGCCTTTGACGGGGTTGACCCGGCTAAGCAGCTTGAGTTTGGAAAACTCGGACGCTGTTGGTTTGGCAGACTTGCCAAGGCTGACCACCTTGACCAATCTGGATCTGTTTCTTTCGGCGCTCACCAATGTCGACGCCGTGGGCTCCTTGACGAACCTGCGTTATTTGGATCTGAGCTTTACTGGCCTGCTTGATCCGAGTCCGCTGGCCGGGTTGCCGCGTTTGAAGTATTTGGACCTGAGCGGCAACTCCTGGGGCAACTGTGCTGCGCTTGGGGTGCTGACCAATCTCTCCGGCTGGCTTTTCCTGGACAACGCATCAATTACCAACGTTGAAGGACTGGCCGCGCTGACGAATCTGGCGCTGGTGACCCTTTATCGAAATCCACTCAGCGATCTGACTCCGCTTTCAAGGCTGACGAGCCTGAGAAGCCTGGACCTGGGATTTGACCCAATCGGGGATATCGCCCCTTTAGCCAAACTGCGCAATTTGGAGCAGCTGTATTTGGAGTCGGCCAGCGTTACCAATCTGGCGCCTTTGCTGGCGCTGCAGCAGCTTGCGACGCTGGATGTGAACAATAACCGGCTTGCTGATATCAGCGCTCTGGCCGGCCTGACCAATCTTCATTGGGTTAATTTGAGCTATAACCATCTCACCAACATCGATGCCCTTACGAACCTCACTCAATTGGCGAAGGTCTATCTGCAAATCAACTTAATCGATACCAATGCCGCGAGTGCTGGTATGAAGGGGCTCACCGCATTGAGCAACAACGGGGTATCGGTCGAATACAATCCTCAGCACCAGCCACCGAGGATGACCCTGGTCAACCCATGGACGGTGCCGGTAAACGAGATCTCATCGCTCCCCATTTCAGTGGTGGACGATCTAATACCGGGAAACGAGCTACGGCTTAGCGCTCGATCGTCGAATACCGGGTTGGTAAACGTGGCTATCGGCCAGACAGCCCTTTCCAGTTTCCCGCTGGTGTCGGGAGGGGTGGTTACGATGCCTGGTCGCTCCTTCGTGGGCGCGCCGAACGCTCCCCCAATTGACGACTGGAGGGGTTACCTCAACGTGAGCCCATCTCCGAACCGGACGGGGAGTACTCGACTCAGTGTAAGCGCAACAGACGAAATCGGATTAAGTAATGAGATCACCTTTCAGGTGACGGTGATTCTGCGCGTGCCCTTGGACGGCAGTTCGCTAGGGAGTTCAGGGTCCAACATCACATGGAGCACGTTCGGCACCAGGCCGTGGCGGAGCCAGACCAATATCTCACATTTCAACGGGAGCGCGGCGCAGAGCGGCACCCAAGACTCATGGCTGCAAGCCGAAGTGATCGGACCAGGAGTTTTGACGTTCTATTGGCGATACCTGGCCACTAATACCTACGGTGGCCTCGCTGAATTGACCGCCTACTGCCCCGAGTCAGGTTTAAGCGGCCAAACCTGGATGAGCTACGACGCGCTCAGTCAGGGTCCGGACGGCACTATTTTTTCAGATTGGCAGGAGGGCAGGATTAGCCTGCCAAGTGGCCACTGGAATCTGCGGTGGTCTGTGGCGTCCGGCTCAGGTAACCCGGCAACGATTTGGGTCGCCGACGCAAGTTTTATTTCCGGGCCGCCGGTTTGCTGGTTGGAAACTTTCCCCTATTCCTTTTACGGAGGATATTTTGAGGTTTCGTTACACGGGCCCCCAGGTGAGACCTATGATATTGAATCGTCAGCGGATTTGCTGCGATGGTCCAGGTTGAGCCGTGTCACCATGACCGATTTTGAGATGCTATATGTAGAAGCCGCTGGGATTCAGCCAGCCCTTTTCTATCGGATGCACAAAGCCAGCGTTGGCCCGATTTGGTTGGAAGGACCAGGCTTCGAAACTAATCGGGCGGTCAAGTTGATCATCCACAGCGATCCCCAACAGCCGCTTAGCATCGAGTATTCGACCAACCTCTCGAACTGGGTGACCCTGGTGCAAACCAACAATACTTTGGGTGAGCTGCACATTCGCGAGCCCCAATTGCTTGAATCCACGGCGAGATTCTATCGTGCCAAAGCATTGCCGTGGGGCCAGCCGGGCCGGCCGGTCTCGCCAATCTGGGGGATTAACCGGCGCCATCTTTGGCCTTTTCTCCCTGTGCCTCCGGGCCTGCCTACGCCGGGAATTTGAAGGGCTGGCTTGTGATCAGCGTCCGTTGCAATTTCAGACCCACGTAACGGATCGTCCAGCGTGTCGTAACGTTCATTGTTACGGATAAAACCTCAACGATCGCCCGGTCCTGTGCGGCTGTGACGGATGTAACAGTCGTATACCCCACAAGACACCCTTTGGACTTTGGACCTCTGTGGTAACCTACGGTAGGCAATGGAGCCTGAACCGAGCGCACGTTTGCGTCCACCTCCCCCATCTTTAACAGCCTCTGGCTGAACTTTCCTTTCAAAACCCCCTGCGAGGGCGACATATCGCGCTAGGGACGATAAGCCGTCCTCCCGGTCGGCGATTTTTTTGCCCGTAGTCTGTTTGAGCGACCGCACAAGCTTTAAGAATGGCAACGGGTTACGTCCTACTCTCCTGCACCGTTGAGCGTTGGCATTCCGTCTGCAAATGAGAGACAGGATCTGAACGATCAGCCAATGCCCTATGGGCAAATCGAAATCCACAACTAAATCCCAAATGCTTCAGTGACGACCGATTCGACAGGGACGGTTTTGGCGGGGACGGGACCATCGACATCTGTCGAACGGCCTGCGCATCGGATAGCCGCGATCGACTGGATGCGCGGGTTAGTGATGATCCTGATGGTCCTCGACCACGCTTCGATGGCCTATGACGGCCATCATGTGGCGGAGGATTCGGCATTGACCGCAAAGGCGAGTACTATGGCCTTGCCCGGGGGGGAGTTTTTCACCCGCTGGATCACACACCTGTGCGCGCCGACGTTTGTGTTTTTGGCAGGAACCGCCTTGGCTTTGAGTGTGGAACGTCGCGTCGCCAAAGGGACGGATGGCTGGCAAATCGACAAAGGCATCCTGATCCGCGGGGCGATTATTGCTCTACTGGATCCAACGATTATTTCACTGGGATCAGGCCGGTGGACCTTCCAGGTGTTGTTTGCGATAGGGCTGGCGATGATGTGCATGGCGCCGCTACGGCACCTGCCTTCGTGGTTGCTGGTCGGTTTGGCGGTGGGCTGGTTGGTGCTCGGAGAGTTGCCCACTCAACTGGCATGGCATCCGCCGGGGTCGGCGTCCCCGCTGGCAGCGTTCACGATAGCGACTTACGGCAGCGACACCATGATCGTCAAGTACCCGCTGCTCCCCTGGTTGGCGATGATGATGCTGGGCTGGGTTTTCGGGCGTCACCTGAGGCAGTTCACAGCAGGCAAGATCACCGTAAGCCCAATTACGGTGCTGTGGTGCGCCGGGATTATAAGCCTTGTGGTGTTTGCATGGGTTCGGG
The DNA here is from genome assembly GCA_035495315.1 of Candidatus Limnocylindrales bacterium. Taxonomy (GTDB): domain Bacteria; phylum Verrucomicrobiota; class Verrucomicrobiia; order Limisphaerales; family UBA8199; genus DATJGF01. The sequence continues at coordinate 11,406 of DATJGF010000167.1, forward strand.
CCAATCGCGGCTACGGAGACATGTTCTTAAGCCGGGCGGACAATTCCTGGCAGCAATGGTTGCACGTCAGCAAGTATCCGCCCTCGCTCTCCTACAGCGCCATGGAATTGGGGCTGCTTTGGCTCGCCCTTGCGTTGCTGATGATCATTGAGCCGCTCATCGGCGTGCGACCCAACGGGGTGTTCCTGGTCTTTGGCCAAACGGCGATGTTCTTCTACCTGGTCCATCGCCTGATGTTGGAGGTGCCGGCGACCTATTTCGGGCTCCGCGGTGTCGGCAACCTCGCCACCACGTATTGGCTCTCCGCGGCGCTACTGGTCTTGCTCTATCCGGCATGCCGGTGGTTTCGAGAGTTCAAAGCCGCTCATGCGAATTCATTTTTGAGATATTTTTAGCCGTTCATGACAATCACACTCGTTCTTGAATTTGCCGTCCTGATTGGGGCGTTGCTGATGGGCGCGCGTACTGGCGGCGTAGCGCTAGGGTTGTGGGGAGCGGTGGGGTTGTTAGTGCTGGTGGCAGGGTTTGGCGTTCCGCCTGGAGCTATTCCCGGCGAGGTGCTGATCATCGTGCTGACGGTGATCATGGCGGCCTCAGCTATGGAGGTAGCGGGCGGGGTGGATTTTCTGGTGCGCGTGGCCGAGCGCATCATTCGCAAGAACCCGAAGCAGGTCACGATCGTCGCACCCCTGGTCACTTACGGATTTACCTTCGCATCCGGAACGGGGCACATCGTTTATCCATTGTTGCCGGTGATTTATGAAGTGGCTCACGAGAGTGGCATCCGGCCGGAGCGTCCGATGGCGATTGCGACGATTGCTTCACAACAGGCAATCACCGCCAGCCCGGTTTCGGCGGCTACTGCAGCAATGATTGGATTGCTGGCGGCCCATCATATCGGCCTGATCCAAATTCTTCTCATTTGCGTTCCTGCGACCTTGGCGGCAGTCATCATCGCCGCCTTTGTCCAGCTGAAGGTGGGCAAAGAACTGAAAGATGATGTGGAGTATCAGGCTCGGTTAAAATCCGGTGAGATTCCCCCGCCGTCGGGTCGGACGGCCGGGTCTGCTTCCAGCCTGACGCCACTCAAACCAGGCGCCAAAGCCAGCGCGCTCATCTTCTTTGCCGGCGTCGGGCTGGTGGTTTTAGCAGGGATTTTCCCCGCCTTACGAACGGTCCCGGGCAAAGTATCGGAACCCGTAGTAGTAGGCATGCCGATCGCGATTGCCATCGTGATGTTGGCTGTGGCGGCGCTCATTCTGGCAGTGACACGCGCACCGGTAGCAGAGGTGCCAAAATGCAAAACCTGCCAGTCCGGCGTGACCGCGATTATCGGAATTCTCGGCCTGGCGTGGTTGGGTGATACCTTCATCAGTGCCAATCAGGATACGATTATTGGCGCACTGAGCAGCATGGCCAAAGCGGCGCCCTGGACGTTCGCGATCGGGTTGTTCATCGCGTCGATGTTGCTCTACAGCCAGGCAGCGACCGCGCGCGCGCTGATGCCGCTGGGTTTATCGCTCGGTATCCCGGCGCCCGCGCTTGCTGGCATGTTCCCAGCGGTAAACGGTTACTTTTTCATCCCCAATTACGGGACCTTGATTGCGGCAATGCAGTTTGATCGGTCGGGAACAACTCGCATTGGAAAGTATCTAGTGAACCATTCATTCATGCTGCCGGGCCTGATTACAACGGCCGGCGGTGTCGGTTTGGGATTGCTTATTGCGAAGCTCTTTTTCAGCCACAGCAACGGGATCTGACCATGCGAATTGACGCAGAAACCATCGCCGAAACCGCTCAGCGGATTGGGATTAAACCGCAAGAACTTGCCACCGTGGTGGAGCGGGGCGCTTCGGTGACCTACGGGCCAGGCGAGTATCTTTTTCACGAATCTGCGACTCGGGACTGGCTTGGGTTCGTGCTTCAGGGCGAGGTGGACCTGGTTCACGGCCAGCACGGACACAGCACCCTGATCGGAATAGCGGAGCGCGGGGCGATTCTCAGCGAAGGAGTTTTGCTGGACGAGACCGCCCACGCAACCTCGGCGGTGACACGGCGCGGAGCGGAAGTGTGGCAAATTCAACGAACGCAGCTCGAAAAAGTTCGCCAGGAGTCTCCGGAGGTTTTCTATCGGATTGTGGGGCAAATTGCGCGCCGGCTGAGCGATCGTCTGCGAGCGGCGACCGAACGGGTCGCCCGGGAGAGCGGTGCCCCAACGCTTACGAACGTCCGCCGCGAGCACGATTCGCTCGGCGAACGCGAGGTGCCTAACGACGCTTATTACGGCGTTCAGACACTCCGCGCGAAAGAGAACTTTCCTTTCTCGGGCATCCCGGTCGCTCACTACGAGCACTTCGTACGGGCGCTGGCGTGTGTCAAAAAGGCGGCGGCCCAGGCCAACGCCGAACTCGGAGCACTGGAACCAGGAATCGCAGACGCAATTGGAAAAGCTTGCGATGAACTGCTTGCGGGAAAGCTGCACGACCAATTCATCGTCGATATGATCCAGGGGGGCGCGGGCACTTCGACCAACATGAACGCCAACGAAGTGATCGCCAATCGTGCGCTGGAACTGCTCGGCCATTCGAAAGGCCAGTACCAATTCTGCCATCCCAACGATCACGTCAATTGCTCGCAATCGACCAACGACGCTTACCCGACGGCGATCAAACTCGGGGTTTGGTTCACGCTCCGGGACACTCGCTCCGCTTTGGCTGAACTTAAAAGCGCGTTGGAAGCAAAAGCAAAGCAGTTTGCGGATGTGATCAAGATGGGGCGGACCGAGAACCAGGACGCCGTACCCATGACGCTGGGCCAGGAATTCAGCGCTTACGCGGTGATGATTGGCGACGGGATCCGTCACCTTCAACAAGCCGGCAACGAACTGCTGGAGACCAACATGGGCGCGACGGCGATCGGGACGGGATTGAACAGTCCGGCCGGCTATGCCCCGCTGTGCACAAAGAAGCTCGCTGAAATCTCGGGCGCACCGGTTCGGCTCGCATCGGACCTGGTGGAGGCGACCCAGGACTCAGGTGAGTTCGCGCTTATGAGTGGAGCGATGAAGACAGCGGCAGTCCAACTCTCAAAGATCTGCAACGACCTGCGATGGCTTTCTTCCGGTCCGCGCTGCGGGCTTTATGAAATCCGGCTGCCGGCGATGCAACCCGGCTCGTCGATTATGCCCGGCAAGGTGAATCCGGTCATTCCCGAGGTGGTCAGCCAGATCTGTTTCCAGATTATCGGCAATGACGTGACAGTCGCAATGGCCTCTGAAGCGAGCGAACTGGAGCTGAATATGGCGGAGCCGATTATCGCCTTCAACCTGTTCTTCGGACTCACGTTGCTGCGGAATGCTGCGATCGTCCTGGCGTCGCGTTGTATCGCCGGGATTGAACCGAACCGGGAGCGTTGTCGCGAATATGTTCAAAACTCGATTGGCCTGGTAACGGCACTAAACCCTGTGCTCGGCTACGAAAAATCCGCGGCGATCGCCAAAGAGGCATTGAAGACGGGTGGCAGTGTGTATGACCTGGTCATTGCAAAGGGCTGGCTGACCAAGGAGAAACTCGATGACCTGTTGAAACCCGAAAACATGACTCACCCTCGATTAACCCGCTAACCGCTTAACGTATGAAAACGAGATTACTTAATAAACCAGTAATGACCCTTGCGTTGGTTGTAGTGCTTGGCGTCATGCCGGCGTGGGGATTGCCTAAAATCAAAGTGTTAGCAACCGGCGGCACAATCGCCGGAGCGCAAGCTTCGCAGGCCGATGCCGGTTATAAGTCCGGCACGTTCTCGGTGGACGACCTGATTAAGGCCGTGCCCCAACTTAAGAACATAGCTGAGTTATCGGGCGAGCAGGTGGCCAACATCGGGAGCCAGACGATGAATCATGAGGTTTGGCTCAAGCTGGCGGGGCGAGTCAACCAGGTCCTGGCGCGCGACGACGTCGACGGGGTCGTAATTACCCATGGCACCGACACGATGGAGGAGACCGCATATTTTCTCAGCCTGGTGGTGAAGAGCGACAAGCCAGTGGTCTTGGTGGGCTCGATGCGACCGGCGACCGCGATCAGCGCCGACGGACCAATTAATCTATATAACGGCGTGGCGCTGGCCGGGAGTCCCGAGGCTAAGGGACGCGGTCCCTTGGTGGTCCTAAACGATTCGATCCACTATGCGCGCGAGGCCCAAAAGATGCACACGACCCATATGAACACCTTCGATTCACCCAACCGTGGCATTGCCGGAGTCATGAATACGGGCAAAGCGTTCTTCTATTCGAACATCTCGACTCGCCACACGACCAACAGCGAGTTCTCCTGCGAGGGTCTAACGGTAGCCAACCTGCCGCTGGTTGTCGTGGTTTACTCTTACGTCAACCTCGGCGGGGAATTCATCGATGCGATTGTGGAAAAAGGGGTGAAAGGCATCGTGCTGGCCGGCGTCGGCGATGGCAACACCACCGATGCTGCGATCGCGGCGCTGGAGAGAGCGAGCAAGAAAGGTGTAGCCGTAGTCCGCTGCTCGCGCACCGGCAGCGGCGTCGTAGACCGCAATGTGGAGGTGAACGACGACAAGCTAGGCTTCATTGCCGGCATGGAGCTGAGCGCGCAAAAAGCGCGAATCCTGTTGATGCTGGCTCTCACCAAGACCTCTGATGTGAATAAACTGCAGGATTATTTCTATCATTACTGATCCCCTGTTTTATCGGTCATGAATGGACCCAGCCAAATCTTCAAAGCCGCGCCGGAAGCAGCGTTGTTCATTGCGCTGGCTTTCGGCCACGCGCTGGGACGGCTGAAATTTCGCGGTTTCAGCCTGGGAGGCGTGGCGGGTTGCCTTGTGGTTGCGCTGATTGTGGGACAAATAACCGGCATCGTGTTGCCTGAAGCCGTCAAAGGGGTTTGTTTCGCGCTATTCATCTATGCGGTCGGGTTTAAGAGCGGGCCGGAGTTTTTCGGCGGTCTAAATCGTTCGTCGTTGAAGCTGGTCGCCTCTTCGGTAGTTCAGTGTGCGACGGCTTTTGCGACGGTCATCCTTTTGGCGCGAGCTTGTCAATTCGGGAAAGGTTTCAGTGCGGGGCTTGGGGCGGGAGCCCTGACTCAAACCGCGATGCTCGGAACGGCCGGGGATGCACTGTCGCGGTTGGGATTGGAACCGGACAAGCTCGAGCAGTTAAGCAGCCAGATGGCGGTTGGCTTTGCTATCACCTATGTGTTTGGCACCGTCGGCGTAATCATTTTCTTGCGCAGCTTCGCGCCACGATTATTGGGTGTGGACCCTAAACGCGCGGCGAGAGAACTCGCAGATGAGCTTGGTGGGGCGTTTAGCGCGGGCAACAACTCTACTCGCTTTGTGCCGGTGGTGGCACGAGCCTTCCAGGTCGAAGCCGGTTCGGTCTCGAGTGTAGGAGAACTGAGCAAGAGATTCGACCGTGCTTCGATCGAGCGCATTGTACGCGATGAGAAACTGGTGCAGCCGAAAGCTGAGGTAGTTCTCCAGGCGGGTGATGTGGTGGGAATTGCGGGACGTTTGGAGGCGGTGCTGGAAGCGGGCAAACTGGTAGGCCGCGAAGTCGAGAACCGCGAAGCACTGTCGTTTGAGGCGAAGGCTGTCACCGTAATCATTACAGAAAAGAGTTTGATTGGGCGTAGCCTGGCGGAGGTGCGTAAGCTGCTTGGGGAGGAAAATCTTCAGGGCGTTTATCTTTCGGGCTTGAAAAGACAGGGATTGGCTTTGCCGATCCTCGAGGGAACGGAGGTGCGGCGGGGCGATGTCATGGAACTAGTGGGGCGTCCTGAGGAAGTAGATCGCGTCGCAGCACTGATCGGCTCAGCCGACACGAGCGAGGGCAGGAGCGATCTTGCCTTTCATGCGCTGGCAATCGCGCTCGGCATGTTGGTTGGGTCCCTTTCCGTAGCAATTGGGGGCCTCCCCTTGACTCTGGGCATTGGTGGCGGGGTGCTGACTGCGGGCCTGCTGTTCGGTTGGTTGCACGCACGCTGTCCGATAGTTGGTGGATTGCCCGGGCCGGCGCAGTGGGTGCTCTCCGAGTTGGGCCTGAGCGCGTTCGCAGCAGCTGTCGGTTTGGCGGCCGGCCCAAAAGCGATAATCGCCATTCAAGAACACGGCATCGGATTGTTATTGGCAGGGGCTGCCGTGACCTTGGTGCCCTTGATTGTGGCGCTTGGCTTCGGGCGCCTGGTGTTGCAGCTGCATCCAGTCATCCTGCTTGGAGCCCTTTGCGGTGGCCAAACCGTGGCTGCCGCCTTAAGCGCGGTCAACGAAGATTCCGCCAGCACCATTCCGGTGCTTGGCTTCACCGTCACCTATGCAGTTTCAAACGTCCTCCTGGCTTTGGGTGGGCCAGTGATCGTGGCTTTGACTTGAATTGCGGCGAACTAATAAATCAACAGACGCTAAGATGAACTGGAGACATGTTGGTCCATTCCGGATCGGTTTGGTGACGAGCTCAGTATTTGCAGTTTTGCTCTCGGTTGCCGCGCAGGCGCAAACCGGCTTGCCATCAGGGCAAACGCTGGAGGGTCTTGCGAAAGAGGCGCACGCAAAATTTAAAGAAGATAACAGCGGGAAAAACGCAGATTATATCCCGGCACTGGCCAAAGTGCCCAGTCACCTGTTTGGTCTCACGATTGTGACGGTGGACGGCAAAGTAATTAGTGTGGGCGATGTGGACTATTCGTTTTCGATGCAGTCATGCTCGAAGGTATTCACGATGTGCCTGGTAATGCAGGAATCAGGGGACAAAGCCATTTACGAGAAAGTGAGCGTCGAACCAACGGGGGAGAGGTTCAATTCGATCGTCGCCATCGAAGAAGGCGATGGGCGCGCTGACAATCCGTTCGTCAATCCCGGTGCGATCGCGACTGTCAGCCTGGTAAAAGCAACCAGCGCGCAGGATCGTTGGGACAAGATTATTGGCTGTTACAACAAATTTGCCGGCGAAAAACTTTCAGTGCTGGACGACATCTACAAGTCCGAGGCGGAGACGAACTTCCGGAATCGCGGGATCGCGCACATCCTTTACAACTCGGGCCATCTGTATGCCGAACCACTGGAGTGCACCGACGTATACACGAAGCAATGTTCGGTGGGAGTCACCTGCAAACAACTGGCCGTGATGGGGAGCGTACTGGCAAACCATGGAATCAACCCGGTAACGAAGGAACGATGCCTCGAGGCTAAGTACGTCCCAAAAGTCCTCGCGGTAATGACGATTGCGGGATTTTATGACGGCTCGGGCGCATGGGCCTGGAACGCGGGGTTACCGGCAAAGACGGGTGTGGGCGGAGGGATCGTGGCGGTAGTGCCGGGCCGTATGGCGATAGCCGGATTCGCGCCGCCTCTCGATAAATTCGGCAACAGCGTCCGCGCCCAGGAAGCGATTCGCTACCTCGCGGAACAACTCGATTTGAGCATTTTCGGTTCTTCCAAATGACCCAGAAACACTAACCATTAGCGCATTATCATGAGAACCACCAAAAGATTGACGATCGCGATAACGTTGCTGGCGGCGGGAACGATCGCGGCAGCCGCTCAGGACTCGGAGTTGGAGCAGCTGAAGAACACGATGAAGGCGATGGAACAACAGATGGAGCAGATGAAGCAGAAGATTGCCGATCTGGAACGGGCGAAACCAGTAGCGCCAACTCCAGCAGGCACTAATACGCTCGAAGCGAGCTCCAAATCGATACAAACTCTGGAGAAGGTCGCCGCGGGTGAGCAGGTATCCCAGAAAAGCCCGGTGACCTATCGCGAGACCTTGAATGACCAACAAGAGGCCGCTTCACGCCCAAAGGATTATACCCTCGACCCGACCTATCGCGGCTTTGTCCCTGTGCCGAACACCCCGGCGTTGATCAAATTTAATGCCAAGCCTCACGTGGATTTTACCTGGGATAACAAGAATGCCGGGAACCAGAACCGGTTCGTGCCGGCAGTGTTCCCCCTTCATGGGGAACCGACTTATGGCGGAGGTGAGCAATTCCACGCCAACGCGAACGCGACCCAACTGAAACTGGATGTGCGCGCCCCCGAGATGCCGGGCGACTTCCGGTTTTACTACCAGAACGACTTTTTCGGCTCGGGCTCGGATACCGGCGACATGAAGTACCGGGTCCAGCATCTTTACGGGCAGTTGTACGGGTTCAAGGCGGGCTTCACCTACGGCGTGTGGGAAGACCCGGACAGCTGGCCGGATACTGTAGATTATGAAGGGCCCAATGCGGTTATCTTCTCGCGGCGTCCCGTCGCCCAGTACACGCACTCCTGGAATGAGAACTGGAATTCGACCGTTGGCGTGGAGAAACCGGATATCTTTGTCGATCTAAATTCCGGTCCCAATCCCGGCACCACACAGCTCACCGCAATGCCGGATCTGGGCTTCAACACGCGCTACGAAAAGGAGGGGCTGGGCCATTTCCAATTCAGCACGATCTTCCGTGATCTCGGGGCAAAAGATGCACTGGGAGAGAGCCATCACGTGTTCGGCTGGGGGGTGAACCTGAGCGCAAACATTGATATTACCAAGAAAGACTATCTACAATTTCTGGGTGTTTACGGCGAGGGCGTCGGCGGTATGGGCAATGATACCAGTTTCTTGAACAGCGACGCGGCGTTTGGTACTGACGGCAGCCTCCACGCGCTGCCTTACTGGAGCGCATCCACCGGGTTCACACACCGCTGGAACAGCCAGTTCCGCTCGACGATTACGTATGGATACGTTGACCTGTCTAACACTTTCGGGCAAGACCCGACTTTCTATCACACCAGTCACTACGCCAGCGCCAATTTGATCTGGCAGCTGCGCAAGCGGCTCAGCGTTGGTCTGGAAGGGCTCTACGGTTTCAAAGAAGCGCGCAATGGAATTGACAGTGGCGACCACTGGCGTGTGCAATTGGGCATGGTGTATTCGCTCTTTGACTGAATGCCTGCAATTCGCCAAAAAGACCGGACCCCAACTTTACTAACCTAAGCAAATGAAAAAACTGAACCTTCACACCTCCATCAGCCTCTCGGTCCTGGGAGCTGCGGCGGCATTGGCCCTTTTTGGCTGCGGTAAGCAAGCCCAAGCGCCGTTGCCACCGCCGATTGTTCAAGTGGCCGATGTCGTCGCAACTAATGCCCCCATGGCGACAGAAATCATCGGCCAAGTGGACTCGCCGCAAAATGTCGAAATCCGGGCCCGGGTGGAAGCCTTTGTGGACAAGCTGCTCTTCACTGAGGGCACCGAGGTGAAGGACGGCGATGCCCTCTTCAAATTGGATGACAAGCCATATCTACAACGTGTCGATGCGGCCAAGGGCGGTTTGGCCCAGGCCAAAGCCGCGTTGAATAAATACGAAAAGGATGTCGCCCGCCTTAAACCGCTTGCTGAAAAACGCGCAGTACCCCAGCAGGACCTGGATAATGCGCTGGCTTCGGTCGAAGTGGGCAAGGCGGACGTACTTTCAGCCGAGGCGCGCATGGAATTTGCGACGCTCGAACTGAGTTACTGCGATGTGCGCGCCCCCATTTCAGGCTTAATTGGCGGAAAACAGGTATCGATGGGCGACCTGGTCGGTAAAGGGCAACCGACGCTTTTGGTAACGATCTCGACGCTGGATCCGATGTGGTTCTATTGCAGCGTGAGCGAAGTCGAATACCTGAAGGCCGACGCGGAAGCGCAGCGCACCGGCAAGCGGGTACGCGACTTGCCTATCACATTGATCCTGGCGGATGGGTCGGTGCATCCCGAGAAAGGCAAACTTGTCTTCATTGACCGCGCAGTGGACGTGAAGACAGGCACGCTTCGAGTTAGAGCGGAGTTCCCAAACCCGGCGAAGCTGCTTCGGCCCGGCATGTTCGGCCGCATCAAGGTGGACCTGGGAGTGAGACCCGATAGCATTCTGGTCCCGGAACGCGCGGTAGCCGAATTGCAGGGGAAGAACTTCGTATGGGTGGTAGCTCAAGACAACAAGACCTCCCAACGCCCCATCAAGGTCGGTTCACAATTTGGCGAGAACCTGATGGTTTTAGAAGGCCTCAAGGCCGGTGAGCGCATCGTGGTCGAGGGGCTGCAAAAAGTCCGCGAGGGCGCTCAGGTTCAGCCGATGACTGCCACCCAGTTGGCCCAGGCCAACACCACGGCCCCACCGGCGAAGGAGTAATGTCATATGGCTGATTTTTTCATCCGACGCCCGATTGTGGCGATGGTCATCGCCATCCTGACGGTGATCGTGGGACTGATCACCCTTAAACGTCTGCCCATTTCCGAATACCCGCCGGTGAGCCCGACGATGATCCAGGTCACGACCACCTATCGCGGGGCCGCGGCCGAGGCGGTCATGGAGTCAGTCGCGACGCCGATAGAATCGAAGGTCAACGGCGTCGACAAGCTTCTCTACATGCAATCGTTTAATGCCAACGACGGCAAGCTGACGCTCAACGTTTATTTCGACGTAGGCACCGACGTGGACATCATGCAGGTCAACACCCAAAACCGTGTTGGCCAGGCCGAAGCCCAGTTGCCGGACGCGGTCAAAAAGGAAGGTGTGGTAGTTAACCGCTCCAGCCCGGACATCCTCATGGTGGTTGCGCTCTCTTCACCGAAGGGCACTTACGACGCGATTTTCCTCGGCAATTACTGCGACATTAACCTGGTCGACGCCATCAAACGCGTACGCGGGGTCGGCGACGTGAAGAACTTCACCGCCCAGGATTACACCATGCGCATTTGGTTGCGCCCCGATAAGCTCGCTTCGCTGGGCATCACGCCATCGGACATCCAGAACGCGATCAAGGAGCAAAACGCACAATCGCCCGCTGGTCGCATCGGGGCCGAACCGGCGCCAACCGGCCAAGAGAGCCAGTTCAATGTCCGCGCGCTCGGTTTATTGAAGGATCCCAAGGAGTTCGAGCAGATTATCATCCGTTCCAATCCGGATGGCTCGCAAGTAAAAGTCAAGGACGTCGGCCGCGTTGAACTGGGTGCGCAGACTTATGATTTGCGCGCGCGGTTGAACAAAGCCCCTGCCGGCGCGATCGGCATTTATCTGGCACCGGGCGCCAACGCGATCGAAACGGCGGATAATGTGAAGAAGATCCTCAGTGCTGCCAAGGAGCGCTTTCCGGCGGACATGGATTACGACATTACGCTCGACTCGACGCTCCCCATTAAGGCGTCGATGGAAGAAATCGTTCACACGTTGTTCGAAGCGGTGGTCCTGGTCCTGATTGTCGTCTATGTGTTTTTACAGAGCTTCCGCGCGACAATTATTCCGATGTGCACGGTGCCTGTGTCCTTGCTGGGTGCCTTCATCATGTTCCCGGTGCTGGGTTTCAGCGTGAACGTGCTGACCATGTTCGGCCTGGTGCTGGCGATCGGCATTGTGGTCGACGACGCGATCGTAGTGGTCGAGGCTGTGCAGCACCACATCGAACATGGCAAAGATCCGGTCGAAGCGACCAAGCAGGCTATGAAGGAGGTCTCGGGCCCGGTGGTAGCGATCGGCCTGGTGTTGTGCGCAGTATTTGTGCCGGTGGCCTTTATGGGGGGCGTCACCGGCAAGCTTTATAGTCAATTCGCGCTGACGATCGCCGTCGCGGTTGTATTCTCCGTCATTAACGCGCTAACACTCAGTCCTGCACTATCTGCCATGCTGTTGAAGAAACCCAAGCCCGGACGCGGGCCGATCACGGCTTTTTTTAAGGGATTCAACAAGACCTTCGATTGGCTTAGCACCCGTTATGGAGGGATTGTCGGCGGGCTGTGTCGCAAAGCGGGCTTTTCGATGTTGTTGATCGTGTTTGTGGTTGGAGGCATTTGGATCACCGGAAAGTTTGTCCCCGGCGGTTTCATTCCAGATGAGGACAAAGGCTACCTGTTCGTAGCGGTGGAATTGCCAGAGGGCGCATCGCTCCAGCGCACCGACGCAGTGCTTAAGCAAGTCGAAAACATTGTCGGGAGCACCAAAGGCGTTCGCTCTGCCGTAGCTCTGGCAGGCATGAACATTCTCAATTCACTCAACTTTCCGAATGCGGCGCTGATGTTCGTAGGTCTGGAGCCGTGGGAGGAGCGCAAGTCGCCCGAGTTGCACGCCAGCGCGTTGGCGCGCGAGTGGAATAAGAAATTCTATACCATTCCGGGGGCGCGCGCTTTCTCATTTGGGCCGCCGCCGTTGCCGGGCTATGGCAACGTATCCGGGTTCAGTATGCAACTGCAGGACCGCTCGGGAGGCAGCATCGAGCAATTGGCTGGGTATGTGCAGCAGTTGACGGCTGCGGTTTCCAAGCGGCCGGAGATCGGTCGCGCCAGCACCACATTCAACCCGGCTACTCCACAGGTGAAGGTGGAGTTAGACCGAGAAAAAGCGCGCACCTTGGGTGTGCCGGTGGACAGCATCTTTGCGACGTTGCAGACCTATTTGAGCGGTCTCTACGTGAACGACTTCGTCCGTTTCGGCCGGGTTTACAAAGTGTTCTTGCAAGCAGAGTCCCAATTCACCGGCAAGCCGGACGACATCGGCCAGTTCTATGTCCGCAACAACGATGGACAAATGGTGCCGCTGAGCACGCTGGTTAAGGTTAGCAAAATGTCCGGGCCAAATGTCGTGACTCGGTTCAATCTGTACAATGCAGCGGAGATCATGGGGGCGCCAGCTCCTGGTTACAGCTCCGGTCAGGCGATCCAGGCAATCCAGGAGGTCATGAAGACGCTCCCCAGCGAAGTGGGTTACGAATGGTCCGGGCTGACGCTGCAGGAGAAGAAATCCGAAGGCCAGGCGCCGATCATTTTTGGCATGGCCGTGCTCTTCGTCTTCCTGTTGTTGGCGGCACAATATGAAAGCTGGAGTCTTCCCTTCTCGGTGCTGCTCGCCACACCGACTGTGGTACTAGGCACTCTCATTGGCATGCTCGTACGGCATTTTGATCTCAACGTCTATGCCCAAATTGGTCTGGTCATGTTGATCGGGTTGGCGGCCAAGAACGCAATTCTCATCGTTGAATTTGCCAAAATGCGTCGCGAAGAAGGAAAGGAAATCCTCGATGCCGCGGTCGAGGGTTCAAAGCTGCGTCTACGACCAATCCTTATGACCTCGTTTGCATTCATTCTCGGGTGCGTGCCGCTGATGCTGGCGACCGGATCCGGTGCGGCCTCCCGAAGCACGATGGGCACCGGGGTCGTCTATGGCATGACGATCGCGACGGTTATAGGTCTGTTTATTATTCCTGTCTGCTACGTGTTTGTACAGCGGCTGTCGGAAGGCAAGCAGGGACCAAAACCGAGCGCCGAAGTCCCAGTCGTTACTACCGAGGAAGAGATAGGAGCGCATTAATGAATACGAGGAACCCCTGTTATAGCGTCCTGCAGACGAGCGCCTGGATCACAGGCATCCTGATCACCGGTTGTGCGGTTGGTCCGGACTACAAACGGCCGTCCGTTGATACGCCGAGCACCTACCGTCGCGCCGCCTCAGACACAAATGTCACTTCCGAAGCGACCTCTCTGGGATACCTCGGCTGGTGGGAGGTCTTTAAAGATCCTCAACTCAATGCCTATCTAAGCGAAGGCCTCACGAATAGTTGGGATATCAAGATCGCGGCGGCGCGCATATTGCAAGCTGAAGCGAGCGCCCGCATCACGCGTTCGGAGTATTTCCCGACAATCAACGCCGGCGGTGATCTAGTCACCAGCCGTTCTTCTGAAAAGGGTCCGATCCCTATTCCTGCCGGGACCAACCCCCAAAGAACCTACGGAGATGTTTTTGTGTCGATGCCGGCCTATGAAGTGGATCTGTGGGGGCGCATTCGCCGCGCCAACGAGGCCGCACGCGCGAATTTGCTGGCCACGGTTGAGGCGCAACATGTCGTGCGGCAAACGCTGGTCGCAGACATCACTACTGCATACCTGCAACTGCTGGAGCTCGATCTGGAGCTGAAGATCGCCCAGGAGACCCACAACGTCCGCACCAATTCCCTGGAGCTGACTCGTTCGCGTGAGCAAGGCGGAGTCGCCTCGGTGCAGGATGTGCATCAAGCGCGCATCCTGGTATATACCGCGGAAGCCGCCATTGCCGACATCGAGCGACGCATCGAGCAACAGGAAAATTTCTTTAGTATTTTGTTGGGGCGCAATCCCGGGCCGATCCAACGCGGCAGCCCGCTTGTCTCTCAGCAGTTGGAAGCCATGGTCCCCGCCGGTTTGCCTTCATCGCTGCTGGAGCGCCGGCCGGATATCCGCGTGGCCGAGCAACAGCTCGTCGCGGCCAATGCCGACATTGGCCAGGCCAAAGCGGCATTTTATCCGCAGCTCACGCTGACAGGCTTCTATGGGTATCAGACCGTCGCCCTCTCCGACCTGTTCAGTGCGCCGGCGCGGGCCTGGCAGTTCGGGCCGGCGGTAACGATGCCGCTGTTCACTGGAGGAAAGCTCAAAGGCAATCTCAAATTGACCGAGGCGCGTTTTACCGAGGCGGTGGCGAATTATCAACGCGGCATTCAACAGGCATTCCGCGAGGTTTCTGATGGTCTGATCGCGTATCAACGCACGCAAGAATTTCGCGCGAAACAGGAGCTAAATACGCAGGCGCATCGTGATGCGAGCGCAACGGCAACTGATCGCTACGAGGGCGGCGTAACCAGCTATCTCGAAGTGCTCTACAACGAGCAGGAACTCTTCAGCGCTGAACTCAACCTCGCCCAGGCCCGGCTGAACGAACTGTTAAGCGTGGTTCAACTCTATCGCGCGCTGGGCGGTGGTTGGGAATCTGGGCCGCACGATCTGCAGGCCAACGCGACAACCCATTAACTTCGAGACGGAACTAAACCACTAAACCAATCGCACTGCAGACAGTTCGGCGAAGGCCTAGCGGCCAGCAACTCTATCAAAGGAACCTATGAGCAAAGATTCCAAGCCAGAAAGCAACGGGAAAATGACGACCAAGAAATACACCAAGCAATTGCGCAAGCTCCAGGGGGAGCTCTGCAAGCTGCAGGAATGGATCAAGCACAAACGCTTGCGAGTGATCATCATCTTCGAGGGCCGTGACGCTGCCGGCAAAGGCGGGACCATCAAGGCTATCACCGAGCGCGTCAGTCCACGCGTGTTTCGCCTCGTTGCGCTGCCGGCCCCGTCGGACCGCGAAAAGTCACAAATGTACATTCAGCGCTACATGCAGCACTTCCCGGCGGCGGGTGAGGTCGTAATCTTCGACCGCAGTTGGTACAACCGAGCCGGCGTGGAATACGTCATGGGCTTCTGCACCAAGGAACAGCACGAGAGCTTTCTGAAGATCTGCCCGGAGATGGAGAAATACATTGTGAATGCCGGGATTAAGTTGATCAAAATCTGGCTTGAGGTCAGCGACAAAGAGCAGAAGCGTCGTTTCGAAGCGCGCATGGATGATCCTTTGCGGCAATGGAAGCTCAGTCCGATGGACCTGCCGTCGCGGGAGAAGTGGTTTCAGTACTCACGAGCGCGTGACATGATGCTGAAAGCGACCGATACCAAATGGGCCCCCTGGCACATCCTGCGTTCTGATGACAAAAAACGGGCTCGGCTCAATTGCATCCACCATTTCTTAAGCCTGATTCCCTACAAGAAAGTCCCGCGAGAAAACGTGAAACTGCCGAAGCGTTCGATGAAAGGGGGCTATGACGACGTCGCCAGCTTGAAGGGACGCAGGTTCATACCCGAAGTGTATTAAAGCGCGAATCATTCTAACGAGCGAAACCAAACAAGAACCAAACATGAAAGACAATATCATGACCAAAAGGATACATTACACCGTGCTGTGCGCGGCCTTGCTGGCCTCTACCACAGCTTTAATCAAGGCTGCCGACGAAAAACCTGCGACCGCTGACGATACGATGTCCCGCCATGAAGCCGTGCTGGTTACGGTGACGGCCTCAGTGGAGGGAATTAATTACACGAATCGCGAAGTCACGCTGAAAGGTCCGCTGGGGAACGAAGTGACTCTAGTCGCTGACACGCGCGTGAAGCGCTTCGACGAAATCAAGGTGGGCGACCTGGTGCGGGCGGACTATTATGTCTCGGTCGCGGCCGAATTGCGTAAGCCGACCAAAGAGGAGAAAGAGCACCCGATTGTGCTGCTCGACGCGGCGGGCAAAGCGCCGCCTGGATCGTCGCCGGCCGCGGGTGGGCTGCGTCGATTCAAAGTCGTAACGACAATTGAAGGTTTGGATCGACCCACACAAACGGTCACCGTTAAAGGGCCACAGGGCCGATATCTTACAGCGCGTGTGGCGGATCCGTCACGGCTGACCCAGGCGCGCATCGGCGATAACGTCGTAATAACCTACACGGAAGCCTTGGCGATCTCATTGGAAAAGACCGAAAAGAAGGGCTCGGAATAAGAATCCGATGAGCCCGGGGACTGCAGGCGAATGACGCAACAAGCACTCTCAAGCTGGAGCGCGTTTGTCCCGTCGCTGCATTGGCTGCGGGATTACAAAAGGATTTGGCTTCGCGCGGACGTGGTCGCGGGGATCACTCTCGCAGCCTACTTGCTCCCGGCGGCTCTGGGTGATGCCTCACTCGCAGGGCTGCCGCCTGAAGCCGGTCTTTACGCGTGCCTGTTCTCCGGCTTGGTATTTTGGCTTTTCTGCAGCTCCCGTCAGACGGTCATCAGTGTGACCTCAGCGATTTCGCTGCTGATTGGGTCGTCTCTGGGCGATCTGGCAGGTGGGGACCCGGCGCGGTTTCGTGAGTTAGCAGCTTGCACAGCGCTGCTGGTCGGGGCCGCGGCCCTCTTTGCCTGGCTGGTTCGTGCGGGCGTGGTGGTTAAATTCATCTCGGAAACGGTAATGATCGGTTTCAAGGCGGGCGTGGCGTTGTATCTGGCAAGCACGCAGCTGCCGAAATTGTTTGGTTTCTCCGCGGCGCATGGCGGCGGTTTCTGGGAACGGATGGCGGCTTTTTTCTCACATATTGGCGAGACCAATCCGCAGGCGCTGGCGCTGGGCATAACGGCATTGGTGCTGCTCGCGCTCGGGAAACTCTTTCTGCCCAACAAACCGGTGGCCCTGGTGGTAGTCATCGCAGCGATCGTCACCGCCTCGGTGGTGGATCTCTCGCTTTACGGCGTGAAACTTCTCGGCCAGATCCCGCGCGGGATTCCGGCTCCAAGCCTGCCGGCGGTGACGTGGCACGACGTGAACGAGTTGTTGCCTTTAGCGCTCGCCGCGTTCCTGCTGGGTGCCGTCGAAACCGTCGCGATCGGCCGCATGTTCGCCGAGAAAGGCGGTTATCGTCTAAATACCAATCAGGAGTTCCTGGCGCTGGCGGGAGCGAATCTGGCCACGGGTTTTGGACACGGGTTTCCTGTCAGCGGCGGCATGTCGCAATCACTGGTGAATCAGGGTGCCGGCGCGCGCTCGCCGCTTAGTGGATTGGTTGCGGCTGGGTTAGTTCTGCTCGTAGCGGTGTTCTTTTCGGGGCTACTCCATAATCTGCCACAGCCCGTGCTCGCGGCGGTGGTATTGATGGCGGTGGCCAGCCTTCTAAAAATATCCGAGCTGAAGCACCTTTGGCGATATCACCGCACGGAATTCCTCATCGCCGCGGCCGCATTGTTGGGAGTGCTTGGCCAGGGACTCCTTCGCGGCGTCCTCGTAGGCGCCGTCCTTTCTTTACTGCTGCTGCTTCGACGCGCTTCCCGGCCGCACGTGGCCTTCCTGGGACGTATTCCAGGGACGCGCCGTTTTTCGGACCGGGAACGTCACCCCGATAATGAACCCATCCTCGGCGTGCTGGCATTTCGTGTCGAGTCAGGGATTTTGTATTTTAACACGGAGCACATTTTCGATACGGTTGTCGGGCGCGTTCAGGCGGAAAGTGAGCTGCCCAAGCTGGCCGTTTGCGATTTATCGACCTCACCGGCAGTAGACCTCGCCGGGGTGCGGATGTTTTTGACCTTACACGAGGAACTGGCAAAACGCGGGATTGCGTTCCAGTTGGTTGAGGCGCGCTCCTCAGTCCGCGACATCCTTCGCAGCGAAGGAGTCGAGGACAAAGTTGGGCGCATCGACCGTTTTCGTTCACTGGCGGACGTGGTTGAGGGTGGGCAGACCCCAGCCAACCCGGCGACGCCCATGAGCCCTAACCTATGACCACGGCTTCCAGCACTGAGGCGGTTACCCCCTCCATAACTTACCGCCGCCAACCAAGCAAACGCGTGCTCGAACCGATCGAGCGTATTTCGGAAGTATTGTTCGGATTGATCATGGTGCTGACCTTCACCTGCTCGTTCAGCGTCGCCGAGGCGGGTCGAGCGGAAGTGAGAACCATGCTGCTGGCTGCGCTGGGCTGCAACCTGGCATGGGGAGTCATTGACGCGATTATGTATTTGATGGGCTGTTTGGCCGAACAAGCTCGCTCGCTGGCAACGTTGCGCGCGGTGCGTGCCGCTGCCGATCCCGAAAAAGCTCAGCGTATTATTGGCGATGCACTCGACGCCGTAATCGCAGCGAGATTGGGCACCGCGGAACTTGAAGAAATTCGGCGTCAATTACAGCAAATGCCCGCCCCCCCCGGACATCCGCGGTTGAACCGGCGTGACTGGATCGGCGCTGTAGGCGTTTTCTTGCTGGTGGTCCTTTCGACGTTGCCGGTCGTGCTGCCTTTTTGTTTTATGCAGAATGCGTTGCGCGCGCAGCGCGTCTCGAACGGCATCGCCATCGGCTTGCTGTTTCTGACTGGCTATGCGTTCGGGCGTTGTACCGGCTATCACCCGCGAGGCATGGGCATCACGATGGTGATCGTCGGCGGGGTGCTTGTCGCCCTTACTATATTGCTCGGAGGATGAAAAGCTGTTGTTTAACTATTGGCGGTAGCGCAATGCTCCTTCTGCCGATGCTCGGCCGGGGACAGGCGACGAATACCACGACCGAGATCTCAACCACCGCGTCGAGCACTCTCTGGTCTTTCTCCGCCTCGGTCTATGGCTACATCGTGCCGGAATCGCGGGATTATGTTAATCCCAATTTTACCGCTGACCGTGGACCGCTCCATTTCGAGGCGCGTTATAATTACGAGGCCCTGGAGAGCGGTTCGCTGTGGGTTGGCTACACCTTCAGCACCGGGGAAAAGCTCGTGTTCGATTTCACGCCGATGCTCGGCGGGGTTTTCGGCGATCTGACGGGCGTTGCCCCGGGGTATAATCTGTCTCTCGCTTATAAAGGCTTCACACTCGCCAGCCAAAGCGAGTATGTGTTCGACACCGGGGATTCGTCCGGGAACTTTTTCTACACCTGGTCGGAGTTGAGCTATTCGCCGTGGGACTGGCTGCGAGCAGGCCTGGCAATCCAGCGGACGAAAGCCTACAAATCCGATCTCGACATTCAGCGGGGGTTCCTGGTGGGCCTGGCATACAAACGGGCGGAATTCACGACGTATGTATTTAACCTGGGCTGGACCGACCCGACGATCGTTTTGTCATTAGGCCTGAGCTTTTGAATTCAGCAATAAACATCAAAATAGACAACCATCAAAAAAAACTATGAAAAACAAAACACTTGGGAAAACAGTGGCCTTGATTGCCGTGACTGCCGGAGCCAGTTGGCTGCTGGCTGGCTGTGGCACGACCAAGGGTTACAAACAAGCCGATAAAACAGGCGAGGGCATCGCCAGCTTCCGTGAAGAAATCCTCAACGGCAAGAAGGCGATCGACCAAACCATGACCTCGCTTGACGCCATCGCCGCCAGCGCAACCACCGACCCTCGGAAGGCATTCGAGCAATACAGCAAGGCCGTCGCAAACCTGGAGTCCACTGCCAACAAAATTAAGAAGCGCGGTGAGGATATGAAGCAGCAAGGCCAGGCCTATTTCGACCAGTGGGAGCAACAATTGGCGACGGTGAAAAACCCCGACATTCAGAAATTGGCCGCCGAACGCAAAGCCAAACTGCAGCAGGCATTCGATAGTATCAAGACCCTCACTGAGCCAATCAAGGAGAAGTACGAGCCCTGGATGGCAGATTTGAAAGACCTGCAGACCTATCTGCAAAATGACCTGACCGTTACCGGTGTCGATTCCGCCAAGGGGCTCTTTGCAAAAACCAGGAATACAGGGGCCCAGGTGCAAAAATCCATGGACGCCTTGGTCGCTGAACTCAACACCATCGCCGCGACCATTACTGCGGCTAAGGCTCCCCCGCCCGAGAAAAGCGCGGCGAAGTAAACCGCCACGACTTTGACCATCCTGGGAACCCATGAAAGCTAGGTCTAATAAACCGTCGTTGGCCTGGATTGGTGTCACGATCGGAGCCTGCTGGTTCCTGTTTGGCTGCGCAACAACTTCTGGCGGGTCCAATGACAAAACCTCTGGCCAGGAACCGCCGAAAGTTTTTGTAGCGCCGACGCCCGCGCCAGTGGCTCCCGTGCCGGCACCCAGCCAACAACCGGCACCCAATCAACAGTCGGCAGCCGCGGCATCATCCACCAAGCCGCCCCCTGCCCCGCCGCCGTCAGCACCACCGAAAGCGTCGGCAACCGAGCTCGAAAAACTTGTCATGCCGATAGCGCTCCATCCGGACCAGCTGATTAGCATCATCCTTCCGGCGGCGGTGTATCCACTGGAGATCGTGCAAGCGGCGCGTTTCGTGAGAGACACAAATAATATCCCGAAAGTCGACGAACAATCCTGGGATGAGAACGTGAAGGCGGTCGCGAAATTCCCTGAACTGATCGCTAAGCTGGATGCTGATCTGGATTGGACGATGAAACTGGGCCAGGCGTTTCTGGATCAACCCAAGGAATTGATGGACACGATTCAGGACCTGCGAGCTAAAGCGCAAAAGGCCGGAACGCTCCGCTCGAGCCCACAGCAGATTGTTACGGTTACCAATGTGGTCGTGATCGAGACGAACTATACACAAGTGGTGACGGTGACGAATCAAATCGTCCAGGTAGCGCCGGCTAATCCACAGGTCGTCTACGTACCCACCTATCCACCGACGGTGTACTATCCCCCGCCGACGTACGTTTACGACCCGGTAACACCGTTGGTTACCTTTGGTATAGGCATGGCCTGGGGTGCCATTATCGCCAACAATTGTGACTGGCACCACGGTGGCGTCTACTATGGTCACGGCGATGTCGATATCGACGTTGACCGAACCGTCAACCGGGGAGATCGAACCGTTAACCGTGGCGATCGACCAGCCCAGCAAGGCAACCGCGCGGCCAACTCCGGCGCGCGGCCAACCCAGCAAAAATGGCAACCTAACCAGGATCGCCTGCGCTCATCCGGCGCGCCGAGTGCTGGCACGCGGGAAGCACGCGGTTGGGGCGGCGGTTCAACTCGACCGACAACCGGAGCCAGGCCCTCGACCGGTGCGGTTGGCACCCGCCCTTCAAGTGGGAACGTAGCCGCGCGCCCGTCGAGCGGCATGAGCTCCGGAAATCGGGCTTCGGCTTCCCCCAGTGTCAGCCAGCGGAGTAGTTCTCGCCCTTCGTCGAATTCATATGCGCGATCTTCCGGGTCGAGTGGCAGCGCGTTTGGAGGAATGAGCAGTGGTTCGAGTGCTCGGAGCTATAGCAATCGGGGCTCGAGCAGCCGCAGCGGAGGCTTCGGCGGTTCAGGCGGATCACGTGGCGGCCGGGGCGGCCGAGGTCGTTAGAAGGGCAGAGGTGACGCCATGAACATTCAACCAATTCAATCCATGAAATCATTTCGCCAAACCCGACGTTTCGCGGCTTGTCATTATGTCGTAGCTGGAGCGCTTCTCTTGATCGGGACGCTTCAAGTCGCCGGCGCGACATCCGCGGTCGAACCCGCGAAGACGTTTGCAACGCCAGAAGCTGCCGTACAGTCGCTGATTGCCCTCGTAAAAGCCCCGGATCCAGAAGGGCTAAGAACGCTGTTTGGACCGGCAGTCGAGGAGTTGGAGAATCCCGACCGCGTGCAAGCCACCAATGAGTTCAGCGCCTTCGCGGCGGCGCTGGATCAGAAATTCGAGATTGTGCGCGAATCGAATTCTCGTTGTGTGCTGGAGGTCGGGGCCGACTCCTGGCCGTTTCCCATTCCTATCGCGCAGCGCGATGGTCGGTGGTTTTTCGACACGGCGGGCGGGAAGGAAGAATTGTTAAATCGGCGGATCGGGCGGAATGAATTGGCGGTGCTTGAGGTGATGCGAGCGTACGTCGATGCGCAGCGGGATTATGCGAGCCGAGACCGTGACGGAGACGAGGTGTTGGAGTATGCACAGAAGCTCAGCAGCACGCCGGGAACCCAGGATGGGCTTCATTGGTCCCTGGAAGCATGGGGGGAAGTCAGTCCGCTGGGTCCATTGGTTGCTCAAGCACAGGGTGAAGGATATCATTTGGATGACGCGCAGAACCAGGAGCCGCCGCAGGCATTTCATGGTTATTATTTCAAAATCCTCACCCGACAGGGTTCACACGCGCCTGGCGGCAAATATAATTACATCATTAATGGCAACATGATTGGTGGCTTTGCCCTGGTTGCCTGGCCGGCGGAGTACGGTGACTCAGGAGTAATGACCTTCATAGTCAATCAGCAAGGCTCGGTTTGGCAAAAAGACCTGGGATCCAAGACTGGGAAACTGGCGCGGAAAATGACCGAATACGATCCGGACAAAAGCTGGCAGCGCTCGCGGGATTAACTTGACGACGCGAAGCGGTTGGAGCAAACAACCCTACAGGGTGCCCAGGCAAAATGAGGCAAAGCGTGTGTTGCCTCCGGGGAACGGGGCCGCACCTTTGGCCTTTTGCCTGGAGCCTGCGAGATTGACCGTATGACGATCGCCAAACGCCTCATCCTTCTGCTGGGTGTGCCACTTGTCGCCTTGTTGGGCCTCGGTTTGTTCACACGTTTTCAATTTGCAGAGATCGAAGCGCGGAACCGGTTTATCTCCGAATCACAAATCCCCAGCCTGGCGTTGCTGGGGAACCTTTCCAGATCGGTGGAGGAACTTCGTGTAGATTTGCGAAATCAAATCTTGGCAAATACCCAAGGTGATCAAAACAAGGCTGCAGCTGCATTCAACCGCACGGCTGAAACGGTCGAGCGCCTCCTTGCTCAATATGGGGATTCTTTGATCAGCAGCGACCAAGATCGCCGACTATGCAATGATTACCGGGAAGCGTGCCGCGATTACATTGGTGAGGCAAAGCAAGTCATGGCGCTCGCCGCTTCAGGTCACCGTGACGAAGCCGTTGCCCAGCTCAATGGGTCATTAGCGGATAAAGGTCAACGTCTCGGCCGGCTGTCGAGCGAGTGGATCCAGCACAATCAGGACCTCGCCACAAATGCCGGTAAATCAGCCGTTGAAACCATCTCGAAGGCCCGGCGCAGAATGTTGATTGCCGACAGCTCGGCCATCCTGATAACCGGTCTCCTGGGTTTTCTCACCTTTCGGCGAATAGTTCGACCCATTCGGGGATTGGAAACGTCAGTAAAGGCAATTGCCGCCGGCGAATACGCCAAAGCAGTCCCTTTTACTGAAGCGCCCGATGAGACAGGCGGCCTGGCACGCTCTATCGACATTCTAAAGCAAGGAGCCGCTGCGATGGATGAGCAGCGTTGGTTGAAATCATCGATCTCCAAAATCACTGGCGACCTGCAGGGCGCGGTGTCTCTCGCCGAATTTGGGGAACGACTGCTTTGCGGGTTGGTACCGGTGTTGGGCGGCGGCGTGGCCGGGCTTTACCTTTTTGAGGATAATCAGAAACGGCTGACAAGGATTGCGGGCTATGGCTTGGATAACGCCGCTCGGGCGCTCAGTGAGTTTGTGATTGGTGAAGGCTTGGTTGGCCAATGCGCACAGGAACGCAAGCTCCTGACTCTCACCAAACTGCCCGCGGATTACCTCCGGATTAGCTCCGGCGTGGGCACAGCCTGCCCGCGAGAAGCGATTGCCTATCCGCTGCTTTCCAAGGATGCACTGCTGGGAGTTCTGGAGATCGCGTTCTTGGGTGCGACTGGATTACGCGAGAAAGCATTGCTCGACGAACTGCTCCCGGTGGCAGCCTTGAGTCTGGAGGTTTTGCAACGCAATTTGCGAACGCAGGAATTGCTCGGCGAAACGCAACAACAAGCACGCAAGCTTGAAGAACAGACCGCGGAGTTGACCCATCAGCGAGAACAGCTCAAGACCAGTGAAGAACGGTCGCGGTTAATTCTCGAGTGCAGCGCCGAAGGCATTTTTGGGACGGATATTGAAGGGCGCATTACCTTCGTCAATCCGGCGGCGTGCCGAATGCTCGGATTTACAGCCCAGGAACTGATTGGGCAGTTATCCCACGCGGCTTTTCACCACCACAAGCCTGATGGCAGTGAGTACGCCAAGGAAGAATGCCCGATGTACGCCGCCTATACGCATGGAAAAGCCAGCCGCATTGATGACGAGTTCCTGTGGAAGAAGGACGGCTCAGGCCTGCCCGTGGAATACGGCGCAACGCCAATGCTCAAAGACGGCACGGTGGTGGGTTCGGTGGTGAGCTTCACTGATATCACGCTGCGCAAGGAACAGGAGAACGCCCTCAAGCAGGCCAAAGCTAAAGCCGAGGAAGCCACGGAAATGAAGTCGATGTTCCTGGCGAACATGAGCCACGAAATCCGCACGCCGATGAATGCCATCATTGGCCTTTCACATCTCGCGCTCAAAACGCAGCTCACACCCAAACAGCGGGATTACGTTTCCAAAGTTCACAACGCCGGCACGTCGCTGCTGGCCGTTATCAACGACATTCTCGACTTTTCAAAAATCGAAGCTGGCAAACTCGAAATCGAAGCCACCGACTTCAAGCTGGACGAGGTGATTAGTTCCGTTACCACCCTCACCGCTCAGAAGGCGCACGAAAAAGGGCTGGAGTTCCTGGCCCATGTTGGCCGAGGCATTCCCGAGTTCCTGCTCGGAGATCCTCTTCGCCTCGGCCAGATTTTAACAAACTTTGTCAATAACGCGGTCAAATTCACCGAACGCGGCGAAATTCGGCTCAATATCGAATTGGCGGAACAGACAGGCGAGAAGGTGCAGCTGAAGTTTTCTGTGCGCGACACCGGGATTGGGATGACGAAAGAGCAGGCCGCCAAATTATTCCAACCGTTCACCCAGGCAGACATGTCGACGACACGCAAGCACGGTGGCACCGGGCTGGGATTGACCATCTGCCTTCGTCTGGTGGAACTGATGGGTGGGCGCATTTGGTTGGAAAGCGAGCCCGGCGTGGGCAGCACTTTCTTCTTCACCGTCTGGCTGGGGATCGGCGCCAAACAAGGCTCGGGCAAGATCGTTCCGGAACGGCTGACACAATTGCGAGTGCTCGTAGTAGATGATAACCCGACCGCGCGCGAGATCCTGCAGGAACCCTTGAGCACAATTGTCAAACGGGTAGACACGGTAGCTTCAGGCGCTGAATCCATTGCCGCCGTCAAACAACATGACGGTAAGGATCCCTATGACATATTGTTCATGGACTGGCGGATGCCAGGAATGGATGGGCTGCTGGCGAGCCGCCATATTAAGAGTGATGAAACCCTAAGCCACCAGCCCGCGATCGTTTTGGTCACAGCGTTCGGACGCGAAGAAGTACGAGAAGAGGCAGAGCGCCTGCAGCTGGATGGCTTTCTGGTCAAGCCTGTCACCAAATCGATGATTGTCGACACACTGGTGAATCTGTTCGCGCATGTACAGGATGAACCGACCTCCCGGGCGGAAGCCGAACAGTCCACACAGCTGCGCGGTGCGCGCATTCTGCTGGCTGAAGACAATGAGATTAACCAGCAAATCGCGGTCGAGTTGCTCCAAGGCGCCGGCGCGACAATAACTGTTGCCAACAACGGCCGTGAAGCTGTCGAGATGCTGTCAAATGGGCCGCAGCCCCCGCCCTTCGATGTCGTCTTGATGGACCTGCAAATGCCGGAAATGGACGGCTACCAGGCAACCGCGAAGCTGCAGTCGGACGCTCGCTTCAGCTCGGTGCCGATTATCGCCATGACGGCCCACGCCACTATTGAGGAGCGCCAACGTTGCCTGGCGGCAGGAATGGTTGACCATATTTCCAAACCTATCGATCCGGCCTCGCTGTTCGAGACCGTTGGCCGATTTTGTAAACCGCCTGGGCCGTCGGCGGCGGCAAATCCGCGGGAAACGTCCGCTGGAGCAAAACTCAAAAACGAACCGGCTCTTTCGGGAGGTGCTCGGCCAGGGACGTTGCAGAGCAGCCACATGACCGAACCGGAGGCCGACCCGGATCTTCCAGCCATCGAGGGGCTCGATACGAAGGATGGATTGGCTCGAGTAGCGGGAAACCGGAAATTATATTCGAAATTACTTCGTCAGTTCGGCGAGCAAAACGGGGAAACAATCGCGCAAATCTCCGATGCGCTGAAGCAAGGCGATGTCGGCGTTGCCGAGCGGCTGGCCCACACGGTTAAAGGTGTAGCCGGCAATATCGGCGCCAAACCGGTCCAGACCGCCGCCAGCAAGCTGGAAAAGCTCATCCGTGAAAAGGCCGGCCTAAGCGAAACGAATGACGCGATTGCGGACCTAAGCGCGGTGCTGGATCCGCTCCTCGCAAAACTGCGTCAGGTGTATGCTTCAGCGCCTCAAAACACCGTTGTAGAGTCTTCCAATACAGGCCCGGTGGACATCGCAGCGGCGCGTATGGCTGGCGAACGAATGGGTCAGCTTTTGGCTCAATTCGATCCAGATGCTGTTGAAGCGCTGGCGACCAACCAAACCGCACTGCGTGGGCTTTTTCCTGGCGATGCATGGCTCACCTTTGAGAAGTTGGTGCAGAATTACGCCTTTGCCGACGCTCAAGTGCAGTTGGAGCAGGCCCTTCGCAATCTTCCTGCGGCATGAAAAAGCTCTCTGAATGCCGGGTGCTGCTCGTGGATGACGCCAAGGCCAACCTGGATATCTTGACCGAAGGTCTGAAAGGCGAGCACAAACTGAGCTTGGCTCTGAACGGCGAGATGGCTCTCCTGGCCGCCGCCCGCACCCCACCGGACCTCGTGCTGCTGGATATTGTGATGCCGGGAATGGATGGATACGAAGTCTGCCGTCGGTTGCGCCAAATGCCGGAGACCGCTGAGGTTCCGATCATGTTTTTGTCTTCCCTGGAGGAAATCGAAAACAAGACCCGCGGTTTTGAGGCGGGTGCGAACGACTATCTGACAAAGCCGTTCGAAATGCTTGAGGTAAAGGCGCGGGTTCGTTCGCTCCTGAAGGCCAAAGCCTACAGTGACGCCGTGAAGGAGCAAATCGCCAGCGAATTGCGGGTGGCCCGCGAAATTCAGATGGGCATGCTGCCGCACGATTTCACCATGGTCGAACGAAACTATCAGGTCAACTTCGGCGCCGTGCTGGAATCAGCGCGCGAAGTAGGGGGCGATCTTTACGGCGTCTGCGCGGCGGGGCCGGACCGGCTGGTGGTTTTTGTTGGAGACGTCTCCGGCAAAGGCATACCCGCTTCACTGTTCATGGTTCGCGCGATCAGCCTGGCGCGCCTGTTGGCGCGCGACATCGCCGAACCGGAGCGCATCCTGGCACGGCTCAACGACGAACTCACCGCGGACAATCCCTCGGGCATGTTCGTTACGTTCCTCTGCGCCGTCTATGAACCGAAGGCGAACCGCTTGACACTGGCCAACGCCGGACATTGCCGGCCCGTCCTGCTGCCCGCGGCGGGACCGCCACGTTGGGCCGTCAAAGACCTCGGCACCGCCTTGGGGTTCGAGCCCGGTCTAAAGTTCCAAAGGACAGAATTGGATTTTCAACCGCAGGACACCTTGATTCTTTATTCCGACGGCGTCACCGAGGCCTTCAATTCCCACGAGGAATGTTACGGGACTGAACGGTTGCTCGCCGACGCCGCCTCCTTTTGCGGCCAGCCGGCAACACATATTAGCGCGAGCGTGCTTCAGAGAATCCGCGCCTTCGCCAACGGGGCACCGCAATCCGACGATATCGCGATCCTGGCAATGAAAGTGATCGGGAGTGCGAAAAGTCCTTCAGGAATGCAGGAACACTCGTGACCCTCGAATTACAGGCCACGCCCCAGGAGGTCATGCGCGCGGTGGAAGCGTTGCAGGAATTCGGGCAGGTGCGGCATGTGCCGGAGAGAGCACTATTCGGCCTGACGTTGGCGCTGGAGGAATCGGCCAGCAATATTGTTAACCATGCGTTGCGACGCGATGCGCGACAAAAGTTCCTCGTCACAATAGAAGAAACGCGGAACGCCGTGACGCTCGAATTGCGCGACCGGGGGCCGGCATTCGATCCAACGCAAGCAACCGCCAACCATCGCACCGTACCTGAGGAGCAGGCCGCGGGTGGTTGGGGCATCCAATTGGTCCGCCGCTATATCGACGAGATCCGCTACACGCGCGAAGCCGACGAGAACGTGCTTCGCCTGACGAAGCGGCTGAACGAAGGAAGCAGGCCGCAATGAGATTGCAGAAGAGAGAAAACAACAGCAGCAAACACACCAGAAAATAGAAAGAGATCGCTATGCCATTGGACATTCAATGCTTAAAGGACGTTGGCCCGACTAGCACGGGCGCCGTTACGGTAAAACTTACGGGCAGCCTCGACACTGCCACCGCACCCGAATTAGAGCGCCAACTGACTCCGGCACTTACGGGCAATGTCAAAGACGTTGTATTTGACCTGGCTGACCTGAAATTCATCAGCAGCGCCGGCTTGCGGGTGTTTTCAAACACGCGCAAACTATTGAAAGAGCGCGGCGGGCAAGCCTCATTCATACACCTGCAGCCCCAGATCCAGGAGGTTTTCGAGATCATGAAATCGCTGCCGGGCATCGCGATTTTCAAAGATGTCGCGGAGTTAGACCGTTACCTCGCGGCACGACAGCGGTCGCACCAGAACCCCCGCGATTGAACCGGAACTTTGGTCTCCCGGTTGAAAACCGAATCGTGAGCAGCCGCATTTTAGTGGTCGATGATGTGCCGGCAAATATCGCCGTGCTCTCGAGCACACTGAAAGGCCAAGGCTACCAGGTCAGCGTCGCGACCAACGGAAAGCAAGCTCTGGAGATCCTGCATCATGTGCGACCTGACTTAATCCTGCTGGATGTCATGATGCCCGAACTCGACGGTTACGACATGTGCCGGCAGCTCAAAGCCACGGCGGAATGGCGAAACCTGCCGGTCATCTTTCTAACGGCCAAAACCGAGGTGGCGGATATCGTGAAAGGATTTGAGGTCGGCGCAGTGGATTACGTTTCCAAACCGTTTAATGCGGCGGAATTACTGGCTCGAGTGAATACGCACCTGACGATGGACCAGTTGCGTCGCAGTCTGGCTGAGAAAAATATTGAGCTGGCA
Source organism: Candidatus Limnocylindrales bacterium (assembly GCA_035495315.1). Taxonomy (GTDB): domain Bacteria; phylum Verrucomicrobiota; class Verrucomicrobiia; order Limisphaerales; family UBA8199; genus DATJGF01. Next base: position 40,754 of record DATJGF010000167.1, read on the forward strand.
CGCGCGCACGAGCTGGTACGGCGGGCCTTTGGTCGCTATGTGTCCGAGGAAGTGGCCAACAGCATCCTAAAATCACCGGAAGGCCTCGAATTAGGCGGGCAGGAGCGCGAAGTAACGATCCTGATGTCCGATCTGCGAGGGTTCACGGCGTTAGCGGGACGTCTAAAACCCGGCGACGTCATTGAATTTCTCAACCTGTACCTCGAATCAATGGTAGAGGTGATCAGCAAATATGAAGGCACCATTGACGAAATCATTGGCGACGCGATTCTGGTCATTTTTGGCGCACCGCTCCCCTGCGCGGACCATGCGGAAAAGGCGGTCGCGTGCGGCCTGGCAATGCAGTTGGCGATACCCGAGGTCAATTGCCAACTCTTGTCCAAAGGCGGAACCGAACTGGAAATGGGAATCGGGATTCACACCGGCCGCGTTATCGTGGGGAATATCGGTTCCTTGCGGCGCACCAAATACGCAGCGGTCGGCTCGACCGTAAACCTTGCCGGCCGGATCGAATCATTCTCCACTGGGGGTCAACTCCTCATTTCCGACAGCACCAGACAATGCATCAAGGTGCCGGTCCGGATCGACGCGCAGTTTCAGGTTGAGCCGAAGGGGGCGACCGGCCTTTTGCTGTTGCACGAAATAGGCGGCATTGGCGAACCGTATAACTTGGCGCTTGCGTCCAAGTCCAAGGATCTCGTCGCACTGCCGAGTCCGGCATCGATCGTATTTACGGTGTTGGAGGAGAAATTTGTGGGGCGCACGGTTTACCATGGGAGGCTGGTGTCGATCAGCGAGTCAGGCGCAGGAATTGAAACGGAATCAGTCCTCCCACCCCTAAGCAACCTCAAAATCCAACTAGAAAAGATAACCGACGGCCCGCCTGGCGGTGAGCTCTATGCCAAGGTGATTGGCCCAATCACGGCAGGTTCTCCCCAGATAGAACTCCGGTTCACATCTGTTCCGCCGGAGCTCAAGAAATGGATACAACGAGCCGTCGGGTCGAAGGCCCCAATCGCGGCTGGGCCAAACTGAAGCCCACATCACCATGAACCCAACTATCAAACAATCTGAAGGGTCGCTGACTCTTGCTCATTTGCTGGGCGTCCTTGTCGAGCACCACGGATCTGACCTCCACGTGCAATCCGGCGAGGTGCCGATCGGCCGCTTTCAGGGTCAACTGGCCCGGTTCGAGATGCCGGCGCTAACCGAAGCTGACGTCTTGCGGTTGATCCGCGAGGTCCTTGGAAGTGAAGAGAAGGTGCAGGAATTCCAGCAGAGCAAGGATGTCGACGCTGCGGTATCCATTCCAGATTTAGGCAGGTTCAGGGTAAACCTGTTCTACCAACGGAATGTGCCCGGCCTGGTGTTACGAACGATCGGGACGAAAATTCCGACACTGGAACAGCTCGAATTGCCCGACGTGTTGCAGATCATAGCGGCGTCGAGCGATGGGCTAGTGCTTGTCACCGGTGCGACCGGCAGCGGCAAATCGACGACACTAGCCGCACTCATTAACCACATCAATACGACCGAGGCATGCCACATCATGACCTTGGAGGACCCGATTGAGTTCGTGCATCAAAACAAGCTCGCCTTGATCAACCAACGAGAGATCAGCGTCGATTCCTTTACGTTTGCATCGGCCCTGAAACACGTTCTCCGGCAAGACCCGGATGTCATTCTGATCGGGGAAATGCGGGATGCCGAATCGGCTGGCGTCGCGTTGACCGCGGCCGAAACGGGCCATTTGGTTTTCGGCACCTTGCACACCCAGGATGCCCCGGAGTCGCTCGAACGATTAGTTAATTTGTTCCCCTCGGATCGAATTGCACAAGTGCGCATGCAATTATCACTTGGACTCCGCGCGATCATTTGCCAGAAATTGCTGCCGCGAGCCGGCGGCGGGAGAACCGCCGCGCTTGAAATTCTGCTCAACAGTCCGCGCGTCCGGAAGCTAATCCTTGAAGGGGACACCACCAAAATCCCTGCGGCGATCCAATCCTCCCGATCGGAAGGCATGCAGACATTTAACCAAGCATTGGTGGAACTGGTGAAAGCGGGGAAAGTAACAGAGGCGGAAGTTCTGCGGGTTTCACCCAAACCCGATGAGTTGAAGATGAATCTAAAAGGGATTTTTTCCGGCACGTCCGCCATGACTTGAAATCGGATGCCTATTGGACTCTTAACCCTGAACCAAAACAACTATGGACCTCGCTGAACTACTTAAACACGCCGTCGAGTCAGGCGCTTCAGATCTTCACCTGACCGCCAGCCGTCCACCCATGGTGCGGCTCAGTGGAAAGCTGCTGCCGAGCGGATTTCCTGATGAACTCTCGCCTGAGGATACCAAAGCGCTGGTCTACAGCATTCTCACTGATGACCAAAAAGCAAAATTCGAGGAAGATCATGAACTCGATTTTTCCATCGGGATCCCCGGCATCTCCCGGTTCCGCGTCAATGTGTTCATGCAACGCGGCTGCGTCTCGGGCGTGTTTCGCACAATCGGAGAGAATATTCCGACCTGCGACGAACTGGGCCTAAGCGAAACAGTGAAGCAACTGGCGTTGCTCCCTCGCGGGCTGGTCTGTGTGACTGGCCCCACCGGGTGTGGAAAATCAACCACACTCGCGGCAATGATCAACCTGGTCAATCAGGAGCGCGACGGCCATATCATCACTATCGAAGATCCAATTGAATTCCTGCACCCCCATATCCGTTCCACTATTAACCAGCGAGAGCTGGGCTCCGATACCTTTTCGTTTCCACGGGCTCTGAAAGCCGTGCTCCGCGAAGACCCTAATGTGATCCTCGTTGGGGAGATGCGCGATCTCGAAACTATCGCGGCGGCATTGACCCTGGCCGAAACCGGCCACTTGGTGCTCTCCACGCTTCACACCCAAGATGCGGCACAGACAGTCGATCGTATTATCGATGTTTTCCCGCCATATCAGCAGGAGCAGATCCGGGTCATGCTCGCCTCCACCCTTAAGGGCGTCATCTCACAGGTGCTGCTGCCCCGAGCCGACGGGTTCGGTCGTGTCGCAGCGCGGGAAATCCTTATGGTTACACCGGCAGTAGCGTCGCTCATTCGCGAGGGCAAAACGCATCAGATCTATTCTGCGATTCAGACCGGGGCGACGTTTGGCATGTGCACGATGGAGAAATCACTGGTGGAACTGATCCAGGCCGGCCTGATCACGGACGAGGATGCGCTCAGCAAAGCCAACCATCCTCAGGAACTGCGGCCCATTCTAGCGCGGCAGCAGCCGAAACTTCAGTAACTCTCAGCTGCGCAAACACCATGAATCCGGAAGAATTACGACGTATAGCGATCCTCAAAGACCTGAATGACGACGCCCGCGCCCGACTCGCCGCAGCCCTGGAGGACAAACAATTCGCGGGCGAAGAAACCATTTTTGCTGAGGGTGACCCTGGTGACAGCATGTATTTCATCGTTCAGGGCTCTGTCCGCATCGAAAAGCGGGGGCAAGCGGCCGGCTCAAGTCCCAAGACGCTTGCGGTGCTCGAAACCGGGGATTATTTCGGCGAGATGGCCTTGCTGGAGGGAAAACCCAGATCGGGTGCGGCAGTCGCATCCGGCCCCGCCCGGCTGCTTCGGCTACCAAAACAGGCCTTTGAGGAAATTCGGAAGGAAAGCAGCGCCGCCGCCATGAGTGTTCTCTTCGATATGGTCCGCACCTCCAGTGAGCGTATTCGGCGCCTGAGCACGCACATGGTGGTTTATGACGAAGTCGGCAAAGCGATCGGCGAAGCCCGTGATCTGCAAATGCTGCTCGACGTTATTCTCCAACAACTAGCCACGGCCAGCAACGCGGATTGGGGCCTGCTGCTCTTCCGTCGGCAGTTCAGCGAGGGGTTCGAGGTGCGCAGCCAGGCAAACCTGGCGCTGACCACTGAGCAACATGACGCAATCGCCAACGGCAAGGGATTTGTTGGTTTGATGATGGGCAATCCGCAGGACCTCGTGCTGCCGGACTGTGATGCCGATGAGTCCTTCAAGTCGTGCCCACGCCTTGGATTCGAGACGGCCTCTTTGCTGGCGGCCACAATCAGACTGCAAAACGAGTTACTGGGATTGATTGTGCTCGGCGGAGAGAAGCGCGGACAATTTGACCAGAATGCTCTCAATCTGGTTCGCGGCGTCGCCCGTCAGGCCGCTCAGGCTATTCTCAATGCTCGCCACCGTGAGGAAGAACAAGCCCGTTCGCGCCATGGACGACAGTTTGTGCGATTTTAGGCGCAGTCCGGAGCAGTTCCAAACGGTCGCTCGGCGAGCGGGCCTACCACCAGCGGACTAGTGGCCTACCCCTGACCGGCAGTTCGGGCAAAGAGGATCGAATCTTCGTAGCGTTTCGTCAGCGTGCGAACTCGTGATGTGATGGTCTTGGTAAGTGCCAGCAGGAAAGGGGCCGCCAACGCTGGAGCTTCCTTAAATAATTTCCTCAAGCGGCCGGCGGAGATTTTCAGCAAGACACTCTCAACATTGGCAACCACATCGGCGGATCTCGGACTCTCGTCAATTGCTGCCAGTTCACCGAAACATTCCCCCACACCCATTGTGGACAGCGTGGATTCACGTCCGCCAATCATACTGCGCGCGCGGAGCTCACCTTGCAGAACCAGGAACATCGCATCCCCGGGTTCGTCTTTTCGGCAAACAACCGCGTTTGGCGTAAACTTAACCAGCTCCATGTACTGCAAAAAGGAGGTGAGCTGACGTTCATCCATGTCGGCGAAGATCTTGATTCGGCGTAATGATCCAGGAGTAATCCCGTGTGCGAATGCAGTCAGGGAGGTATCGGTTGTCTTTGATTTAAACAGGATTTTGAGCTCCGGCAAATCGCCAGCCCGACCCCACTCTCCTTTGTCCTCGCGATATACCCAACTGTCGCGCCTCACCCGACCTTGGCGGACCCAATCGACCAGCCCAGGCAGTTCGACTGGGCCGTAGGCAATGTTGTCATCTCCCCATGTACGAAAATAAAAGGATGGGTTCTCTTGCATAAGCTCATCACCAGCTTGAAGCGGACGACGGTCCCGTCAAGACTTTAATTTGGATTTCGCTCGTAATCTTGGTAATGGACGGCCAGAAAACGCGGGGACAAAGAGAGACGGGGTGGCGACCCAAGGACCATATTTCGACTTTTGAACTAAAAGTTGCACATCGGCTGCAAGACAAACCCTTAAAACCACGTTGCTCTACACCAATGGTTTGGGCGCACAGCCGCACCCAACGACCTCCATGGCATGACTCTCGCGATGAATGATCGGAGTTAAATGTAGTCGCCTATAAAAGATTCACCGTAGTCTGGCATGAGCAATCAATCGCAGCAAGTCGGCAGCCCGGCAACCGCCCAAACGGGACCGACGAGAGAGCCTAAACGTGCGCTGTTCGAACCTGTGGCTTTGGTGTTGCTTTCACTGGCTACGGTTGGGACGGCATGGTGTTCATTTCAAGCGGCTGCCTGGGGCGGCGTTGCGGGCGGATTTACGAACCGGTCCGTCGCCGCCAGTCGCAGTGCTGCCGCCAATGAACTTAAATACACGCAGGTGGGACTCTTAGATGTGCTGCTATTTAGCCAGCATATCAATGCGCGCGCGAGTTCCAATGAAGTTCTGGCTCGCTTTTATGCCGATCGCTTCCGTAACGAAGCCAGAACCGCCTTCGATGCCTGGATGGCAACCAAACCATTTGAAAACCCAAATGCGCCGCCCCATCCGTTCGTAACAAACCTGTATCAGCCGCGAGTACTTGAAGAGGCACGCCAAAAGCAGATCGAGAGCGAGCAGCTCGCGCAAAAAGCTGGAGAAGCCGGGCGGATCTCTCGCAATTACATTCTCATAACCGTGCTGTTGGCCTGCGCATTGTTTAGCGGCGGCACCGCCCCGAAATTCGATCAACGACGCATCCGCATGGCGGTCCTGGCAGTGGGACTTGCAGCCTTTGCTTTCGCCGTCGAGCGCTTATGGCTCCTTCCAGTTCAACTTTAACGCTTCACTATCACAACCGCTAACAAAAATATGAATACCGAAACACAACGCCTTGCCGAGGCACGCGATCCAAAGACACCGTGGAAAAAGTGGGGCCCCTATTTGAGCGAACGCCAATGGGGAACCGTCCGCGAAGACTACAGTGAGAACGGGAACGCGTGGGATTACTTCAGCCATGACCAGGCCCGATCCCGCGCCTATCATTGGGGTGAGGACGGGTTGGCGGGCATTTCGGATGACCGGCAAAGACTCTGCTTTGCGCTGGCGTTATGGAATGGGAAGGACCCCATTCTGAAGGAACGGCTGTTTGGGCTGACCAACAGTGAAGGCAACCACGGTGAGGACGTAAAGGAGTACTATTTTTACCTGGATAGCACGCCAACGCACTCTTACATGAAGTACCTGTACAAGTACCCCCAGGGAGCCTACCCCTACGACGAATTGCTAAAGACGAATCGAGAACGCAATCGCCAGGAATTTGAATACGAACTGCTCGATACCGGTGTGTTTGACCAAAACCGCTATTTCGACGTATTCGTTGAGTACGCCAAGGAATCGCCCGAGGACGTACTGGTTCAGATAACCATTCACAATCGAGGACCGGACGCCGCCCAGATTCACGTGCTACCGACACTCTGGTTCCGAAATCGCTGGTCCTGGGGCAAGAACAATCCTCGGCCGTCGCTGCAGATGGTTGCTGGCAAATCCGGAGTAGTGCGCGCGACGGAAGAACGCTTAGGGGAACGCTACTTTTATTGCGATGGCAAGCACGCCCTCTTGTTTACCGAAAACGAAACGAATGCGAAGCGGCTGTTTAAGGCCGAGAACCGCACGCCATTCGTCAAGGACGGCATCAACAACTTCGTGGTTCAGGGACAAAAGGATGCCGTCAATCCCAAGCAGACGGGCACCAAGGTCGCCGCCCACTACCACCTGACGGTACCCGCGGGAAAAACTGAAATGGTACGATTGCGGCTTACACCGGTCGGTCCCAACGGCAAAGCAGATAACCTTTTCGGCAAACGCTTTGACGAGATCATGGCAGCGCGCCAGAAGGAGGCGGATGAGTTCTACGCTTCGGTGATTCCGCGGTCGCTCGAGGCCGACGCAGCGAATGTCATGCGGCAAGCGTTAGGCGGGATGCTTTGGTCCAAGCAGTACTTTTATTACGACGTGAATCGCTGGCTCGAGGAGCACAGCTGCGATCCGTATCAGCCCGGCTCCAAGCGAGCGCCGCGCAACGAGCATTGGCACCACATGTACAACGCGGATGTGATTTCCATGCCCGACAAATGGGAGTATCCCTGGTATGCCGCATGGGACCTGGCGTTCCACGTGCTGCCGCTGACGTTGGTCGACCGAGATTTCGGGAAGCAACAATTGGATCTGATGCTCAGTGAGAACTATCTGCACCCAAACGGCCAAATTCCCGCATACGAGTGGAACTTTGGCGACGTGAACCCACCGGTCCATCCTTGGGCGACCATTTTCACCTATCGCCTGGAAAAAGCCGTGACTGGCAAGGGAGACACGCAGTGGTTGGAGCGCAGTTTCCAAAAGCTGCTATTGAATTTCACTTGGTGGCTCAACCGGAAGGACCGGGCGGGCAAGAATGCTTTTGAAGGCGGCTTCCTGGGCCTCGACAACATCGGCGTTTTCGACCGTAGCTCACCGCTGCCGACGGGCGGCTACTTGGAACAGGCCGACGGTACGGCCTGGATGGCGCTCTTCAGTCTGAACATGCTCGAGATGGCGATTGAACTCTCTCTCCACGACCCGACCTACGCGGACATGGCCGCCAAGTTCGTCCAACATTTCGTTTCGATCGCGTCGGCAACGGTACACGCGGGCAACAACTGCGGAATGTGGGATGAAGAAGACGGGTTCTTCTACGACGTCCTGCGGTTGCCCGACGGCCAGGCCCATCGTTTGAAGGTGCGGTCGATGGTCGGTTTGTTGCCGCTCTGCGCGGTTACGGTCTTTGAAGGTGAGTTTAGAAAGAAGTACCCGGAAGTGATGGAACGCTTGAAGGGCTTCATGGAGGCGCGACCAGAACTGCGGACATTCATCCATGATCCGGTCAAGGTGGGCCACGCGGGGCGCCGCCTCGGTGCGATCATGGATGAAACGAAATTGCGGCGAGTGCTCGCTAAGATGCTGGACGAAAATGAATTCTTAAGTCCTTACGGGCTTCGGGCACTTTCCCGGTTTCACGCCGAGCATCCTTACACATTCAACGTGGGCGGGCAGGAGTATAGCGTCCCATACCTGCCGGGCGAATCCGACACTGGAATGTTTGGGGGCAACTCGAACTGGCGCGGGCCGATCTGGATGCCAGTCAATGCCCTCATCATTCGGGCTTTGCTGCAGTATTACGCCTTTTACGGGAATGATTTCAAAGTGGAATGTCCGACCGGCTCCGGCCGGCAGATGAACCTCTACGAAGTCGCCGAGGAACTTTCACGGCGCCTGGCCAGCATCTTCCTGAAAGACGGGCAAGGTCGCCGGCCGGTGAATGGTGGTGCGCAAAAATTCAAGAACGATCCGGACTGGCGCGATTGTATTCAGTTCTACGAGTACTTCCATGGAGATAATGGCGCGGGCCTTGGCGCCAGCCATCAAACAGGATGGACCGGGGTAATAGCCCGCGCGATGCATCTGTTCGCCAGTACGAACTCAGAACAGGTGCTCGAACTTGGCAAACTCGCAGCAGTCGTTGACGTTGATGACAAATCGCAGCGCCAACAACCCGCAACCGCGGGAAGACGGTGACCGAGAAAGTCAGGTATGCGCGAGCCGGTTTACCCCTGCCTTTACCAGTTCAATACACGGGTTTGGATGACCGACCTGCGGCAGCGTCTGGGCCGCCCTGCCACACTGGACGACATCCCGGATAGTGAATTGGACCGATGGGCGCAGATGGGTTTCGATTGGATTTGGTTGCTGAGTGTCTGGCAGACCGGGCCGGCCGGGCAGCAAGTCTCGCGCACAAACCAGGAGTGGAGAAAGGAGTTCCAGGAGACCTTGCCGGACCTAAGCGACGACGATATTCCGGGCTCTGGTTTTGCAATCACGGCTTACACCGTCCACAAGGATCTAGGCGGCGATGAGGCTCTGGCGCGTCTGCGAGAACGTTTCGCCAAATTCGGCTTGCGCCTCATGCTGGACTTCGTCCCCAATCACACCGGGCTGGACCATGGCTGGGTTGAGAGTCACCCGGAATTCTATGTCCGCGGCACCGAAGCCGACCTCGCGCGCACTCCGGCAAATTACACCTGGGTCAAACGGCGGGGCGGCGATATGTTATTGGCTCATGGACGCGACCCATACTACCCTGGTTGGCCTGACACCCTCCAACTGAATTATGCCAACCAGGCCACGCAAGAGGCAATGACGGGGGAGCTCCTCAAAATTGCCGAACGCTGCGACGGCGTTCGTTGTGACATGGCGATGTTGGTGCTGCCGGACGTGTTCGAACGGACCTGGGGTATGGGGCCCCGACCGTTCTGGCCAGAAGCTATGTGCCAGGTCCGCCAGCGCCGGCCGGACTTTCGCTTCATGGCCGAGGTGTATTGGGATCTCGAATGGACGCTTCAACAACAAGGCTTCGATTACACCTATGACAAACGTCTGTACGACCGCCTTAGGGAAGGACATCCCCAACCCGTACGACAACATCTGCTCGCCGGATTGGATTTCCAAAACAAGCTCGCGCGCTTCCTCGAAAACCATGACGAGCCGCGCGCGGCCGCCGTCTTTCCCGAGGGCATGTACCAGGCCGCCGCGGTAGTCACTTTCCTGACTCCCGGTCTTCGCTTTTTCCACCAAGGTCAATTTGATGGCCGACTCAAGCGCATCTCACCGCATCTCCGCCGCGCTCCGGACGAAGCGCCGAACAAGCCGCTTCAGCATTTCTATGACCGTTTGCTGGAAATACTGAAGCGTCCAGTTATACGACACGGTGTTTGGCAGCTGCTGGAATGCAGTCCGGCTTGGGAGGGTAATGGGTCGTGCGAAGCATTTATCGCTTGGGCATGGCAGGGCGACCCCGATACGAGACTCGTGGTAGCAGTGAATTATGCCGACCACCAAAGCCAATGCTATGTCCGTCTGCCGTTTAGTGGCCTGGAAGGCCGCGTCTGGCAATTACGCGACTTGCTAAGTGAGGGGCGGTACGAACGCCACGGCGACCAACTGCATTCAAGCGGATTGTATATCGATTTGGCTCCGTGGCATTGCCACATTTTCGAGATGATATCGGTGTAAACCATGCATGATGTCGAACCCCATTTCTATACGACGGTCATTCGCGAAATGATTCGGCACGAAAATGACGTCACGAACCACCGCATTATGTGGCTTTTGATTGTGCAAGGTCTGATAGCCAACGCCTATGTCAGTGCCGGAAAAGATAACCAGGACATTGTTATGACTCTGGCGCCGGTAGGTATTCTGGTGACGCTTTCAGCTTTTGTTATTCTTTACAAAAGCTACCAGGCTCGCGGTTACTTACAATTCCTGGGCAACGCGGCGAAGACGGGAACATTGTCGGAAGAAAATCTGCCCATCGCTGGCTGGCCCCCAAAAAGGATTGGGGGGTGGCGCAAGAAAGTCTGGTTTTCACCCTGGCTTGGAAGGTTCAGCGATTTGCTCGAGCCTTACATGTTCCTGCCGACGTTGCTTATCGTCGCCTGGCTCTTCGTGTTGATGCGCCATTGCCTGACTTTGAACCTGGGTTTAGTACTTGCCCTGGCTACTTTGCTAACAGCACTCCTGCTCGGAGTGTTATGCATGGTCTGGGTGCAGTTTCAAGCGAAGGATGAGACGTGAATTTGGACGCTAGGATTTTATGAACAATCTTCGCCGCACGATTGAGCAGAACCTTAGCGTAGGCCTGCTTTTGCTACTGCTGTGCGGGTGCTTGCTCGTTTTGTGGCCATTTGTGACGGCGCTGCTCTGGGCTTCAGTTCTTTCGTTCTCGCTCTGGCCACTTTATCAGCGAATCTTTAAACTTCTTCGCGGACGCGCGACGACGGCCGCGTTCCTGATATCTCTGGCGACGATTCTCGCCGTGCTGCTCCCGTTCGGGATTGTCACAGTGAAACTGGCCGACAACGTGTCCGAACTCAAGACCGCGGCCCAGCGTTGGATCGAGACGCCGCCGGCGCCACCGGCCTGGCTGGAAAAGGTCCCGCTCGTCGGTCGAAGCACGACCGAACAATGGCGAGCATTGACTGCGGACACGACGAAACTACGCGCCCAGGCGGAAAGCTGGATCGAACCTATCGGCACCTGGTTGCTGGCGGCAGGCCTGAAACTAGGCCGGGGCCTGCTGCAACTTGCACTGAGCCTGCTGATCACGTTCTTCCTGCTACGAAACGGCCCTTCGGTGGCCGGATACCTGACTCGAATCATAGAACGCATCGCGGGCGAGCGTGGCAGACGCTTGCTGTTCCTTGCCGGCACTACCGTCCGCGGCGTGGTCTACGGAATTCTCGGCACGGCGCTCGTGCAAGCCGTCATGGCAGGGCTCGGTCTTTTGATTGCGGGAGTACCCGGGGCTGCATTGCTTGCATTCATGACGTTTTTTCTTTCGGTCGTGCCGATGGGCCCACCACTCATTCTGTTCCCTGCAGCATTCTGGCTGTTTCATCAGGGTTCGACGGGTTGGGGGGTATTCATGATGATCTGGGCGATCATCGTCAGCACAGTGGATAACTTCGTTAAGCCTTGGCTGATCAGCCAAGGCAGTGACATGCCATTGATCCTCATCCTGTTTGGGGTGTTAGGCGGAGCGATAGCGTTTGGGTTTATCGGCGTATTCATTGGACCGACTTTGCTGGCGGTGGGGTATCGACTCGTCACAGAATGGTCGTCAACCGCAGACGCCGTTACTAGTTCGAGTCACGTCGAGTCGGTCGCGCCATCTTTAACCATGAATGAGACCCCTACTAAGAGCTAACCCATGAACCTCCAATCATTAGCTGCCTGTGCCCTTGCTGTGCTCACGTGTTCCTGCGCGGCAACTTCAGTTAAAACGACGTGGAAGTCACCCGAGTACCGCGGTGGCCCGTTGACCAATATAGCGGTGCTGACGATTGACGAACGGAATCTGTTGCGCAAAGGCTTCGAAAATCGTCTCGCCCGCGAGCTCAAAAAAACCGGGGTTTCGGTCGTTCTGACTCACGAACTGTTGAGTTTATCTGAGATTAACCAGGACAAACGAGCCGCCGCCGAGCGCTTCCGTGCTGCGGGCGCGCAGGCGATAGCGATTCTGAGACTTGCCAGCTTGAACAGCCAGTATCGCGAATCGAGACCCGGCGGGGAACGCTATGCCGAGACCATCACCGGTTTTGAGACCGGTTATTGGTACAATTATTATTCGGTAGCTTATACCGATATGGGCGTCACGTATGGCAACCTGAAACAACAGGTCAACCTCGAAACCAGACTTTATGATCTTACTACGGCAAAAGGACTTTGGGGTGGTCTGACCCAAACCGTGGTGAGCGAAACCATGGACCGGGTGGCCGAAATGGACCCGATCGTTGAAAAAATCGTCGCTGCTATGCGCAAGGACGGCATGGTGCCGTGAGCGCTGCCGCTGCAATTGAAGGTGCTGTATGCATAAGAAAATTGGAGTAGTAACCGGCGGTGGAGATTGTCCCGGCCTCAATGCCGTTATTCGCGCGATCGCCAAGGCGGCGACGCAACGGAGTTGGGAGGCCATTGGAATCCTCGGTGGCTATGAAGGACTGCTGGAGCCGCAGCAAATCCGTGTGCTTGATTATCACGCGTTGGACGGTCTGTTAGTGCGTGGCGGTACGATTCTCGGAACGGCAAACCGTGGTCGCTTTTCCGCCAAGGTAGGCCATGGGGAAAGCCGCAAATTGCCGGTGGAATTGCTTGAGGAAACAAAGCGAGGAATGGAGGCCCTGGGGCTTTCGGCCCTAATCTCTATCGGCGGTGATGGATCCCTCAGCATCGCCCAACAGTTATACCAACACGGTCTCCCGATCGTCGGAGTTCCGAAGACGATTGACAATGATCTCGAGGGCACGATGTGGACATTCGGGTTTGACTCCGCGGTCGCGTGCGCGACGGATGCTTTGGATCGGCTGCACACTACCGCCGAAAGCCATAATCGCGTGATGGTCCTGGAGGTAATGGGCCGCTATGCTGGATGGATCGCGCTGTACGCCGGGGTTGCCGGCGGAACGGATGTAATCCTCATTCCTGAGATCCCATTCAGTTATGACAGCGTTTGTGCAAAGATAAAGGCGCGTGAAACAACCGGTAAGAAATTTACTTTGATTACCGTAGCGGAGGGAGCGCGCGAGGGCGATGCGGAATATGTCACGTCCGCAGGCCAAGAAGCTAATCGCGAGGCGCGACTGGGAGGAATAGGGGCCGTGGTTGCATCGGAGGTGCAAAAAAGAACCGGAAAGGAAACTCGCACGTGTGTGCTGGGCCATCTTCAGCGTGGGGGCACCCCGACGACGTTCGATCGCGCGCTTTGTTCAATGTTCGGCGCTGTAGCAGTCGAGTTAGTGGCCGCGGGAGAATTTGGCAAGATGGTCGCCTTCACCGGACAGCAGGTCGCGGCCGTCGATTTATCGACAGCCATTGGTCGACTGAAGACCGTGCCACCAACCGGCGGATTGATCCGCACCGCGCGCGCCTTGGGCATTTGCATGGGGGACTAATCTTCGGTCTGACTTCATGAAAAAAACAACATTACCAACCAGACCCCGCACAAGCGAAACCAGCGTCGCTGATTGGGAACGGAGCTGGCAGGAACACTGGAGCAAAGTCGGTCTGCCCGGGTATGAACTTCCCGTCGGTGGACCAGGTGGACACGAACGAGACTTCCTGAACCAAACGCGCACGCCTGAAAAGGAGTCAGCGCGGCTCACCCGCATCAATGCAGAGTTCAAGCGTGCTTTTCGGGCGTTGTATCCACTCGGCCCTGCGGTAACGGTGTTCGGCTCCGCGCGATTCAACCAAGATCATCGATACTATCAATTGGCCCGGAGAGTTGGAGCAGCCCTCGCCCGTGCCGGTTTTGCCACACTCACTGGCGGAGGTCCTGGGATCATGGAGGCGGCCAATCGCGGGGCGCATGAAGCCGGAGGACGCAGCGTCGGGCTTAATATCATTCTACCTCACGAGCAATGCGCGAATCCATATGTGGATCAGACCATCGAGTTTCACTATTTCTTCACACGAAAGGTATGCCTGGTAAAGTACTCCTGCGCATTCATCGTCATGCCAGGCGGACTAGGCACGTTGGACGAACTCTTCGAGGCGGCGACCTTGATCCAATGTAAAAAGATAGGCCCATTCCCTTTGGTCCTCATAGGTTCGAAGTTCTGGAAAGGACTGCAGGACTGGGGTCAATTCATGATGGAACAGGATGTCTTCACAAAAGACGAAATCGGATTTGGGCGCATTACCGATGACCCGGAGATGGCAGTTGGGTTAATTCGACGTGGCTTGCCCCCAGCTCTGAATCGATGTCTCCGTCCATTGGCGACAGTAACCTGATTCGGTGCACATCGGCCTCAAACGCAAAGCGAAAATACACCGATGAATCCGATATGACACAACGAGCTCGCACTGTTTTGTCGGCGGTGCTCACCAGCTTGGCTTTACTCGGTGCCCCGTGCCTGGTGAACGCCCAAAAAGCCATCGATGAAGAAAGCCCTTGGCCGCGCGTTCGTTCCCTCAACGGAAATACAATTACCCTGCACATGCCAGAAGTTGAGCGGTGGACAAGCAATTCGTTTACCGCGCGGGCAGCCGTCGAGGTGGCTCTTACTGAATCAAAGACGCCGTTGCTGGGTGCGATCTGGTTCGACGCACACGGCAGTGTGAATCACTCCAACCGGGTAGTGACCCTGGATAGGTTCGAAGTTACCAAAGCTCGGTTCCCCACAACGTCGGATAATGGCAGCAATGCGCTGGCGGCAGTCCGAGAACTGATCCCTGCGGGGGCCCGCACCGTTTCACTCGATTATCTGATTACCAGCCTTGGCTTCGCCCAAGCGGCGGCGCGCCAGGGCGCCGGAGGACTCAAACACACTCCGCCCAATATCATTTGGGTTACCAATCGCACGGTGCTGGTGGTGATCGACGGCACACCGGTTCTCCGTCCGGTACCCAATTCGAAACTGCAACGCATCGTTAATACTCCGGTCTTGCTGGTAAAGGATCCTTCGGCCAACAGGTTTTACCTTTCCGGTGAAGGTCGATGGTTCGCGGCCGATTCCCTTGATGGCCCATGGGCGCTCATGCAAACTCTGCCGACGGAACTCACCGCGCTACAATCCCGGCCCAGCGAGGCTAACCCACTCGGCACCGAAGAGGAACTACCCCGGATCATCCTCAGCACAACCCCCGCGGAACTGCTGGTAACCCGTGACTTGCCTGATTTCCAGCCAATCCGCGGCACTTCGCTTCAATATGCGGCAGACAGCGACAGCCAATTATTTTTCCATACCAAAGAGCGGGAAGCTTACCTTCTACTTTCAGGCCGATGGTTCAAGGCGAGCTCGCTTCGAGGCCCCTGGAGTTATGTTGCTCCGCATGACTTGCCATCAGACTTCGCAAAAATTCCGCCCAACAGTCCACAGGGCATTGTGTTGGCGTCAGTGCCCAACACGCCGCAAGCGGATCTGGCGCTGTTAGCGAACTCCGTTCCGACGACCGCAACGATGGACCGTAAGGCACTTAGTGTGAATCCAGTTTACGACGGAGAGCCGCAATTCAAACCCATCGAGGGCACTTCCATGACCTATGCCATCAACGGGGATCTCCCGGTAATTAAGAGTGATGACGCGTTTTATACGGTGGAGAATGGCGTTTGGTTTCACGCGACTGCAGCCAAGGGACCCTGGGAAGTCGCGAGCACCGTGCCGGAGGAGATCTACACAATCCCGCCGAGCTCACCACTTTATTACGTAACTTTTACCCGAATCTATAGCGCCAGTGAAGATGAGGTTGAAGTGGGTTATTCTCCCGGGTACCAAGGCGCTTACGAGGATGACGGCACTGTTGTGTATGGGACGGGGTGGGATTATCAGCCTTGGTATGGCGACGAGTATTACGGCTGGGGTTGGACGTGGGGCTATAGCTATACTTACGTGCCGTGGTATCAATGGTGGGTCTGGCGGCCGTGGTGGACTCCAGCTGGAGGACTTCGAGCTGCGATCATAGACAACATTTATGACCGTTGGCAGCAAGGTAACCACGTCTCTCATTACAGCGGCTCGGCAGGCAGGGTCCCCAGCGCTCCCTCAGCCGAAAGCGCGCCCTCGGCGCCTAGTGCCGCTTCTGCTGCCAGCGCGGCTTCAGCCGAGCGCAGCGCGTCGGCGGACCGCGCCGCTTCAGCTAAACGGGCTGCTTCCGCCGCGAGGGCCGAATCGGCAGAAAGTGCCCCGGCAGCACAAAGAGGGGCCACATCAGGTTCCGGAGGGTATCCAGCCCTCTATGGCAGATTCCGTGGTAGCGCCGGCGCGTCTGCGATGTCGCCTCCCGCCAACACCTTGGCACTGAATCCTTATTTGCGACCAAAATCCTCCGCGCGATCCGGCGACATTCCCAACGGAGCACAGTTGCTGAGTGCGGTGCGGCAGGCGCCGGGGGGCGGGCGAGATCTCTACGCCTCACCTGATGGCAACGTTTACCGTCGCAAAAACGATGGCTGGTACCGCCGCGAAACGAGCGGCGGCTGGAGTTTTTACGCGCCTACCCAGGGTCGGATTGAAGCCGGGCAAGTAGCCTCGGCCCGCGGAGCGGAGCGAGGCAGCGCCGGAATTGTTTATCGGCCGGTAGCGCAGACCGGCGCGGCCGCCCGAAGAGACGCGGGTGTCAGTCGAGTTCCCAACAGCGGCATGCTTCCACGCGCACAGGAAGTTGCCGGGTTGGAACGGCAATATTACGCCCGAACCCTCGCGCAGCTCCGGAGCCAAAATTGGCGAGCGAACGTGAATGCCTCCCGGCCTGGGCGGACTGGTAGCAGACGAAGATGAGGCATTCCAAAACGACGACAAGGCGCAACGGGTGAGTTCTTATCGATAAGCACTTATGAAGATCACTATTATTGGGGCCGCGGGTGGTGAAGTCACCGGCTCGGCTTACTACGTTCAAACGCAGCAAGCCAACCTCCTCATCGACTGCGGGCTGTTCCAAGGAGGCAAAAAGTCCGAAGCCTTGAATCGTCCGCCGACTGGAGCGAAGCAGAAATTGGACGCTGTGCTCATCACGCATGGTCACCTGGATCACACCGGGCGTTTACCGCTACTTGCCAAACGTGGCCATCGCGTTCCTGTTTTTGCGACCCCGGCCACGATTGAAATGGCGTCACTCATCTTGCGTGATTCGGCGCGAATTCAGGCCGGAGATGCCGACCGACAGAACCGCAAGCGTGCGAGAGCCGGGGAGCCGCCGGTTGAACCGCTCTATACGCCACAAGACGCCGAAGAAGTCATTCAACGGTTCCAGGAGGTGCCTTACCTCAAACCAGTCCGCGTCGCGCGAGGTGTCACAGCGATTTGGGCCGAGGCGGGGCATATGTTGGGCTCGGCGAGCATCCAGCTGATTGTTGAAGAGGACGGGCGGCAGAAGCGCATCGTGTTCTCGGGGGACCTGGGCCCCCGCGGCGTACCAATCCTGCGCGACTTCGAACCATTCCAAGACGCCGACATGGTCTTTCTGGAGTCAACTTATGGTGATCATGACCACCGGCCCTTCAACGAAACCGTTGAGGAGTTCATTAGTCTCGTGAAAGACGCCGTCGACCGGGGCGGTAAGATTCTAGTGCCGACCTTTGCTGTCGGTCGCGCCCAGCTGCTGACGGGATTGCTGGGCTGGATGTTCCGGAAAAAAAAGGTGCGCCACTTTCCGATATTCCTTGACAGTCCGATGGCAATTCAGGCGACTAATATATACACACGTCACCGGGAACTGTTCGATGAAGGCATGATGAAGTTCATCAGTGAAAAGCCGCTGCGCGAGGACCTTAAGACGATGAAGCTCTGCGCAACCGCTGAAGATTCGATGAAAATTAATGATCAATCCGGCCCATGCTTGATCATGGCGGGGGCGGGCATGTGCAATGCCGGCCGAATCCTGCATCACCTGAAAGCCAACCTCTGGAAGCCCGAAACCCACGTCCTGATTGTGGGCTATCAAAGCCAGGAGTCCCTCGGCCGGCGTTTAGTGGAAGGCGAAAAGGTCGTGCGCATTCATGGCGAAAAGATCGCCGCAAAGGCAAAGGTCCACACGTTGGGCGGCTTCAGTGCTCACGCGGGCCAAAAGGATTTGTTGAAGTGGTTTGACGGCATTGCATCGTCGAAGCCGCAAGTCGTGTTGACGCACGGCGAAGACGGGCCGCGCAATGCGCTGGCAAAACTCATTGCACAGAAACATCGCCTGACGGCAACACTGCCCCGGATGCAACAGACCATCTCAATCTAATTCCAATCAAACTCCTGTTAACTCACAAACAAACAAACACAAACTAACAAGACCGAAACATGAAAACACCTGTGAGACTGCCTGACTCGGCTGCCACACTCACCACGCTATTTGCGGCGGTGGCCTTCGCGCTGCCAGGCATGGCGCAAATTCCTAACGCGTTCGAAGGGTTAGAACGTACCGGCAAGATGGAGATTTATGGGATTGGACAATTCCTTTCCTCGAGCGATCTCCACTTTAATGGACCCAACGGTCAGAATGTTACCGCCAAAATGGATGACACCGGGCTAGGCGGTTTTGGCCTCGCTTATCATTTTAGCGACTTCTTCAGCGTTCATGGCGATTTTATGTTTGGCAACGCCACTTTCAGCGGGAATGTGCCGTTGGAAACTGGGGGCGGTTCGGTCTTCTACAAGCAGGATGCCTTCATCCATACGGGCCGTTTCAACATTGACTACAACATCATTAACCGCCGCATTACCCCGTTCGTGACCGCCGGAATCGGCTACCAATACACGGAGGTCGAGTTAGAAAACCTGCCCCCCGTTAATACGTGCTGGTGGGATCCGTGGTGGGGTTGGATCTGTTATTCACAACATCCTCATGCCTGGCAAACCGATTTTACCTGGAATGCCGGAGCGGGGATCAGGTGGAGCATTACCGATAGTCTCATCGTGAAGGTGATGGGTGGCGCAACCTGGTTGGAGTACGACGGCACGCACGGCATTACCACGCAGCTTGAAGGCGTTTTCTCAATTGGATGGAGTTTTTAGGCAGACGATCGGGGATTGCAGGGTTTGATTAGTTCCGTGATCCTGGCGCGACCGATCGGCTGTGGGTATTTTAGCCGGTCGGGCGCCCAGGTCGGAATCCAGACCAAAGGACCGCACGTCGACTTTAGCGGCTTTGAAATGGACTTGATCCGGTTCCGTGCGCGTCGACGTAGGTTTTTGTACATCAGAGCCTAGCATCAACGCAATCGACCAAGAAAAGTCGTGGCACGGCTCTGGCGTGCAAATAACTGGTGTTCGCAGCTAAAACACATTCTCTCAACTTGGCACCGTCCCAAAGCGTGAATGCAAGTGCCCGCCGCGGCGAGATGCAGTTGTCCAGGTTCTTCCCCGCAGAGTCCGGCGCAGCCGCCGCTATGGAATGACTAATCCACTTAGCATGCAAGGAGGCATTGGGGCTGTTACGAGCCGGATTCTTCGGGGGAACAATGTTTCCCGAGTCGCGTGGCGGCTCGCTCATAAAGAGGTTGCGGTTTTGGTTTGCGCGACGGTTTTGGCTTGCCTGCCAGCCTGCAAAACCAGTGAGCCGAGTTCGACTAGCAGAACTCGTCCCGGTACCGGCACCGAGGAGTATCAGAAATTAGTTACAGAATCCGAAACAGCAGTGCTGGAAGCCTTGCATTGGTTAGACCAGGCCGCTGCGCAAACGAATCTTTGCCCACCGAAGCTGGTCAGCCGCTTTTCGCGGCAAGTCGAACAACTGCAATCGGAATCACTGCGCGTGCGGGCACGAGCCCAAGCGATTCAAACGCGGGGCGATGCGTATTTCGAGGCATGGGCTCAGGAACTCCGTTCCGCTCCTTCAGCGGAAGCGGCACAAAACGCCGCACGCACCCGAGTGATGCAACAGGCGTTCGTCAAAATCAAAGAGGCTTCGCAACAAACAGGCGAGGCGTTTAGACCGTTTTTGTCGGGCCTGCGAAAACTGAGGGCTCAGCTCGAAACCAACCCGGGCGTAGTTGAGCAAAATGAAACCCGGGAGTTGATCCGCACGACACGAGAACATGGCGTACGGACAGTGGAAAGTCTCCGCGGGATTACAGCTGAGTTACAAGTTCTGACCAGGCTGCTGCAGCCAGACAAAGCGGTGGCCAATCTTTAAGATGAACGCGCGCAGCCGAATTTCTGGATTAACTGTTTTTTGCGGCGTCTTGTTTCTGCTCTCTGTTCAGGTGCTCGCCCAATGGCCATTCGGCGTGCCCACAACACCAGATGCGCAACGCACGGCGATGAATGGCGTGCGCAGCCAGGTGAATTGGGTCCAAAACGCGTCCCGGACCGCGCCCAATTATGGTGAGTCTGGGTATGGGAATATGCAGCAGACGTTTGAAGGCTTGCGACAGGCGTTCAACGGCTTTAAGCAAACCTTAACCCCGAAGCAATTGACCCAGGGCGCCAACAGCCTGGCGGAGCTCGATGCTGGCCTCGACATAATCCAGGAGGCATTTGTAAACTATCAGGAAGATCGAGCGAACGGACGACCAGTCGGTCTGGCGCTCCGCAACATGTGTGGAGACTTGCGCCAGGGGTCGGCCGTCTGGCTCCAGGAATTCAACAAAATCTGCTCCCGCATTCGAGTGGGTTGGGGATGAGCAGAGCTCGAGGCCGAAATGAAAACGTTTGAACCAACCGAGGAAAGGTTGAGGGTAAGGCTAAAGCGGGGACCATCGCCTTTGGCGGCAATAGTTGGCGGCCAGAGCCCTGTTGAGAGATGATGCCGGGCTTCCAAGCTCGCAAAAGCTTTCAGCTGACTGCAGTTATCTGCCTCTGGCTGATATCGCCTGTGAAGGCAGACGTTTTGCTCGGGGTCAATGGGGAGCGCCTGGTCGGCACAATCCTCGAGGAAACCGCGGATTCCGTCGTATTCCAGTCTGAAATCGGGGGACGCGTGACGGTGTTGCGCAGCCGTATTCGCGAATTGCAACGGACGCCAGCCACTCAGGGCGCACAAACCAACGCGTTCCAGGCCGGTCAGCCTGCCGCGAGCATGTCTGGTCTTTGGCAGCCCCCAGGAGTTGGCAAGGATGGTTTCGACTGGCTTCAACTCAAATCGGACGAATGGCTGAAGGGTCACCTCGACTACGTGCAAGATAAGAAAGTTCAGTTCGAAAGCGACAAGCTGGAAAACCTTACGCTCGATTTTAAAGATGTGCGGCGGCTGTATTCAGCTAAGCCCATGTTCATCAAGTTTGACCAACTCGAACAGGTATTCGGAACGGTCATTGTCAGCAACGACGTCGTCGAGGTGATCGGCCCCG
>DATJGF010000168.1:0-4440 GCA_035495315.1 Candidatus Limnocylindrales bacterium
ACTTCGTGACAAGGTTCGGCTACGCTCAGGACAGGTTTTATCGGGTCGCCGCGGCGACCACTCCCTAATCCGTGCGATCCGTGTAATCCGCCTGCGGCTCCGGAGCATTGTGCGAAGGCGGCTGGTTCCTCGATTTAACGATTCAACTGTTTAACGTTTTAACTTCGGCGCAGCCCATTCGTGTTCATTTGTGGTTAAATGTTTGCGCCTGAACGCGGTCAACACGCGCGGGGCAGACACGCTATTCGAATTAGAAGTTGAATAAATCCCGGGGCGGAAAAGTCGAACGCCTTGTAAACATTATTTCACGATTATGAAAAGAATTCTCTTCGCACTTAGCATGCTGGCGTTTGTTGTGTCTGCTCTTCCGCAAGCGCGTGGGGCCGACATGTCGATCGATTTTATTTACGACAATCTTTCCGGTGGCAACTGGATTGATGTCGAAGGCTACGGATACGGCTGGCAGCCTGACCTCGGGGTGAGCGATCCGAACTGGCGCCCATACTCGGACGGTTACTGGGCGTACACCGATTACGGATGGACCTGGATCAGTTATGAGGATTTCGGTTGGGCCACGTATCACTACGGTCGCTGGGCCAATCTTGCGGACTACGGCTGGGTCTGGCTTCCGGGAGAAGACCTGGATTGGGGGCCGGCCTGGGTCTCATGGCGGACTGGTGGCGATTACATCGGGTGGGCGCCTTTGCCCCCGCGCGGGCCGGGTGTCGTTTATGATGGACAACCCATCGGCGTGAACGTGGACGTGACGTTCGATATCGGGCCGGAATATTACAACTTCTGCGACGTGCGGTTCATCGGCGAGCCGGTCCTGCGCGACCGGATTATCCCGGCGGTGCAGAATGTTACCTACATCACGAACACGGTGAACGTGACAAACATCTACGTTCAAAACAACGTGGTTTACAATTACGGCCCGGATTACGCTGTCGTGAATCGATACTCGAGCCGTCCGATTCAACGGCTGGCGATTGAGCGGCAGGCGTCGACCAATCTAACGACCGCGGTTAAGTCGGGAACGCTCACCAAAGTGCAGGGGAACAAACTGCTGGTCGCTGCTCCCCAGAAGCTCGCGAAAGCAGCGCCCGCTGCGAAACCGCCAGCCGTGAAGGCGAAAGTGGCACAGCCAAAGATCGAGCGCGGCTGGAAGAACGTCCCTAACAAGTCGGAACTGGAACAAAAAATCAAAGCCGAAGATCCAAAGAGGATTCCGCCGCCGACTCGTGCTGCCGCTCGCGAGGAGGGCAGCGCGGCGCCGGCTCCTGGGACAAGTCCAGCGGGCGCAGATCGCGGTCCGGCGGGTACACCTGCCCGAGGCGGCAGAGGCGGTCGTGTAGCGCCGGGTGCGACACAGGCTCCCTCGTTAGGCGGTTCGCCGGCACCGATTGAGCGTGGAAAAGGCAGGCCCGGCGCGCGGCCACTGGCCGGAGCAACGGCAATGCCCGAGGAAGGCGCAGGACGCGTGTCGCCGGCGCCCTTTGAAGGTGGCAGACCCGGCGGACGAGCCCGTCCCGGGATGACAGCCCCACCGTCGGGAGCGCGTGAAGGTCTCTCGCCCGTCCCGCAAGAACCCGCCAAAGGCCGAGGTCAAGGGATCGAGCGATCGCCAAGGCCCGGTGGGGCAGGCGGGCCAGCAGGAGCAGGGAGAGCAACACCGCCATCGGGTTTTCAATCTGCGCCGCAGCCGGAACATGGTCGCCAGCCAGCGCGACGACCAGGTGAGGAGCAAGGTCAGCGGCAAAGTGAGCCACCGCAAAATTCGCCACAGGGTCAGCCTGAACCGATGCGGTTCGGGACGCCCGCACCCAGGGCACCTATGGGCGCAGCTGAGCGCGGCCAACCTCGCGGAGGGCCGCCTGCCGGATTGCATCAGCAGGTCGCGCCTCCGGCCGGTGGAGGACAGGTGGATGAAGCGCGCGCTCAACGAGACAGAATGCAGGGTGCTCGGGGTCAGCCGCCTCCGCCACAACAGTACCAGCAGCCGCCGCAGCAGCAGCAACGAGGTGGCGCGCCTGCGGGAGCTGACCGCGGCCAGGGACAGCGGCAGCCGCAAGGTGGGCAGCAAAGACAACCAAAAGAAACGCCTCCGCCACGGCCGCAATAATTTTGGCGCAATAACACCAGCGGCTCCGAAGTGAAAACTCCGGAGCCGCTTTTTTTAGCTGTAGAATGTCGCGTTTTGCCATTCTGGTTCAAGGAGCGACGGCTTGCCTTGCCCGCCGTAGCCTTGGCGGAGGCGGGGGCAGCCGTCGGTTTCAGAAGTTGACGGCTGGGAAGCCGTCATTCCTTGGTTACAGCAATTCGGCAATCTGGACAGCGTTCAACGCAGCGCCTTTGAGCAGTTGGTCGCCTGAGACCCAAAACGACAGCCCGTTGTCCAACGCGCAATCCAGACGCACCCGACCGACCTGACAATTATCTTTTCCAGCGACATTGAGCGGCATCGGGTAATGATTGCCATGCGGTTCATCCACCAGTTCCAGCCCTGGTGCTTTGGACAGAATTTCGCGCGCTTGTTGTATCGAAACAGGACGCACGAACTCAGCGGTGACCGCAACAGAATGCGCGCGGTAAACAGGCACGCGAACGCAGGTCGCTGAAACGCGAAGCGTCGGCAAATGCATGATCTTGCGCGTTTCGTCCTGCATTTTTACTTCTTCTTTCGTGTAACCGCTCTCGAGGAAGGAATCCACATGTGGCAGCAAGTTGAAGGCGATCGGATGCGGAAAAACTGTAGAAGAAGCGGAACCTGTAGCCGGTGGCGTCGACCCCGGCCCGTTTGAATTTCCAGCTGCCTCTGTGACTTGCCGGGTCAACTCTTCAACTCCTTTAGTGCCACTTCCAGAGACCGCCTGATAAGTTGCCGCAAAAACCCGGTGCGCGCGGAAAATCTTATGCAAAGGGTAGAGTGCCATGAGCATCACAGTCGTTGTGCAATTCGGATTCGCGATCACTCCGCGATGGAGCTTAACGTCGTCTGCGTTGATTTCGGGAATGACGAGCGGCACGTGCGGATCCATTCGGAATGCCGAAGACTTGTCGATCGTGATGGCATCCGCCTGGGATGCGATTGGCACAAAATTTCGAGAAACGTCTCCGCCCGCACTGAAGAAAGCGATGTCGATTTTTTCGAATGATCCGGCATCTAGCTTTTGCACAAGGATCGAGTCACCGGAGAATTGAACCGGTTTGCCGACTGAACGCGGCGAACCAATCGGACGCAGACTTGCGACCGGAAAACTTCTGCGTTCCAGTACGCGTAATAATTCACTGCCGGCCGCACCGGTCGCGCCCACGACGGCGATGTGATAACCTCCCATTAGCGGTCGATTGTAACGCTGTAACAGTAATTTGTCGCCAGCAGAAAATGAAGAGCATCCACGTTTCAATTCGGGACCAGCAACTCATCGTAAAAGAAAACGAACAGCCGATCCGCACGTACCCCGTTTCCACGTCGCGATTCGGTATCGGGACAGAGGAGGGGAGCTTCAAAACGCCGACCGGCCGTTTTCGCGTGGCGGAGAAGATCGGAAGCGAAATGCCGAAAGGGACTGTTTTTGTAGGCCGCGTGCCGCTTCAGCCTGACGAAGCGCCTCCTCCGACGGAGGACCTGGTGACGTCGCGTATTTTGTGGCTCGACGGCCTTGACGAGCACAATGCGAATACGCGCGACCGCTTCGTCTACATTCATGGGACCAAACACGAGCACAAAGTCGGCACAGCTGCGAGTCACGGCTGCGTTAGGATGCGTAACGAGGACGTGATCGAATTGTTCGAAATGGTGGAAGAGGGTACGCCGGTTGTAATCGAGGCGTGAGGGTTTAAATCCCAAGCACCAAACCCCAAATATCAAAAATCCGATCACTCCGTTGCCGTTGTCACCCTGAGCGCGAGCGAAGGATCTCGGTTAAGACACGTCGACTGTGATTGGTGCTTGGGGCGTGGGATTTGGAATTTCCGGTCAAGCGAAGCTTGGCCGGTGATACATCCAAAGCGCTTGACAAATACGTTGTTGTCCGTGTGATCCTACACGGGCAGTGCAGCTTGCAACGAAAGGAGGCGATATAGATTGAAACAACTTCTAAAGGCGATCATGATCGTGGCCGTTTTGGCCACTGCTTTGAGCTTTGGTGCTTGCTCTCAAAGGAAAGAGACTGTGACCACCAGCGCAGGGACAACCGGCTATCACAAATAATATGGTCAGCCACAGGGCTTAAAAAACTTAAGAAAAGCATTGCTTCCCCAGAGTTCCCTGCCTAAACAGACCGGAGCAACCTGCGACGAAAGGAGGCGAGATGGATTGAAACTTTTGAAAATGATCATGGTCGTGGCCGTTCTGATTACGGCATTGGGACTTGGGGCTTGCGCACAACACAAAGAGGTGATGCCACCACCACAAAAAAAGAGCTACGGAAAATAGCC
>DATJGF010000169.1:0-46958 GCA_035495315.1 Candidatus Limnocylindrales bacterium
GCTTCATTCAGCGGTTTCTACGACGCATGGAAAACCGCTAAAGCGGTTCCGGTCGGTGTTCGCTGTCTTCACCCCGCTGAAGCGGGGTGTTAATGAGAGCAGCACATTCAATCATCTACGGCTCGGTCAGGTTCTCAAAAATTGAGATGCGCCGTAGTTAGTAGTCAGTGGTCAGTTGTCAGTTGCCAAAAGTCCAAACTCGGAATTCAACTGACCACGGACAACTGACCACGGACAACTGACCACGGACAACTGACCACTGACTAATCGTGTTCCGGGATGCGTGCTCCGTGTTGCGTGTTCCGTGAAACGTGAAATGTGATGCATGTTCCGTGAAATGTGAAACGTGATGCGTGTTCCGTGAAATGTGAAACGTGATGGGTGACGCCACCGCCCACTTTTAATCGCACCCAAGCTCGACAAACCCTTTCAATTGAAAGGGTTCGATCCACTGAGGACCTGATAGACCTCCATAAATGGAGGTGTTAATGAGATGAAGCAACGGGAGCAAAAGCGCATTCGCATCCACTTTTAATCGTGCCCGGCTAGCTTCCGGACCTCCCCCTATTGACATCCCACGCCAAATTGCCGAATTTCTGAATGGACAGAATTTATCGAAATAATGAAACTCAGCCCGGTTCAGCAAAAATTCATTCTGCATTGGGGCGAGATGGGGACGCGCTGGGGAATCAACCGCACGGTGGCGCAAATCCACGCGCTGCTGTACGTCTCTCCCAAACCGCTCAACGCGGAGGACATCGCCGAGACGCTCAACGTCGCGCGGTCGAATGTCAGCAACAGCCTGAAGGATCTCCAGAGCTGGCGGATTGTGAAATTGGTTCATGTGGTGGGCGACCGCCGGGACCATTTCGAATCGATGAAAGATGTGTGGGAAATGTTTCGGGTGGTGCTGGACGAAAGGAAACGGCGCGAAATCGATCCGACGGTCGCGCTGCTGGAGGAGTGCCTGGCTGACCCGGGCAAGGATGGTGATAAGTACACCGAGGAGCGGTTGCGCGAGCTGCACCGGTTTTTTAAAACGACGACGGCTTGGTATAGCCAGGTGGCCAGACTCCCTTCGGCTGCGCTGATAAAATTCCTGAACGCAGGAGACAGGATAATGAAGACGCTCGGTTTGCGGGAATTGTAGGAGACGACGTAAGGAGACTCTGAGCGATCCGATTTTCCGCCAACTGCCTGCTTGATCAGAGTCTGCCAATGAATGCTCGCAGAGACATCAAAAGCCTCCTCTCCCCAGCCCTCTCCTCCAGAGGAGGAGAGGGAGAACCCCTGTCGCGAGTTCGTTGGCCTCATGCCGTGTGTTGTGTGATCAGAGTCTTCTTACGTCGACTCCTACAAGGTCGGCGTCTCTGCGTTGCAGTATGAAAATTTTCGTCACGGGCGCCTTCGGCTATTCCGGGCGGTACATCGCGCAGCGGTTGGTCGATGCCGGGCACGGGGTTTCCACGTTGACTAATTCGCGGCGGCCGAATCCATTCGGGGCCAAAATCCGCGTGTCTCCTTTCAATTTCGACGACCCGGCGCGGCTGCAGGAATCGCTGCGCGGAGCCGATGTTTTGATCAACACGTATTGGGTTCGATTCGATTACGGGGCATTTTCGCACGCTGAGGCGGTTCGCAACACGAAGGTGCTTTTCCAGGCGGCGAAACATGCGGGCATCCGGCGCATTGTTCATGTCAGCATCACCAATCCGGATATTCATTCAGAGCTGCCGTATTTCCGCGGCAAAGCCGAACTGGAAGCGCACCTAGAGAATTTGGGAGTTTCGTACTGCATTCTGCGTCCGGCAGTCCTGTTCGGTCGGGAGGATATTTTGATTAACAATATCGCGTGGTCTTTGCGCCATCTGCCGGTTTTTGGTGTGTTCGGTTCGGGCGAGTACAAGCTGCAGCCGATCTACATCGATGACTTCGCGGAGCTGGCGATGGAGAAAGCGGTGGGTGCCACAAACGAGGTGATAAATGCGATTGGGCCTGAGACTTTCAGTTATCGCGAATTGGCACAGGTGATCGGGGACGCGCTCGGTTTAAAGCGGCCGATTATTTCTGTGCCAGCGGAGGTGGGATATTGGGCCGGGCGCTGGCTTGGCCTGATGCTGGGTGATGTCGTGATTACGCGGGAAGAAATCCGCGGGCTGATGGAAGGGAGATTATATGTGGATGCGCCACCGGTCGGCCGTATGCGGCTGTCGGAATGGGTGATTGAGAATCGCGAAACGCTGGGGCGAAACTATGCGAGCGAATTGGCGAGGCGGTGAGGGGGAAACAGCGAACAATTGAACATCGAACGTCGAACATCGAACGTCGAACACTAAACATTGCACACTAAAACCGGAAGGTCAGGTCCACCTGGAAGATGTTGTAATGGTCGATGGGATTGACTTGGGGGACGTCCTGGTTAGCGCCGCCATTGCCGAGCTTCTCGTTGATTCGACTGGCGTAGCCATAGCGGAAGGTTGCGATGGTGTTGTCAGTCAGGCTGTAGGCCAACGCGACGTAAATACCCTCGAGATTGCCGCGACCTTCAAAATAATCGGAGTCGATAAGGTTGGGATCCAGGGCGTATTGTTCGACGTGCTGCCAATAGGTTCGGGCCTCCCAGGTTTTCTTCCTGGAGGTGCTGCTGTAAACCAAGCCTTGCATCGGACCGTAGACATTGCCGCCGTTACCGATACCAAAGCCGACCTGGTAAGCCTTCACGTCTTGGGTTTGGGGCGAGAAGGGGGAGACCTTTACGGGAGAAATGGAATTTTGGACCGCGAGCCACCTGGCATAGCCGGAGGCTGCATCTTCAGCGCGGTCCTTGCCTTCAAGATTATAAGCGAAGTCACCGAACAGACGCGCATTCAATGATCGAATTTTGAAATTAAATTCTACGGGAATCTCGAGGACGGTGAGGTGGTTCACGCCGACCTGGTTATTGGGGAATCCAATACTTCCTTGGCCGGGTATGGAACTGGAGGTACCCAAGCCACTGGCACCGTTAATCGGGTTAGCCGTGCCGGCGCCGGTAAAGACACCTTCACCGATGTAAGGATCGCCAAAAAACGGGGAAACATTCGTCTGGAGCCCGACGTAGTGATAAAGATTAGCGGCAGCCTTGAGAGACATATTGGTGGTGAAGCGGTAGTTTATGCCTGCCTCCCACGCGAGCAGGAAAACCGGTGTGGTTGTCTGACCTTGCAGACCGTTAAAGCCGAGTCCGCCGGAAGAATAGGTGGGATTTTCGTCGGCGTAGTAAAACTGGCCGAAGGTGGCAAACAAGTCGGCCTGACCGACAGTGTATTTGAAGCGCTCGGCGGCGCCTTCGGGATTGAGGTCGGTGTCCCAGACCATCGGCGTGGTGTAAAGCGGCTGCGGCATTTTGCCGATGGTAAAATCAAACCAGCTTGTCGGTTTCCAGCCGAGGTACACCTGGCCGACGTTGATGCCGGCAGTGGATTTGCCGAATGGTCCCTGATATGTGTTCCCGCTGGTCGAAGTGCCGAAGGTGACCCATGGAGATCTTGGATTGGCGGCGGTATCAAGGCGAACGCCGTAGTAAATGTCGTCGAATGCCTCACCCCGCAAGCCGAGGCGAACCGAGTAGCGGCCGCGATCCAGCTCGATCCGGCCATCCGGGGCATCCACTTGCCGGTTTTCATAGCGCACCCGGAGATCTCCGTAGAGTTCGATGTTTTTAATCGCTTTATTGATTTTCCATTTCGATTCCATCGGCGCCATCTGCGAGACATTAGTGCGGCCGGCCTCCAGTTCAGACTGCACTTTTTTGGCCTCGTCTTCGGTGAGAATTCCTTTCTGCAAGAGCAAATTGAGCAGTGGGTCTTGAGAGTCGGCGGCGAGGGTGGCAATGGGACCGAATAGGATGAGTGCTGCAGCGACCTCGGCGTGTCTGCGCCAGAGAGGTTTTACCAATGACTTAAACCAGGAAAGGATCTTTTGAGTCGTAACGGTTTGGTAATGCATCCGCGGCAGAATCATTGTTGTTTGTCACGGAAGTTCGACGGGGATGTTACGTTTGTGTTACGTGCGAGGCAATTGGAATCGGCAAAAAATGGAGGCAAGAAATGGGAAGAGAGGGATTAGGATTAGGATTAGGATTAGGATTAGGATTAGGACCGTTTAGTGGCCGCCTCGGCGAGGCGGCCATCCTAATCCTAATGCTAATCCTTTCAGCCTACCACTTACTCACGCGATAAAAGCGCTGGGTTTTCGGAGCGGTTGGATCCTGCAGCTGAATCGCCCAGGGTGCGCCTGCGATAAGGGGCAAACTTGTCCAAGCCGGTTCGCTGAGGTGGTCTTTGTATAGGAGCACGTAGACGTGTCCAGAGCGGCCCTGCAAGGAAACAGTGAACCCATTCGTGCCGAACAGCGGGTTAATCAGCGGCGCGCGCATCACAGAGGGGCCGGCATCAACCAGCCCCAAACTGTGTACCGCGCCGGCGGCAATCTGCACGACGTTGCTGAGGCCTGGTGGCACAACATTCTGGCCGCACACGACCAGCGTGTTCGTATTGGGCCCGCCGGCGCCCCAGGCGACTACGGTTCCATTTCTTTTCAGCGCCAGGTTATGCCATCCGCGCGCGGCGATCGCGACGACAATGGCTTATATTAAATGACCAATCACCCACAGGTCCCGTCCCGTCCTTGCTCATCTGCCTCGCGGCCTGGTCTGACAGGCCGCCCGCATCCGACGCCCCCGAACACGGGAAAACAAACTTCGGTGCCGCACTGCAACCGCATTGAGAGTTCTGTGTACTCATAAGTCCTTTCTCGTTTCAACCTCGCGCGGAGTGAATCAGCCAGCATCCGCCCAGGATCACCAGCACCCCGCAAATCCATTTCAGCACCGTTACGCCCTTTGACTGCTCGTTCCAGTTCAAATACCGCTGCACCAGCTCGGTGGAGGTCCCCGCCGCCACAATCACCGCGCAGTGGCCAATGCCGTAAGCCAGCAACAGTGACGCCGCGTAAATCCCGCTCGTTTTCGCCGACTTGAACACCACCCCGAGCACCGGCGCCATGTAAGCAAACGTGCATGGCCCGAGGGCCACCCCGAAAACGAGCCCAAGCACCAGCGCCGCCAGCAGGCCCTTCCGCTTCCATCCCACTTGGCCCGGCCCCGACCACGGTATCGGCACCAGCCCGAACAAGTGCAGCCCCACTACAAAGAAAATCGCCGCCACGAAGTAGTTCCCCCACCGACCCACGTCCCCCATCATCCGCCCGGCCGCTGCCGTAATGGCCCCAATCGCCGCGATGGTCGCCAGGATTCCAATCCCGAACAGCGACGCGATCCCGAACGCCCGCCCCGTTGTCACACGCCCCTGGCCGCTGATGAATCCTACGATCAGCGGAATGCTCGACAGGTGGCACGGACTCAGCACCACACTCAGCACGCCCCACATCGCCGCCGCCGTCAGTGCTACCGGTGGCGCGCCCTCGACCGCCTCCGAGAGTGCTGAGAACAACCGCTGCATGGCCTCCTACTTGCCCTTCGCCGGCTCGGGCTTTAACTCGATGCCCAGCTTCTTCCACTTCGCCAGAATATCCTTTTTCGAGAAGAACCCCTCGTGCCGGGACAGCTCCTTGCCCTTCGCATCATAAAAAATCTGCGTCGGAATCAGGTTGATGTTGTAAGGCTTTCCCGCATCCGGGTTCTTCCACACGTCAATGAACTCAACCTCCAGTTGCCCGACGTAGTTGGTCTTCAGGTCCGCCAGGACCGGAATCATCATCTTGCATGGAATGCACTTGTCCGCGCCCAGGTCCACCAGCCGAGGCAAAGCCGTCTTGGCCGGTGCGTTCGTTCCAGGCACCACTGCGCTCTCCGCGGCCCGCGCACCCACCCCCAGCACCAGGCCAACCACTACAGCCACACTCAGCAAGAAGTTTTTCATGGTCTCACCTTTCATTTCACGCACTCGCCCGCCGTAGTTTCATGCGAAGGCGGGGTCACACCAGCATCCCCTTGATTTCCTCCACCGACGGCACCCGCCCGCTCACCTTCACCGTCCCATCCACCACCAGGGCCGGCGTCCGCATGACGCCGAACCCCATGATCTCCTTCAGGTCGCTAACCTTCTCCACTCCGAACTCGAGCCCCAGCGACTTCGCCGCCGCTTCCGTGCGCTCAGCCAACTCGCGGCACTTCGCGCACCCACCCCCGAGAATTTGCAGTTTCTTCACGCCGCGCCCCGCCTCATTTGCAGCAACTATCCCCACAACACGCGCCGCCCGGCTTCACCGCGCTAATTTCCAAACTGGTGATGTAATCCTCCGGCCCGCTCCCCTTCGGCAGGTGCGCGATAATCTTCTGATACAGCGGATCCTTCCAATCCGTCATCGCCGCCACATACCCGGCTTTCGGCTTCAGTTGGATGCCTGTCAGTCCGGCCTCGGTCGCCATGCGCTCGGTCTCACTCACCAACTGCGCCCCGGCGATGCACCCCACCAGCGCTTCGACCATCCCCACCACCGTTCCCGGCAGCGGCTTCAGCAGTGCCAGGTCCGACACTGCCATCCGACCGCCCGGCTTGAGCACTCGCGCAATCTCCCGCCACACCTGCGCCTTGTCGGGTGACAAATTGATGACGCAGTTCGAAATGACCACATCCACGCTGGCGTCGGCCACTGGCAGATGCT
Source organism: Candidatus Limnocylindrales bacterium (assembly GCA_035495315.1). Lineage (GTDB taxonomy): Bacteria > Verrucomicrobiota > Verrucomicrobiia > Limisphaerales > UBA8199 > DATJGF01. Next base: position 6,667 of record DATJGF010000169.1, read on the forward strand.
CAATTTCGCCGAGCCGAAACTCCACATTCGCGAGCCCGGTCCGCTCGCGGAACGCGGCGATGTTCTTCCGCGCCTTCGCCAGCATCTCGGAAGTCATGTCCACACCGATGACCCGGCCCGACGGCCCCACCTTCGGCGCCGCAATGAACGCGTCGAACCCCGCGCCGCTCCCCAGGTCGAGCAACACCTCGCCCGGTTTCAACGCCGCAATCGCGCCAGGATTCCCGCACGACAGCCCGATGTTCGCGCCCTCCGGCAGCGCGGCCAGCTCCTTCTCGCTGTAGCCGATTTGCTTCGCCAGCGCATCCGCGTCCACCTCCGACATTCCGCAACAGCAGCTCGACTTCCGCCGCTCGCTGCCGTTCTGCGCAATCTCGGCGTAGCCCGCCCGCACCTTCTCCCTAACACTCTCTGGATTCATTTCAGTTTTCGTGCTCATTAAATTCTTTCTTTTGGCCTCGTTCAGCCGCCCCGCCGCGTAAGCCTCAAACACCCGCTTGATCTCATCCCGCACCCGCCGGAAGACCGCCAGCTTCTCCTCCTCGCTCCCCGTCGCGTGCGCCGGGTCGTCGAATCCCCAGTGATACCGGTTCACCTGCCCGGGAAACGTTGGGCACGCTTGGTCCGCGTTCCCGCACACCGTCACCACCGTCTCCACATCCTGCTTCAAAAACTCGTCCAGGTGCTTCGACCGGTGCTCCGTAATATCTAGCCCGATCTCCCCCATCACCTTCACCGCAAGCGGATGCACATAACCGGCCGGCTTCGACCCCGCGCTCTGCACGTCGTATCCATCGCCCAGCGCCCGCTTTAGAATCCCCTCCGCCAGGTGGCTCCTGGACGAGTTCCCCGTGCACAAAATCAAAATCGTTGGTTTCATCATTTGCCGCACTGCCGCTTGCACAACTCGCCTACGTCCATCGCCAGCACTTTCTTCAGTCGGGCCGCGTCCTCCGCAATGCGTTCGTGGCCTTCCAGCGACCGCCGCACCCACGCCACCGCTTCCCGCGCCGGCGTCGGCGCGCCTTTGCCGGGCAGCGAGTAATACATCCAGCGCCCATCTTTCCGGGCGTTCACCAGCCCCGCCTGGTAGAGCACTGACAGATGCTTTGACACCGTGGACAACGCCAGCCCGGTCCATTCGGCAATCTGGCAAACGCAAACCTCGCCCTCCCGCAGCGCCATCAGCATCCGCAGCCGGTTTTCATCGGCCAACGCCTTCGTCATGTTCAGAAACTCTTTCATCGTTTACTTCTACACTTCGTCAACTACCGAAGTATGTACGATCACTCTCTTCCTGTCAAGAATGGTCACCTCATGCCCGTGCGGCTCGAGGCCCTGACTCTCTTTTCTCTGGCTACGGCAATTGGTTGGGAGCTTGGGAAGGACTGGAGGGTGGCAGGTTCGGGTTTAGGACCGGGGGTGGTGGGGTGCCAGCAGGCTTTGCAAGCGCGGTTGCTTTAGGCGGTCGCGCGGTTTTGGGAGGAGTGCCGCCTGTCTTTGGCGATTTCGTCGCGGCTCGCTTTGGGGGGCGAGGCTTCGCCTGAAGCTTTAGAATCTTTCCGGCGGCTTTCGCCAATTTGCGTGCCTGTCTGGCCTCCTTTTTGGCCTTTTTAAACGCTTTGCGCGCCACTTTGTATCGTGCCTTGGCCAGCCGCGCTTGTTTACGGGCCAACTCTGCTTTGTGTTTAGCCTCGGCAGCCTTCAACACCAGCTGTCCGCGTTCATCTTCCGGGTTGGTGTTTCGGGTTTGGGTGGCTTTCATGATGGCGTTTTGCGTGATTTCTGGCGGGGTTATGAAGCCTCCGTCATATCTTTCACCGCGGATCTACTGCGACGTGACCGAATTGTAACGAGCCCAAGATCTCCGGCGCAAGCTTTGGATTGTTACAATCCCCTGGTGGAATAGGGATGAAGGGGGCCGCCGAATCTTTGAACTCCAAAGAGACCGCGCGATGTGTTTCAGGACGATTACCGACTGCAATTGGTGACTGAAAATTGACAAATTTGAGGAAGGATTCCTGAGGCATAAGCTGTACGATGATTCGCCTGTGAACCGATATTACATAATGGTGGGGGCGCCTCGCCGAGGCGACCACCTATGAATGCGTTCTATGCTGGTGCCTTTTCGACACCGTTTGGTGGCGCGTTTGTCAGGAGGCCGCAACGCTGACGTCGTTGGATGAAACCGTCTCTAGTAAATTTGAGAGTGCTTTTGCTGGCCGGACTAGGTCTTTGCGCGGGTTTCGTCCTGGTGATTTGGTGGCTGGGCTCGGGCTCGTCTGTGCCGCTAAGCCTGCGCGTTCCCGGAACCGACCGGGGGCCGGATAGTGAGGTAGGCACGAATGCCAATGCGGTGCTTGCCGGTAAGCTCATAAAAGGGCAAGGCCAACCAGCAAACATCTCGGGTGCGTGGCCGCAATTTCGTGGGCCGAATCGTGATGCCATGCAGCCGTCCTCGGTCACCCTCTCGCGTTCGTGGGGGGCGGGTGAGCCGCGGGAGCTTTGGGGGATAGATGTGGGTGAGGGTTATGCCGGCGCGAGCGTGCTTAAGGGCAGGGTCTATGTGATGGATTACGATCAGGCGAAGAGGCAAGACGTGCTGCGATGTGTTTCGCTAGCCGATGGACAGGAGATCTGGCGCTACGCGTATCCGGTTTCGGTTAAGCGCAATCATGGGATGTCGCGCACGACACCGGCTCTGAGCGATAACCTCGTCGTCGCCATGGGCCCCAAGTGCCACGTCGTTTGCCTCGACCCGGCAACTGGTGAGTTGCGCTGGGGGCTGGACCTCGTACGGCAATATGGCGCCGTTATCCCGCCATGGTACGCAGGCCAATGCCCTTTGATCTACAGCGGTGCGGTGATTCTTGCGCCCGGGGGCAAGGACGCACTTTTGCTGGCCTGCGACGGGCTTACCGGCAAAGAGCTCTGGAAGACGCCTAACCCGCGCGCCTGGAAAATGACTCACTCTTCGATCATGCCAATGGAAGTCGCTGGTGAGCGTATGTACGTCTATTGCGCTAACAATGGTGTCGTCGGCGTATCGGCCAAAGATGGCGCATTGCTGTGGGAAAACGCCGACTGGAAAATTAGCATTGCTACCGTGCCTTCTCCTCTGGTTCTGGATAATGGCCGGATTTTTCTCTCGGGCGGCTACAACGCTGGTTCACTCATGCTTCAGATCAAGAAGCAGGGCGAGCGTTATGCCGTCGAGACGGTGTTCAAGCTGACGCCTGAAGTCTTTGGAACCACGCAGCACACGCCGATTCTTTACGGCAATCATATTTATGGCGTGCGCGCCGATGGCAAGTTTGTTTGTCTAAGCCTAGAGGGAAAGCCGATCTGGGTCAGTGACGCCAGCCAGCAGTTCGGCCTGGGACCATTTTTAATTGCCGACGGTGCGATCCTGGCAATGAATGACTCTGGCGTGTTGCGGCTAATCGAGGCTACGCCCGAGAAATACAATCTGTTGTCCCAGGCTCAAGTGCTAAAGGGCCACGAATCCTGGGGGCCAATGGCCCTGGCGGGAGGGAGATTGCTGGCGCGCGACTTGACTCGCATGGTTTGTTTGGAGGTGGGAAAAGGCGGACAAGAGACCAGCGCGCGATAGGTCAGGTTAGCCAGTTAGCAGCTAAGCTCTAGAGTCCTTGAATTCCAAAAACAGCTGTAGACCGCTCAAGATTTGAGTGTGGTCTCACAAGCTCTTTTATGCCTGTTTGAGGAAGGAGTCTATTTAGTTTGACTTTCGAACTTTGGGTCCATAGCATAACGACTTAGAGGTTTGGCGCGACTTCTGGGCTCTTGATAAGCACCAATTTCCTTGCGGCTTAGCGCCTTTGTGTCTTTGCGTTTAATTCAGCGATTTATGACAGAGAACGAAATCAGCAAGGCGATCGTGGATGCAGCCATTGAGGCACATCGCGTACTGGGTGGGCCGGGCCTGATCGAGGATGTTTACGAGGAGGCCTTGGAGGAGGAACTTCGCCTGCGGGGAATCCAGGTTGAGCGGCAATTGCCTGTGCGCCTCGTCTATAAGGGCAAGGTGCTGCGAAAGCCGTTGCGGTTGGACATGAAGGTGGAGAACCTCGTCCTGGTAGATAACAAGGCGGTGGCCGACTGGAACCCGATTTTCGAGGCGCAAATGCTCACCTACCTTCGCCTGACCGGGCTGCGGCTGGGCTTGGTGATCAACTTCGGCGAGCGGTTGGTCAGTGCGGGCATTCATCGAGTCGTTAATGGCCTGCCTGAGGAAGCGGATTTTAACGCAAAGCCGCCAAGACGCCGAGACGCCAAGCGGGACAGCGATTCGATTTAGGAATATCCGGATGGTCTGAGCCTGCGCCTAGTTAGTTAGGTCCGAGATTCTCGTCGTTCCAAACCCGCCAATTCGTGTGGTCGGATCTGTTGGATCATCGAAAAATAGCTCCATAACGGGCCGACGATTCCGCGTTGGCGCAAGCGGACAACTAGTTTTTGATAGGACGGCTCGGGATCGCCAACAATCCAATTGGGCGAAGTGCGGGCAAACTCCTGAAGTGCCTTGAATACGACTTCCTGTTCAAGACCTGACGCAAGGTAGTAGATCGGATCGATCAGGTTCGTTTCCGGGCGAATCCGGCCTTCGGCGACCGCCTGGTCGAACAAACTCGTTCCGGGATAAATACGCATGCCGACAACTGCCATCACAACCGCGTCTCCGAGCCGGCGTGAGTTTTCGAACCCGCGGCGGAGCGTTGCCATTGTTTCGCCCGGCCCGCCCGCGATAACGTAATGGCAGAAATCAATCTGCTCCTGGCGCGCCAGTTCGCTCGACCTGACGATATCGTCGAGCGTAAAGTCTTTGCGGTATGATTGCAGCACGTCGTCGCAAAAACTGTCCGAGCCGAATTCGATGTGCTTGAGCCCGGCGCGCGCCATCAACCGTACCAACGCGGGAGATAATCCCTGTGGGCGCAAAAAGCAGCCCCATGGGATTTGAATATTGCGCCTGAGCAACGCCTCACAAACCTCGCTGACGTGCGCTGGAGATGAGTTGAAAACCGAATCGACGACAAAGAGATACCTGGCTCCGCGCCGTTGCAGTTGTTCAAACTCCGAGGCGACCGATTCCGGTGGACGCCGCCGGTGGTGCCGGCCTTCTATGACCGGATAAGTGCAGTAACAGCAACGAAAGCTGCAACCGCGCTGAGTTTGCACGTTGAGCATTCCGCTCGTGTTGAGATAATGCGCTAAGACCGGGTCTGGTGAATCTTCCAGAGTGAGTCCGTGTTCGGGCAAAGCGGGCGAAGGGAGATTAATTGTAATGTTTCCCTGCCGCCGAAAGACGAGACCTGGGATGGGGCTGAAATCACCGCCACTTTCCAGCGCGCTGATTAAATCGACCAAACCGGATTCACCCTCGCCGATGATGCCGAAGTCGGCTCCGGCCAGTTCGAATAGTTCGCGTGGAAATATGCTGAAGCCGCTGCCACCTAATATAACCGGGCTGCTGGTAATCCTTCTCAATTCTGACATGAGTGAGAGCAAATCCGGGAGGAACGTTTCGCGTTTTCGAATCAGCACGTCGTCGATATTTCGAATGGAGATGCCGATGAAATCGGGTTCTGCGCGGCTCACGCTCTCCTCGATCGATGGTCCGCCCAGACGGTCGGCCCAACTGGTCTGATAACCAGCGCGGCGCAAAGCGGCGTTCAGGTGAGCCAGGCCAATCGGGAAAACCGGGTCAGGCGTGGTGCAGCGGTTCGAATTAATGAGCAGGATCCGGCTCGCCATGCGACAGAGTTCGGCCTTGGGGCCGTGGAAAACCAGCTTAAGAAGGGAAACTTGAGCTCTGCAACCGAAAACCGCCCGAAACTTGTTCGTGTTTGCGGCCCTGAGCGGTATACTAATTGCCAACAAGTGCGGCAATGTGGAACGCCAGCTTTTTGTTCGCCTCGCTGATTTGGGGCTCGGTTGGGTTTGGCTATTTCATTTATGGCAAAAAACAATCCTCCTGGCCGCCGATGGCGGCCGGGCTGCTGATGATGGTGGCGTCGTACTTTGCCGGATCAGCCTTGCTGATGTCTTTGATTTCGCTGGCGCTAATTGCTGCAGTCTATTTTCTCCTCAAGCGCGGTTACTGATGTCCGGGAGAAATGGAACCAAATGGGACATCTGGCTTGTTGTTGGACAGTCGGACCAAATAAAAACCATCTTGCGCTGATCCTTTTTGCGGCCCATGCAGGACCTTGAAGTCATCAAAGTGCTTATCGTCAATGAGCATGGGCAGTATTTGTCCGGCACCGCGACGCATTGGGAATTTACTGAAGAGCGCATACGGGCACGGGTGTTTGATTATCACGGCGATCGGGTTACCGAACAGCTTAAGTTGGTGCAAAAGATTTATGGAACAGTGTGGATTGCGGTTAAATTGGACCCGACCGAGACGTTCGAATTCTGTGATCGCTGCGGTACGCGTCTGATGGCCACGCAAGCGATTTTCGATGGGACCTACTTCCTGTGTAGTCAATGCCGGTAAACTAAGCGGCAGACTTCGAATCAGCTTTCGAAAGACTCGCGGGTAATCCAGCCAACCATTTCACGCCGAGACCGAGGCAGACGCCGAAGATCGCATGGGCGGCCATGGTGACGACAACGAAATGCGGCGTCACTTCGATGTGAAATACCTGCGGGTAGGGCGTAAGGAGCATGCCGAGTTCAAGGCCCACTGCCATCACCACCGCCCAGGCCCAATGCCTGATTTTGGCGTCGCCAATGATTGCGATATACATCGCGCCGAATGTCGCGCCGTTGCTGAAATGGTAGGCCCAGCCGACGAGTGAAGTGCTTGCCGAATAGACGCTCTGCTCTAACGGTTGTCCCAGAATCATTGCCCCGAACCTGGGAAATACTTTAAACAAGTTCATCGGCGGCACGACGGAAGCGATCCCCCATGGTTCGGCAAAAACGAACGGCAATCGAAAAATGTCGTAGGCGATGGCCGCTAGAAATCCGGCGCCGACGCCCGTGACCACCGCCCGGGCAAGCCTGCCGTCTCCTTGCCGCCAGTCGTAAATCACCAATCCAGCCAACAGTACAAGCGAGGGCAGAAAGACGAAGGCGGTAAAAGACCTCATCGTGCAGACGTGATAGAAATCCGAAAGCAGACAGGCGATGGAAGAAAACCCCAGAAAAAGAACCAGCCAGCGCCAGCCAGCTGACCAATGACTACCCTTCTGGCTAAGCGAGAGACTGTCGGTCATGCGGCATCAGATTACGAAATGGAGTTTTGCACCACCAGACTGGGCGCGGATGGATTGGCGCATTTACTTTGGGGAGGGTTGCCTTCCTGCTGGAACATTTGATTTCTTCAGCCAATCCTCGCGTAAAATCGCGAGCACCACGACATCCTCAAACACACCCCATTTCCTGACTCGCTGTCGAAGCCGACCTTCGACCGTCATCCCCACCTTCTGCAGCATTCGGCCTGACCCAGGGTTCCGCAACATGTGATGTGCGCAAATCCGGTTGAGCTGTAAATGTTCGAACCCGAACCTGACCACCGCTGCGGCGGCTTCGGTGCCATAGCCTTTCCCCCAGAGACCCGCAGCGATCCAGATACCCAACTCGGCGACGCTGTGCACCGGGTTAATTTCCCGCAATCCTACGCCGCCCGCCAGGCTGCCGTCGGTCGTCACCGCGTAGGCTACTTCCGTCCCTTTGGCAGCCGCCTCCGTCACACGGCCAATCCAATCCAGAGCATCGGCTTCAGTATAGGGATGCGGAATCGCAATGGTCGTGTTGGCAATCTCGCGCATGCCTGCCAAGCGAGCCAGTTCCGGAGCGTCCGCGGGATTAAAGGGCCGCAAAACCAACCTTGGGGTCGATAGTGTTGGCACGGCCGGTGGTGCAGCCGCAAGAAGATCGCGCCAATCATTCAGCACCGCCTCGACAAACTGGCCGACTTCGGGTTCCTCCGAAGCGCGTGGACCCGCAATGTGCAGCGTTTTGATGCTGTGTTCTTGCACAAATCGATGCAGACGCATAGCCGCATCCTGGTCCCTCGCTCTTTGCGCGAGGACCAGGCACGGCTTGCGCTGTTTGCGGGCAAAATCAAGCGTCTTCTGAGAACCGCCTGACAGGACGGGTTTAATACTCATGATGATCGTTGCGTCTGAGTCCCGTACGTTCCATTCCGTCCGTTGAACATACTTCTCAGTGGGGGTTTCTTTCAGCGCATAACGCGCTGCAATCGGTCCGTCCTCGGCTTTGCGACCCAGCGGACACCAACCGCCGTGGGTGACTCCATTCTTAATCGCCCAATCCAGCGCAGCGCGATCGACACCCGTTTGTCCGCCGGATATGATTGTGAATTCCTCGAACGGCATCCGGCCATCATAGTCGCCAATGTCAAACTTTCAATCCGCCATGTGACAGTCTGACAGTGGCGCAGATTTGAGACAGAGAACGCAGGTCAGAGAGCCGACGTCAGAGAGAGCCTCGCGGTGCACACGTTTCACGTTTCACGTTTAACGCCTCACGGAACACGCAACACCCATCGCATTACTGATTCTGCGCCGCATCTTCTCTTCCGTATCAATACGGATTGCCGATTTGCCCTGTTTGCGTTACATGTTTTGGCCTTCTTAACCCTATGAGCGTGAGTCATCACCACCACTCGACGGTTGATCTCATCAGCAAACGGCTCTTCCCGAATGTCGATCGGGCCCGGCGACGGACGCATATGCGCTTTCTGCTGCTTTCACTGCTGCTTGGCCTGGTCGTCTGTGGCATTTTGGGTTCGCTGCTTTGGCTCATGAACCGGGGTGCCTTCTGACATTGAGCCTTGCGCTCTTGCGTGCGACTGTTTTAAAAGACAGTTGAAGCATGAAAAAAGCCTATGGCGGCGTAGTTATTAACGCAGCCGGCCAGGTTCTCCTCCGAGAGCCGACGGATCATTACCACGGCTACGCCTGGACCTTTGCCAAAGGAAAAGCGTTTGACGGCGAGACCCCGCCGGAAACGGCGCTGCGTGAAGTCTTCGAAGAGACCGGCGTGCGGGCCAAAATCCTGCTGAAGCTGCCTGGCTCATTTGATGGAGGGCGCACGAGCAATGAGTACTTCCTGATGGCTCCGCTTGAAGAGACTGGAAGTTTTGATGGTGAAACCGCCGCGATCCGATGGGTGTCGCGAGAAGAGGCTGTCGAACTGATCCGACAAACACTCAAACCGAGGCGTCGCCGGCGTGACTTGCGCGTGTTAAAAGCTGCCTATGCATTAATGGATGGTTTGGAGCAGAACTCGCCTGGATGGTTGCGTGTAGCGCAAGTGTTCCCCCCGGTTACTTAGAGGAACACCCGCCCGACGGCGACTTGCCCAGCGGAGTTACTAGAAACCATTTCATAAAAGGTGGGGCCCGCTCGCCGAGCGGGCCGAGCCCGGTTTTGCGCAGGAAAGCGGACGGCTCGGCGAGCCGTCCCTACCGCGCCGGCGACTCTCGAGGAGTTTTACTGATTTCGAGTGCAGCAGGTCAGATTCTGGCCGAGAGCTGAACCACAAGTGTGCAACGCGACATCTTGTTTGGCCTTACCTACGCCTGTGGTGGTGATGCGCGTGGAGCAACTTCCACATTGGTGCTCAGCGACGAGGGTCAATGGCTTGTTGGCGCCGCGCGCGGTCAAATCCCGTTTCATGGTGTAGGTGTCGATGCACTTGGCGCACTTCATCGGTGCCGCGGCCATCGCGGTGCGTGGAGCATCCGGTTTCATCAGGAATCGTGCACCGCCTTTGCCGGTGGGAATATCACTGGCGTTCATCGTGATCATGCTTCCGGCGAACAGAATGAGCGTGCCGGTTAATCCAAGTGTGAGAGCTGTTTTGTTGATTGTGCGTTTCATTTTTTAATCTTTTGTTTTTGCGTGCTCGGCGCGACTTCGTGCCTTTCCCTTACTACGTGGTACACTCACAAATCCCTTGGATATTCTTTGCTAAAAGTTCACCCTTTTTTGCCACTCCTTCTCGGCGGCTAGACTCATCTCGTAAACCCTGACGCAGGCTTCCTTTGGTAGGGACGTCTCGCCGAGCCGTCCGCTTTCCTGCACAAAAACGGCCTCGGCCCGCTCGGCGAGCCGGCCCTACCATTTATGAGATGGATTCTACTTCCCGTAAAACGAGGCCAGGCGTGCGCGCAGATCCTGCCGCGCGCGGTAGATCCTCATTTCGACCGCCTTCGGCGAACAGCCCAGGATCGCCCCAATTTCTGCGTGCGATTTTTCCTCGTATTCGGCCAGGACCAGCGGCAACCGGAGTTCTTCCGGGAGGGCTGCGACAGCTTCGCGGACGGCGTGCGCTATCTCGGCTGATTCCATCGTCTCGGCAGGTCCTGGCTTATCGGCGGGGAGAACCTCATTGAAGTTATGTTCCTCGGCCTCGAGTGAGACCTGGGGATGCCTGGTGCGGCGGCGCTGCACATCGCGAGCCAGGTTCGTCGCGATCGTATACAGCCAGGTGGAGAATTTGTTGGCAGGACGGAATTTATGCCGGTTCTGATAGACGCGCACAAACGCCTCCTCGGCAATGTCGGCGGCATCGGTATCGTTCTGTACGACCCGCAGCAGGTAATGGTAAAGTCGCGCTCCGTGGCGAGCGATCAGGTCATTGAGGGCGGCATCGTGTCCGGCTGCCAATCGCCCCATGTCACTTTGATCCTGGGCTTCGGCCTCAGTGGTCGTCATGGGTCGACCGCACAGAGGACAAAACGCGAGACCGCAGAGCAATGCCCGGTAATATTGCGGAAAGACAGGCGCTTAATGATGATGCATTTCTTCATGCCTGTTTTGGGATTGTTGCATTTGGCTGTGCGTGTCTGAGAGAATGGTCTGTCCCTGAACCCAAGCCAAGTAGCGTTTGCCCTGCTCAGGGGGCATGGTTTGGCTCACCTGGTAAAAATGATCGAGCATTTGCCGCTGGCATTCGGTGCGGAGTCGAGCTGATTCGGCCAGAGCCTGTTCGATTTCCGGGGTCATCTTGTTGCTCGCCGCCAGAAGAGCACGCAATTGGGCATTTTTTTCATCGATGTGGCGGCAGCGTTGAGCGCACCCAGCGAGGTAGCCCTCATGCATTTGTTTGATCCGTGCAAACTCGGCGTCGGTTAAGTGAAACTCCTCTTTGAGCCAGGACAACTCCGGTGTGCCGCTGCCTTCCAGACGATGACTTCTGGCCGTGCCCGCATAGTATGAACAAAAGTAGGCCGCACACGCCAGGAACAGTCCTGCGAGCAGGATGACCCACGCTCGTTTCATACAGGGTTCATTCTTGAATTTGCCGGCTTAGTGTTCGAGCCGTTGATAAGGGTCCATCATCTGGACATAACGCGCGCCCAGCTCTTGACGCGCGTGCTCATTATCAATTCTCGATTGCCAGTAACCGGCCGCGAGGCCCGCCAATAAAAGGACTGCGATATAACTGCTCGCGAGGGCCGGTCGTCTGAATCCTTCCAGGAATGTTTTTATGTAATGGGCCCACCCGCTTTCCGACGTCCGCACTTCTTCGCGTTCGATCCGCTGCCAAACACGATGCTCGAATCCGGGTGGCAACGGATCTTCGACTCGCCAGCGGTTCAATGTCCGACGCAGCGGTATGTCCGAATCGTTTGAGCTTTCCGATTTCATGCTACTAAGGTGACTTTACACCGGGATATGGCCTCTGGGCCATTGTGTTCAAGACTTCGGTTCGAGTCATTCATCTTTAATACGGCGAATTCGGGGAAATCCCTCGAATTTTTTTGAATTACCGCCGCTGGAACGACTTATCTCCTATCGTTTTGAGGTCCCGAAGGGCAGCCTCGGCTGCGTGGAAACCGCACATCCCATGTACCCCCCCGCCGGGCGGCGTGGAGGACGAACAGAGGTATAGGCCAGGCACCGGAGTGCGGTAAGGACACCGGCTGAAGACGGGGCGGGCCAGCAATTGCCACAAATCGGCAGTGCCGCCATTGATATCGCCGCCTATAAGATTGGGATTGCCGCGCTCAAAGTCGGCGCAGTTGATGGTGTGACGTGCGAGAATTAATTCGCGAAAACCGGGCGCAAAACGCTCGATTTGAGCCTCGATCCTGGCCGTCATATCGACGGTGGAATTATTTGGCACATGGCAGTAGGCCCATGCGATTTGTTTGCCTGCTGGAGCGCGCGAATTGTCAAAGTGGCTCGGTTGTGCCAACAGGACGAAAGGCTTTTCTGGAATTTGTCCCGCGCAAACCTCGCGTTCCGCGGCTGAGACTTCGTCAAGCGTGCCGCCTAAGTGGACTGTGCCGGCAGATGAGCAAGCCTTCGCTTTCCATGGGATTGGGTCTGAGAGGGCGTAATCGATCTTAAAAACGCCCGGACCATAGCGATAGCGCTCGAGTCGGCGACGATACGATGCCGGCAGCCTGTCGCCGGCAATCCGCAACAACTGCCGTGGCGTCACGTCCAGCAGAACCGCGCGGGCAAGCGGAAGCTGGCTGAGAGTCTCTACTCGCGAACCCAGCACGATTTCCCCACCGAGCGAGCGCAAATGGGCCGCCAAGGCATTTGCGATCTGCTGTGCGCCGCCGTGCGGCAGAGGCCAGCCTACCGCATGCCCCATCAACCCCAGCACCAGGCCAAAGGCGGCCGATGCAGGTTGCTCCAGGGAAAGAAATGAATGGGCGGCCAGACCGGCAAACAGGGCGCGGCTCGGTTCCTGATGAAAACGGCGCCTGGCCAGAGCAGCAGCGGAGCGAAGGGCTTGCAGGCCGAACCTGCCTAACAATAACGGGTGACTTGGCCAATGAATCAGGGGTTGTAGAAATTCTACCGCGAGCTTTTCCCAGTTTTCAAGCAAGGGGTTCATCAAATCGAGGTATGCCTGCTGATCGCGTCCCAAATCGGCTGCGGTCGCGGTTATCGATTTATGAAGCAGAGCGGCTTGACCTGCTTCCAAGGGATGGGCCAGGGGCAACGGGGGCTGAATCCATTTCAACCCGTATTTCTCGAGAGGCAACTGTCGGAAGAAAGGCGAACCTAAAGCCATGGGATGAATGGCCGAACACACATCATGGACAAACCCGGGCAGCGTCAATTCCGCAGAGCGCGTCCCGCCGCCGACAGTTTGACTCGCCTCCAGCACCAACACCGACAACCGCTCCTGAGCCAGCCGAATCCCCGCTGCCAGGCCGTTCGGCCCGCTTCCCACCACTACGGCATCATAAGAGAGCTGGCTCAATGATGGGTGAACAGGACAAACAGGAGGACTGCCGCCAGGATAGTCATCACCAGCAACGTTATCTTGATCCAGCTCTTCGGATATTTCCCCGCGATCGTGCCGGTATAACCATTGATAACGACCTGGAAATTTCGCGTGCCGTAATTATAAGTCAGCAGCCACAGCGGGACGAGGATGTGCTTGAAGGTTTGACCCGAATAGTCCGTCGCCACCTGCAGATTACGGTGGGTGTCACCCGGCACGCGCGCGGCGCACATTTGTTCGATCTCTTCCTCCATTTCCTCCCGTGCGGCTTTGGCCGCGCTCACCAGGTCGATTTGATAGCGTTCCACTACCCAACCGGACAGAAACCCAGGGTTATAAGGCGTCAATTCCCTGGTCGGAAACGGTTCGACCCGCCGCAGCATCTGGGGTTGCACGCCGCGCGAGGCCGGCACCAGCTCGTCATCAAAAAAATGATCCAGCGAACCGCTGCTGGGCTGCCAGCGAATCTTCTGCACCTGACGCGTTTTGGTTTGGCCGTCAGAGTCTTGATAGGTCTCGGTCACATAATAGTAATATCCACTTTCCGCGGTCCAATCGGCGTGCACCCTCGCGTCGAACGTCCAGTACGGAATGTAGAGTCCTTTGACCAGGTCGGTGAGGGCCGCCCGTTTGAGCTTGTTCGGGGCAAACCAGCGGCTCGAGTACCAGCGGCGAATTGAATCGCGCACCTGGTTCTCGCTGACTTTCATCGGCAGAAGGCTTTCCGGGCTGAACGCCTCTTTGATTTCTTCGTACGGAACGAGCGCAGTCGATCCACAGAAATCACAGCGCTGGCTGACGCGTCCTGGATCGAAAACTGAAATGGCCTGGCAGCTTTGGCACCGGACCGAGATCTTTTTTGCCTGCCAACCCCGCTGGCTGTCGGGTATGCCCCGCAACGCCGCAACGAGGTCATGCTCGACAATCACCTGTTCGCCGCTGGGCGCCAATTGTGCCTGGGCCGGAGAGACCGTGCCGCAAAAGGGACAAACCAGCGCCTGCTTCGCCGGGTTCCATTGCGCTTCACCGCCGCAGGACGGGCAGGAGAATTTTTTTTGAGCAACGGCTTCGCCCATAATTTACCGAAGGGCGAACTTTGTGAGGCCGGATTTCCTATGATCTGGAAGGCTGAGTTGGAGCAGGCCCAATTCTCTGAGCACGCTTTCCCTTGGCCCAGCTTGAGCAGCGTGGGCCTTGTGGAACTCGGCCTTCCGAATGTGGTGTGGAAGTGTCACCGCAAGCGCTCTTCGAACTAATGACTAGCTCTTCAAAAACTCGTCCAGCGCGGAACGCGTGATGCGCCAGGTGGCGCCAATCTTTTTCCCTTTCAATGACCCATCCGCCAATGCGGTCATCACGTCGGCTTCGGTTACTCCGAGGGCCTTCGCGGCATCGGCGGGGCTGAACAGTTCGGGAAGTCCTGAGGATGGAGTGGCGATCGGGGCGGGTGAAGCAGAGACGGGATTGGGTTGGGCGCCGAAGGCTTGCGCCATTTGTTGCCCCATCGCCAAACCCGCGCCCAACTGCGCCGCCGAACTGGCGGTGCCGCCGCCTTCGCCTTTGCCAATCCCTTCGGCCATCTGGAACTTCACGTATTCATTCAGATTCCCGACCGCCGCCATGCTCGAGCGTTTGTCGATCGCCTGTTCGACTTCCGCCGGCACCGAGACGTTTTCGACGATGAAGCTGGAAATCTCGAGTCCGTATTTGGCCGACACAGCAGGGTTGATTAACGGCAAGAGCGCCTCCCCCAAATCCTGATATCGCGCCGCGACGTCCAGCACCGGCACCTTCGCCGAGGCCAGCGCATCGCTGAACACGCTGACGATCCGCGACCGCATTGTATCGGCGAATTCATCCAGGCGGAAATGATCATCGGTTCCTGCGACTTCCCTCAAAAACACCTTCGGATCGATTACATGAAACTCGTACGTGCCGTACGCGCGTACGCGCACGACGCCAAAGTCCGGGTCGCGCATCATGATCGGGTTAGCGGTGCCCCATTTATTGCCGGTGAACAAACGCGTGTTGACGAAGTAAACATCAGCCTTAAACGGTGACTCCAGGCCGTATTTCCAGCCCTTCAACGTCGAGAGGATCGGGATATTGTCGGTTGTGAGCGTCCATTTGCCAGGTCCAAACGTGTCTCCGAATTGACCGAGATAAATGAACTGTGCAACCTGGGACTCGCGCACGATAAGTTGGGCGCCGCGCTTGATTTCCTTGTCCATGTCCGGATAGCGGAACGATATGGTGTCACGGGAATCATCCTCCCACTGAATGATTTCAAGAAACTGGGTTTTGAGATAGTCCATCAGGCCCATAATTCGCCTTTTGTTTTTTACGTATCATCCGCCCGAACTCAGCGGCTGTGAAGTACAATTTCGGAGAACAAATGTAACACCCACTGCGTAGCGGCAGGCGCCCCGCCGCCGTAGAGCCGGGCATCTTGCCCGGCGGGAAAAAGCGGAAAAAAAGCTGTGACCGCAAACCTCATTCATAAGTCCAGAATTATGGATGGCTGCGGCTGCCCCTATTTGGGGCGGAATTTGTGCAACGGGCGCGCGGCCGGTGTCCTACCATTGAGGAGCGGCTTCTAGTCATTTCAAGAGACCTTCAAAAAATGTTAATCTCTGAGCCGGACGGCGGGACGCCGTCCTCTACGGCAGGCGAGACGCCTGCCGCTACGGGGAAGCGGTAAGATGCACTGTTTTCGGGAGGGCGATTGCGTGCCTGGTAACGTTGACCTATGCTCAAAACCGTGCACTGCGTCATCACGGCCGGGCCCACGTACGAAGCCTTTGATAATGTTCGAAGGTTGACCAATTTCTCCACCGGCCGGCTTGGATGTGAGCTGGCCGGTGTCCTGATGAACCGCGGGCACAAGGTCAGACTGCTGATCGGGGAACAGGCGACTTATCTCGGGCCGCGGCAAGCAACAGTCGTTGACGTCTTCTCGACCACTACCGATTTGCACGACCGGCTCCACGCGCTGTCGAGCGAGCGAGTCGATGCGATCTTTCACGCTGCCGCAGTTAGCGATTTTACGTTCGGCAAAATCTGGCTGCGCTCGGACTCTGGTGAGTTGAGCGAGGTCAGATCGGGCAAAATCTCGACACGCAACGGAACCTTGCTCGCCGAGCTTGTGCCGACAAAGAAGATCATCAGCGAGCTGCGTGCCTGGTTTCCACAGACTCGAATCGTGGGTTGGAAGTACGAAGTGGACGGCGATCATGCCAGTGTGCTCGAGGCTGCGCGCACGCAAATGAACGAATGCCGCACCGACGCCTGCGTTGCTAATGGGCCAGCCTATGGCAAAGGTTTTGGTCTTTTGAAAAGCAACGGCGAGTGCCTTGAAGTTTTAGATGCTACCGAGCTATTCGCGCGATTGGAGGAGTTCGCCAACCCGCGGCGAATCAAAGGGCCTTAACGCAGAACGCAAAGCCCCGCAGAGGTTCACAGGGAAAACTGAGCCAATCTTTTCTGAAAGAAATAAAATCTCTGCGCAACTCCGCGCTTCTCTGCATCTCTGCGTTAAAAATCATTACCCTTCCGCCTCCGCGTACTCCGTCTTGCGTTCCCATTGTCGCTGCGGGCGTTCGGGCAGTGAAGAATCCACCTTGGCATAATACGTTTGCTCGCCGAACAGCTCGTCGGCTGCTTCCTGCAGTTCCTTGGAGGGAGCCACAAAAAACTTCTCGTGCGTTTCGATGAAAATGATTTCGCCGGTTGGTCGGCGCAGCGCGAGCAACAACGGGCATTTACCGGCATGCCGCGCCACTAGATCTCGGACGGTATCCATGCTCTCAGGATTCAAATGTGCCGTCTGCAAACGCAGATGGACCTGTTTAGTGAAACGCCGCGGGGCGTCCTCCAGTGGGATGATTTCCTGGGGAAAAAGCTTCGGTCGATCATCGCCGGTGTTGACTTCGCCGATGACGAAAATCGCGCGGCCCTGGACCAAGAGCTCCCGGTAACGGTCGTAGTTCTCATTGATACAGAGTACCTGGACTGCGCCTTCCAAATCTTCCAGCGTGACAATGGAATACGCTTTGCCGCTTTTCTTGGAAAACCCGTTTTGCAGTGCCGAGATCATGCCGCCCAGGCGTGTTACGGTCCGGCTCTGCATTTGGCTGATCGACTTGGTATTCGCCAGCGAATAATTCTGCAGAATTGCGGCGAACGGTGTCAGCGGATGGCCGGTAACATAGAACCCGAGCAGTTCCTTCTCGTGCGCCAGCATTTCGTGTTCGGGCCATTCCGGAAGCAGGACCTGCATTTCCGCCGGCAGCGCTTCGGGTTGTTCGAGGTTGCCGAAAAGCGAGCTTTGCCCGCGCTGCCGATCGTCGATGATACTGGCGGCGCGCGCCAGCGTCCGATCGATTCGTGCAAAGAGCGTCGCGCGGGTCTGCCCGAAACAGTCGCAGGCGCCACACTTGATTAGCGCTTCGAGGACTTTGCGGTTGAGCGAACGGCCTTCCACGCGTTCGCACATCTCGGCCAGCGAGTGAAATTTGCCGCCCTCTTTGCGCGCTGTCAGGATCGCCTGCACCGCAACTTCGCCGACGCCTTTGATGGCCGCCAACCCGAACCGGATTACCAGCGAGTTGGCGTCGGCGGCGTCTGCGTTGGTTCCCGCTGCTTTGGTTTTGGCCGGCGCAAAGTAGACCTGGCTTTCGTTGACGTCCGGCGGCAGCACCTCAATGCCCATCGCGCGGGCTTCGGCGATGAACTGGCTGAGCTTCTCCGTATCCGCCATGTCATTGGTCATCATGGCGCAGAAGAACTCGACCGGATAATTGGCCTTCAGGTAGGCGGTTTGATACGCGACGATTGCGTATGCCGCGGCATGTGATTTGTTAAACCCGTATCCGGCGAATTTTTCGAGCAAATCGAAGATCTGATTTGCCTTGGGCGCCGGGATGTTGTGGTTTTTGGCGCAACCTTTGACAAAGCTGTCGCGTTGTTTGGCCATTTCCTCCGGCTTTTTCTTGCCCATCGCGCGCCGGAGCAAGTCAGCGCCGCCGAGAGTGTAGCCTGCGAGCGCCTGGGCTGCTTGCATGACCTGCTCCTGGTAAACCATGATGCCGTAGGTCTCGCGGCAGATCGGTTCCAGCAGCGCGTGTTCGTATTCGATCTTCACGTCGCCATGCCGCCGGGCAATGAATTCAGGAATAAGGTCCATCGGCCCGGGGCGATACAACGCGATCAACGCCGTAATGTGCTCGATCGAGCTGATCTGGAATTTCCGGCAGAGATCGCGCATGCCGCCGGATTCCAATTGGAACACGCCCAAGGTATTCGCCTTGTTGAGCAAATCATAAGCCTTGGCGTCATCGAGTGGCAGGCGGTCGATCGGGATGTCAACGCCTCGGGTCTGCTTGACCATCTCGCAGGTATTGCGAATCACCGTCAGGGTTTTCAAGCCGAGGAAATCCATCTTCAACAGGCCTAAATCGCCTACCGGCCCCATCGCATACTGCGTCACGATCCCGCCATCTTCGTCCTTTTTCAACGGCAGCAGGTTCACCAATGGCTGATCGCCGATCACCACGCCGGCGGCGTGTACGCTGGCGTTGCGTGCCAGGTCTTCGAGTGCCAGCGCGGTGTCGATCAACTCGCGCGTCGCCTCTTCATTTTCGTAGGCCTGCTTGAGGTCGGGCGATTGTTTCAGCGCCTTCTCGAGCGTCATCTTCAGGTCGAACGGGATCATTTTTGCCAACCGATCGCATTCGCCATAGCTCAGACCCATCACGCGGCCGACGTCGCGCACGACCGATTTGGCGCCCATCGTGCCGAAAGTGACGATCTGGGCGACCGCATCCTGGCCGTACTTTTGCCGGACGTATTCGATGACATCGCCGCGGCGATCGTCGGCGAAATCGATGTCGATATCCGGCGGGTTGACGCGCTCAGGATTAAGAAACCGCTCGAACAGCAACCCGTATCGAATCGGGTCGACGTTCGAAATCTCAAGCAAATAGGTCACCAGCGAGCCTGCTGCCGATCCGCGCGCGACACACGCGACACCCTTTTCGTGACCGTACCGGACGAAGTCGCCAACGATCAGGAAGTAGCTGATGAAGCCGGTTTTCTCGATCACCTTGAGTTCGAGCTGCAGCCGGTCGATCAGGGCTTTGACTGCAGCGGCGATGGCGGGATCGGCGAGGTCGTTGGAAGCGCCGGCGGGTTGTGTTGCGCCGTCAGGACCTGAATAAGTAGGGAGTTGACGCGGGTCGTTCAGTCCCGCGACAATAAACTCAGCCCCCTCGGCTTTTACTCGCAGCCCGTATCGCTTCCATAAACCCTCGGCGAGCAAATGCCGCAGGTACCCTTCGCGCGTGAAATGTTCCGGCGGATGAAAAACCGGGTAATGGAGTTTGCCGAATTCGACTTCGATGTTGCATTTCTCGGCAACTTCCAGCGTGTTTTGGATCGCCTCGGGCACCTCGGCAAATCGCGCTTTCATCTCTTCGGCTGACCGCAGGAAAAACTGCTTGTCGGGATAGCGCATCCGCTTGCCTTCGCTCAGGAGAGTCTGGGTGCCGATGCAAATCAGGCAATCGTGCGCGTGCGCGTGCTTTTCTTCGACGTAGTGGACGTCGTTGGTGGCAACGAGCTTGAGTCCGAACTCCCTGGCCCAGGGAATCAGGTGCCGGTTGACTTTTGCCTGTTCCGGGATGCCGTGATTCTGCAGCTCGAGATAAAAATTTTCGGCGCCGAGTGTCTGTTTAAACCAATCAATAGCCGCACGCGCTTTTGGCAGCTGGTCCTTCTGAATCGCTTCGGGGATTTCGCTGGCCAGGCAGCCGGAGAGGGCGATCAGGCCTTCCTTGTTAGCGGCCAGCAGTTCTTTATCAATCCTCGGCTTGTAATAATAGCCCTCGAGATGCGCGGCGGTGACCAGCTTGATCAAATTCTGATAACCGGTTTGGTCCTTGGCCAGCAGCACTAAATGATTATAAACGTCGCGTCCGCCGGTGCTGGTCTTCTTTTCCAGCCGGCTGCCCGGCGCAACATAAACCTCGCAACCGAGGATGGGTTTAATCCCTTTGGCCCGCGCGGCCTGGAAAAAATCGATCGCGCCATAGAGCACGCCATGGTCAGTGATGGCGAGCGAGGCGAATTTCAGCGCGTGGGCCCTGTCCATCAGCCGGTCCAGGCGGCATGCCCCATCGAGTAGCGAATACTCGGTGTGGAGGTGTAAATGAACAAAGTCCGCGTGCGACATGTCTCTAACTTACCGCCCACTGTCGCGCCCGGGCAAGGAAGAGATGTTCACCGGCATAGCAAACCGTCCGAGCGTTGTTGAAACCTGCGGGCAGCCGGAGTAAGCTCATTAGAACACCGCACTGCGAGCTACGGATGGTTTTGTCGGCAGGTTATGTACTGTGACGCTTGTGGCGCTAATAACGCCTCTGGGGCCCGGTTCTGCTACAATTGTGGAGCGGGGTTGGCGGAGCACTGCCCGCATTGCGCTGCCGGCTTGCCCGCGGCTGCCCACTTTTGTCCCGCGTGCGGCAAGCCCATTGACCCATCCGCCTCGCCTGCCGGCAAAGCAACCGCCACCTTTGCTGCCTCTGAGCGCAAACAGGTGACGGCCTTATTTGCCGATTTTTCCGGCTTCACCTCTTTCGCCGAGAAACTGGATCCCGAGGAAGTGCGTGATCACATGGTTTCGCTCTGGGCCCGGCTTGACGGCATCATCGAAGCACATGGCGGGATAGTCGAGAAGCATATCGGTGACGCCCTGATGGCGGTATTCGGCGCCAAGCAGGCGCGTGAATCCGATCCCGAGGAGGCGGTGCGGGCGGGCTTGGCGATGCAGCAGGCTTTGCGTGAGGGCCAACAGGCCGGCAAGCTGCCGCTGCAAATGCGAGTCGGGATTCACACCGGTCTGGTGGTGGTCGGGCCGTTGGGCGACACAGGGGAGTTTGCAGCGACTGGGGACACGGTCAACCTGGCCAATCGCCTCGAACAGAGCGCGCCCGAGGGTGGGGTGCTCATCTCGCATGACACCTACCGACATGTGTACGGTTTCTTCGATGTGCAAGGGCTCTCGCCCCTGACGGTTAAGGGTCGGCCCGAGCCAATCCAGACCTATCTCGTGTTGCGGTCCAGGCCGCAGTCCCTGGCCCGCACAATGCGCGGAGTCGAAGGAGTCGGCACCGAAACAGTCGGCCGCGAGCCGGAGTTGAAGCGTCTGCAATCGGCGTTCACAAGCGTGATTGAAGAGCGCGAGTTGCAAGTTTTTACTGTGGTCGGCGAAGCGGGCATTGGGAAATCGCGTCTGGCGATCGAATTCCAAAAATGGGTCGAGCCGCTGCCGCAGTCGGTACGCCTTTTCTGTGGGCGGGCGACCACCGAAATTGCCGGACCACCCTTCTCGTTGATGCGGGACGTCTTTGCCTCGCGTTTCGATATTCAGGAAAGTGACTCCCCCGCGGTGGCGCGCCAGAAACTTGAGAAAGGACTGCTCCGTTTGGTGGGGGCTGACCCCGACGCCGGTTCGGACCAGGAGTCACTGCTGCGCACGCATTTCATCGGTCAACTCCTCGGCTTGGATTTTTCCAATAGCCCCTACCTGAAGGATGTGCTTCAGGATGTTGAGCAAATCCGCCACCGCGCGTTTCATTACCTGGGGGAGTTCTTTGCGGAAATCAGCCGAGGCACCACCACCGGCTCCGGTTCAGATACCAAGGCCGCACTGCTGATTCTGGAAGACATTCACTCGAGCGATGATGGCTCAATGGACCTGATAGATTACCTCGCGCGCACCTGTCGAGGGGTCCCTTTGATGATCATTTGTCTGGCGCGACCGACTCTTTTTGAACGCCGGCCTGCCTGGGGCGAAGGCTTGCCTGCCCACACGCGCATGGACCTCGAGCCGTTATCTCGCCGGGACAGCCGTATCCTGGTCGAAATGATCTTGCGCAAAGCGCCACAAATTCCTCCAGCGCTGCGCGAATTGGTGGTGGATGGCGCCGAGGGCAATCCCTTCTATATCGAGGAAATCATCAAAATGCTGATCGATCAGAAGGTGATTGTGTCGGATGGCGAAACCTGGCGAATCGAGCCGGCGCGTTTGGCCGCGACGCGGGTACCTCCGACATTGACCGGTGTATTGCAAGCTCGCCTGGATGGCCTCACACCGCTCGAACGGATGGTTTTGCAACGAGCATCGGTCGTGGGCCGGGTGTTCTGGGACACCGCGGTCGAGCGCTTGAGTTGCGCTGCCGAAGTGCAGACTGCTTCCGCAGCGCCGCTCGAGACGACCATGACAAAACGCGATATTCTTGAAGCCCTCGCCGGCTTGCGTCACAAACAACTCATTTTCCAACGCGAATCTTCCGCCTTCGCCGGCACCGTGGAATACACCTTTAAGCACGAATTGCTGCGCAATGTGACGTATGAGAGCGTGCTCAAAAGGTTTCGCCGCGACTATCACGCCCGGGTTGCAACCTGGCTTATCGACCATAGTGGGGAGCGCATCACGGAATTCACTGGCCTGGTCGCAAGTCACTTCGAGCACGCCGGTCGCATTGCCGACGCCGCCGAGTGGTATGGCCGCGCCGGCCAGCAGGCTCGGCTTGTTTACGCTCCTGCTACTGCCCTCGATTATTTTCGCAAAGCTCTCGAATTATCCTCGCCCCAGCCCAATGCGCCTAAGGACCTCGAGGTAAAACGCTTGGAATGGCACGAAGGACTCGGCGAAAGCCTGGGCGCCCGGGCGCATTTTGAGGAAGCCCTGCAAGCCTTTGGCGATATGCGTCTTTTGGCAGAAGCCCTCGGGGAGATCGGCGCGCAAGCCCGCGCTTGGAATGGCATCGCCTTCTTGCACGAACGCTGCGGTGAGAATCGTGCCTCGGTCGAGTGCGCGGAACGGGCCGAGCAACTCGCTCGCCAAGCCGGTGAATCGGGCCGCCAGGAAAGGATCAGAGCGCTCTACTTCAAAGGCTGGGCCTTATATCGTTTGGGCGCGGCTCCCGCGGTTCTGGAACTTGCTGAGGAAACCCTGAAATTGTCGAAGGAATATGGCGACCGGCGCGGGATTGTAACCAGTTACAAGCTTTTTGGCGTCGCGCATCTGCATTTGGGCCATTTTCAGGAAGCCGACCACTACTTCCACGAAGGTCTAGCCCTCTGCAGGGAAATCTCGGACCGTCGCAATGCCGGCGCTATGTGGAGCAATCTGGGCGAAAGCGCCCGGCTGCAGGGTGATTACCGCGCTGCCGCCGAGCACTATCAAAAAGCGATCGCCCTGGTGCGCGAGATTGGTAATCGAGATAGCGAAACGATTTACCTCAATAACCTGAGTGGCGCCTTGATTGGGATGCACAAGTTCGCGCAAGCGGAAAAAATTCTGCGCAAACTCATTTCTCAGACCATAGTTCCCAATTGGTGCACGCTCTCCGAGAGCTACCGGTTCTTGAGCGAGGCGTGTTTGGGCCAGGGAAACCTCGTCGAGGCGGTCGATGCGGCCCAACGCGCGTTAAGTCTTGGCCAGAAATCCCAAAGCGGTCTGGACGTCGGAGCCGCCTGGCGGGCTCTGGGCCGCGTCGCGGCCAAAATCAAGAAACAAAACCCTCAGTCGAACAGCGGCGAAGCCGCTCCGGCGACCACGCTTCCCGATCCCGAAACATGTTTCTCGGAAAGCATGCGAGTGTTCGAACAGATGAATGCCGAGGCCGAGCGGGCGCGCACGTTGCGAGTATGGGGTAAATTCGATCTTGAGCAGGGTAGGACGAAGGAGGGCCGGGAAAGGTTGGAAGCATCGCGAAGCATTTTCAACCGGTTAGAAATGACCTTGGTCGTCGAGAGAACAGATACATGGATTTGACCTTGAGGAAAATCCATGTCGGCCCGAGTGGCAGTCACAGGCGCCAACCTTGTAGCAGACGACGTAAGGAGACTTCAACGAAGCGCAATTGCTGCGATATCCAACCCATAAAGTCTCCTTACCTCGTCTCCTACAGTCGTCGTTCCAACGCGCGGTGAACCTTGGTCTCATCCTTGTCAAAAACGCCCCTGCGACCTATTTTGCTCAGCCATGAACGACTTCCTGCCTGACTTTTTCCGGGTCAAGCAGAACGTCAACGCGCCGGCGTTGGCTGATGCGGAGGCAGCAACCCGCGCGGCCCTGAGCAACCTTCCCGCATCGAAGTTCATCCGCGGCGGGATGAAAGTCGCGGTCGCGGCAGGTAGCCGGGGAATCAGTAACTACGCCGGCATTGTTCGGGTTGTCTGCCAGGAGCTAAAAGGGTTCGGGGCCGAGGTATTCATTGTGCCGGCGATGGGCAGTCACGGCGGCGCCACAGCCGCAGGCCAACTCGAGGTGTTAACCCATTCAGGAATTACTGAGAGTGCGATGGGTGTGCCGATCCGCAGTAGCATGGAGGTGGTTGAGCTCGGGAAGACTGGCCCTTGTGTCGTTTACCAGGATCGCACGGCCTCCCAAGCAGATGCCGTCGTTCTGATAAACCGCATCAAGCCTCATACGGATTTTCATGGCCCAATCGAAAGCGGCTTGATGAAGATGGCGGCAATTGGATTGGGCAAGCAAAAGGGCGCGCATCAGTTTCACCAGGCGAGCGTGCGTCTGGGGCATGCCGATGCGGTTTTGGCTATCGCGCGCGAAGTGTTGCGGCTGGGGCGGATTGCTTTCGGGGTTGGCATCATCGAAAATCAGCTGCATCAAACCGCGCGGATCGTCGCGGTGCCCGCCAGTCAAATCGAGCAGCAAGAGATGAAGTTGCTCGACGAGGCGCGCCAAATGATGCCGCGCCTGCCGTTCAAGGAAGTGGACTTGTTATTGGTAGACGAGATGGGCAAGAACCTCAGCGGGACCGGATTAGACACCAATGTGATTCGTCGCGAAATCGACGGCAGTTTTCTGAAACCCGGTCCCGATGCTGTCCGGCGGATCTATGTTCGTACGTTGCACCCGGACAGTTACGGGAACGCGGCTGGGATCGGCATGGCGGACTTCATTCATGACCGCCTGCTCAATGCGCTCGATGCCAAAGCCACCTGGATGAACGTCATCTCGTCATTAACACCAGTTAACGCGCGTGTGCCGATGCATTTTCCCAGCGATCACGAGGCACTTGCCGCTGCGATGCAAACAACTGCTCGCCCAAACGCTGCAGCGACCAAAGTACTGTGGATCAAGAATACTCTCAGCTGCGAGGTGTTGCTCGCCTCAGCAGCTTACCTGGAGGAAGCGCGGGCGCGGGCGGATCTCGCGGTGCTGTCCGAACCCAAGCCGCTCGCTTTCGATGACCGCGGCGACCTGGAGTCGGTGTTCTAGAGTGCGTCGTTGGACGCGGGTGACCAGGTGCCAGCGTTTTGGACTGCGCCACTATCTGGCGCTTTCGCTTCGATAGCTCCTCACGTCAAGCGCAAACGACCAGCGCAGTCCAAAACGCTGTCTGGAGCCCACAAGGCCTCGGGTCCACTACGGATGCCAAAAATATGTTTGTCGCCTCCATGTCAGTGTGGAATCGTTACCTAGAATGAGTGAGTTTAAGTTTGCGTGTCCCGTATGCGGCCAGCATATCACCGCGGACTCGACCACTGCGGGGACTCAACTCGACTGCCCAACTTGTTTCCGAAAGATTATCGTTCCACAGGCCCCCGCTGGAGGTTCGAATCTTATCCTTTCGGCCACTCAAGTCGCAACGCCTCGGCCGCTGCAGGCCGATGCTTCCCGTGGGAGCCGTCTAACACGCGCCCAGTCGCGGACCGCGTTTTATTCGACGGTGGTACTATTACTTCTTTTGTGCGGTGCCAGCACTGCCTTTTTGCGGTGGCGAGGAGAGGTGCTGATCAATGCGCTGCACAAAGAAGACCCACCCACCGAACCGCCCGCAGCTTACCCCGCGCCCTCCGGGACATTTTGGACAATGGATCTTGCCAAAGCCGTGGTGCCCGATGCGCCTGCCGCCGGGACAGTTCATGGCGATGGTTTTCTTTGCGAAAAGGCCGTGCTCCAGGGCGGCACTTTGTCCTTGCGGCAGGGCAAAGTTTGGCCGCCGGATCTAGGAATCAGCATCCACCTCTTTGCGACGCAAGCGGTGGATTTAAACGGCAAGACGTTGATTGTACGCCCCGATCGTCCGCCGCCGGTTCCCTCCGTCACTGTTCGTTGGAAAGATGAACAGAAACAGCCCGCATCCGCGCACATCGACAGCGGTTACGCCTTGCGGGTGGTGTTCGGCCAGGCCTCCGAGGGGCGTATGCCAGGAAAGATTTACATCGCGCTACCAGATGAATCCAAGAGCTTTGCCGCAGGCACATTTGACGCTCTCATCCGCACACCACCCCCGAAAGTCCAATCCACGGCGGCCAAACCGTAGAAGAAAAGTTCGAATTTCGGACTTAAAGTTACTCGTACCTTAACGCATCGATCGGGTCGAGCCGCGATGCTTTCCGCGCCGGATAGAATCCGAAGAAAATCCCCACTGCGGCACTGAAGAGAAAGGCGTAGACAATCCACTCGGGCGGGATCAAGGCCGGCCATTGGCGCTGGGCAGCGAGGATTTTGGAGGCGAGGATGCCGCCGCCGATTCCGATGATGCCGCCAATTACTCCCAACGTGACGGCTTCAACCAGAAATTGGAGCAGGATATCCTTTCCACGCGCCCCAATCGCCATGCGAATGCCGATTTCCCGCGTCCGTTCGGTTACGCTCACCAACATAATATTCATAATCCCGATCCCGCCGACGACGAGCGAAATGATGGCGACTCCGGTCAGCAGCGCGGTCATCGTGTTGGATTGAGCGGTCGCCATCTCGGCGATCTCCTGCTGGTTGCGAACGGTAAAATCGTCGTCTTTGCCGGGGGTGATCTTGTGACGTTGCCGCAGCAATTCAATGATCTGCTGCTGAACCGGATTGAGCAGAGTCGGTTTGGCGGTTTGGACAATGATGGACCCGATGGTGGTGACGCGTTGCACACGTTTCATTACGGTCGTATACGGCATGATCATCAGATCGTCCTGGTCCTGGCCTTGGACCGACAGGCCCTTTGGAGCCAGCATCCCGACGACCATGAAGGGGACATTTTTGACACGAATGATCTGGCCGACGGGATCTTCACCTGGGAAAAGCTGATCGGCGATGGTCTTGCCGATCACTGTCACCTTGTTGGCGTTGCGGACGTCCTGTTCGGTGAAGATTGTTCCCGCGCTGAGCGGCCATTGGCGAATATCAAAATAATCCGTCGATTCTCCCTGAATTGACGTATTCCAATTCTGGTTCCCGGCCGCAATCTGCGCGCGGGTCCGGCTTTCGGGGCTGATTACAGTCACGCCTGGAATCTCTCGCTGGATCGAGTCGGCATCCTCAACGTTCAACGTGCCGGCGCCGCCCCAACCCGACCGCGCGCCGCCGCGATTGAAACTGCCGGAAAAAACCAGCACCACATTCTGTCCCATGCTGGCGATCTGCGCTTCGATTTGCGATTTGGCACCATTACCGATGCTGACCATGGCGATGACAGCACCCACGCCAATGATCATGCCAAGCATGGTTAAGATCGTGCGCAGTTTATTTCGCTTCAATGCGCGCAGCGCAATCTTCACCGTTGCCAGGATTCGCATCATATCGTCAATTTGACCGCTTGCTGCGCGTTGCGCAACTGTAGCAATTCTGTTTCGGCCACCAGCCGGTTATGGACCGGCACATCGCTGACCACCCGGCCGTCGCGCATGATGAGGTTGCGTTTGGTATAGCGGGCGATGTCCAGCTCGTGGGTCACCATTACAATGGTAATGCCTTCCGCGTTGAGTTTTTGGAACACGCCCATGATCTCGATGCTCGTCTGGCTATCGAGGTTGCCCGTCGGCTCATCCGCGAGCAGTAAGGCTGGTTGATTCACCAAAGCCCGCGCGATCGCGACCCGTTGTTGCTGTCCACCCGAGAGCTGGTTGGGATGATGGTCGGCCCGATCAGCCAGCCCGACGATCGTCAGGGCTTTCATCGCCCGCTCATGTTGCTCCCGCCCGGGGAGGTGCCGGTACCAATAGAGCATCGGCAATTCGACGTTTTCCAGCGCAGACGTCCGTGACAGCAGATTGAAGCCCTGAAATATAAAGCCGATTTTCTGGTTGCGGATATTCGCCAGCTCATCCCGGTCCAGCTGCGAAACGTCCGTCCCATCCAACAGGTACCGGCCCTGCGTCGCGCGGTCGAGACACCCGATGATGTTCATCAACGTTGACTTGCCGGAGCCGCTGGCGCCCATGATCGCGACAAATTCGCCCGCCGCAATTTCAGTCGTCACGCCCTGGACCGCATGCACATCCACCGCGCCGGTGTGATACACCTTGTGCACATCTTCGAGTTTAATGACGGTATTCATTGCATCGTGTCGTCCTCGTTCTCGTTCTCGTTCTCGTCCTCGAGTTCCCAGCGAAAGTAAAAAGGATCGAGGAGGCGAACGACGAAATCGGAATCATGATTGCGGCGTCTTGGTTGCCGACTTCACTCCTCTTTGACGCACGAGCAGCCAGACCACGAGCGCCGCCAGAGCGCAGATCACGGCGCCGACCGTAACTGCCCAGCGAAGACCGGCAAGATGCGACAAAGTGCCGGCTTCCAACCCGCCGATCGGTGTCATGCCGCCGAACACCAGCGCCCAAATCCCCATCACTCGCCCGCGCATCTCGTCGGAAGCACCGGTCTGCAGCAGGGTGTTGGTGGTCGAAAAGAAAAGGAGCATGCCCCAACCGGCGATGCCCAGGCAGATCAACGCAACTTCGTAGCTGCGGGTCCAGGCCAGCACCAGCAACATCGCCGAGAAGACCCAAAGCCCGCCGAGGACAAGAAATCGGCGGTTCACCTGTGTCCCAACGGTCGCCACGGTCAATGCGCCGAGCAACGCGCCGATCCCATTGGAACTGAGCAACAGACCGTATTGCGTTTGACCGACGTGCAACAGGTCCCGCGCGAACGCCGGCATCAACACGGAATAGGACCAGCCAAAAATCCCCACGACCGCGAACAGGATCAAAATCGTGCGCATCCGGCGATTTTGCCAAACATAAACAAAACCCTCGGCAACATGAGCCCAGGCCGAGCTCGGACGCTCGGGCGGGACAAACCTGGGCAAGCGCATCATCCAGAGTCCGACAATCACTGCGATAAAGCTTAAACCGTTGAGGAAAAAACAGAATTCGATTCCCACGCGCGCCATCAGCAAGCCGGCGACCGAAGGGCCGACCACACGCGCGCCGTTCACGATGGAGCTGTTGAGCGAGATGGTATTGATCAGATCCTCCCGGTTCGTCATTTCTACCATGAAGGCTTGGCGGGCCGGCATGTCGAACGCCATTGCCAGTCCACCTAGCCCCGCTAACACCAGGATGTGCCAGGGTCTGATGTGCCCGCTCCATACCAGCGCAGCAAACACAAAGGCCAACAGCATCATGGTAGTTTGTGTCCACAGGATGATAGTGCGCTTTGAATGGCGATCGGCGACCGAGCCGCCCCAGACGGAAAACAACATCATCGGCGTCGAGCCGACAGCTGCGACCACTCCCAGCAATAGTTTCGAGCCGGTCAGTTGATACACTAGCCAGCCTTGGGCCGTGTTCTGCATCCAGGTGCCGATTAAGGAGACTAGCTGTCCGGCAAAGAACAACCTGAAATTCCGATGTCGCAACGAGGCGAACGTGTTGCGTAACAAGCCCCGTCCAAGGACTACTCGCCGCGGCTGACCCGTCAGCTCTTCCGGCGCATTCGCTACTGCCGTCGCATCCTTCCCATTTTCTCGCGGCATGGTGCATCAGAGTACGCTAATAAGACCTGACCTGCAGGAAGAAAGGGATTGGCCGAATTTCGGATTTACCCATTGCCTAGAATCTCCGGAACCCTCCGCCTCCGAACGGATTCTGTGGTCGCGGTCCAGTCGTTGGGCCGGAATCATTGGAAATAATCCCTGTGACCACTTGCGCTCCTTCTTCTAACCCTTCCAGCACTTCAGTGGATATGCCGTCACTTATACCCACTTTGATTTGGACGGGTTTCAGCTTAGGCCCGGACCTATTGGAATCACCTGAGGAGGCCAAAACATAAACCGTGCGCGTCAGTTGCCTTTCCGGCCGTGGCGTACGACCGGGACCGCCCGGCCCGCCACCAGCGCCACGTTCGCCTCGAGCGCCAAAACCGCCACCGCCACCCCCTCTTCTTTCCCCCGATGCCCCCGCGCCTGGTCGCTGGCCGCCGGATTGCGCTCCGAAGTCCCGACCGGAACCGAGGCCCGAAGCTGTCGTTTGGAAAGTAGCATTAGTGCGGCTCGAGGAGCTATCGGATTCCGGTGGACGGAACCGCAACGCCGCGTTTGGTACCTTAAGCACATCGTGCCGCTCGGCAGTAATGATCGACACGTTTGCCGTCATCCCGGGGAGCAGCTTCAGGTCGGTGTTGTTGACGCCGATAACGCAATCATAATTGATCACGTTCTGGTTGGTGATTGCGCCGTATCGAATTTGGCTCACCTTCCCGTGAAACGTTCGATAGGGATAAGCGTCGACGGTGAAGTTGACCCCTTGATCGACAGCAACGCCCCCAATGTCGGCTTCGGATACGAGCGCATCAATTTGCATCTTGGTCAGGTCGTTGGCGATTACCGCCAAGGTCGGTGTGTTAAAGCTGGCCGCCACCGTCTGTCCAACGTCGACGTTGCGTGAAATCACCACCCCGTCCACTGGGGCATAAATCGTGCAATACGAGAGCTGGACCTGCGCATTTTTGAGGTTGGCCTCGTCGCTTTGCACTTGCGCCTGGGCCTGCAGCGATTGCGCGTTCGCGATATCGTGATCGGACCCCGAGATCAAGTTGGCTTTGAACAAGTCGTCGGAACGTCGCGCCTGCACCTCCGCCAAGGTTAGATTGGCCTTCGAATTCGCTACTTGAGCTTCCGCGCGGAGAACATTTATCTGATATGTCGAGGGATCGATTTCCGCGATCACCTGGTTTGATTTGACCACCGAGTTGTAATCGATGAACAGTTTCTTGACGATGCCCGAGATTTGGCTTCCGACCTGCACATTGAGCACCGGACCCAATTGGCCGGTAGCGGTCACCACCTGCGTCAAGTCGCCTCGTGTTACGGTTGTGCTCTGGTATTCGGTTGGGGTCGCGCTGCGATTTTTGATGTACCACCAGGCGCCCGCCCCCAAAGCTCCCAGCAGAATCAGAATCATAAGCCACTTCGCCCATTTGGATTTCTTCTCAGTTCCCATAAATCAAGGATTCGACTCTCTTAAGTAGAAGACAGCACATGTGAGCGATAGGTTACGGAATTTCCGCTGCCCTTGTCCATTATACCCGGGCCTGCCGCTGGCGCGTCGCGGCAATTAGCGCTACTATTCACGAATGTTCATCGCTGGATTGGGCATAGCGGCGCCGTCGCAACGATATACACAACAGCAATGCTGGGAGACCGTTCAGGAAACCAGGCAATTTGAAGGGCTCACACCACGTTCCCGGGCGATCCTTAAAAAAGTCCTGACTGGCAACAATGGAATTTTAGCACGGCACCTTGCCCTGGATAACCTTGGTGAAGTTTTTGAGGTGACACCGGATATTCTCCAGGCGCGCTTCGCTACGCATGCTCCGGTGCTTGCCGCAGAGGCCGCCGAGCGGGCCTTCTTCGATGCAGGGATAACGGCTGAGGCCATCGATGCGGTCATCATCAGCACCTGCACCGGTTATCTCTGTCCCGGGTTAACCAGTTACGTCGGCGAGCGGCTCGGGCTGCGCAAGGATGTCTTCGCGCTTGACCTCGTTGGACAAGGATGCGGCGCCGCTTTGCCGAATTTGCGCACCGCGGAGGCTTTGCTGCAGGCCGGACAGGCCCGGCGGGTGCTCTCCATCTGCGTCGAGGTTTGCAGCGCCGCGTTTTATCTCGACAACGACCCAGGTGTCTTGATCAGCGCCTGTCTCTTTGGCGATGGGGCCGGGGCGGCTGTGCTTACGCAAAAGCCCGATCGTAAACGCCGAGTGGAATGGAAAACCAGCGGCTCATTGCTCATTCCTCGAGATCGTGACTTGCTTCGGTTTGAGCTGCGGAATGGGATGTTGCGCAACATCCTCGCCCCACAGGTGCCGGCTCTCGCTGCTGACCAGGCTCCTCGGGTTCTGCAACAGGTATTGGAACCGACCGCCGTCACTCAATCCGATTTGACCGGCTGGGTATTGCACCCCGGCGGCAGGGACGTGCTCAGCGCTGTTGCTCATAGCCTCGGTTTGTCTGAAGCCGACGTGCGTTGGAGTCGCGCGATTCTTGAGGAATATGGGAATCTGAGCAGCCCGTCGGTTTTTTTCGTTTTGCAAGCGGCGCTGGCTGATTCGGTCCCCGGCGGTTATTGGTGGATGGCTGCCTTCGGCGCCGGGTTCAGCGGCCACGGCGCCTTGCTCCAGGTAGAGAATCCCTAATGCAAGCGCCGGGATGCTATGTCCCTAGTCACGCAGAGTTCCACGCTGCCGTACCGCAGGTTTCCAACCTGCAGCGCCTGCTCTCGCTGAGTCAATGAAACGCGTCGTTGAACCAGAATGGCTGGACGAATTGCCTGTCGACGATCCTCTCGCCCGAGGTTCGCGCCGTGACTTGCGCCGCATCAACGCCTGGATGGGCAACGCGAGAATCCTCGCGCGACAGATGCAGGTCACAAATCCTTCGCCAAATTCCTGCCGCGTGTTGGACCTGGGTGCGGGGGATGGGCAATTCATGGCGGAAGTCGCGGCATGCCTCCCGGGAGACTGGAAAGGAACCCATCTCGATTTGTTGGATCGCCGAGCTGTCTTATCGCCCGACGCGAGGCGTTCCTTTCAAAATTCCGGCTGGACAGTTCGCGCGCTGTGTGCCGAAGTCCCCGATTGGTTCCTGCAGGAACCCTCGCAACGTTGGACAGTCATCTGCGCCAATCTGTTCCTGCATCATTTTGTCGAAGACGCTTTGCGGCAATTGCTGCGGATTGTGTCTGAACGGACCAGTCTCTTTGTTGCGGTGGAACCGCGGCGATCAATTTTCGCGTTGCTGGTCAGCCGGCTGATCGCGCTAATCGGATGCAACCAGGTGACCCGGCATGATGCTGCGATCAGTGTGCGCGCTGGATTCGCTTGTCGCGGATTATCTGATCTGTGGGCCGACAAAAAGCATTGGCTTTTGGAGGAACGCCGCGCGGGTCTTTTCAGTCACTTGTTTATAGCAAAAAGAATCAATCACGCCGCAGGCGTGTTGACCTCCGTGTGAGTGTTAAACCCATTACGATCATTGGCGGCGGATTGGCCGGCTTGACGCTCGGCATTGGGCTTCGGCAGCGGGGAGTCCCGGTTATGATTTACGAGGCAGGTCATTATCCGCGGCATAAAGTCTGTGGTGAATTCATCAGCGGCGAGGGCCGGGAGGTGCTCAAGCGGGTGGGAGCGCTGGATGCCTTGTGCGGTCAAACGGTTGAGGCCGCGACGGCGATGTTCGTCGCCGGCCAGAGGCGTGGACCGGTGCGCGCCATCTCGCCACCCGCATTATGCCTTTCGCGTTTCGTCCTGGACGCCTCGCTCGCTCGTTACTTTCAAGTTCTCGGCGGGGAACTGTTGCAGAACCAGCGCTGGCGAAACCGCGTTGACGTAGGCACGGTGCTTGCCAATGGAAGGCAGCCCCAATCCCAGGAAAACGGCTGGATTTGGTTTGGCTTGAAAGTGCACGCGCGAAACGTTTCCCTCGCAGCGGATTTGGAGCTGCACTCGCTCCGGCAAGGGTATGTCGGCCTTTGTCGCCTGCCCGAGGGAGTCACAAACGTATGCGGTATTTTTCGCCGCCGTGCTTCCGGAGGGCAACCGTCACAAGACTGGAGGAATCTCTTGCGGGGTCCGGCCGATTCCGTTTTGCATGAGCGGCTGAGGTCGGCAGCACTTGATGAAGAATCGTTTTGCTCTGTAGCCGGTCTGGGCTTGTCGCCGAGGCGGGCGACGATGCGAGACCAATGCTGCATCGGCGATGCCCTGACGATGATTGCGCCCGTAACGGGGAATGGTATGTCAATGGCTTTGGAAGCCGCAGAACTCGCGATTGAACCGCTGGCTCTGTATAGCCGTGGTAATGAGTCCTGGAGTCAGGCACAAGCCAGCATTGCCGAGACTTGTGATCGAGCTTTCGCCCGGCGATTGACCTGGGCCCGGCGATTGCAGAAGCTGCTTTTCATGTCGGCAACGGGTGATTGCCTGGCTGTGCTGATGCTGCGTTCCGAATGGCTGTGGCGCCTGTTCTTCACTCGAACCCGTTGATGAAATCTTTATCCGAGTGCCGTCTCTATGCGTTCGTCGATACCGCGTATTTGCACGGGCGGGCCCCTGGTGAAATCGCCCGGCAACTCTGCGATGGTGGCGCCGATCTAATCCAGCTCCGGGCTAAGCAATCCTCCCTCGATGAAACCCGCAGAATGGCCGAAACACTTTTGCCTATCACCACCAGCGCCGGTGTCGCGCTGGTCATCAACGATCACCCGGCTCTCGCGCGTCAGGTAGGCGCCGATTACTGTCATCTCGGTCAGGAAGACTTCTTTGAGGCGGGGTATACCCGGGTTTCGGAACTCAAAGAAGGACGGATCCGTCCCGGCATTGGCCTCAGCACGCACTCACCGGATCAAGCGCGGCGCGCGCTCGCCGCTGGTCCCGACTACATTGCCATCGGCCCGGTGTTTGCGACGCCAACTAAGCCGCAGGCCCCGCCGGTGACGCTCGAATACGTCCGTTGGGCCGCGGCCAACGTTTCCATCCCCTGGTTCGCGATCGGCGGAATTCATCCGGACAATCTCGATCAAATCCTGGCCGCGGGAGCCAGCCGCATCTGTGTTGTTTCGGCAATTCTTGATGCAACAGATATCGCCCAAACCTGCAAACGATTTAAGCAGGCGCTTCAATGATTTTGCCTCATTCTTTTGCCTTGCTCGCATTTTCGTGCCGTCCGCCCTTCCCATTCACGATGAATCGATCGCACTTTCGCGTTGCGACCACTGAGCGCCTGTTCTAGTTTCCGGACCCGTCAAAGCTAAGCCGTTTTTTATTTTCTATGAGCGTTCTGGTTGTTGGCTCCACTGCCCTGGATTCGATCAAAACTCCGAAATCGGAGAATCCGCGCCTCCTCGGAGGCTCGGCGAGCCACGCCGCAGTGGCGGCCAGCTTTTTTAGTCCGGTAAAGTTGGTTGGAGTAGTAGGTGACGACTTTCCGAAGCGCTACGTTCAGTTGTACAAACGGCACCGGATCGATCTTACCGGCTTACAAGTCGTACCCGGAAGAACGTTTCATTGGTCCGGTGAGTACGAAGCCAACATGAACAACCGCCGAACGTTATTAACTGAGCTCGGGGTGTTTGAAACGTTCAGTCCGGCGTTGCCGAAATCTCATCGAGATGCCCCCTTCGTTCTCCTGGCCAACATCGCCCCTTCCTTGCAGCACCACGTCTTGGATCAAATGGAAAAACCCAGGTTCGTTGCTGCCGATACGATGGACCTCTGGTTAAACATTGCCCTGCCGGATTTGCTTAAGCTCCTTAAGCGTCTGGACGCCTTTGTCCTGAACGACAGCGAAGCCCATCAACTCACCCAGGAAGATAATGTGTTTGCCGCCCTAAAGAAGATTCACAAACTAGGCCCCCGATTCGTCATCATCAAGAAAGGGTCTCATGGATCCATCCTCTCAGGACCGGGCGGGTTCTTCATTTGCCCCGCCTATCCACTTCATAAAGTGGTAGACCCGACCGGCGCGGGAGATTCGTTCGTCGGTGGCTTGATGGGGTACCTCGCCACGGCACGAGGCCCGATCCAGACGCATGTTCGACGGGCCATGATTTACGGTAGCGTTGTTGCTTCGTTTTGTTGTGAGGGATTCGGCTTATTGCGGACTACTCGCGTGAGCCGCAAACAAATCGACCAACGCGTCAAGGAATTAGAGCGGTTAACCCGATTCTAACCCCTTGGTGCGCCATTCACGCCGACCTCACCTACGCCGCCATCGCCTCGAGTTTGTAACTCAGCGTATTGAAGTAACGTCGCTTCAGTCCGCGTTTCTTTCGCTGGCGTTCGCGCGCTTTAACCAGGTGCTTAAGGCACCGGGAACCCTGGGCTGCCGGTGCCCCGCATTCGGTGCAGCGTCGGTCGCGTTGCATTCGCAGTTGATACTTGCGCTGCCTCGAAATAGGCAGTTCAGTGAACTCATCCTTAATTGGTCTTCTCATTTGTAAATGTCCTAAGACAATGAATTTAATTGTCCAGTTTTGACCGTTTGTTGCGGTCTTGTGCTCAAAAAATGTTGCCCTACTCCAACGTTACACAGAAACTGGCCTGCGCAAGCGGGCTTGTTGCTCATGCGGTTGGATTCTTTCGACCTTTTGGAAGTCAGCATAATCTGTTGACACAAAGTAATTAGCGAAAAACAAAGACCGTCAGAAAACTCTCTGTTGGTTTATTTTTGCGGACGCGTGGTGGTTAGGATGAAGCGCTTAATCGCTATTGCCTGGAACCGAACTGGCCTGCTATCACTCACATCGATAGTGACTGGCCAACCGGTGAAAAATAAACCGGGACGATACCTAGCCGGCGCCGCAGGTTTGTGCCTTGGTGCCGCTGTCGCCGTGGTATTGATCTCGTGTTCGACAACTCCCATTACCTTAACTTCGGCGCCAGAGATCCCGGGAGCCCACTTTGTCGGCGACAAGACCTGCGCGGAGTGTCACACGAATATCTCCCATGTTTTCCCAAGCAGCGCGCACGCCCGAATACGACTTGAGACCCCGCAGGCGGTCGGGTTGACCGGGTGCGAATCGTGCCACGGGCCGGCCAGCCTTCACGTGCTTGGCGGTGGCGGTCGAGGCAAGTCGATAGTCAATCCTGGCAAGGACCCGGCGCCGTGTTTCGAATGCCACCGACCCATCCAAGCCGAGTTCCGGTTGCCGCAACATCACCCGTTGTTCGAGCACAAGATCAATTGTTCGCAGTGTCACGATCCTCATGGGAGTGACATTTTAAAACCCGCTGGAGGACTGGCGATGGCGCGCCTCAACGAAGGTTGCGCGGCGTGTCATCGCGAGCAAACGCGGCCTTTCGTCTTCGAACATCCCGCCCTGCGAGAGGGCTGTACCGCCTGCCACAACCCGCACGGATCGATTAATGCCAAGTTGCTGACCCAACGCGACGTCAACCTTTGCTTGCGCTGCCATGCCCAGGTCCAGGGTAAGCCCGGGGACTTTTATATCGGCAATGTCCCTCACACGTCATACATCCGCATGGGGACTTGTTGGTCGGCTGGATGCCACACGGCCGTTCACGGCTCAAACGTCGACGTGCGGTTGCGTTACTGAACGTGATCCGTAATGCGTGATACGTGAATCGTAATGCGTAATGCGTAAGAAAGCTCAAAATGCGATGTTTGGCTGGGGTGCCACCGCATGGGTCCTCGTCTTTTTCTTGGGGGCTAGCCACCGCATTCGCGCCGAGGATGTTGACCTTAGCAAATTGCCTCCGCCCGCTGCCGCCAAAATCGACTTTTCGCGCGATATCAAACCGATCCTGGAAAAAAATTGCTTCAAATGCCATTCCGACGAGAAACCTAAGAGCCATTTCCGCCTTACTTCCCGCGAAGCGGCGCTCAAAGGCGGCGAGCATGGAGTGGATATTATCCAAGGCAACAGCACCAAGAGCCCGCTCATTCATTATGTGTCTCGCCTGGTAGCGGACATGGAGATGCCGCCGGAAGGTCGCGGGACACCGCTCACCGCTGAGCAAATCGGGCTGTTGCGGGCATGGATCGATCAGGGAGTGGAGTGGGAAAAAACGACGGTGGCGGAAACGACCGAAGTAAACCTCTCGCCAGGCTTTCAATGGACGAGCGTCAGCGGGGACAGCCATAAGTTTCGTGAGCTTTACTGGCAGCACAATGAGTGGCTTTGGGGTCTGGAGAACTATGAAGTAGTTAGCCGGCCGTCTGCGGATTCCAAAATAACCAGCTCGGGACATGCGTACCGAGACGATTACCTGTTTGAATTCGACGCCGAGAAGAACGACCTCGGTTTTTCACACTTCGGCTGGAGTCAATTTCGCAAGTACTACGATGACACCGGCGGTTATTACCCCGCATTTGCGCCGCCAGCGTACGACTTGAATCGGGATTTGCACCTGGATGTGGGGCGTGCGTGGGTCGATTTTGGATTGACGCTGCCACGTTGGCCTGTCCTTACTCTGGGTTACGAATACCAATATCGCCGCGGCGACCAGGCGACGCTGCAATGGGGCCCCGTTACCCACGGGACCAACTCAAAGAGCATCTTCCCCGCTTTCAGAGACCTCTCCGAGAAAGTTCATATCTTAAAATTTGATGTGGAGTATGTGCTCGCAGGTTTCGATCTCCGAGACAACTTCCGCGGCGAATGGTACCGGTTGGAGAGTCAGGAATTTAATGACAGCGGTCTGACTCTCCCTGGTGGCGGTATGGCGCTCACTACTGCCGCCGAGCGCCAGAGTTATTTTCAGGGGGCCAACACGTTTCATGTGGAAAAGCAGTTTACCGACTGGTTATTCGGTTCAGGGGGATATCTCTATAGCAAACTCACGGCGGATGGATCCATGAATGTTGACACCGTCAATGCGGCGTTACTGAACACCACTATTCCCTATTTTCCTGGCTGGCACGCAGACGCAATCGAACTCGAACGCGAGTCGCACGTCTTCAGTATCGGCGGCTTGCTGGGGCCCTGGGAAGGTCTAAGTCTCTCTCTGGCTACCCAGAACGAGTGGACTCGCCAGATGGGCTTCGGTGGCGCCAGTGTCACGCTGATTTCGCCGTTGTTCATTAGCCCGCCCTTCCCCGAACAGTTCCATTCGGATTGGGATCGTGCGATTTTCAGCCAGGACGTCGGTCTGCGGTTCACGAAAATCCCTTTCACCACACTCTATGCTGAAGCTCGATTCCAACAGGAGGACGCCGGACAATTCGAGCAAGAACAACCCGATTTCAGCCTCACCCCGTACCTGCGACAGACTGACGTGAAGATCGATCTGAGCGATCTCCGGGTCGGGTTCAACACCTCTCCGTGGCGGCGCTTTTCTCTCTCCGGCCATTATCGCCGTTACGATAATGAGACCGACTACAACAATCGTTTAAAGGAATCAATGGGGAAGCCCTTTGAAGGCTACCCGGCATTGATCACCGAACGGGACGTGCTCTCCAACGAAGTCGAGGGAAAGCTGGCCTATGAATGGGCTGCCTGGCTGAAGACCAGTCTCACCTATCAATGGCTCCAAAATCACTATCGCACAACTACCGACCCAGTGACTGGAGGTATTTCTACCGGTGGCGAGCTCCTGGCGGGGGCCTATGACGCTCAAATCACCAGCCTCAACACTACCTTGACCCCGTGGCGCCGGCTGTTTCTTTCCGGCTCGCTGGTTTATCAGCACGCCCGGACCGAGACCGCAGCCTTTGGCAGCCCTTCGGTGGCCCCGTACGTAGGAGACATTTACAGCGCTATCGTCAGCGCTGATTATGGTCTTAACGAAAAGACCGATCTGGTTGTCAGCTATGCATTTTCTACTGCGGATTTTACGCAGGATAACTCCGCCGCCGGGTTACCTCTTGGCATAAACTATCACCAACATACCTTGCAAGCGGGTGTGCGCAGGCAAGTCGCCAAGGGCAAAACCGTCAATCTGCAGTATCGTTTTTACCGCTATCAAGAACCCAGCAGTGGCGGTATTAACGACTTTGACGCCCATGCCATATTCGCTACCTTTACCTGCCGATTGCCATGACTAAGCCTGAGCCAGATGCCAACCCTTTGAGGCCAAACCCGGCCGAATGCTGATTTCGTTACTTTTCCGGAACTTTTGTGCCCGCTCGCA
The DNA here is from genome assembly GCA_035495315.1 of Candidatus Limnocylindrales bacterium. GTDB lineage: Bacteria > Verrucomicrobiota > Verrucomicrobiia > Limisphaerales > UBA8199 > DATJGF01. Next base: position 46,817 of record DATJGF010000169.1, read on the forward strand.
GCTCATATGATCAAACCGGCCCGCAGGGCGACCTGGACTTCCAACAGCTTGTGGATGTGCATTATGGCCCGCTGTATCGGTTCGCTATGAGTCTCATACGGAATGAAAGTCAAGCCGGTGATCTGGTGCAGGATACCTTCCT
>DATJGF010000170.1:0-67556 GCA_035495315.1 Candidatus Limnocylindrales bacterium
GGCCTTGGGTTCATTCTCCCGACCTTTTTGCACCCGGGAACGCCCATATCGTACGGCCCAGTTTTGAGAGCGTTTGGATCGGGCCTGCTCATCGTTCTGCTGGTCTGCGTAGTCTTTGGGTTAGTCCTCTGGCTCTTCGGAGGTAAGCTCATTCCCGCCTGGGGTTCGATAGGGGCAGGATTGGCCGCCCTGCAGGGATCGCTCCAACCGTCGGTAATTATTGAGAAGACCCATGGACTGCTTTTTAGACAAATGAACCTAACGTCGGACCAAAGCGCGCAGGTGAAGGATTTAATTCTGAAGACCATGATGGGGAACGTCTCCAAGAGCATGTCCTTAATGAACCGGAAACTCGATCCGGCAAAACGCGCTTCACTGGTTGAAGAACTGAAAAGCGAACGGGAAAATTACGAGGAACAGATTAAAAACCTTTTGGGGGAAGAAAAGTTTCAGGTCTATCAGCGCTACGAAAAGACCCTTCCTGAACGGATCATGGTGGAGGGCTTCAGCGCTAAATTGAAGGGAAGGCGGTTCGCCCTAAGCCCGAACCAACAGGAGCAACTTCTCGAGGCGTTGGTGCAAGGACGCGCCCAATATCACTGGACGACGGATTTGAGCCGGCGAAATCGGATCGGCGCTAATTACGCAGTAACGTTTAGCGAACAGAGCCTGAAGACATTCGAACAAGAGGAAGAACAATTCGATCGCGAATTCCTACTTCAGGCGAAAACGATTCTAAGCCCGGAACAGTTCGCTGCATTTGAAGAATTCCAAACGAAGCAGCGGAAATCGCAAATCACTCGAGTCAAAATCGGCGCAAAACTCTTTGCCCCGACAAGTGCATAGTTATGGATACAACCCGCAAGTTTTATCCGGGCGGCAACCATGCCAAGTGACTTGCTATCAGCACTGCTCTTAACCATGATTGCGGATGTATGAGCAGCACTAAAATGTTAATTGCTGCTGCAGCACTGCTTGCCGCTTTTTCCACTATCCTGTTACAGCGCCGACAGAACACCACCCTGGTGCGAGAAATAACGGCTCTGAGAGAAGAAAAGGCGCGCGTCGAGGCTCAGGCTGCGGCTGCTCTGACATCCCCCCCTGAGGAAAGCGCACAACGCCGTCTTCAGGAACTGGAAAGCGAAATCACACGGTTGCGTGGCGTTGCCGGCCGCGTCGCAGCCGCGGAGACTGAAGCCGCACAGCTAAGAACGGAGTTGCAGCGTCAACGTGCCGGGCAATCACGTGGGGGTGCCGAATCGACTGCTTCAAATCCAGACACGCTCGCCGAATATATTGGGGTTTCTGTTGCACCGCCCGCCAATCTCGACCCGGCTTATACACGACAAGGGTTGGCTGGAGCAGTTCAAGCTGCCGCCGAAAAGGCAGGCATTGCGCTCAAGAGGATCGCCGTTGATGACTCGGAATTTCCTTTCTTGATCGGCGTCATTTCCGAACCGGGCGATTTCGAAAAACTTCAGGCCCAGCTCAAAACCATTGATGGCTACGAATACTCCGGTTCGGTGGGAGACGCTACCCGTCACACTTTGTCGATCACCCCCTCGCGCGCGTACCCGCCGGAGACCAGCCAAAGCATCAGTCGGCGAATGACGCTGCGGATGCAAGTCTTCTACAACAAGTTTACCGCAGAGAATTGACTCTGCCGCTGGCGCAAGAGACGTCAAAGGGCGGCAGGTGTTCCTGCAGCTTCTTTAAGCCGACCGCCGACGGAGGAGGAGTGTTGCCACAAATCCCAAGCCCGATATGGCAAGCGTTGAGGGCTCGGGAATGGCAGGCCAGAAACCGAAGTAATGTCCATTGAGTCCGGTCAATGAGTTTGGCGTCATCGGCGGCTCGGTGAGGGTAATCTGGAACAAGACGGACACACCAAGGCGAGCTGTAGGAGATCCTGAAGCAAACACTGCCTCCCAGGTGCCGCCATCAGTGACGTCCCAAATACGGACCTGACCGGTGATTGTGGCGCCGCCCGGCTGGCCGGGGATGGTTCGCGTACCACCAAGGAAGTATCCACTGGAAACGAAGCTCGCTGGCTGGCCCAGGGCCGTCAGAACTGTAGAGTCCGTGACAACACCCGGAGCCCAATACAAATCAGCGGCGAATACCGAGCCGGCCAGTTTGGTAGTACCGTCCGTATCATATACCGGCGCATTAGCGCCAGCGCCGAAGTTTGCGAAATTCAGTTGACCTTGAGCGAAGCCGGCATGACAGACCACGCCCAGCGCGCAAGTGAGGATTACCTTTTTCATAGGATTTTGACTGAGTCCTCGTCGGGCGTTGCCGCGCCGCAATGAAGTCAGCGCCTGGCGAGATTCAGTACTATTTCTTATGAATCACTCGCCATTTCAAAGCAAGAAGAATATCATCAGATGAGCGCCTCCTCACCACAAAATTGGACGCGGAGAAAAAACTCGGTGCCAATTCAGAATGATCGCATGGTCGTGATGATGAATTCCGGAAGGTCCAGTCAGTTATTTCGGCTCCGGCTCGACCGCTGAATGAAGCGATTAGGCCTCGTGCCACTGCAAAGGCTGGGGCAGGTCAAACCCGGCGTACTCGATGGCAAGCACACGGCGGTGCCGATTGTCATTCGAACGGCTGGAGCAGTGTAAAAGCAAAGGACGCATTAAAAGCGCGTGGCCTGCATTGACTCGACAGACCAGTTCGGGACATTCCTTGCTCAGGCCACGTATCTGATCCCCAGGGACTCGTCCAAAGCGGTGGCTGCCCATCAGCACCCGCAAGGCGCCGTTGCTTTCATCGCTATCGTCAAGGTGCAGCCGAATCGTAATCATCTGCTCCAGCAGCTTTGCCGGAGCCTGAACATGTGGCACGCCATCCTTAACACTCCAGGCGCCGAACCCATCAAAGGTAACCTGCTTTCGCACTGCAAGCGTAAGGTCCTGATGCCACGGAACGAGCCAATTTGAAGCTGCCGTTTTATCAAAGTAAATACCCCGCACCGGGCGTGGTTCACCAGTCAGGTGTGGACGCGCCAGTTCCAGAAGGCGGGGCGAGCGGGCCAACTGCGCGATCTCGGGAATGACCAGCACTCCGCGGTCCCCGGCGTCGGTTTCACCAAGCACCTGGAGCAGGGTCTCGATTTCAAATGACGACAAAATGTTCGGGACGATCGCCACGCCGAGGAGGTCCACCGTGGTTTTTATCTGGGCAGGAGTCAATTTGTGCTCCGCAGCAAAAGTAAAATGGCGGTCCGTGTCCAGAACTAACCGCAGTGTTGGTGTCCATTTGGGAATGATAGCCGCTTAGCTGCCCTAGGGGAAAGACCCCTTGGCCGACTACGCATTCGGGTCTATGTTATAGAGGGGAGGTTGACTTTGGGTCTCTGCCCTGGACTGGTTTCGGTTAGTTTGCCAGCTCCAAAGGGGGACCTGGTCGGCCTCTCTTTACGCGCCACCTATTCCGGCGCTTAGCTGACGCAAAACATTGTATCAAAAAGTCAATAACCTAGCCAGTGGACGCAGTACAGTTTTGCGCATCGGGCAGGTGCTAATGGCTGGTTTGAGCCTGTCATTGGTGGATGGGGTGATCGGCCAAACCTTCACCACACTGTACCATTTCACCACGACCAACACAAATCTCGGAGGAATAGTTACCAATACCGACGGAGCACAGCCGTTTGCAGGATTGCTTTTAGCTGGTAGCCTCCTTTATGGCCCGGCGCAGAACGGCGGCAGCGCAGGCAAAGGCACTCTCTTCGCAATCGCCACCAACGGCTCGGTTTTCACGAACCTGCACAGTTTTTCCCCCACCGCCGGACCTGCCAACGCCAACCCGGACGGCGCGATCCCGCAGGCGAAACTGATACTAGATGCCAATACGTTGTACGGAACTGCAATCGGCGGTGGCAGTTCGGGCGTAGGCACCATTTTCGCCGTCAACACGGATGCCACAGCCTTCAGGACACTGCATAGTTTCACTGGCCCGCTTGCCAACAGCGATGGCGCTTATCCCCACGCCGGATTGATCCTGTCGGGCAGCACCCTTTATGGAACCACCACTGAAGGGGGTAGTGTAGGAAACGGCACCATATTCAAGGTCAATACAGACGGCAATGATTTCGCAGCGTTATATACGTTCACCGCCCGCAACCTTAACGCGTCGCGCTTCTATACCAACAGTGACGGTGCACATCCCTGGGCCGGTTTGGTACTAGTCGGCAACACACTGTACGGAACCGCCGCTGAAGGCGGCCCTTCTGGCGGGGGCACGGTATTCGCCCTCAATTCTGATGGCACCGGTTTTAGAACGCTGCATAGTTTTATAGCCTCGACCAATTCCTCCAATCTCGAAGGAGCCTATCCTTATGGAGGACTGATTGTGGCAGGGAATCTCCTTTTTGGAACAACAGAGTTTGGCGGCAGCACGGGGAATGGCACCGTTTTCGCAGTCAATATCGACGGCACTGGTTTTACCAATCTTCATAGCTTCACCGGGCTTGATGGCGCGAGGCCCACGGCCGAGTTAGTGATGAATGGAAACTCACTTTATGGAACGACGTCGTTTGGCGGCAGCTTAGGCAAAGGCACCCTGTTCACAATGAATACCGATGGCGCCGGTTTCAAAACCCTCCACACTTTCACCGGAGACACCGACGGCGCATTTCCGTTTGGCGGTTTGGTCTTGTTCAACAATACACTGTATGGCACCGCGAGTGCAGGCGGCAGCTCGGACCTGGGCACCGTTTATGGATTACTATTGGGTTCTTCAACAGCCGCGCCGGAATTGACCATACTTCGGGCCGGCCAAAATGTGGTGCTGATGTGGCCTGCCGACGCTGTCGGCTTCATACTGCAATCCACCACAGACCTTGCGCCGCCGGCAATTTGGACAACCGTCAATGCAACGCCGCTGGTCGTCAATGGACAAAACGCGGTCACCAATGCTGCTTCTGATAGCCAGCAGTTCTTTCGCCTCATTCAATAATTGTCCATTTGTGACGTGGCACGCTTTTGATTCCATGAATTGATCGGAAGCTCGACGACTGGTACTGTCCTCATATCGACCCGACTTTCATACCAAGAGTTGAGGCGCTCATTGCAGAGCTAGAAGGAGACCTGCGCCCAATTGCCAATACGCCAGTCGACATCACTCAACCGGGATGGGGACGCCGGCTTCGGGAATTGCCTCACCCCCTGGATCGGGTGGGCATTCGCGAAAAAACGGAAGCGCTTCTCACCGAAATCATTTCCGTTTATGAACAAGGATCAGAGGAGGTGCGCGAGGCACTGCGCCGGCTGTTCACGCAATACAAGGCATTTTCCTGGGCTGCGACGCTGCCCGCCAAAACACCGACTGCGGAGTCCTTTCGGCAAAGCCTCTTATTGTTTTCGCTCAAGGACCAAGGCCGCGACAGTCGCGATGCCTTGCTTTTGCTTCGGGACCTTTGCCACCAGGCTCGCGCTGCCGGGGTGGACACGCCGCCGATTTTAATGCACGTCGCTGAACTCTCGAGCGATTTGAACAAATATGGTATGGGTTCGACGAAGCAAATGCTGCTGAAAGCCTGTTGAGCTTGTTCGTCACAGAGGTCGGCGCTTGGGCTCGAATGAAGAAACGCGGCGCAACGCGACTAAACACTCGTTAGTGGAAGGCTCGCAATCGTCCTGACAACTTCAACCAACTGACGGAATCTCAAGGGCTTTTCCAGGACCAAACTCGCGCCGCTGGCTAACCCCCGCTCTCGCTCGCGCTGGTCACCCAAGCCGGTGAAAACCACGACTGGCACGGAAGCAAACTGGGAGGTCCTGTGCCAGGTGAGGAAATCAAAGCCGTCCTTACGCGGCATGAGCAAGTCCAGGACAATCACGTCAGGCCAATGCCGGCGATCGACCAGACGATTAAGGTAATCGATCGCGTGCTGGCCATTCTCCTCGCCGCGCACCGTAATGGCCAGGTCCGCCTTTGAAACAGCCGTCCTGAACAGAACCAAGTCATTGGTATCATCGTCAACCAGGAGTAGCTGCAACCCGCGTTCCATGGGCGGATAGGCTAGGCTATGAGGATAGCGATATTCCAGCTCAACTTACTCTCATTTTATTCACTTTCCGCATCGGCAGGTTAAAAACGCATTGGCGAGGTGCTTGGGCGCCGTGCCTCTAGGCCTAAGGTAATTACCTACCTATACAAAAGGCCGGATGTTTTAAACGCTCCTGTTGACAATCTCAGTATGAACTTCCGGTTAGTGGGTCGCTATCTTTTCATTTATCAAATGCCAAAAACCGGCTCGCAAACGGTGCTGGCCACGCTTGAGCAGTGTTCGCTCCCTCATCAGATTTTCCGATTTCATTTCCTGTCCGATCAGATTGCCACTTCGCTGGAAAATGCGATCAACTCGGGGCGGGCTTCGGATGAATGGCAGGAATTGGCCCGCGATCAGTTACGGACGCGCACCACGATTCAGCGAATCATCCGCGCGCGAAAATGGCTTCGACTTTGCCGCATCAAAGTTCCCAAGCTCGACATTATCACGAGCGTTCGCGAGCCGATTGGGCTCGCCTTGTCCTCCACGTTTGAAAATCACAGCTTTTTTTTCTCAGGCCTCGACGCAGCAACGGCGGAAAACTGCCGAGCGGAACTGATGCGACCCAAGTGCTTAAAACAGATTCAGAACTGGTTTGATTTGGAGCTGAAGCCGCACCTCGATCTGGACATATACGCCACTCGATTTCCGCAACGGAAGGGTTATGCGATTTATGAGCATGAGTTCGCGCGTTTCCTGGTCTTTCGGTACGAAGCCATTCGCGCGTTGCCCGCGATGCTCAATGAATTTTTGGGCTGCTTTGTTCCCGCGATCATCAATCGCAATCGGAGTGACTCGAAAGATTATGCGGCAATGTACGCACAAGTGAAGCAACAGCTACGGCTGCCGCTCGATTTTCTGAGGGCGCAATATAGCACCAGGATGGTGCAGCATTTTTATTCCGACGATGAACGACGGGAACTCATGCGGCGCTGGGGGGAAGAAGCAGAAACCAGATCATTGTCTTCATCGATGTAGTTGAACATTGTGCGGAGCGGTTCGATCTATTTGTTTTGCTTTCTCGTGATGAAGGAGGCATCAATCGTTCAAGTCAAACCATAATCCACCCATGAAACGGAACAAAACCTCGCTTACCGTGGCAGCTGTTCTTGTCTTCTGCCTCGGCATCACTTCCCTGCTCGCTGTTGATCAAATCGAACATCCTTTTGTTCATCCCCTGTTTTCGGACCATGCGGTCCTGCAACGTCAGGTTCGAGTGCCAGTCTGGGGTTGGGCTCTACCCGGGACTAAAATCACTGTGTCCTTTGCTGGGCAAACACAAGTGACGACAACGGGCCGCGACGGCAAGTGGTTGGTCCGCCTCAACAAGATGCCGGCGATGGCGGAGCCGACCGATCTAACGGTGACCAGCAGTCAACAATCGGTGACAATCCATGACGTGTTGGTGGGCGACGTTTGGCTTTGTTCGGGTCAGTCGAATATGGAAATGGGAATCGGGGCCTGCAATGCGACTACCGATATAGCCCAGGCGGATTTTCCTCAAGTTAGGCTGCTGACTGTGCCGCGGTTGATCGCCAAAGCACCCGTGGAATCCGTCGAATGCCACTGGTCCCCTTGCAGCCCGATTACCGTCTTGCAAGGAACGTGGGGAGGTTTTTCGGCGGCGGGATTTTTCTTTGGGCGCGAGCTTTATCGCGAGCTAAAGATCCCCATCGGCTTAATCCATAGCTCCTGGGGCGGTACCGTAGCGGAGGCTTGGACCAGTCCCTCTGGACTACGCCCCTTGCACGATTTCGACGAACGGCTCAACGCTGTCAGCAAGGAAAACAGCGAAAAGCCCACTGACTTTGCTGCCGAGTATGAAAACTGGTGCCAGGCACGTGATCCGGGCACGCAGCAAGGCTGGGCCAAACCCGAATGTGACACCAGCAACTGGAAGAGTGTCACCATGCCACGGCCTTTCGAGCAAGCAGGTTTGCCCGACTTTGACGGGATAGTCTGGTTTCGGCGCACGATTGAGGTCCCGAACGGATGGGCGGGAAAGAAACTGAAGCTCAGTTTCGGGCCGATTGATGATGTTGATACCACCTGGATGAACGGGGCAAAAATCGGACAAATGAACCGCTACGATCTCAATCGGGTCTACTCTGTTCCCGCCGAGGTCGTCAAGCCGGGGGCTAACGTGATTAGTGTGCGCGTTCTGGATACAGGTGGCGCTGGTGGATTTGCCGGAAAACCTGACCAAATGTTTATTCAACCGGCAGGCGCGGCTCGGGATACAGCCCAATCTTTGGCAGGTGAGTGGCAGATGCGGGATTCGGCGCCACTTTCCAAACTCGGCGCACCGCCCGCTGTCCCGGACGCCAACAACCCAAACCTCGTTACGGTGCTCTATAACGGCATGATCGCGCCACTGCTCCCTTTCGCGATAAAAGGCGCGATCTGGTATCAGGGTGAATCTAATGCCAGCCGGGCCGAACAATATCGACGTCTCCTGCCAGCCATGATTCGGGATTGGCGAGCCCATTTCGGCGTCGGAGATTTTCCATTTTACATCGTGCAATTAGCCGCCTTTCAGCCGGTCGCACCTGACCCGCGGGACAGTGAGTGGGCAGAGTTACGTGAGGCGCAAGCCTTGACGGCAAAAACCGTAGGCCACTGCGGCTTGGCCGTCGCAATTGACATTGGTGACGCAAGCGATATTCATCCAAAAAACAAGGCTGAGGTCGGCCGTCGCCTGGCGCTGTGCGCATTAGCCGATACCTACCGAAAGGAGGGCGAATCGTCTGGCCCCTGGTACAAAGGCATGAAGAAGGACGGCAACCGAATTCGACTCAGCTTTAATCATGTTGATGGCGGTCTCGCCGCAAAGGGAGCTGACTTGCAGGGCTTCGCTATTGCGGGCGAAGACCGTAAATTCGTTTGGGCCACCGCCGTGATCGACGGCAATACGGTGGTGGTCTCCTCGCCTCATATTACCAAACCCGTTGCAGTGCGCTACGCGTGGGACATCAATCCCGTCTGCAATCTCTATAACCAAGCCGGTTTACCGGCCGTGCCGTTCCGCACCGATGATTGGCAGATGGTGACACGGGGACGAAAGTAGTGGCCACCCGTCGAAACCTCCATAGAGGAGAACGTGAAAAGGTCAGAACGTGATCGCCCGGCTGCGGAACCAGTCCCCGACGCGCGCAGGCCAGGTGGTGACTAGATCCTTTGACGGGCGCAGCCCGTAGCCATGCCCGCCAGAGGGATAGACGTGGAGCTCGAACGGGACTTGAGCCTTCCGCAGGGCCGCGGAGTAGAAGAGAACATTTTCAACTCGAACCGGGTCATCCTGGGCCATCGCCAAAAAAGTCGGCGGCGTATTGCTGGTGACGGTCAATTCAGGCGCGAGGCGATCGCCCTGGTCTTTCAGCGTGAGACCCCCTGGATATACCAAAACAACAAAATCCGGACGGCAACTGAGCTGATCGGCCGTATCCACCGTGGGATAGCTTCTAGCGTCGGACTGATTACTTATCAGCGCGGCCAAATGACCACCGGCGGAGAATCCCAAAACACCGATACGCTTTGGGTCAAGACGCCATTCGGCAGCACGGGACCGAACCACGCCAAGCGCTCGTTGCGCATCTTGAAAGGCAGCTGGTTTTTCCGCATCCGCGCGCTTGGGCACACGATATTTCAGGAGAACGGCGGTAACACCTATCGAGTTTAACCAATCGCATATTTCGGTGCCTTCGAGGTCCATTGCTAAAATGTGGTACCCGCCCCCTGGGCAGACGATCACTGCAGCGCCATTCTGCTTGTCAGCTGGCGATCGATAAACCGTTATGGTCGGCTTCGAGACGTTGCCGAGGCGAATTACCGGTTTGCCAGCGATGAGATTGTCTTTGGCGGAGGTCATGTCATGCTCCTCTCCAATTGAAGCTCTCTCGCCTGGTGCGGCTCCAGGCCAAAGAGCGATCACTTCGGGTTCCGACGCCGGCACACCCGTCGAAAGGAGAATCAGGCTGAATCCGGCAATCAAGGCTCTGAAGAATCGTTCAATGCAGCTCATTGGGCAATTGTTGTTGGGGTATCGGTGATAAACGAGATTATATCGGCCATATCCTGAGGCTTGAGCCCCGTCTCGAATCCCTCAGGCATGAACGACCGGCCGGAAGTGGTAAACTCTCTGATATTGCTGCGCAAGATTGTTTCCTCGGTGCCGCCGGCAATGCGCAAGGAAATGCTATTAGGCGTATCGGCGATCAATATTCCGGTCAATTCACGTTCATCGGCAGTAATAACGGTGCAGGCTGTGTACGCGGGGTCAACCGCCTGGTTGGGATCCAGAATCGCGGTTAACAATTCCTGAATTGGTTTGTCGGCAACCGTTCCAAGCTCGGGGCCGACGTTGTGACCCTCGCCATGCGAACTGTGACAGATCGAGCAATTTTGAGAAAAAAGGACGTGTCCGTGCTCTCGATTACCTGGTAACTCCGAAATTCCTTTGTACCTCTCAATGATTTTCTGGCGGTCGGCGTTGATACTGGCCAGCAGCTTCGTCGCGCGGGCGCGGATCCCCTCATCTGAGTGGTTCAACAGCTTTTGCCGTTGCAATGCCCCGAGTTCAGCTGGAGAAATCGTTCCGCTTTCGACTTCAGTCAATACGGCCTCGATCCAGACAGGGCGACTAAATAATACGTTGAGGATCTCCTGCCTCAGGGACGGGCCCAAACGTTTCCAGTGTTTGAATAGCGCCTCCGGCACCGATGGGCTGACACACCGATGTATCTGAACAAGCGCCCCATTTTGAATGCTCGCCGGGACTTGCGGTTGGAGCAGGTCGCCAAGGCTCGCCAGATCCTGCTCCTGACCTGACCCAGTGCGCGCAAGTAACCGCACCGACATCAACCGGTCAGCTTCAGTCGCGCCAGCGTCCGCTGCGATTTGGCGCGCCTGCTTAAAAAGAGGCTCCAGGCGGGAAAACGTTTCCTGGAAATTTGGGCCTGCTGTGAAAGACGCAAGCGTTACCTTACGCTTATCCAATCCGTCAAGAAAGCCTATTAAACCGGCGAATTGCCACGATTTATAGGAACCACCCGCCGGAGTGGCGATTTGCTGAAGTGCCGGCAACAATTTGTCGTGTTGTTGAGCTGCGGTCGCCAGTTCCATCAGGCTTTCGACGAGCTCCGGGGGCACAGGCCGTAGTTTGGTTTCGGCGAGGATCGTCTCGAGCAGGGTATCAATATGTCGTACCGCTGAGCTGAGCACCGCCGTCTGCATATACTCGTCCGCCCAGTCTTTTTGGGCAAGCCGAGCCAAAGCCTGTCCTACCGCCGCGCCTTTCCACTCGCCAAGGCTGAAGGCCAGTTGGTACCGTACTCGAATATCGGCATCTTCGGCCAGGTTCAAAAGGCGGGAGTCCAGTTCCGGAAGTTGACCAAACTTTGTTTCGCTCAAGGCAACCGCCTCGCGGCGGACCGCATAATGAGAATCTTTGATGGCACCAACCAATAGTTGCGCTGTTAGTGCGTGCAAACCGTCCAGCGTGCGAAGCGCCTGCAACCGGGTTTTGGGATTCGGGCTCTGCCCGACCAAATGCTCAAGGTCCTTGACCGTGGCAAGATCATGACTCTGCACTAAGAGACGTTGAGCGGTATCGCGTTGCCAACCGTTTGGGCTTTCGAGCGCAGCCACTAATTGCCCGGTGCTTAGTTGATCCAGGCGCGGAATTTTGCGCGGCCGAGCGTTGGCGGGATAGACACGGTAAATGCGGCCTTTGTCGTCGCCGGCACGAAGGTCAGGACGATGCTTCAGCTCTTCAGGAAAGTACTCCGGATGCTCGATAATGAGGCGATACATGTCCGCAATATATAGAGCCCCGTCAGGACCGGTTTTGACCATGACCGGACGAAACCAATTATCGGTAGAAGCCAGGAACTCAGAACTTTTTTCCCCGGCGGCGCGATGGCTGTCGAATGAAACACCCTTGGGTTCGAGGATTTCACGATGAACGACGTTGTTCGCGGGCTCGCAAATAAAGACGCTCGAGGAAAACTCAGGGCCGAAAAGTTCATCGCGATAAGGAGTCGCACTGCAAGCCGAGGTAACCTCAAACAAATGCGTAGGCCAATTGAACCGCCGTTGTGGGCGGCTAATCGCGAAGATGCGATTTGGTTCCGGGTCGCTGGGGAGCAGCTTGGTTAAGGAATTCACCGCGAGGTGCGGATTTCGCGCAAGGTACTGTTCCGGGATCAGATAATGCCACAACCAGCGGCTGTTATCATTGCCGAACCAATTACCCCAATCATCCCGGTGCCGGCCAAACTGAGTCGCGCCCGGAACCAATTCCATCGAACTATCATCGGGTTTGAAACGCAAATCGTGGCCGCGCAGGTTGAGGTCGAAATTCCTGGCGACCGAATGGACCGTTCCCCCGCTTCCTCCATTGGCGGCATAGATCCAGTTGTCTAGGCCGTACTCGAAACCGTTGACCCGGTGCTGCTGATTTCCCTGATGGAAGCCAGTAAACAACAATTGGCGAATGTCGGCTTTGCCATCACCGTCCGTATCCTCCGCATAAAAGATATCGGGGGCGGCGCTAATCAGCACGCCTTTGCGCCAAGGAAGCAATCCATTGGGGAATCTCAGGTCTTCGAGGAAGACTGTTGATTTATCGTAGCGCCCATCGCCATCCGTGTCCTCAAGGACTTTCACGACGCCACCCGGTTTGCCTTTGCCGTCCATGCCCAAAGGGTAGTCGCGCATTTCCACGACCCACATTTTACCATCGGGCGTCCAGTCGAAGGCTACCGGGTCAAGTACGAGCGGTTCACTGGCAACCAGCTCGATTTTGAATCCGGGCGGAAGACGAAACGATGCCAGCGCTTGAGCCGGTGTCTTGGGGGGTGCCTCTCCGCCAAGCTGAACATCCTGAAACGACATGCGCCGAAGTTTATCGGGTGAATCGGCAGTGTCCTCGTTCTGGACGTAAAGCTCCTGAGCATGAAACCAGGCGCCGTTATTCGGATGTGCTCCCCCCCGAACCAACATTGGGATTTCGCCGGGATCACCCCGCTTACCCGCTCGCACCTCATATGACCAGCCAATCTCCCAACCCAACCACGACTTCGCCTCGGCAATGAAAATATGCAACGCAAATTCCTTCTCGTTGGAAAAAAGCACGTCAGCAAAGCCATCCCCATTAACATCAATAAAACGCACGCCATTGTCTTCACCGCGTTCGTTCACAATCGCGGCACCGCCCGGCAAATTGAACGGCTGGCGTTTCCATGCCGTCTCGGCGCCACTCCATGCGAAGACTGCGTTCTGGCTTTCATTACCCACCAACAGTTCGCATCCGCCGTCATTATTCACATCTCTCAGTCTTACGCCGCGGTCACGTCCTCCGACACTTGTCAGAATCGGCTGCCCCTTGAGGTTTAGTCCCAAGAAGAGCCCGGACTTCTCCAGCCATTCTGAACCGTCGAACAACCAGGCACCGCGAGAGGTTTCGTTGTGCCAGAAGGCGAGCACCTCTCCCTCGGAGCCAAAGATGCCAAACCTTACTCCTGGGTCCCGCTGATTTGGGGGTTTGTTGGCCTCGACTAATTCCACCGGGAATTTGCTTTGACTCCACCGGCGGGTCGTCGGGTTCCATAGTCTAGTGGCGCGGAGCCGATCATTTCCAATAACCACGTCCAGATATCCATCATTATTCAGGTCGAGCAGCCGTACGCCATTGTCGCCGCCGTCGGCTGCCCGCAAGGGCTCGCCTAGCAGCAAATTCTGGTTGATACGCTCTTGAGCTTCACGAAAGTTCAAAAACTTGATCCGTTTGCCGTATTTAGCTGCAGCATAGTCTATCAGGCTAACCAGTTGATCGTTACGGATCCAACCGTGCGGGTGAAAGACCATCGTAAAGACGCCCTGCTTCAATACCGTTAAATCAAGGGCTGCTTTCCAGTCCGCGAGGGTCGCTCCATTGGTGGCCCCGTGGCAATTAAAGGCCTCCCAGTCACTCGGAGCGGTGCAGGGAAACTCCCAACACAATTTGCCGATCACGTACGGATAGGGATAATTCTCGATAGTGGTCGCGAAAGACCCGAGACTTAAACGGGTAATGCTATTGGTCTTTTCCGGAAAGTACTTGCCGAAACGATCGGCACCATCTGCAGTTGTAACCATCTCCCTGGGCAGGCTGGAATCGGCGCTGGTAAACAGGTCCATGACCGAAGAGTCGATGGTGAGGAAATGTCCTCCCGGGCTTAGGTGGTTGAAAATCTCGGAAAAAAAGCGCGGGCTGGTGCTGTTCATGGAATCACAGCAAGGCATGCGAAAGGCAACGGGTTTATTGGAAGGAACCAGGTTCAACAGATCAATACACCCGTAAACATTCGTTGCGGCGGCTTCAAAGTCGCCCTTAGCGAACAGTGGACAGGGATGATTCAGCGTATGTACCTCGATTGAGAGTCCTTCCTTAAGCCATCGTTGTAACTGCGGGTCAGCAATCGGAACAAATCGGGTCATAATCGATACCGGGGCCCGTCCATCGATCCTTTTCAGACGATCCAGAACCGGGCGCAAAAACGTTTCGTATCGGGCTGTCTCGGTCATATCGTCGATCGCGAGGATGACCGCCGCATCGACTCCGGGTTCACCGATCCACTGAGCTGTCGTTAATTTCGGAAAATCCGTTCCGACATAAAACGGGTCATTACTGTCGAGAAATGTGACACGATTAGCGCCAGAAAAGCCCGAGGCTTTGCGGTTGGTTTCCGCAGAGAACCCGGTCGCCGCAAGCCCGAGAAATAAGGTCAGGAGGAACCCAAAAAGCACGCGTAAGGAGCTCGGCACCGAGAAGGAACAGGCTGGCATAAGCCCACTTATACGCGACGAGTCTGGACGAAACAATCTATCAAATCAGCGATTGGATCGGGCGTGAGGCGGTGCTCCCTACCGGGAACCCCCGGGAAAGGGTTTCTAATCTTCACCGGGATAAGGTACGTGTCCGCCCCCGATTGGTGCCAGAGCGGCAAGGGTTTAAGGTCGTTACCAGATGAAAATGAATATGCGTCAGTAGCGCGGTATTCGCCCGAACTGTTCTTATGAAAATGGCTCAACCGAGTATGTCAAATACCAACTCAAATGTCGGCTCGCCCGGCAGTCACTGGAATTCCGCGCCCCAATCGGCGATCGGACAGTTACGCAAATCAAAAGGGATCCGAGTTCTCCTGGTCGATGACCATCCAGTCGTACGCCGGGGCCTGGCCGCCTGCCTTTCCCTGCAGGGAAATATCTCGATCGTGGGCGAAGCCGCCGATGGGCGGGAGGCCATCCAGAAGGCTAAGGAGCTGGCACCGGATGTCGTGTTGATGGACATTGACATGCCGCAAATTAACGGACTAAGCGCCACCGAAATGTTGCGCCGCCAAGACCCCAATCTCAAGGTGCTCATCCTCTCCATGCACCACCATCCCGAGTACGTCCTGCGGATCCTCCAATCCGGGGCCCGGGGCTACGTTTTAAAGGAAGCCTCGCCCGAAGAATTGCTTCGCGCGATCGAGACAGTTCAAGCGGGCGAAACCTTCTTCAGCTCTGATGTCGCCAGGGTTGCGCTCAATCAGTTTGTCCATGGCCCTGGTGAAGGTCCCCGAGCTACCCAACTCAGTAATCGCGAACGGGAAGTGCTGGTCGCGATTGCGGAGGGACTGAGTAATAAAGAGATTGCCTGCCGTTTGGGGGTTGGTGTTCGCACCGTCGAAACGCACCGTGAACGCATCATGCGCAAACTCAATATTCATAGCGTCGCCGGTTTGACGAAGTTCGCAATCGCCAAAGGACTCATCACGCTGCCTAAGGAAGCCACCGCCCCAAGCTGAGTTTACAGCTCCTTATTTTGATCCTGAATCGCGCGACGACTAGATTGTCCGCCATCGGTTCTCAATGCACTCGATGGGTATTGAGAACTGCTCACAAGCATCCGGCTGCGGGTTGAATTCGCCGAACGCTCCAAAGTCGGCGCTCTCGAGAACACCTGAGCCGTGCTACAAAAAGCGCGGTTCGATTGAATTCCATTGTTGCATCTGCGTCGAGGACTGGGTTAAAAACCATCACCACCGATGCGCATTTTAGCCAGTGTTGGCATTGAAGAAGTCCCGGACATGTCCCTTTTCAAGGTCGGGCACGGCTCCGGGCTGCGTCTACTACTGCCGATCGGTTTTATTGCGATTATGCTGCTGGCACTGTTCGGGCTTGAGTATTACAAGGATTGGAAGCGCAAACGGAGGATGAATCGGATTTGGGCGAAATCGGGACGCGCCCCGAAATGATTCCAGGCTAACGCCGATAAGAGGGACACCCGTTCTTCAGCTGCAGTTGCAAACTTTCGTCATTGACTACCTGCAGTCGCTCCACTCTACTTCGGCCCGAGCCGAAAAACCGGCAGCAGGAATCGCGATGTCTCGCTGGTAGCAAAGGCCTCCAAAGATATAATCTGGCCCCCGGTTCTTGGGCTGCATAGGGCAAATGGGAGCCAGGAAAGCGCGAACGGGGCGCCGAACCCCGCCTCTCAAATCTGGGGAAAACGGGCAGCATTGAACACGATGCCGACCTATTGTGTCTGCTCTTCAGGCCAGACATAGCCAACGGCTGACGACCCTCAGCCACAACAGGCCGAGAAGAGTATTGCCGGATCTGTTGATTGCGAAACGGCGCCAAGCGCTACAGGCGATTACGGGCGAAGTACCTCAACGCCTAGGCGCGGTTCAAAGCGCAGCAAAGTAAGACGAAGACGTGCCTAACTGACCGAGCGACGATGAACTTTCTGCTTCGCGTATGCGGGCTGGTCCTGCTTTTGGCCGGCCTGTCCTCGGCCAAGGCCCAAATGGCGCCACCGAAGGTCGCTAAAATCGAGATACAACACCTCGGACCCGCATCCGTCAGCGACGAACTCATCCGCGCCAATATCCGGGTTAAGCCCGGTGATGCCTATTTGCCAGCGGCGGTCGACGAGGACATCCGCAACCTTTACGCTACCGGCCTGTTTTACAACGTCCGCGTCACCCGCGAAGAGACACCGGCCGGAATGGTCCTCACCTACGTGGTTCAGGGAAACCCACGCCTGACGGAAATCCGTTTCCAAGGCAATACCAAGTTCAAAAACACCAAATTACAAAAGACAATCGCGTCAAAAGTTGGCGAACCGTTCAACGAGCGCAAGCTGTTCACCGATGCGCAGGAAATTCAGAAGCTTTATCAAAAGAAGGGCTATCCCGGCACAACCGTCGCATATTCTTATTCGCTGGAAGAGGCCACTGGCCGGGCGACTGCCACTTTCAACATCAAAGAGACCCCAAAAGTAAAAATCAAAGCCGTAGAGTTTATCGGCGCCCACGCCTTTCCCCAAAAACGACTCAGAAAAGTCATTAAGACCCGAAAGCGGTGGATGTTTTCCTGGCTGACAGGCAGCGGCATTCTCAAGGACGAACAATTCGAAGAGGATAAAGAAAAACTGACCGAGTTCTACCGCGATCATGGGTATCTGGATTTCGAAATCCGCAATGTCGACTTCCTCAACCCGAGCCCGCGCGAGATGGTAATCCGTTTCACCATCTACGAAGGAACACAATACAAAGTCGGCGCCATTAAGTTCAGCGGCAACAAGCTCTTCACAACCGCCGATATCACGAACGGTTTGCGCTTCGTGCACGCATTCAAAGGCGACCGCGCCAAGACCGGCCCCAACGGCCTCACCATGGATGTCGGCGATACGTTCACCCCCAAAGGCCTGACCAAGGACACAGAAGACGTCGAGGATTTTTACGGTTCCAAAGGTTACATCGACGTCACCCCCGGACAAAAACTGAACGTCGTCAAACTGCCCAACACCGAAACGGGCACGATGGACCTGGATTTTCAACTTGATGAAGGGCAGAAGTATCTGATTGAAAAGATCGAGATTCGCGGCAACACCAAGACCAAAGACAAGGTGATCCGCCGTGAATTGGCAGTGTCGCCAGGCGAGACCTTTGACATGGTTCGCGTTAAGCGGAGCAAGCAGCGGCTCGAAGGTCTTCAATATTTTGAGAAAGTCGATGCACGGCCCGAACCCACCGATCCGCCGATCGCCGGACGCAAGAACCTGGTCGTTGGTGTGGATGAAAAGAACACAGGGAATCTGACGTTAGGAGCCGGATTCAGCTCGGTTGATGCTTTGGTGGGGTTTGCCGAAATAACACAGGGAAACTTTGACCTGTTCCATCCCCCGACGTTCACTGGCGGCGGCCAAAGGTTTCGTCTGCGGGTTTCGATCGGCACGGAACTGCAAGATTATATGGTCTCGTTCGTTGAGCCATGGTTCCTCGGACGCAAGCTCTCACTTGGGGTGGACCTCTACTACCGTGACCTGAACTATCTCAGCCTCGACAACATCTATAGCGTGACACGCGGTGGAGGTAAAGTAAGCCTGACCCGCGCTTTAGGGAGCGATTTTCTAATCGGCAGTCTCAGTTACACGCTGGAAGATGTCGGCATCCATCTCAACCCTGGCTGGCATGGGCCACTACTGGGGTTCTCCGGTGATCCCGCAGGCGCACCCGGCGGTGGACACGGATTCCCAACCCAGGTCCCCGGTGTCATTCCCGGCAACGTGCCCCCCTCCATTCTCCAGGAAGTCGGCTACAGCCTGCTGTCGCGCGTGGGCGGCGCGCTCGCGTACGACACACGAAACAGCGTCCGGCTGCCCAATAAAGGACAAAGAACCGAACTGGATGCGGAAATCGTCGGGGGCGATAAAGAATTCTACAAACTCGAACTGAAATCCAGCTGGTACTTCAAAGGCCTGGCCAAGGGCCACGTTCTCGAAATGATCGGCAAAACAGGCGTCGCCGAGAGTCTTCAGTCAGAGGACGTGCCCTTTTACGAACGCTATTATCTGGGTGGCTTGTATTCGTTGCGCGGTTTCAAATTTCACAGCATCAGTCCACGCGATCCCGGCTTTAGTGAACCTGTCGGTGGCGACACCTATTGGTTTGGCTCTGCCGAATACAGCATCCCAATTATTGAACAAGAACACGGGGTCGGTGTCCGTTTTGCATTCTTTTATGATATAGGCAATGTCAGTGCGCCGCCTTACACCTGGAGCATCAACCACTTCAATGATAACTGGGGTGTGGGATTGCGCCTCAACCTGCCGATCGGTCCCATTCGCCTCGATTACGGTATCCCCATCCATCACGACATATTTAATAGCGGAAACGGCCAGTTCCAATTTGGGGTCGGCTATACACGTGAACTGTAATATGCTTTTTCTCCACCAGTTGAATTTACGGACAAAAGCAGTTCAGTGGCCGAATGCGAGTCCGAGGCTGCTCGATAAACCGCAGACTAATTGGCTTATGGAGAGCGGAAGGGTAAGACGAACGTTGGCCGTTTGTGGATTATTGCTGTCACTGGTCGCGCAGCTGGCTCCCGCAATCACTGCGCGAGCTGTTTCCTCGCAGCAGACGCCCGTACCAGCTGCCAATTTCGCGGGCATCGAACTGTTCTTTGAGTCAACGGAGAATCTTGGCAGCGGCCCCTCACAATTCCTCGCGCGCGGCCGCAATTACCAATTCCTGCTCGGCGCCACGAACGTGCAATTTGCCCTGCTCACAGCAGTGTCACATGAGGATGCTCCTTCCGAGGGCCGGCATCAAATAAAGGCGAACCCCTCAATTTCAGTAGTTCGCGCTGGAGTCCACTTCGCGCGAGCGAATCCTCTGGCACAAATCCAGGGTGACCGCCCGACGTCAGTCAGAGTAAATTATCTAGTTGGCGACGACCCATCTCGTTGGCGTTCGGATATGGCGGCATTTTCGAGCGTAAAAGTTGAAGCTTTGTACCCTGGTGTTGATTTGATTTACTATGGCCATCAGCAACAGCTCGAATACGATTTTGTGGTCGGTCCCAAGGTCGATCCACAAGTGATTGCGATGCAATTCACCGGGGTGGATAAAATCCTGATAGACGAACAGGGCCAGTTGATTCTGAAACTCGCCGGAGGTGAAATACGACAGCCTGCGCCGGTGATATATCAAATTCAAGGGATGTCACGATTGCCTGTTGAAGGAGGGTATCATTTGGCATCCGACGGCACGGTTACTTTCGCGGTCGGGAAGTACAATCCGGAATTGCCTTTGGTGATCGATCCGCGTTTTGACTACTCGACCTACTTTGGTGGCAATGCCGGCGATCTGGCTCTAGCCATCAAAGTCGATACCAATGGCAACGTCTTTGTCACCGGCCAGACTTTTTCTACCAAATTCCCCTTCGCCACGGGTACCGGCGGCGTCCAATCACACTTCGGTGGCGGCAACGGCGACGCCTTTGTGGCCAAATTGGATAATACGGGCACTAATCTGGTCTATTTCACTTACCTGGGAGGATCGGGGGACGACAGTGGTTTGGATATTGCCATCGACAGCCGGGGCAATGCCTACATCGCCGGGCGCACTCAATCACCCAATTTCCCCACTAGGAACGCCCTTTTCCCACACATCAGCGGGACTCCCGATCCGACGCTGCTCATCTATCCGACTGACGGTTTCGTCGCTGAGCTTAATACCAATGGCTCCGGCCTGGTGTTTTCGACGTATTTGGGCGGCAACAACGGGGATATCGCCGACGGAATTGATGTTGACCCCGCCGGGGCGATCTACGTAACCGGTCTGACTTCCTCGCCCAATTTCCCGATGCGAAATCCTTTGCCTGGCCACTCGTCTATAGCGGGAGGCAAGCATCACGCCTTTGTAACGAAGTTTGTCCCTGGTGGCACTTCGCTAGTTTTTTCCACGTACTTGAATGGCAAAGCCGTCGACGAAGGCCAGGGTATTGCAGCCGACGCTGCCGGTTTCGCCTATGTGACAGGGTTCACGGCATCCACCAATTTCCCCATTACCGCAGACGCGCCATATCGTCGTCTGAATGGCACCAATGGCCGTAGTGGGTCGTTCGATGCGTTTGTAAGCAAATTCGATCCTGCCGGAGCGCTGGTCTTTTCAACTTATCTAGGCGGTTCCTATAACGACTATGGCTATCGCATTAAGACCGATATCACGGGTAACTACTACGTAACCGGCCCTTCGCAATCGACCAACTTTCCTGTCACTAAGACTGTGCCGGGCCTGGGCCAATTCCCCTACTCCACTAACCGTGTCGTCAATTACGACGTTTTCCTCACTAAATTTAATCCGAGCAATCAGCCGGTCTATTCAATCCTTTTCGGCGGCACCAAAGACGACATCGGCTGGGACCTTGCCGTCGATGCGCTTGGCAATGCCTTTGTGGTCGGCGGGACCGCTTCGACAAATTTTCCAACCACCAATGTGTTCGATTTGTTTCGGGCGACGCATTCCGGCGCGCACGAGGTCTTCGTGGCCGCCGTTAACAGCAACGCAACCGCGGCCCTCTATTCCGGTTATTTGGGAGGCACCAACAATGATTCGGGCTACGGCATCGCCGTCGATTCTGAAAGCAGCGCTTACATTGTTGGAAACACCTACTCGCGCAACTTTCCGACTCGTTCGGCTTTCCAACCTGCCCGAAGTGCTTCGAGCGACTGTTTTATTGCCAAGATACGGATCAACGATCCGTTGCTAGTCACAACCCTATCCGGCGATGAACTGCAAATGCAGTGGCCGGCAACGGCCCCTGGATACCTCCTCGAGTCCGCGGCCGGTTTGATTCCGCCGCTCACCTGGAAGCCTGTCGTCGGTGCCCCGGTTTTGACCCCGGGTTGGTACTCCTTCACGGTTGGACTGACCAACGCGGATAGTCTGTTCCGGTTGCGGTCTCCGTAATCGATATTTTTGTTGGCGGCACTTTGAAACTCTGATTGTTTATGCGTTTATGAAAAAAGTATTATCGAGATTAATCCCCGGGTTGCTGGTGATTGGCTGCTTATGTCAGGCCGCCGTGGGAGCGGAGATGCGGATCGGCACGATCGATCTGCGAAAAGTCTTTGAAGGCTATTGGAAAAAGAAACAGGCTGAAGCCCAGCTCAAAGACCGACAGGCCGACATGGAGAAGGAAGACAAAAACATGCTCGAGGACTACAAAAAGCTCAAAGACGATTACCAAAACCTTCTCAATAGTGCCAATGATTCGGCAATTTCCCTCGAAGAACGGGACAAACGCAAACAGCTCGCGGAAGCCAAGCTCAAGCAGTTGAAAGATCTCGAGGAAACCGTGCGTCAGTATGAGACCACCGCCCGCAATACACTCCTGGATCAGACGCAGCGGACTCGCACAAAAATCCTCGATGAGATCCGCAACGTCGTCAGTGCGCGCGCCAAGGCGGCGGGGTATACGCTCGTTATTGATACAGCTTCCGAAAGCGCGAATGCCACGCCGGTAGTTATGTTTACCAGTAACGAAAACGACATCACCGACGTTATCCTAAAGGAGCTGAATGCTTCCGCTCCAGTCGAAGGGCCCAAAGCCGAGCAAAAACCCGTCGAGAAAAAAGACAGCAAGAAATAATCGAGTGGGAAGCAGGAGCGTCAGGCGGTATTCGAATGACGAATGACGAATGACGAATGACGAATTGCTGGAACTGGTGCAAGGTTAAGCGCGGCACGAATCTTTCCCCCATTTTTCGGCCCAGTGTGCGCAACCCCTAGGCTTGGTGTTTGGAA
This sequence comes from Candidatus Limnocylindrales bacterium, assembly GCA_035495315.1. Lineage (GTDB taxonomy): Bacteria > Verrucomicrobiota > Verrucomicrobiia > Limisphaerales > UBA8199 > DATJGF01. Next base: position 22,687 of record DATJGF010000170.1, read on the forward strand.
TTGCTTATTTGGAGGTTGTTTTCGGATTTCGGATTGCCCTGTCGCCTAACTCTTGCTGAGTCTCTGCACCGGCGCCTCGAAAAGCATCTGGTGCGCTTCCTGCAGGATACCCGGAATGCGGTCAGCAAATGGGCTTCGATGCAAACAGCCATTCAATTTTGCCCGGCTAAATCGCGCGGCGTTTTCCCCTGGAAACCAATGGTCCCCTTGGCCGAGCAGATTATAGCGCATTTTGCCCCAGGCCACCAGGTCGAGCGATTTTGCATACGTCCATAGCCGCAGGATTTCGCGCACGTTGATTTCTCCAGGCACCTCCGTGTACTCCGGCACACCTTCAAACCAGCGGGCACACCAATCTGCCCCTAAGGCGCTGGCCATTTCGGCTCGGAGCCGCTGTTCGATTGGGGTGATCGTTTCAGCGAACCGGTCATAAAACGCCAGCGCGGAGACGTGCTCGTCAAAATCCTGCGGCCGAGCCACGCCACAGCTCAAGGTGTGCACCTCGGGTCTTGCGAGGCAATACAGGTCGTTGAATTGCATCGGGGTTAGCGGGGCGCACAATTCCACCAGCTTGCGAGGCGGTTCGTAGAGCTTGCCACCTTTATCATTCGGGCTGATGATAAAAACCCCCATGTCACGCTGGTGCGCAGCTTCGATCGCGCTCCAGTTCAAGTCATTAACGAAATACCAATGCACGTTGAGATAGTCGAACTCTCCGGTCTGAACCGCCTGCAGGATGATGTCTGTCGTAGCGTGGGTCGAGAAGCCGATAAATCGGACCCGTCCCTCCCGGCGCAGTTTCTGAGCAGCGGCAAGGCAGACATCCAAGGCATATCCTAGCAACTCGCGGTCGTTGATCCCGTGCAATGCCAATAAGTCGACATGATCCAACCGCAGATACTTAAGCGACGTCTCGAAGGTCCGTAGGAACTCCTTAGCAGTCGGTTTGGGAGCCACCTTTGTCTGCACGATGATCTTCTCGCGCGGCAGCGTGGGGAGAATGCGCCCCAGTTGCATTTCCGAAGTGCCGTAACCGCGTGCGGTTTCGATATGGTGGATCCCCAACTCCAACGCGCGACGGATGCACGCCTCCAGATTGGCCTGGTTGTCCGGCGGGATTTGACCGGGCGGGACATCGTCCCACTTGAACTGATACCGCATCCCACCGCAGGAGATTACTGGCATTGAAAGTTCGGTGCGTCCAAAGCGCCGGTATTTCATCGTGCGCGAGCATAGTTCAACCTATCGCCTCGAGCAAGCCAGTGAGAAATCAATGGTAGTAGCCTATGGAGACTACCAGAATCAGGTCGGCAAGCTCCGCCGGTCGAAAATGGGCTAACGTGGTGAGGCGCGAACACTACAGTCCATCTCATAAATGGTAGGGTCGGCTCGCCGAGAGGGCCGATCCCGTTTTTGTGTAGGAAACCGGACGTCTCGGCGAGCCGTCCCTACCAAAGGAAGCCTGTGTCGGGATTATTGAGAGATGAGTTCTAGGCAGATTCGGAAACTTGCGCCTGGCAACATGCCAGGTTTAGGGAGGTCTGCGCCGTGTAGGCATTTGGACTACTCCGCTTTAGGAATTTACATGACAGGAATCAGCGTTGACACCCCTCGTGCCCGTGACTAGTCTGGATCGACAATTTAATTGCGAATCACCATGTTGCTTCGAATCAGTTTAATCGTTGCTCTTCTCGCCGGGCTGGCAGTCGGGGGCCTGAACTTCATTTCTGTTAAGAATAAGATCGTAACTCTGGCCAACGACCGTGACAACGAGAAGAAGATGAAGGAACAGGCGCAGAGCGAACTGAGGACCACGAAGTCCGAATTGGCCAAGACAAGCGCCGAGCTGAAGACGACTAAAGCGACATTAGAAGCGACCACTGCTGAGCGAGACAAAGCGGTCGCGGAAGCTGCCGCCCAGACCAAACGCGCCGACACGGTCACAGCGGAACGCGACAAGGCCCGTAAGGAACGCGATGATGCCCAGGCCGAGCTGGCCGCTTATCGCGCGACGGATCTGAAACCCGAACAGATCATCGCCATCAATAAACAATATAAAGAGCTGCAAAAGTCTCTCGAGGGTGCCCAGGATGAAAACAAGGTCCTCGGCCAGAAGATCGTCAAGCTGACCACCGAACTTGACCGCTACCGAACTCCGGACAAGCCGGTGTACTTGCCTGCCAGTCTTTCCGGTAAAGTCTTGATCACGGATCCCAAATGGAACTTTGTCATCCTGGACATCGGGCTGGATCAAGGAGTCAAGGAGTACGGCGAGCTGCTGGTCAACCGCAACGGGAAGCTGGTTGCCAAGGTCATCATCCGCAGCGCGCAAAAGAATCGGTGCATCGCCAACGTCATGCCCGGCTGGCAATTGGGAGAAGTCATGGAAGGCGATCAGGTCACGCCCGCCCATCCCGAGTCGTGAAAAAAAGCCCTCTTACTTTGCGTTTCCTGTTGCTCCTCTTACTTGCTGCGGCCGTCCTGGTTTTATCCTCTTGCGCCACTACCGACGACTCGGAAAACGCCTCCGTGCGCCCGTGGAACACACCGAAAGGTTGGGAAACCGGTCTGCCGAGCAACATGACCGAAGGTAGATAATCTCAGAGGACAGACGACAGAGGTCAAGGTCAGAGTCCTATTTCTTCGCCGGAGCGTTCGTTGCCGCTTTCGCCAGGTCCTCCTGCTGCTTGTTCCACTTAGCCGCTAAATCGTTGTAATCGGCAGCCATTTTGTTGAATTTCTTAACGACCTCATTGCGATCTTCGACCATCTTCGCCATCTCCTCATTCTGCCGCTTTACCTCTTCGTTCTGCTTCTTGATGCTTTCATTGGCTGCTAGAAGCGCGTCTTTGTAGGCCTCCATCTGGTGCTGGGTCCGCTCGACTTCGTTGGTGGCCTTCTCCAGGCTCTTAACCAGGGTGGAGATCTGCAAATCGTTGGACTTCACCGTCTGGGTTAACTGATTTTTTATTCCATCCAGCCGCTGAATTTCAGACTCGTCGCGTTTTATGCTCACCTGCAGGTTCTGGATACTCTCCATTTTATCGTGAACGGTATCGGTCAAGCTTTGCACGTTTTTGCGCAAATCCGTCTCGCGTACCCATTGAAAGGAAATGAGCGCGCACAATGACAGCGCGAAGAAAATAAGCAGGTTTTGCAGAAAAGTTTTCATCGGCGAAGCCGGGGACCTATTGCTGTTTGGGTTTGGACGCCGCGATGGCGAATGATACCTTCTGGATCCCTTCACGCCGGACCAGGTCCAGCACGTTGATAATCATGCCGTGAGTTGCGTCCTTGTCGCCACTGATATAGACCGGCACGTTGGTATTGATTCGGAATTTATTCGAAAGGTAACTCTGCAGCTCCACCAGGTTGACTTCCTTTTTATCAATGTAGACATTACCGAGTTTATCGACTCCGATATTGACGATGTCGGGTTTAAAATCGCGTTTGGCAACGGTTGCGGTGGGCAAATCCATTTTGATCGATTGCAACCGGATCATGCTCAAGCTAGCTAACATGAACGAGGCGAGCAAAAAGAACATGATATCAATCAAAGGAATAATCTCAATCCTCGCTTTGTGATGCGGAATAGGTGACCCAATCTTCATACGTACCTTCGATTTGAATCGAGTGGTTCAACTACCCTGTGGTCCGGCTGGGCTCGCGGCGAAACTCGACCGTATCAAATCCCTTTTGCCGGGCTGCCTGCACCATGATCTCGACATTGGTTGCCGCCGACTCGAGCTCGAACTGTAACTGCGCGAGTTTGCGTGAAAAGTAGTTAAACGGAATCAATGCAACGATCGCGATGGCCAAACCGCACATCGTGGCAATAAGCGCCTCACCTATGCCGCCGGTGATTTGGCCCGTCGCCCCTTCGACGGTCGCACTGCCAATTGATAGAAAGGTGCGAAAAATGCCGGAGACCGTGCCAAGTAACCCCAACAAAGGGGCCAGAGTTACCAGCGTGTCCATCACGGTCAAAAACCGTCCGGCCTTCTGGAGTTCAACCCCTGCAGCAACCTGCAAAGCACCTTGCAAGGACGAATGGAAGTGGTTCATACCATGCCAGATCATCCGAATCACCGGGTCGGAAGAGTTACGTGAAATTTGGCTGGCTTCGCGAAAATCCCCATTCTCAAGGGCGGCGAAGAGCTTCTCGAGCGCTTGCGGGTCACGCCTTGAGCTCTCCCGAATCCACCAGACCGTGCGCTCGCCCACGACCGCCACCGCGACCAGCGCGGTGATGAGAATCGGCCACATGACCGGGCCGCCCGCTTCAAAATACTTTACCAGGATGTTCGCTAGCATACTTCGTTGTTTTGATTAGTGCTGATGTTCAACTGCCGTGCCAAAGAGGAGGCCCGTTTAAATTTTGGCGACTACAACCCAAATTGTCTATAAGAAAAGCCCCTCATTGGAGTTGGAAAACACACGGCCAATAATAGTTGCGCTCCGTGCCGGGGGGAAACCGCCACCGATTCTTGACGACGTCCAAAGCTGCCTCATCAAGCGCAGGAAACCCGGAGCTCTTCTGTACACGGGCCACCGTGATTTTTCCGGTCGCATCAACCTGTATCTCGATTGTCACCGTGCCCTGGTAATGATTTCGCAATCCAACGCCCGGGTACTGGGGCGGCGGATAAGACCCACCGTCAGCCACAGCAGGATTGAATCTGGTCGCCTGCGGTGGCGCATGATTCGCGGGAGGAGGTGGCGTTGCCAAATGCGCTGCCGGCGCGATCGCGACCGCGCCTTGCACCGGCACTGCAAATGCGACCGAAGTCGGATCCGCAGCAGCAATCACCGTCATGACCTGCGGTGTTTCCTCGGTAGTATTCTGGGGCTCATCCGGTTCATCGGGTTTGGACTCCGGTTCGACTTTGGGTGGCTCCTCCGGTGGAGTAAAAACAACCGGTACCGACTCTACTATTTCGCTAAGTGGTTTATGGATCACTCTTGGGGGTTTTATCCCAATCATGCCGACCAGAAGGAAGAGAAAACAAATCGAGTTAACCCAAGCCAATGTGCGATAGGAGTCCTTGTATTCCTGGGGCAAGCAAAGACGAGCTAAGTCGTCCTGCAACTGGTAATGTCCATGATTACCTGTGAGGGTCGCTGATGTCGCAAGCTGGCTTTGAGTTGGAACAGAAGACTCGCTCATTCGAACTGACCGCGCGCAAAATGATTTTGACTCTCGCGTTTGGAGAGGTGCCGATAAAGAGCTTGTAGTCGCATGTGCACTGCGCGGTTAAGGCTTGGGGTGTGGGCCAATCTGCCGGTCATGCCGGACTCTCGACGCAGTAACGTAGGCCATCCCTCAGAAACGCGCAACGGTTTCTGAAAAGTAAAGTTACAATTTTGTCAAAAAGGTCTTGCATTAAACCGGTCTAATCGGTTAATACTCGGCCCAGTCATTCCGTAAAACCTTGTACAACAACAACGTTATGAGTAATAAACTGCTCGAAAAGTTCCCCCTTAGATCAATGCTTACCGGTGTGACAGGGGTTTCATTAATCGCTTGCTCGGCTCTAGCGCAAGATACCAACGCGCCGACAGTGATGAAGCCAACTGTGGTAACCGGCTCGTACATCCCAACGGCTGAGACGGTCGGACCTTCACCCGTCCAAACTCTTTCGACCGAGGCGATAAGCGAAGCTGGCGCTTCGGATCCATTGCTCACGTTGAAAAAGCTGGTGCCGGGCTTCACGGGCAGCGGCAACTACCTCGGCAACGTTAATAACAACGTGAATATCGGCGCCGGGTTCCAGGCTTTCACAGGCCAATCCTACGCCCAGATTCGTAACTTGCCTACGCTAGTGCTTATTGATGGTCAGCGGGTTGTGACCAGCGCACTCAGCGGTGCTCAGGCAGTGGACTTGAACTCCATCCCTTTGTCGATGATCGAGCGCATCGAGGTCCTCAAAGATGGCGCTTCGGCAATCTACGGATCCGATGCGATCGGCGGTGTCATCAATATCATCACCAAGAAGAACTACAATGGGTTCGAGGTTGGCGGCCGGTTTGGCTTTCCAACCAAGAGTGGCCAGGATGACGACGCGATGCAATACAAGGCCTACATCGTTGGCGGCGCTTCCACGGAAAAGAGCCGCTTCACGTTTGGGGCAGAGATTTATCATCAGAATCCGCTGCTGGTCAAAGACCGACCCGACACTGGCTCTCTCGGTCCAGCCGAGTTGCAGGCCCATGGTATTATTCCGGCAGTCGCCTATCTGAGCCCTAGCTTCCCGGGGAAGGTGCAGGATGGAGGTGGTGCGTGGATCCTGGCTGGCTCTCCCTTTGCCCAAGGCCGGCCTGGTTATAATCCAGGGCTGGTTACACCGCCAAAATTCGGGACGAACTCATTTAGTTCCGTTGCAGCCTATAACGCTTTTGCGCTCGCCAACGGGTATGTCGATCCTACTGGCAATGGCCAGGGACCGTACCTGCCCTTTGATACGACGACTTTGCTGAACACAACTGACTTCGGGACCACCTCGATCCTTGAACAGGATCGCCGACAGTTCTGGGCAAATTTCGAGCATGAGCTCTTCCCCGAGACCTTGACTCTCTATTCGCGTTTCTTTTACGCGGATAACACGGCCTCAGGCCAATTGGCGCCTTCGCCGGTCCCCTTTCTCTACAATCCTGCGGCGGGATACCTGATAGGTGTTCCGGCGAATAACCCTTACAACCCGTTCGGAATTGATCTGGGCAGCGGCGGCGCGACTACGCCTCGTGTCCGATCTCGTTTCGTGGATTCCGGGAACCGCACCTTTGACACTTTCCAGGACACCTATCAATGGGTCGGCGGGCTTAAGGGGAAGATTACTCCTGACTACGGCTATGATGCTTCCTTCGACTATAGCAAGAGCCGTGAGGAACAGCAAACCCGCAACGCCATCAACGGCGCAGCCTTAAACCAGGCACTGATTCCCATTGGAGCCGTCGATGCCCAAGGGCGTCCACTCAGCACCCTGGTCGATGCCAATGGCAACAACCTCCCGGTTTACAACATTTTTGCGGGTGGTCTGGCTCCTGGCGTGAGCGGTAACGCCCCGGAGACCATCCAAGCGCTCCAATCGACACTCTTTACTTGGGGTGAATCTGAGCTCTGGGATGCCCACGGTGTCATTAACGGTACCCCGTTTGATCTGCCCGCGGGCAAACTCTCGTTTGCAGCCGGCGGTCAGTTCATCCACGAGGATATTCAACTGGCGGTGGACGGTCTAACACAGGCAGGGTTAGGCGTAGGCTTGAATCCACAAGCAGCCTTCCATGGAGGTAAGCGCGAAACCGCTGCTGGATTTATTGAAGTGAATATACCCGTGTTCGGTAAAGACCAGAACATCCCCGGCTTCTATGACTTAGAAATCAACGCAGCCGGCCGCTATCAATCGTTCGACCCCGGCGGGGACGCAGTCGTGCCGAAGGTCGCGGTGCGTTGGCAACCGCTGGACGAACAGTTCACCATCCGCGGCAGCTACAACAAAGGCTTCATTGCTCCTTCGATTTGGAACCTCTTTGGTCCTGATTTTGTCAGTAACCCAGCGATTAGCACTCCAGGCGGTACACCCGGCCAGGTCACCACAATTACCCGCGCCAATCCCAATCTGGAGCCGCAGGACTCCGAGCAGTTCGGTGTAGGTGCGGTAATCTCCCCTAAAATCGTCAAGAACCTGACAGTCTCGGCTGACTTCTATAATGTGACCCTGACGAAGGTTCCGGTAGCTGACGCGCAAGGGACGGCCAATAGCCTGAACGCGTTGGGTTCGGCTTCGCCCTTTGCACCGGGTTTCTTTTTCGCGGACGGCACTCAGCTCGCCAGCACCGCTCCGAATCAAGTTACGCCTGATAATTGGGGCAGCGCGATTATCCCGTGGTCGGGAGCCGGCCGCCAGCGTGTTCAGGGCATCGATTTTGCCGGCGATTATATCCTGCCGGTTGACCCATCCATTGGCAAAATCTCCCTGGACGCCGTGGCTAACCTGACTATCACGCATCAGCTGTCCACCGGACAGGGGCGTCCCTACTTTGACTACACCGGCACCTTCACCGCTATCCAAGGATTGATTCCTGACTACACCATCACTGCCTCGCTCACATATCAATATGAGGGATTGACCTTCGTCGCCAGCGCGCATTATATCCCTGAGTGCTCCGACCCAGGCAACCTCTTTCCGGAATATGGCGGGACCGAGCACGGCCTGACCGTCAACGGGCTGGCCTACAAGATCGATTCTTATTTCACGATCGACCTGCAGCTGAGTTATGAATTCGGCAAAGGCAAGGTCGAAGGCCGCAAATGGTATGATGGCTCCAAGTTCACATTCGGCGTCCTCAATGTCAGCGACGAAAAACCGCCTCTAATCCCGAGCGCAATCGAGGACAATACCGACAAGAATAATTATGACGTCCTCGGCCGCTTCCTCTATTTCGAAGTATCGAAGAAATTCTAAGCGGACAAAGGTTTAACCAAAGGCCGGCGCGTTGAGCGTCGGCCTTTTTGCTTGAAAAAGAACTTCAAGGCTGTAATCTAATAAAACACATAAGTTGGGCATATTATGAAAACATCCTCGTTTCTAGTTGCCCTGGCAGTCCTCGCTGCCACCGCAATCAGCCTCCAGGCTTCAGACAAAACCACCGACTCCAAAAAATCAAAGGCCACGGTCAAAAAGAAGACGGACTCGTATCCCGGGCCTTATAAAGAAAAAGGCGTGGTGCTGACCGGTTCCTATATCAAACGGGACGTCAAGCGCCAGGGCACAGTGACTGACGGCCCGAATCCGGTATACGTGCTCGATAGTAAAGCGATCGAACTAACCGGCGCTGCGGACCTAAGCCAGGTTCTGGTGCGTAGCGGTTTTCGGCGATAAACGGACTGGTTTCGCCGAAAGGCGAAAATCTCCCTGCCAAGGGACCGTCGTTAACGGCAATGTAACGACCGACATGCGAGGTTCGCAGAGAGTCTGAATGCTTATCTCCTCTGCGGGTTTCGCGTCTGTGCGGTTTCGGGCCCGACTCATCTCTTCTCGAATAATGGCGCGGTGGCAGCGTCATTTCGCTTGTTTCTCGGGAACAAACTTGTCACAAGAAATGAGCCGATAAGGCTCCATGAAAATCATTACCGACGAGCATTGCACCGGCTATTCCTACCCAGGTCATCCCGAACGACCCGAGCGCATTGCGCGCACGCTCGCGAAGCTGAAGAAACAAACTGAGCTGCCAATAACCTGGGCCAAACCTCTGCCCGTTGAAGATAATATCTTAATGCGCGCTCACACCCCCGAACACCTGGCACGCCTAAAAGAATCCAGGGACTTTGATACGGATACGCCGTACTTTCCGGACATTTCCAGCTACGCCCGCGCTTCGGTCGGTGCCGCGCTGGCTGCGTTGAAGGCGACACGAGCGGGCGAGACTGTCTTTAGCCTGATGCGCCCGCCGGGTCATCATGCGACCCGTTCCAAAGCGATGGGGTTCTGTTATCTCAGCAACATTGCGATTTCGGTCTTGGAAGCGCTGGCTACCGGCGCCAAGAGCGTTGCCGTTTACGATTTCGATGTCCACCACGGCAACGGCACTGAAGCAATTCTCTTGAACAAACCCGGCGCCAGCTTCTTCTCGATTCATCAATTCCCTTGCTACCCCGGAACCGGCACCCGGAACGTGGGTAACAATTGCTTCAATTACCCTGTCCCGCCGCAGACGCCACGCAGCGAATATCGGCACACACTGACTCACGCCCTCGAACACCTGCAGACGCTCAAGCCCGAGCTTATTGCGGTATCGGCCGGCTTTGATTGTTATGCACGCGATCCCCTCGCGCAGGAAACTCTCGAAGCGGAGGATTTTTACTGGCTCGGTCAGCAGTTGCGGCGACTGGGCATTCCCATGTTCAGCCTTTTGGAGGGCGGCTACAGCGATGATTTACCAGACCTGATTCTCGCCTATTTAAAAGGGGTGGAAGGAAAGTAAGCGAAAATCCGAAGTCCGAAATTCGAGGCCCGAAAGAACGCCGAAGCCCCCAAATCCGAAAGCTTTTTGCATTAGTTCCGATTCGGTCTTCCGATTCTTTTCTGCCCTTCGACCTTCGGCCTTCGGATCTCTATATATTCTCCCCTACGACCGGTGGGGGCTGGTAGCTCAACTCCGTCTCCGCAGCCAGCGTCTTTTGATCCTTCGCCAACACGCGATATTGGCGAATTTGAAATGAGACTTCCTTCCCGTCCTCCAGCGCATGATGTGCGTACTCCTCCTTGCTCATTCGCGCCCGGATGACCAACCCGCTCGCCAGTTCAAGTTCGACGCGCAGCATCACGCCCAAAAAGAAGGTCCGGCGCAGTACCGCCCGGTAGCGGTACTGAGTGAGATCAGCCGAGATTTGTACCGCATACGGACGAAAACCGATGCGCAACTTCTGTCCGGTCTCGAGGCCGTGCGAAGGGAATTCCAATTCGCCGAGCCTGGCAACGCCGTTGCTGACTTCCGGCTCGATCACGTTCATGACGCCAATGAAGCGGGCGACGAACTCGTTCGCCGGCTGTTCATAAACCTCACGGGGAGCGCCAACCTGTTCGAGCACGCCACGCGAAAAGATCACAATCCGGTTGGCGACTTCCATTGCCTCTTCCTGATCGTGAGTGACAAAGATTGTCGTCACATTGAGATCATGGTGCAAGGTCACCAGCCATTCGCGAAGTTCCTGCCGGATCTTCGCATCCACCGCGCCGAACGGCTCGTCCAACAGCAGCACGCTGGGTTTCGGAGCCAGCGCTCGGGCAATAGCGACGCGTTGCCGCTGTCCGCCGGAGAGTTGGTGCGGATAACGTTTTTCCAAACCGGCCAGTCCAAATAGCTCGAGCAGCTCGGCAATTCGGACTTGGATATCCGCTCGCTTCCATTTTTTGATTTTCAGGCCGAAGGCGATGTTTTTGAACACATTCATATTCTTGAACAACGCGTAATTTTGGAAAACAAACCCGATATTGCGCTGCTGCACCGAGAGATCATTGACGCGCTGCCCCCGAATTAGAACATCCCCTGAGCTCGGCATTTCGAGACCCGCGATCATTCGAAGTACGGTTGTTTTGCCGCCACCACTCGGCCCGAGCAACGCCATCAGCTCCCCCTCTTTTACTGAAAACGAAACATTGGCGACGGCAGCGACTTCGCCGAAGGCTTTGGTGACGTTTCTCAGTTCGATGCTCACGGATTATTGATCTGCGCTCGTTGGGCCTTCGCAAATTCGCGCGCTTGCTTCCACTCCAAAGCAGTCTTTAGACCCAGAGTGAACAACGCGAGTAAGGCCAGCAGACTCGCCACGGCAAATGCCGCTGGGGCATTATACTCTTCATACAGTTTTTGCACTCTCAAAGGCATGGTATCGGTCTGACCGGCAATATGCCCGGAGACGACCGAAACGGCGCCAAATTCGCCCATTGCCCGGGCATTGCATAGAATAATTCCATAGATAAGGCCCCATTTGACCGAGGGGAGTGTCACGTGCCAGAAAGTCTGCCAGCCGTTGGCACCTAAGGTCAGTGCCGCCTGCTCCTGCTCGGTTCCGGTTGCCTGCATCACCGGGATCAATTCCCGGGCAACGAAAGGGAACGTGACAAACACGGTCGCCAGGACGATGCCCGGGACCGCGAAGATAATCTTAATGTCGTGCGCGTCGAGCCATTGCCCAAAAAATCCCTGTAACCCGAACAGCACAACGAACATCAATCCGGCCACAACCGGTGAAACTGAGAAAGGCAAGTCAATCAGCGTGATGAGCAACGATTTGCCGCGGAATTCGAATTTCGCAATGGCCCAGGCGGCTGCCAGTCCAAACAGGACGTTCATCGGCACGGTGATTACTGCGACAAGCAGGGTCAAGCGTATCGCTGCCCAGGAATCCGGTTCGCTCAAGGCGCCTAAATAGTAATCCCAGCCTTTCGCCAACGCCTGGGCAAAGACATTGGCCAATGGCAACAGCAGGAAGACCAGACAGAACGCCAAGGCGACCGCGATCAACAGCCATTTTATTATTGGAGACTCCTCCGTGCCACGCTGCGAGGCCTTCAGTTCTGCTCGCCCAAGGTTTTGAACGGTAGCGCCCATGATTATGCCTGGAACTTGCTCGCCCATTGTTCGAGCAGGTTAATGGCACCCAACAGCACGAACGAGAAAACGAGTAATACCACTGCCAACGCGATCGCTCCGGTATAGTCATATTCTTCCAGGCGTATAACGATCAGATATGGTGCTATCTCTGTTTTGAAGGGCTGATTTCCCGATATAAATACGATCGAGCCGTACTCGCCAATCGCGCGGGCAAAGGCCAACGCAAACCCCGTGATGACCGGCGGCATTAATGAGGGAGCAATCACACTCACAAAGGTGCGCAGACGATTTGCGCCGAGAGTCGCCGCGGCCTCTTCCACCTCGCGTTCAAGGTTTTGCAACACGGGTTGCAGCGTTCTGACAACAAAGGGCATTCCCACAAACGTCAAAGCAATGACGACTCCTAATGGCGTGAAGGCACCTTTAATGCCTAAAGGCACCAGGTACTTTCCGAGCCAGCCGTTGGCAGCAAATAGATTCGAGAGTGTCAGTCCCGCGACCGCAGTGGGTAACGCAAAGGGAAAATCAACGATCGCATCGATAAACCGGCGGCCGGGAAATTCGTAGCGAACCAGGACCCAGGCCAAAAGCGTCCCGAACAGGGCATTGGCCACCGCCGCGGCGAATGAAGCGCCCAGGCTTAGCCGATAGGCTGCCAACGCGCGCTCAGTTGTTGCCAGGCGCCAGAAATCCGCCCAGGACAACTCGCACGCACGGAAGATCAGGCCGGCAAACGGCACCAATACCAGCGCAGTTAAATAAAGGAGAGTAAATCCCAGCGTCAGGCCGAAGCCGGGCAGCGCGTTGAATTTCTTAGATGCCATGCTGGATCAGCAGCTCGCAAGTCGATGTCGTTCAAGAATATTGGAGCGTTCGCCGCAAATCAAATCAGGAGTGGTCAGTTGTCCGTTGCCCGTTGTCAGTTGGCAGCCGTTGTTCCAAAATTCTAACCTGACTACTGACCACTGACTACTGACAACGGACAATCCTTACCTGTTTCCTTGCTGGATTTGATCGAAGATTCCGCCCTCGCTGAAATGGGTCTTCTGCGCTTTCTGCCATCCGCCAAACACCTCGTCGATGGTGAACAGATTCACTTTGGGAAATGTCGAGCTGTATTTCTGGGCGACGTTTTCCAGACGCGGGCGGTAGAAATGTTTCGCGGCGATCTCCTGACCCTCCGGCGTATACAAATAGCGCAAATAAGCCTCAGCCACTTCGCGGGTTCCATGACGACGCACCACCCGATCGACCCAGGTCACCGGCGGCTCGGCCAAAATGGACAGCGAGGGGATCACCAATTCAAAAGATTGCGGCCCGGATTCCTGAAGCGAAAGCAACGCTTCATTTTCCCACGCAATCAACACGTCGCCGATCCCGCGTTGCACGAACGTCGTCGTCGCTCCCCGTGCTCCGGTATCAAGCACCGGCACATTCTTGAACAGACGTGCAACAAAATCCCGCGCCTTGCTTTCATCATTACCAAACTTTTTCAGCGCATAGCCCCAGGCCGCGAGGTAATTCCAACGCGCGCCCCCCGAGGTTTTCGGATTGGGCGTTATTACGGCTACTTTGGAATCGACGAGGTCGTTCCAATCTTTGACTCCTTTGGGATTGCCTTTGCGCACGAGGAAAACAATGGTCGAAGTGTACGGTGCACTGTGGTTCGGCAAGCGCGTTTGCCAGTCCGCGGGGAGTAACTTTCCTTTTTCGGCAATGGCGTTAATGTCGTAGGCCAGCGCGAGAGTCACCACGTCGGCTTCGAGGCCGTCGATGACGGCGCGGGCCTGTTTGCCGGAGCCCCCATGTGATTGCTGGATCGTTAGTTGGTTGCCAGTCTGCGCCTGCCAATGTTTTGCAAACGCAGCGTTGAAGTCCTGATACAGCTCCCGTGTCGGATCATACGACGCGTTCAGCAGCTTAAGCTCCTTGGCCTCTGCGAGGCCGACACCGAAGGCGAGTAGAATGAAAACGACCGTTCGAATTCGTTTAATCATAAAATATTGATCCTTCTTCCTCGACGTCAAAACGCCAACTGCACCCGAGTGAACAGCACGTTCTCGTCCTGGCGCGTGACACTCGCCGGCGGCGAACTACCTTTGCCGCCGCCGCCCTGAAAATCGGTATGCGAGAAGCTCGTGCTCACTTTGATGTTGCGGTTCAGGTACCAATTCAAACCTACCGACCATTCCTTGGCTGCATGCGCCGAGGTCAGTGGATTTGAAAACAGCGGGAACGTCGCATCGTCAATATTGAGTTCTGAGTAGCGCGCGACGAGTTGCCACGCACCCCAGCCGCCGTTCCGCGGGTCAAATGCACGTCGCGGCACAACCGAACCATACGTCGCATCCTCTCCGGTCATCACCCAACTGCCGGCAACCTGCCAGGCGGTATGCTCCAGAAATGCGCTCGTCTTTAAACCCGCGCCTGCCAAGCTAACCTTCTGGTCTGAAATCACGTACTCACCCAACAATCCGAATGGACCATAATAGTAATAGCCCTGTGGCGAAAGCCGCCAATGCTCGCCATCAGCGAGGACACTCCGATTGGTCGGATTGTAGGCAAAGAACAGCTGCTGGCCTACAGTCGCATAACCGTTATTAGACGGCAAAGACAAGGTGTTTGTGCCCTGGTCCTTCTGATAACTCCCGGCAACACCCAATCCGAACCCTTGTAATGCCGAAAGCGAGGTGGTTTTGAACGGTTGAAAGAAAAGGCGTCCTTCAAAGGCCTTGTTGTCCTGGTAGGCCGAAAGGCTCGAGTTGCGAGCGTCCCCTGCCCCGTTGAAAATGCCTGCGGCATAACTGGCGACACCCTTGAACAGATCGCCATGCAACTCGAATCCCAGATCGCGGTTGGCTACCAGATCAGTAGGCAAGGCGCGCTCGTTGAAGTTGACGTCGCGATCAGCCTGTAACTGCTCCAGGCCGATCGGAGCCTTGAATTTGCCGCCCTGTATCTGCAGCGCATTGTTATAACGGTAGTTCAAATACGCATCCTGAATTTGCGGCGTAGGCGCATTGCCCCCGTTGCCGCCGTTATTCGCGGTACCGAAATCCGGGACGAACAGAAAATCAAAGTCCCGAAATACTGTGCCTTGTAGCACCGGCCTGACCCGTCGAAGAATAAATCCGTCGTTGCCGACAGTTCCGTGGTCGTTGAAATAGGTGCGCGAGTCCACTTGCAAAACACCTTTGAGTTGAAGCGCGAAATTGCCGTTAGCCGAAGCCAGTGAAAAACCCTGGTCGCCAACGGTAATCTTTGGAGCTTCTTTTGCCTTTGCCTCCGCAGCCTCCTGGTCCAATTCACGGTTGCGCTCGAGCACCTTCACCTTTTGCTCAAGCTCCTCCATGCGTTCCTTGCTTTGTCCGTCTTTGGTACTGACCGTGGGCTTATTCGTGCCCTCAAGCGCCTGTACCTTGAGTTCAAGTTCCTCGATCCGCTTTTGTAGCTGTTTGATGAGTTGTTCGGTGCTCGCGTCGTCAGCATGCAAGCCGGATCCCGCGACACCGAGAATCAAAAACCCTGCCAGCATTGGCCCATTGGTTTTCATAGTGTGACCTTTCATTGCGCTCTTGGCTTTCGTTAAGCAGGAAACATGGTTTGAGAGAGAATTGCAGATATACTCTACTATGTCAATAGAGATAATAACATTTTTCGAAAGTGCTAATTGTTTGCCCCGGGCCTATCGGGTTTTTGCTATTCTTGACACATCCAGTGGAGTTTTGAATCTTAACCTGTCATTTAAATGAAATTGTCTGTTCGTGGCGAATATGCCCTGCGCGCTCTTCTAGTACTTGGCCTCAGGTATGACCAGGAGGTAGTGCCCATCAAGGTAATCTCTGAAGAGCAAAATATTCCGAAGCGGTTTCTCGAGCAAATCTTGAACGACCTCAAGTCGGCAGGGATTGTGCAGAGTCGACGGGGCGTCGCCGGCGGTTACCGTCTGGCGCGACGTCCCGAGGAGATCACATTAGCGGCGGTGGTACGGCACATTGAAGGGGCACTGGCGCCCGTCAGTTGCGTCAGCCAACGCTTTTACGAGAAGTGCTCTTGCCCGGATGAGGGCCGTTGCGCGATACGAAGTGTGATGAAAGAAATTCGCCAGGCGGTAGTGAATGTCGCGGAGCGGGTGACGATCGCCGAGCTCTGCGAACGCTCGAGGAAATTGCAGCAGGAGCCGCTCAGTCAAATTGATTTCATGATTTGAGCGTTGTAGGCCGTAAGGGCGTGTGGCCCAAACGACTTTTCGGAAAGCCGAGGACGACCAGGCATTAGGGAACGCTCTTTCTTAGTATTACAAGGATGGACTCGACGCGGGATACCAAATCGTAATAAATACCCGCATGGGTTATAAAGCGTTTGTCTCTCGCTTGGGATATCTTTTGTTATTTTTATCATTCCCCGGTTCACTAGTCGCGGATGAACCTCAGCTCGCGACTATTTTCGAGGCGGACATCATGATACTCATGAGGGACGGCACCAAACTTGCCGCGAATATCTTCCGGCCCAAGGCGGAAGGCCGCTACCCGGTGATTCTGATGCGCAGCCCGTACGGCAAGCCTGACGAAAAATGGGGCGAAGCCAAGCGTTACATCCCAGCCGGGTATGCGATGGTGGTGGAGGATTGTCGCGGGCGTGGGAAGTCCGAGGGGGCATGGGACCCATTCAGGTATGACGTTGAGGATGGGTTCGATACACAGGAATGGGTTGGCAAACAGGTTTGGTGTAATGGTGACATCGGAACTTCGGGAGGGTCCTATGTCGGCTGGACGCAATGGGCGGCGGCACCGAGCGCGAGTCACCATCTCAAGGCGATGGTCCCGCTGGTGCCTTTTGGCAATAGCTACGACCTGGCCTACTTGGGGGGCGCGTTTCAGCTGGCGCTCCTGATGGGTTGGGGTTCAGCCGTCGGTGGCGTTACTCTCAGTCCGGACAAACTCGATCAGGCCTATCATCATTTACCCCTGTACACGTTCGCTGATCAGTTCGATAAAAAAGTGCCTTATCTGACCGAGTGGATACGGCACTCGACTTACGATGATTATTGGAAACATCGCGGCATCGATTATCGATACGCCGAGGTGACGGTGCCGGCCCTCAATATCGGTGGATGGTACGATATCTTTTCTAAAACCACCATTGAACTGGTCAACGAAGTTCGAGCCGCGTCACGCGATCGCGCGATGCGTCGGAATCAATTCGTCGCAATCGGCCCCTGGACGCACGGCGTGGGCACTCGGAAGGTTGGGGAACTCGACTTCGGCGCCGACGCGACACTGAATATTGGTGATCTTCAGTTCAAATGGTTCGAGTATTGGTTGAAGGGCAAAGAAACCGGGGTCCAGGACTGGCCCGCCTGCTACTTATTCATAATGGGCGAAAACCACTGGCGCGGCGAAAGCGAATGGCCTTTAAAACGAACTCAATTCACATCGTACTATTTGCACAGCGCCGGACGTGCCAATTCAGCTGAGGGCGACGGGACACTGACGACCAGTTCGCCGGACGATGAAAAATCGGATACTTTCACCTATGACCCCAATGACCCGGTGCCTTCGGTAGGCGGCAATAACCTGGTGGGCGCCTCCGCAGGCCCGTACGACCAGGCTAAGGTGGAGGGGCGCCGTGACGTGCTGGTTTATTCCAGCGCGCCACTGACTCAAGACAGTGAAGTGACCGGCCCGGTTAAACTGCTCCTCTGGGCGGCTTCGGACGCGCGTGACACCGATTTCACAGGCAAGTTGGTGGACGTCTATCCTGATGGCAAAGCCTACAATTTATGCGAAGGCATTCTGCGGGCCCGCTATCGATTGGGGCGTGACAAGCCCGAACTGCTTGAGCCGGGTAAACCCGCACGTTTCGAAGTTGATCTGTGGGTAACGGCAAATCTGTTTCGCAACGGCCACCGGATTCGGGTTGAGATTTCGAGCAGCAATTTCCCGCGTTTTGATCGCAATCCCAACACCGGCCATGATTTCGGAGCCGATGCCGAATTGGTGTCGGCGAAGCAAATTATCTATCACGACCGTGAACACCCGTCCCATCTGCTGTTGCCAATAATTCCGCGTTAACAATAAGCGGGGGTGGACCGGTGCCTCGTTCTAAAGCACTTGGACAAATCGTACCGTCAGCGTGAAAAGAGGTTAGGGTTTGCTATGTCGCCAACTTTCAGCGCGCAGGCGTAGCGTCTCCGAGGGTTTCGCTTCCGGATAAAGCAGTATCAGGTAATTCAGTTCCCATTTGTCGCCGCCGTGATAGACGAGCGGTTCTTTGTCCAGTCCTTGCGTCGCCGAAAGATAGGCGAATGGGGTCAACATGCTAAAGTAAGTCGCGTCGCCTCGCGCGTTCGATGGGTGTCCGACCAGCGCCACCGTCGCAGGATGACCGGGCTGAGCAAAGGAAACGGTGGCCCAAGTGGAGGCCGAAACATCCTGCCGATTGTTAGCGAGGTCGGGGCGCATTCCCGACAGTGAATGCTCCGCCAAAGGATCAAGTTCCTGCAGGAAGCGCATCCCCAGCCCGTGATAGTTTGCGCCGGTTAGGGCCACAGTGTTGGTTTTAGGTCCCACTTCAAACTGAGATTTCCATTCGAGGGCTATTTCGTGACGTCCCTCACTCACAGTGAGTAGCAGCGTCCGATGTTCCACCAACAGCGCCACTGGCGCGCTGTTGGGCAGGAAAGCGTCCTGCGGCGCAACCCAATGAAGCACCTGAAACATTTTTGCCTGTGGCAGTTTGCCCTCGGCGTTTTCAGCAAAACCGACCACAGGCTCTGGGGACTCAACAGGCTTTTGCACCCCGTTGCCGGACGTTTCTTCCCAAAAGTTGATTCCATTGACCTTGATCCCGTACATCAGCGCGTGATGGTGCAGATGATCGAAGGGCGCATCGCGCAGGATGTTGTCACCTTGGAGAGTTCTCAATTCCTTTACGTACGGTTTGAATTTCTGCGGATCGCATACATAAACCAGCAGCGGTTTGCCTTTGTAGGAGATAGTCCACACTGAGGGTGCGTTTGCCGGGGCAAATTGCAGCCCGGCAATTTCGGCGGTCATGGCAATTGGTCCAACTCCCGTAAAAACCATACAGCCTATCAGCACGATTGTTTGTCGCCGGCGTACCCTAAGCCCGACGTTGCCTCCAATGTTGCGGGAACGAGGATTATTCATGAGCGGCTCCTTCTAAAGAACAATTTGTTTCCGCATCGGATCAAAGCGCGCGACCTTCTCCTTGAGGAAAGCCAGCAACGCCATGTTTAAGGCGGCCTGCACGTGAAGCCCAAATTCCACGTCGCTCACCGGTTTCTCCCGCGTGCGGACACAATGAAGGAAATTTTTCCAATGCGCGGGGGTGGGATCCAGTTTGCCGGCAGGCAGGACGCGCCGTTCACCCTTATTCGGTATGACA
This sequence comes from Candidatus Limnocylindrales bacterium, assembly GCA_035495315.1. Classification (GTDB taxonomy): domain Bacteria; phylum Verrucomicrobiota; class Verrucomicrobiia; order Limisphaerales; family UBA8199; genus DATJGF01. The sequence goes on from DATJGF010000170.1 coordinate 42,211, forward strand.
GTAACACTGTCGAAGCCCAGGTTCCACTCGCCGGGATTCTGCAGCGTCAACGTGCCCTCATCCCCGTGAATCGCCGGCTCGGTCACATAATCATTCGCCAGAGTGCAGACCACCACTACCGAGAGTTTCTCGGGATAATCAAGGCACATATTAAACGTGTCCGGCACTTCGCGGTCGTAGGTCGTGTACTTAAAAATGCCGCCTGAAGCCACCGCACGAGTTGGAAACCTCAAGCCGATGCTGCTGACAAACGGCGTAAAAACATGCGGGAACAGATCGGTGCAGGGGCCCCCGGCATAATCCAGATATTTGCGCCAGCTGAAGAAGCGATCGACCGTGAACGGCACCTTTGGCGCGTCGCCCAGGAAGGCCTCCCAATCCAAATCCGGTCCGGGCTTTGCTTCCGGGTCAACAATGGGCATCCGCTCGCCCCAGTCGCCACGACGGAAAAAACCGACGTTGACCAATCGAACGCGACCAATCGCGCCCTGCCGTATTAGATCGCGGACCTTTTGCCAGGCGGGGCTGGAGTTGCCCTGGTTGCCGACTTGCACCACGCGTTTGGTCTGGAGCGTTTCGTCGTAAAACTGTTTCGACAGCTCGAATTGCGTCCAATGACCCATCGGCTTCTCACAATAAACGTCTTTGCCGGCGCGCACAGAGTCGATAGCCTGCGGCACGTGAAGGCGATCGGGCGTGGCGATGCATACGACGTCGATGTTAGGGTCCGCCAACAATTCCCGGTGGTGCGTATAAGCTTTAGCCCCGGTTGGCTTGGCAGCCTCATGCAGGCGATAGCTAAAAACGTCATTCACCGCGACGATATGCACGTTCTCGCCCTCCCTGGCCAGGCGCTGCACCGTAGCAATGTGGCTGGAACCGCGCCCGCCTACGCCAATGAACCCGACCCCGATCCTATCATTGGCGCCGAGGACTCGCCCGCGCGAAATAAAGGGGAAAGAGCTGATGGCTAGGGCCAGGGTGCCGGCTTTAGCAGCGGTGTGAAGAAAATCCCGACGAGTTAGACCACGGCCGGTTTCGAGTGCGTTCGCGCCAATATTCATACGCAGTTGTTTGAGGGTTGTTGCGGCCAGGTGCCGCAGTTTTAATTGGGATCGTTCCTGATTTCATGCGCTAACAGTTGGTTGAACAGCCGCTGGCCTTTAGCCGCGTCCACGATATTGGTCCATCAACCTCAGAATGCCTTCCCGGACTTCGAACAACTCCTTGCGCGCTTCTGCAATCATTGAGTCCGGGAAAAGTTTCCTCGGCGCGACGGCCTCCAGGCCGGCTTGTGATTTATGTAAATGATCCAGTGCTCGCTTCAGCAAAGCGACCGTGAACGACGGGTCAGAAAACGCTGCACCCTCGGCAGTGCCGTTTAACGCTCCCGCCAGCTTGGCTCCGGTAATCTGAAACTCGGAGAGGAATTGTTCCAGGTCGGTGTCTTCGAATTTTTCGAGACCCAGTTCGTCAGTCTGTCTCCAGAACTTGAGGGCACTTTCAGAGCAACGGTGCTGCAACGGGTGGCAAATATCACCGTATTGGTCGCGAATCCAGTCAATGCCTTCGCGTTTCGGGTCCGGTTCCGGTGACGATTCGTCGGGGGAGAGTTCGCAAATCGCGTTAGTCTCTTCAATCAACATCCGTTCGCTATCTTCGTCTTCGTCTCTCTCGCGGTCCCAACCCATCTCTTTGGCAATCTTCGCCTTCGCTTCGTCGGAATCGCCGTACTTATCCAGCAGCTCCGCATATTTATCTGTCCGCGCGTCGCATTCTTTCAAAAGCTTCTCGTAATCGTGCTCGTCCCAGTCCTCCTCCGGGTCTTTTTGGCCGCGTTGATGCTGCTCGATGGCCGTGTCGAGCTGGTTCATAAAACCCTGCATACCTGCAGCGACCTGAGTCGCGCGTGCCTCCTCATCCGCCGGTGTCATGCGCCATTCGGGCGGCGAAATTGTCAGTTCATAATCCGCGCTTTCGATCACGACTCTCCCATTCGCCTCGCTAAACCATTCAAGATAGAGGCAGTTGGCCATGTGCTCCGGCGGCTTCTCCTTACGGCGAATCATCGCCAACGCCGCCTCCAAAGGGACGTCGAACACGCGCACCTTTCGCGACGCGGTGAGGTCACCGATAGTGCCACGCTGGAGGGAGCGAAGTCCATCCAGGCGCGGGTGCGGAATGCGTTTCTGAGGATTGGTGAATTTGAGCAGACAACCGGCCAAATCCGGCCAGGCGTTACCCTGCAGTTCCAGTGTTAACGGCTCCTCCCAACCCTCGATCCAAATCTTCCCACGAACAATTCCTTTCGTGCGGTTGTCAATCTCCCCTCGCACCACGCTGTCTTGAATGCGAAACGCCATAAACGGATGATGAAATGTTTACGGCTTCATGGCCGTGTTGTCCCTATTTGCCAGCCGATTACCTTCGTGACCAAACTGAGGATACCAGTCAGAGCAACGTTCACGTGCTTCCTCATGAACCGATACTAGGAGCGAATTGCTTGACAAACAAGCTTGATCGTAATCCCAATACCACCCGTGATTCCGACGCAGATGGGAATTGGTGTCCGCCAGGCGAACTATCTATCACGACCGCGAGCACCCGTCGCACCTGTTACTGCCCATCCTCCACGCTGATGAGCAGGCACCGGGAAGCGCGTGGATCAGCCGCTAGCCGCGCGGGCTTCGAGAAAATTCACCAGGGGAGCTTCAATCGGTGTAATAGCCTTGTAATCTTTAACGTCGCGAGGGGCACCTCGGAGGACACCGAGAATAGCGCGCGCGCGGGCCGGGTCGGCAGCTTCCTGTGCAACGGAACTATTGTAGGTGTGAATACCGAACAATAGAGTTTGTGAACGAGGCAGGCGTGTGAAGGTCTGCCGCTCGATGCGGATGAAAACGGCGTCTCCGACCTCCTTATCGGTCAATTGGGGTGCACGTCGCGCAAAGTCCGCCTTGTAAGCGGGCTTATGCTTCGTGGTCATATCCATTTGATCGGAAAGCTTAAAATTCCAGCTCATGCGCCAAAAGGAGCGTCCTGGTTTCAACGCCTCGAGAAAGCGCGCCCCCATATCGACCGAAGGCATCGTGGTGCGCGGAGTATGCTGGTGAACTTCGAGGAATGGCTTGCCTAGTCGGTCACTGATTGCCCAACCATTGGCGAAACACAGTTGCCCGCCGATAAAAGTCGCGCTGGCGTCGGCGCTCAATAGCACGAGGTCCTCCTGTACCTGCCGGCCGATCCAGTCGAGCGGCTCAAGGGGCAACGTATGGGCATCGCCGAACTGAAAGGCGGCAGATTGACCCAGAATGGCGTTGTGCCAATGCCACTGATCCCCTTCGCGCTGCAATTGAAAGTGGTTCGAATAATTCTGCACGAGATCCTTAATTACCAACTCGAGCACGTCCCATTGTGCAGTGATGGTCGCGCTGCCCCCGTGGAAATAATAGGAATGCGCCTCCGCGAGCAGACTTTGCTTGAGCGAAGTTTCCAGCTGATACCTGCTCAGCTCCAGGTCGCACAAGGGTTCATGCGTTCTAAGGACGCGCATCCCCATCCCCGGGTCGAACTGTTCCTCAAACGGAAAATAGCGCAACATGTGGGCTTAATTGTTCCGATACTGCCACCGATGTCGATTCCGGGCAACACACATGCCGCCAAACCGTTCTGTTAGGGTGGGATTAAAAGTGGGCGGTGGCGACAAACCCTTTGAAAGGGTTCGATCCACCCAGGACCTGGTACACCTCCATAAATGGAGGTGTTAATGAGATGAAGCAACGGGGAGCAAAAGCGCATTCGCATGCACTTTTAATCGTGCCCGTTCTGTTAGAAGCGCCAGTTCACGGCGGCGCGGACCCGATAATCTGGCACAACCTGTATTCCGGAATTGTCCCGGCTCACCGGCAAATCCAAGCCGAGCTGTGCGCTGAGTTGGCTGCCCCAGGTGAAGTTAAACTGCGGACCAAGGTAGACAAGAGTTTCGGCCGAATCTTCATCTGGCACGCCAACAAAAGTATCCTTGCCCTTGGTTTCGCCGGAAACGATCGCCTGCAATGAGAGGGTGAATTGGTGGTTAAGCGCGAGGTAGGCTCCGGGGCCGCCTACCCACACAAGGTCGTTGGCATATTGGTGTTGAAAATCCCCTTCAGTGCGAATGCCGTATTGCAGATTCGCAGTGAAGAGAAACCGTTTCCAGCGCCCGAACACACCCGTCCCAACGAGGCCGTCGTAGGATCCCGAGCCCAAGGCGAGGTCGTGCCCACCGATGCCTTCGGGCAAGTCGGAATCCGGTGTATTCAATAGCGCGGAATCGCCGGTCGGGAATTTGACTCCTCCCAACACAGTCCAAGTGAGGTTGAATCGCTCGGTAAGTTTCTCATAGGCGATAAAGGTACCAATCAGTGACAGATCGCCTATGCCAGAAGTGCTGTCGTGCATCACATCCGAGCCGTAAGCGCGGTAAATGAGCGGTACATTGAGCTGAACCCCGATTCGGTTGTTGAAATTGTAACCGGCGAATACCTGCGTCATCGAACCGTCGATATACTGGCCTTCGTTAGGGATCTCATGTCCCTCCTGTTGCAGGGTTCCGAAATGAGTAAATTGTTCGGCGATGCCGCCGAAAAAGCCCTTGCCATTTTGGCCCTGAGCCTGCGCGGCAGCGTAAATCGCGCACAAATCGCACGAGAAGACTGGCCCCACGGCTGCCAGACTTATCACCGAGACAAAAATGAACGTTTTCACTGTCATAACTTTCTTCAACACCATATGCCTACAAGGAAGTGCGAGACTCCACAGCTGCAGCCACAGCCAAGGCCGGTGGGAATGGCTTCAGCACACCGCAACTGACTCGAATTGAAACCTCAGGAAAATTGGAATTTAGGAGGAGGGACCGGCGGCGGGTTTGGCCTCAAGGCGCCAAACATTTCTGTGCTCAACATGTTCCAAAAGTGGGTTAACGGTGTGAAGAGGAAAACCGTCCGCGCATATGAAAACTCAAACTTCTTCCATTGAAGCGGAAGATCGGATTTCTTTTCCGATTGCTTCCCTTCGGCAATTTCTTTGCACAGCGCACAGGGGTGACTGCCATCAAAAGTCTTTACCAGGGCTTCGGTGAAGCTGGCTTCCTGCGAGTAACTGACCACCATACCGACCCAGGCAAGCGATTGGAAAAACGCCCAATGCAACCCGATAGAACAAGCCAGCGCGATAACCATTGCGGCTTTGGGCAAACGTCGGAGCACGCGGCAAGGCTAGCCGAGTCCCACTGAAAGTCAAAGCACCGGTTTTTCATGTTGGGTTAGACGCCGGCACTCCTTACACTTTCGGTGCTAATATGTGGCGGAGCCGAAATTGTCAACATTCAAAGAGCTATCGTCCGTTTGCATGCGCGAGGGTAACGAAAATTCGACTCCGGCGGCACGAGTAATGATTAACCTCATATCCATAGTCTTCCGCCGATTGCGTTGCGCGTTCATCCAGCTGGCGTTGGCCGCATGGTTTTTGACTCCCAATTCCATTTGCGCGGCGGATCAGGAATCTCAATTTCTTACTGGCGTCCGGCAGCTGACCTTTGAAGGAAAACGAAGTGGAGAAGGGTACTTCTCCCCCGACGGCAAATCGCTGATATTTCAGAGCGAACGTGACCCTGACAATCCGTTCTACCAAATTTATCTGCTCGATTTGGAAACGGGCGATACGCATCGCGTTTCTCCAGGTGTCGGCAAAACCACGTGCGCCTTTTTCAGACCTGGAACCGACGAAGTGTTGTTCTCGTCCTCACACCAGGATCCAGAAGCACGGGCTAAAATGCGAGCCGAGCTGGAATTTCGCGCCTCGGGTCAACAGCGGCGTTATGCCTGGGACTACGACGACCAGATGGAGATCTGGTCCGCACACCGTGACGGATCACAGCTCAAGCGACTGACGGATGCAAAAGGCTACGATGCCGAGGCGAGCTACTCGCCCGATGGCAAGCTCGTTGTCTTCTCCTCCAACCGTCACGCCTATACCGAAAAACTTTCCGACGCGGACCAGAAACGGTTCGAAAAAGACAAATCCTATTTCTGCGAACTGTATCTGATGAATGCCGACGGGGCGAACGTACGTCGCCTTACGCATACCCCCGGTTATGATGGCGGCCCCTTCTTCTCGCCAGACGGTGGGCGCATTATTTGGCGCCGATTCGATGAAAGCGGGGTCATTGCCAACGTTTTCACCATGAAATTAGATGGAACGGACATGCGGCAACTGACGGATTTCGGCTGCATGGCCTGGGCTCCCTATTTTCATCCATCGGGTTCATATCTTGTTTTCACCGCCAACAAGCTCGGGTTCGACAATTTCGAACTGTTTATTGTCGATGCCGAGGGCGGTCGCCAACCCGTTCGAGTGACCTTCACCGATGGCTTTGACGGCTTGCCGGTTTTCTCGCCCGACGGCCAGAAGCTTTGCTGGACCTCCGGCCGCACCAGCGACCATAGATCTCAATTATTCCTGGCGAACTGGAACCACCAGGCCGCCCTCAAAGCGCTCGCCGCCGCTCCGTTGCGGCAGGCGTCCACCATGGGCGTATCACCTGCTGATACTACGCTTTCACTAACAAAGACGGCACTGACCTCTCCGCCCGAGGCCATCAGTGCCAGCTCCTTGAAGCAAGACGTGGAATTCCTCGCTTCGAACGCGTTGGAAGGCCGCCGGACAGGCGAACCGGGCGCGCAGAAGGCGGCCACGTTTCTGGTCGAGCAACTGCAACAGACAGGCCTTGAGCCGGTCGGGGCCGATAATGATTTTCGGGAGCCGTTTGAGTTCACAGCCGGAGTCAAAGTCTTAACGAATCAAAACCAGCTCGTTGTAAATGTCCACGGACAATCCACGAACGCATTCGAACCGGAAAAGGACTTCAGACCGCTTTCTTTCACTGCAAACGACACCTTTCAAGGCGAGGTCGTGTTTGCCGGGTATGGTCTCTCCGTGCCAGAAAGCGCGGAAAGCGGCTACGACTCGTATGCCGGTCTCGAAGTGAGCAACAAAATAGTGCTGGCGCTGCGATATGTGCCGGAGGACGTGCCCGCCAAAAGGCGACAGGAACTGAATGTGTACGCTGGACTTCGCTACAAAGCCATGATGGCGCGGCAGCGCGGGGCTAAAGCGCTCCTTGTCGTCACGGGGCCCAATTCGCCCAACGCGGGCCAGTTGGTACCGCTCACCTTTGATACGAGTCTGTCGGGTTCGGGTATCATTGCGGCAAGTATCAGCGACAACGTAGCTGACGCAATCCTACGGGCAGCGGGCAAGGATCTGAAAACGCTTCAAACCGCTTTGGACACCGAAAATCCTCACACGCCTAATGGGCACAGTTCGCCCCATGAGTCGCAGCCGGGAAGCGGCTTCTGGCTAACAAACGTTGCCATCAAAATCTCGACCGCGGTCCAACACGTTAAAGCGAGCGACAACAATGTAGTGGCGATGCTCCCACCAAGCGATGGTCGTGCGAACCCGGAATACGTGGTTGTGGGAGCCCATTATGACCACCTCGGCCGCGGCGATTCCCACTCGCTCGAGCGTTCCGGCGAGGAAGGCAAAATTCACAATGGCGCCGATGATAATGCCTCAGGCACTTCCGTCGTGTTGGAATTAGCTCGTACCTTTGCGGGGGAATACGCCCGGCACCCGGAAAGCTTCAAACGCGGGCTCATCTTCGCCCTTTGGTCGGGCGAGGAACTCGGGGTTATCGGCTCGTCGCATTTTGTCGACCACCCTCCGGTCAATCTATCGAACATGATTGCTTACGTGAACTTCGATATGGTAGGCCGCCTCGCGGATAACAAACTGTATTTGCAGGGCGTTGGTTCGTCGTCGGTGTGGCGCAAGTTGATTGAGAAACGGAACGTCGCCGCAGGCTTTAATGTAGTCTTGCAGGATGACCCCTATTTACCGACCGATGTAACCGCATTTTATCCCAAGGGAATTCCCGTGATCCATTTTTTCACCGGCAGTCACGAGGATTACCATCGCCCCACGGACACCGCGGAGAAAATAAATTACGACGGCATGGAACGCATCGCCCGGTTCGCTCGCGCTCTCATTACCGACCTCCTCACCGCGCCGGAGCGCCCCGACTATATGAAAGTGACTCACGGCGACCGCGACACCGCGGGCCGCGAGCAACTCCGCGCATACTTAGGGACAATTCCCGATTATACCACTGAGGTCGAGGGGGTAAAACTCAGCGGTGTACGCGGGGGCGGTCCTGCCGAGAAAGCGGGGCTAAAAGGTGGCGATGTGATCGTCGAATTCGGCGGGCAACAAATCAAAAACATTTATGATTACACGTATGCGCTCGATGCGGTGAAAATCGGCAAACCGGTCGAGGTTGTCGTGCTTCGCGATGGCCAGCGGGTGAAACTGACCGTGACGCCTGAGGCGCGGAAGTAACAGGTCAGTTTGGAACAGTAGTATTTTCGGCCATCCAGTGCGTATCCATCCAGGAATTGCCCGCTGGTTGATCCAAAGGCAACGTCCCTGTGTAGGTTACCGGCGCCTTGCCAATTTTTGAACCGATCCATTTATGGACGTCGGAATGGCCATCCGCGAAAGAGAACCCGCAAGCGCCGTTATGATAACTGGCCGGCATGTCGATATAGTAAGCCGCGCTGGGCGGATCAGTCGGTTGGTTGCCGTTGCAAGTGGTGGCAAAGGCACCATCATTGATGCTATCGGGATGTTCATCGACAAAAACAAAGGTCTTGGTCGGCAATACGATGTTGGACAACTTATTGTAAAGGCGCCACTTGGGACCCAACCAGGTACCTGCGCTGAAGACCTGGCTCATCGAGTTGCTGCGGACGCGCGGACGCTTGATTCCGCTGACCGACACCATCGCACGATCGGCCGGGCATTTATAGACGTCTTTGTTCTTGCCGGTATAAACCCAGATCGGGCTTTTAGTCATGTCGTGATCGATGTCCCAATTGACGGCGTCGGAAGTGAACGTCAGCCAGCCACTAAACCAGTTTGGCCGCAACACACCATTACTATCGCGAATGTTATCTTCGCAGGTGAGCAGTCGGTCGGAGTTATCGTCGGTGTAAAGTCGCCATGACAACGTCAATTGTTTGGTGTTATTCAAACATTGAATGCCTTGCGCCTTCAGTTTTGCTTTCGCGATCGCGGGCATTAACATCGCCGCCAGTATGGCAATAATGGCAATCACCACTAATAGTTCGATCAGGGTGAAGCCATTCGGCCGCCAAGCCGGCCGGGTAATACCAAGGGAAGATTTGTCCATCATCGGGTCGGGTTTGTCTTTCATAAACGGAGAACAGTTGAGTTACGGCTCTGCTTGCGGACAGACGGACCTGGGAATCTAATCCGAAAGATAAGTTAATTGTGTGAAAACGTCAAGGCCCATTTTGAATGCCCCGCCCCTCGGCTTGACCCTGGCGCTGCTCTTAACGTCTCCAAATCGCGTTTCGATTGTCGCGCAACCCAACGAGGCTCTCGAGGTGGCGCGGCTTCGCTGTGAGAACCGAGTCAACCCGACTGGCCTCGATGTGATGCACCCGAGACTGAGTTGGATTGTAGCCTCCGATGAGCGGGGCCAAAAGCAGTCCGTGTTTCATATCCTGGTGGCTTCCTCGCCTGAGGCACTGGCGCGCGACGAAGGGGACTTGTGGGATTCCGGGAAGGTTCTCTCGGACCAAACGTCCCAGGTTTTTTACGAGGGTAAGCCGTTGAGCTCACGGCAGCTCGCCTGGTGGAAAATCCGCGTTTGGGATAAAGATCGACTTGCGACCTCCTGGAGTAGTCCTGCGCATTGGTCAATGGGTTTGCTAAATCGTTCGGATTGGCAAGCGGCCTGGATCGCCGACACCGCATTATTTGGAAACACCGCCGCCAAGGCCCCGCTCAACGGCTATCACACTGAATTAGCCAACCATCCTGATTCCGCAAAATGGGTAACACTGGACTTGGGCGGACCGCAAAACTTTGACAGTGTGCGCCTGTTTCCAGCGCGTCCCTACGACTGGCAGCCCGACACGGCCGGTTTTCTCTTTCCACGAAGGTTCAAAATTGAAGTGGCACAGCAACAAGACTTTTCAGATTCACAAGTTCTGGTGGATCGAACAGCGAGCGACGAACCGAACCCGGGAACGAATGCTCCCATCTACCGATTTCCAGCAGCGCAAGGCCGGTTCGTACGCCTTCTGGTTACCATTTTACCGCGCCGCGACGATACGGATTTCGGTTTCGCATTGGCGGAGATGGAGGTGCTGCACGAGGGAACAAATCTCGCACGAAATGCGCCGGTCCAGGTCCTCGATTCGATAGAAACTGGCCCGTGGGCTAAAGCCAACCTCACGGATGGCGTTGTGCAGACGGTCCCACCAGGCGGCGTCGCGGGAGCCCTGCCCGCAACCCTGTTGCGCAAGCAATTCACTGTATCCAAATCTCTCCGCCAAGCGACTGCTTACGTGACAGCTCTCGGTCTTTACGAACTCCACCTCAATAGCCAACGGGTCGGTGAGCAATTATTGGCACCGGAATGGACCAGTTACCGAAAACGCATGCAGTATCAGGTCTATGATGTCACGCGACTCCTGCGCCCTGGCGAGAACGCCGTCGGTGCGCTGCTTGGTGAAGGTTGGTATGCCGGCCGGCTGATGGTTGTTGGGCGTTTTGCGTACGGAACCTTCCCGCAATTTTTTCTCCAGCTGGAGCTGGAGTTTACTGATGGCACGGGTCAGACCGTGAGCTCGGATGGTTCATGGAAGAGCACAACCGACGGACCAATCCGCTCTGCCGGTATTTACGATGGAGAGATATACGATGCAGCGCATGAACAGTCCGGCTGGGACATGCCTGGGTTTAACGACAGTGGCTGGCGCAATGTCAGGAGTTTGCCGGTGGATTCCCGGCAGCTCGTTTGGCAACGAAACGAGCCGATCGAAATCGAGCAGGAACTGCGTTGTCTGAAAATCACCGAGCCGAAACCGGGTGCCTACGTACTGGATTTCGGCCAGAATATGGTGGGCTGGTGTCGTTTTCGCGGACAGGCAACAAAAGAAAAAGCCATCACCTTGCGGCATGGGGAGATGCTCAACGACGACGGGACGCTTTATACGGCAAATTTACGGGGCGCACCGCAAGTGGATCGTTACCTGCCGGCGGCGGATGGCGAGTTCTCTCTTGAACCGCATTTCACGTATCACGGTTTCCGCTACGTGGAAGTGACCGGCCTGGGTGGGCCCCCATTGACCAATTCGGCTCTCGGACGCGTATTTCATTCCGCCGCGCCACCGGTCGGCCGCTTTGAGTGCTCCGATCCGTCTATCAATCAGCTCATGAGAAATGTGCTTTGGACCGAGCGCGCCAACCTGATGAGCTCACCGAACGATTGCCCGCAACGGGATGAACGCTTCGGCTGGATGGGGGACATTCAAGCGTTCGCGCAAACGGCCGTTTTCAACATGGATCTTGCAGCATTCTTTTCCAAGTGGACACAAGATATCCGAGATGATCAGGCCGATGATGGCCGATTCCCCGACTTCGCACCGCATCCTGCCGACCCCAACGCTCAGTTCTCCGGCGTTCCGGCCTGGGGCGATGCCGGCGTAATCGTCCCCTGGCGGGCGTATCAGAATTACGGCGATACGGAATTACTGGCAGCCAGTTTCGGATCGGCATGTCGTTGGGTCGATTATATTCATCGTCTCAATCCTAACTTGATCTGGGAACGTGGCCGGAACAATGATTACAATGACTGGCTCAATGGCGATTGGGTTAAACAGGCCGGGTGGCCGACCAATGGCGCCTCTGTTCCCAAAGATCTTTTTGCCACGGCATTCTTTGCGCACTCGACCGATTTGGTCGCCAAAATGGCCGACGTACTTCACCGGGCGGATGAAGCGAAAAGGTACCACGAATTGTTCACGCAAATTAAGACGGCTTTCAACGCCCGGTTCGTACGACCGGACGGACGGCTTGAGGGTGATACTCAGGGGGGATATGCGCTGGCATTGAATTTCGATCTGCTGCCGATGGATCTCCGCACTGCCGCCGCACAGCACCTCGTGAAGGGAATTCACCGCTATGGCGACCATCTCTCCACCGGCATTCAAACGACACACCGAGCATTGCTGGAGTTAACCCGATATGGCTACCAGGAGCTTGCCTGGCAGCTAGTCACCAATCGCACTTTCCCTTCGTGGTTGTACATGATCGATAACGGCGCCACCACGATCTGGGAACGGTGGGATGGTTACGTCAGGGGCCGTGGGTTCCAGGATGCCGGGATGAACTCATTTAATCACTGGGCGTTTGGCGCGGTCGGAGAGTGGATCTGGCGAAATGTCGCCGGTCTAAACCCGGACGACGCTCAAGCGGGATGGAAGCATTTCGTGGTTTGGCCACGGCCGGGTGGTGGAGTGATCTGGGCCAAAGCCGAATATGATTCAATACACGGCCCGATCGCCAGCAGTTGGCGAAAAGAGGGAGCGACATTCTACCTGAAGGTATCAGTACCAGCCAACACCACCGCGACAGTGATTCTTCCCGCTCGTGACGCTGCCGGTCTAAGCGAGAGCGGAAAACCCGCCGCGCAGGCCACCGGAGTAAAATTCCTGCGGTTCGAGAACGGACGCGCAGCCTTCGAGGTCCAGAGCGGGCGGTACGAGTTTACGTCTGTGAGTAGCGTCGATTGAAAATCGGCTGTAGCGCCGGTTGGCAACCGGCGAAACAGCCGACTGATAGTCGGCGTTACAACGACTAGATCAGCTTCGGTTTTCGACATTTCAGTCCGCTCATTTGCTAATTTCAGGTTACAGCACGCCAACACAGATCGGACTGGTCATCAGCTTGCGGGCGCATAAAATCCGCCCATGAGAACCACCCATCACGCTTGTAACCGCCAACCTCAGGAAACTCATCTTTACGATTGTAGCAGTCGACGTAAGGAGACTCTAATCCTTCCGCTTGTCTCCGGCTTCAATTTGATCAGAGTCTCCTTACGTCGTCTTCTACAATGGACGGCAACTCTGTCTTTCCTCTCGATCGTTGCGTTTGCCCAGCTGAATCCAGGCAACCCTCTGGCCACTCTCGAGAAGCTGAAGGATTTCCAGACCATGCGGACGTCTTCCTCCGACTCCGATTGGAAGAATGGCAATGGCGACGCCCGCCCGATTGATCCAGGTGGCACGCTCACGCTCGCGACGCTCGAAGGTCCGGGTCAAATCGTCCACATTTGGTTCACGATCGCGCACAATGCTCCGTTCTATTCGCGCCTGCTTACGCTACGCATGTATTGGGATGATGAAGAACATCCGAGCGTCGAATGCCCGGTCGGTGATTTCTTCGGCATCGGTCATGGCGTTGACAAGCCCTTCACTTCGCTGCCCATCCGGGTCAGTTCAGATGGTCGTGGCCGCAATTGTTATTGGCCGATGCCTTTCCGGAAAAAAGCACGGCTCACGGTCACCAACGAAAGCGATAAACGCTGCGATGCGTTTTATTATTATATCGACTGGCAAAAGCATCCCTCGTTACCGGACGACAGCGCTTACTTTCACGCAATGTACCGCCAGGAACATCCGTGCGTCATGGGACAGAATTACCTGATTGCAGATATCGAAGGCCGGGGCCATTACGTCGGCACGATTCAAAGTGTCTATATGGTTTCGCCCGGCTGGTATGGCGAAGGTGACGATTTCTTTTTCATCGATGGCGAAAAAGAGCCCAGCCTGCGCGGCACCGGGACCGAAGATTATTTCTGCGACGGCTGGGGGTTCCGAGAACAAGCGGGTCCATTTTACGGTACGCCGTTGTGGGAAGGCTTTGGAACCGGCGACCGCGGCACTGCGTATCGTTTTCACATTCCCGATCCGGTTGTGTTCCGCAAGTCGCTGCGAGTCGAAATCGAGCACAAAGGCTCGCAAGTTTTTCCCGATGGAAAGTTCGACGGGTTTATCGAACGTGACGATTTAATGTCGAGTGTTGCAATGTGGTATCAGACGGAGCCGCATAAGCCCTGGGCCGCCCTGCCTTCGGGTCCACAGCGCCTGCCATTCACTGAGACCGTGTTACTCAAAGGCCACGATGCAGTCGCCAGTGCCAAACATTCAGATAGTCCGGTCGAGATCCAGGAGGTCGGCGGAGTTACCGACGGAAAGCAACTCTGGTTTAAACCGACCGATGCACAGGCCTGGGTGGAAGTCACCTTCAACGTCGATAAGGAACAGACGACGCAACTCTCGGCAAAAATGGTCCATTCTTGGGATTACGGTAACTACCGAGTAAAATTGGACGGCAAAGAGGTTGCCCAACTTAATCTGTATAATGCCGACATCACCCCGACCTCACACAAACTTGGTGTCCACAAGCTCACCACCGGCACCCACACCGTGCGCTTCGAGTGCACCGGCAAGTCACCCAACTCCGGTGGTTTTTTCATGGGATTTGACGCCCTCTCAGCGCGACTGCCCGTGTACAGCCGCGCCGCCGAGGTTGACCTTCGGACCGTGCAAAAGAAGAATTAAATACAGCTGACCGATCGGCAGAAACGATGCCGGCAGTTTTTGCGGCACGCCAACTCGTGAAACTGCCTCTTTGCGCATTCGTGCTGCTGTAACGTTTTAACGTTGCAACATTTCAACGCGTCTTCCGCCTATACGGCAGAGTATTTCCGGCACAACTCTTTGATTTTTTCTAACAGTTTGGGCACGCCGATCATGGCATCCTCTTTACCTTCATATTCAGCCGACATATAGCCGTTGTAGCCGCTATTGGCGAACATCTGCCAAATGCGGTCCAAGTCCAGCGGCTGCTTCGGCTCGCCGTACATATCGCGAATGTGCGTGTGAGTCGCGTAGGGCAGACAAAGGGCAATTTGGTCGTACGGGTTCTCTGGAAAATTGCTGATGTCCAGGTTGCAGCCGGCATACGGCGAATCGACGCGGCGGAGTATCTCAATAATATTCGCGGCGCGCGTGGTCAGTCCCGAGTGACTTTCCAATCCGAGGATAATGCCTTTCTTTGCCGCATACTCGCAGGCCGGCTTCATCGTTTCCGCTACCCACGCTATTCCCTGCTCGGTAGTGGCGCCCGGAGGCAATTTATCACCAAAGACTCGCAAATGCGCGGCGCCAAGCAGCTCGGTCGCATCTACCCACTTGCGGACTGTTTCCAGAACCTCCGCTCGCTTCGCAGCGTCGGGCTGGCAAAGGTCGGCACCGATTGCCAGGCCGGACAGCGGCATCCCTTGCCGGTAGGCGAATGTGCGAAGACTCGCCAGGTACGAAGGTTCGGTCGACTTCAACCAATAGGTCGTGATGTCCACGCCTAAGACGCCCAACTGGGCGGCTTTGACGATGAAATCTTCCATCGTCATCTTCCCTTTTCCCAGGTACGACCCGTAGGAATAGGCGCAACAGCCAGGCAGGAGTCGCGCGCGCGCGGAGGTTGGCTTCTGTTCTTCAGCTTCCGTTGACTGGAGCTGCCAAACCAGCGATGCGGTGGAAGCCAACGTGGCAGTCTTTAGAAACTCTCGGCGAGCATAGCGGCGATTCATAGAACGGTGATGCGAGTTGATATCAATATGTGGCGGCGATTAGCAAAAGCTCTCACCCACTGAACACTGAAAGACTATTCAGCATGGAGTCAAGCGATTTCATCGATTGCTTTGAAGTTGTCCGCTCCCCTTAATACAGCCGCACGGCTGCGTAGCTGATCGTCTGGCTGGCTCCTGCTCGTTGGCCCAACATGTCCACCGTGCGCGATGGCGGTGAACCGGCCCGAACCGTCGCGGTAAAGAAACTGGTAAACGGCCGCTGAAGCGGCACACGCACCGGAGGACCGACTGAACCGTCGTCCATGATCTCCACGACACGGTTCTCCGATACCTGCTTACCGGCAGGGTCAGCCCCCGAAGCGTAATAGACAACAAACAATCGTTTCTCGGGCGTCACCTGAAACCGAGCTTCGGCGCCGACAATTCCCGGTTTGTCTTCGGTCGACACTTCCAGCTTTTGCCGCCGGACCACCTTGCCCCGTTGAACCACGGCGTAATTAAGTGTGTGGCTTTGTTTTGCCTCAGGAAAGAATTTCGAGCGCAAACGGTCATCGAGCGCGCGTTCCGACCAAACCAAATGCACATCGCCATCGGGGGCCACGTAGAGGTCGCCGGGAGAAATCCACCCGCAAGTCTTGTCGCGGCTGGCAATCTCCACCCACTCGGCAAAAGGTTGCCGGGTGATATCGGGTGTCCAGGTGAAGAAGAGCCGCCGGAAATCGTAGTCCCATTCCCTGCCCGTCAGCTGGCGTTTGAACTGACGCCAGGCCTTGTAGGGCTCGACTACATCGCTCACTCCGCAGAAGTACACCGCGCGATCGCGGATTGCCACATTCGGGTAACAAACGCGAATAGGCTCGGGCTTGTCATATTCCGAACCCCACGGCCACTTGAGCTGGCCTTGCGCCCTCCACTTGCCGGCCGGATCGCGATAGGTCCATTCCGCGTGCGTGTAGCCAATGTTCTGAAACAGAATCAATTCTTTGCGTGGTCCATCGGCAGCAAAACTGCGGTAGGAATGTTCGGTGAATTGGGGAGTGTCCTGCCAAACAGGATTCAGAGGTATTGGTGCCACGCTAACACCGCCAATTTTGAAGTCCAGCACGTCCGGCCGTGCAGGACCTCCATTCGGTTCCGGACCTTTGCCCAACGTTGGGTTCACCGACAGGAACACGCGACGATCTGGGAATACCGCCATCGGCGCTGGCTCACGTGTCCGTCCTTCGTCCACGCACACCCGCTGCCATCCATGCCCCCCTCGTTCATACAATATCCAGCGACAATTATTCAGCGGTTTGACATCCGGGACGGTCTCCAGGCCACTCGCAAAGAGGTGCTCGCCGGCGCGGACCAGACAAGTTGAGCCATGACACCACATCGGCCCGGCTCCATTATCGGCATTTGAGTAGGTGTAGACGTCTTCTTCGACCTGAACCAGTGGGGCAAGCACAGCTCCCCTCATGATCAGTCCTGACACAACCAGCCATGCTCCGATCAATCGCTTCACAGTATTTCGCTCCAGCGGCGCGGCGCCGAGTTTCCCTTTTCAAAGCCTCACGCCATGGCGGTCTCGAGTTCCTGCCGCTCGGCAAGCGTCATCGGGTTCATCGATCGGACGATTTCGATGTTTGCCTTCAGTTGTTCGATCGTTGCCACCCCGACTACCGCTATCGAGACAGGCAAACCAAGTGTATAGCGGAGCAATGAAGGCGCCTTAACCTGGTGCGCGGTCTGGTCGTGATAAGGGCGAAGGACCTGTTGCAGCGGGTTTCCCGTCACCAGGCAACCGTTGCCACCCCCCATGACTTTCATCGCGATAATACCCATTCGCTTGCCGCAAGCCATCGGGAGCAGGTCCTCGCGGAACGGTTGTCGGCGCGCAACGGGGTTGAGCGTCGTCAAGAGCGTATCGAACTCATACCTTTCGATTGCCTGCTGAAGGCGCGCGGCACTTTCATGACCGGTGAGGCCAATGAAGCGAATTACTTTTTCATCCCGAAGTTTGTGTAGCGCCGCTATCACCCCGCGCGGCTTGCCCCAGGCATCCAAATCCTCCCCAGCGGAGACGCCGTGGATTTGGAGCAGATCTACCCGCTCCGTGCGCAGCCGTTTAAGGCTCTGCTCGATGCTCCGCATCGTTCCGTCGTAAGTTCGGTCATTAGTCTTGGTGGCCAGGAACACTTCCTTGCGACGGCGCGCGAGAACCTGGCCATAATTGGTTTCCGATTGACCGTTGTTGTAGTCCGGAGACGTGTCGAAATAAGAAATGCCCAGGTCCAGTGCGGTTTCAGCAATTGCGACCGGATCGTGCGAATCGGAAGGCGGCAACTGCATGCCGATGACGCCTCCCAGCGCCAGCGAGCTTACTTCAACCCCGGTCTTGCCCAGCGAGCGTGGTCGCAGCTTTTGCCTTAGTCCGGTATCGCGGAAGGTTAGATCTGAGGCACCCACGCCGGCGACCTGGCTGCCCGCCGCGCAGGCCGCGGCGAGTTTGAGGAATTTACGTCTTCGCATTTTCATAGCGTTTGTCCCTCATGCTGATGACGCATCGCACCAGCAAATCCTGTGTGTAGAGTAGCTCTTACTGAGAGTCAACAGCAAGGCTGTGCATACTGTGCATAACTGGTATGCCGAGCCAGCATCTTCGTGTGTGCATCTGATCACTTCAACTGGCCGTGATCGGATGAAACACCCGTGCCGTGGGGCTATTTGTCCATGTGCCTCAATTGCAGTCTCACGGCTTTTTCTAGTGATGGTTGCTTGGACTTCACATCATCCAGGCTGTAAAACATCGCCAGTCGCCTTCCATCCGCATAGTCACCTTCTAGAAATCCCGACTGATCATTGACCTTTGCGCCACGCCAGAAAACGAGACGGATGCAGTCCTTTTTGAAGAGATTGAATACCACAAGGTACCTCTTGTATTCCCTGGGATCGGATGGTCTCATTTCGCCCGTGTAGAAGAATGTTGGTGCATTCCACTTAATCTCCTCCCCGATTTCCGGGTCGATCTTTAAAATCATCTTCCGCAAAGCGCCAAGCACTTCCGCTAATGGGTGCTTGAGGTTCTTCAGGTAAGCCTCCACTTGTTCGGGCTCCGAGGATTTTGTCGTTGTTGTCTGCTTCGCCGGCATATGGAATTGGGTGACTTCTACGCCTATCTGCGATTTAGATCCAGTGCCTTTATAATCATACACTTGGCCTTCCCGCCGCCGCGCGCCCCTAACCTTCTATTTCTGACCCCTAACGACCGCCTGACTTTAACGAACTCTCAGCCTCGTCCAGGCCATCATGCCAGACCAGCGGCGCCAATGACAGTCCGCCGTGCTCCCAGCCAGCATGGCTGATGTACCACTTCCCGTCCGTGTCACGCACGATCTCCGAGGCATGGGCAAAGATGGTTCCGACGTGGTTTGTGGAGTCCCATCGGGAAGGTTCGCTGCTCAGATACACATTGATGGTCCCACCATCGCAGGCAAACAGGTAGTAAGACTTTCCCCGGCGCACCACAAAAGGAGACTCTGTCGGCCCGCCAAACGTGCCACGCTGCGCGTGGGTAAACACGACCTGCCGATTAGCCCAATGTGTCAAGTCCTCGCTGGTGACCGCCGCGACGATGTGATTGCCGCCTGCGGGTGTGGACGTCGCGGTATAATACAAAATCCAACCCTTTCCTTCAGCCAGAACATTCGGATCGCGCGCGTCAAAGCCATCAATCAGCAAGGGATTGGCCGGACTGCGGTCCCAATGCCACAAGTCGCGTGAGGTCAGCAAATGAATCTTGTATTGATGACCGTGGTTGTTCCCAGCGCAGACAAACATGTAGTAAAGACCGCTGTGCTCAATGACGTGCGGCGCCCAGAACAACCATTCACCATATTTCTCCCAATCCGCCGTGACGGCAAAAGGCTTTTTGTGCCAGGGGTTCTGGGTGAGAGTCTTGGCGGTGGCGTGAAGGAGGTTTTTACCCGGATCCCGAGCGAAATTGACCGGGAGAATGTGTGTGATCCCGAAGACATGCCAAGTCCCGTCAGGACCGCGAATGAAGGTATGATCGTTGATGCACCATAGGTCCTTCTCCCCAACTTGCGGATCGTAAATCTCTCTAAAATTGCCCGCCTCTACGAGAACCTTTTTCGTCCCCAGCACCAACGCTTCGCCGCCAAAGAGAAGGATGAAACCACACCATAAGGCAGGCCACATGATCTCAGTGTAAGGTCGACTCCTGCACGGGAAAAGCCCTAACCACTCTGGCATACGCCTCGTTTCCTGCGGGGTATGGCTCAGCGTTTTAATGGTGCCCTGCGGGTTGCTCTCAATTTGTCGCGTGCCAATTGACTGGGAGATTGCGAAGGCTCGCAGTGAGAATTGCGTGAATGCTCTCGCGTTCTGCTGGTTCCAAATAATCGTAGCGTGGCTCGGGCGCCGGGTCGGTGAGCACGTGCCATAAACGCTGAAGCACCCGCCGGCGCAAAATCGGCTGGAGGCGTTCAAAGCCGGTGGATTGGATCAAGTAGCTGCACCGCTTTTTGAGTAACCGATGGTGCAGGTCGAGCTGCTTTAAGGAACGAGCACTTGACGAAGTTTTGCCCGCGGATTCGAACACGGGGGCAAAACCGCCCACTCCTTGAATCCCTCCTTCTGGCAACGGTGCTTCGTCCTTGCACAGCAGGGCATCCAGAACCTCCTGCGAGGCATTTGCAAACACGTGCCGCACGCTCTCGTAGGCCGGCTCCTCGGTCACTGTTTCCTTAAGCTCTCTTTGCAATCCTTTTTGGTAAGTAATCATGCGCAAACATTCCTGATTGGCTTTGGTCAGAATGTTCTGCACCGATACCTGGTGCTCAAAAATCAACAAGGCCGTAATGTCGCTCGAAGGAACAAGATAAGGGCTGGTATCAACGAGTTTATCAAGGCTCTTTAAATTCGCTTTCGCCGACAGCGCTTCTGGAGCAGGGTCGCGCTCAGCCGACAACATGAGATTACCTCGGTGTCTTGGACCGGCTCGTAGTGCGGTAACGTACCAGCCGCCCCACCGCTTTTCGATCGGCGTCGTAGCATCAATGAGTTCAGAGCCGAGCGACAGCAGCGGCTGGCCAGACGTATCGGTAAACACCGAGCGAGCGAGTAGGCCGGGTATCTCGCGCACGAACGTGCCACCGTGGCAGCGCAAACAGTCGGTATCCCTTTGGAACGCGCTCCCTAACTTGTCGGAGTGCGGATCAAAACTGTAAAACACCGGCCCCAGCACCGGGTCAATGGCGGCAATCTCGACTAAACCGCCCGGGCACCAGCCCAGGTAAATTTCGTCGGAGAAATACACGGCTCTCGGGCGAGCCGGGCTGATCCTATCCTTTTGAAAGCTCGTCTTCGAGAACACCAGCATCTGGCTGGCTTCCGGAATCCCGAGCGCCCTTAACAACATCCGCACCACTTGTCGCTCGTCGCCTTCCAATCGCAGGTCACCTGAAGCTAACCTCGCCTTGAGGGCGCTGATGGCATCCTGCGGCGTCGCCTTGGAATATGAAATCGGCGCCCGCTCGAATGGATCCTCGTCAGCCGTTGCTCGGGGACCGAGCAGACTCAGAAGAATCACTGCCAGCCAGGTTGTCTTGGTCATACATCCTGCAGCAGACGCTCCAATGTTGTTCGATTGCTGACCAGGTCGGCCAGCGTTCGCTCATCTAAAGAGCTGTAAAACGCGTCCAGCGCCTGGGCCAAAGCTCCTTTCAGGCGGCAAGCTGGTGTCAGCCGGCAACGATTCGTTTTCGCCGCGAAACATTCAACCAGGGGACTGTCATTCTCAGTGAGGCGAACCAAATGACCCAAGCGCACGTTTCCAGGATCGCAGCCCAGCCACACACCGCCTCGTCGCCCGCGCCGTGCTTTCAGATGGCCGGTCTGCACCAGACGGTTGACTACTTTCGCGACATGGTTCTTCGAGAGGCCGTACCTGCTGGCTACCTCATCCACCGAAAATGGCCTCGGGCCCTGAACTGCCGCAAACATCAACACACGCAAGGCATAATCGGAAAACCGGGTAAGCATCATACGCTGGAAAAAAGACGAGGACGCCGGAAACAAACCATGGCCGATAAGATGTAGATAAAATACATCTTATCAAGACAATTGTTCAACAAATGGGGGATGTGCCAGTGCGTGACAACGCGCTGGCGAATTTAGGGGGCTTTTCGCTGTTGCGCTCGCTGGTGATCTGCGTGATTTTTGGCGCTTCATTCCCTTGTTTCATGGTAACTTGCGAGAGATATGATCCCGAACGTGCCCAATCGCGTGATCCAGTCCTCGCGCGAACCGACTGGTGCGTCGACCGGTGCGACCCTCCCCCCCTCTATCAGTCCGTCTCAGTCTCCAACTATTCCCGACCACGAACTGCTGCGGCGGATCGGCGGCGGCAGCTACGGGGAGGTCTGGCTGGCCCGCAACGTCGTGGGAACTTTGCGCGCAGTGAAAATTGTCTCACGCGGCAATTTCAGCGAAGCCTATCCGTTCGAGCGCGAATTCAAAGGCATCCAAAAATACGAGCCGGTCTCTCGCACTCACGATGGCCTGGTTGATATCCTGCAGATCGGCCGCAATGACGAGGCGGGTTACTTCTATTATGTCATGGAATTGGCGGACGATGCCAATGCGGAGTGCGGAGTGCGGAGTGCGGAATGTGCGGAGTCAATCACGCCGGCGCCTTCTTCCATTCGCCATTCCGCATTCCGCACTCCGCACTCGTACATGCCTCGCACGCTTCGGTCTGACCTGAAAGCGCGCGGTCGACTGCCCTTGGATGACTGTATCCAAGTAGGTCTGTCGATGAGTAGTGCGCTGGAACATTTGCACCACAATGGTCTCGTGCATCGCGACATCAAACCGTCGAATGTCATCTTCGTCAACGGTGTACCCAAGCTGGCGGACATTGGACTGGTTGCCGATGTGGACGAAGCGCGTTCGTTCGTCGGGACCGTGGGCTTTATTGCACCTGAAGGCCCCGGCTCGGCGCAGGCCGACGTGTACAGCCTCGGGAAGGTGCTTTATGAGATGCTGACCGGAAAGGACCGGCAGGATTTTCCAGCGCTACCGGAAGAGTTTCAAACAACGGACAATTCGCAGTTGAAAGGGGTGAATCAAGTCATCCTTGGTGCCTGCGAAGGCGACCGGCGTCTTCGTTACCCCTCAGCTCAAGCCATGCATGACGATTTGAGCCGAGTCGCTGAAGGCAGAGCGGTGAGGGTTCAGCGGAGTAGGCGAGCGACCTTCGCGGTCGTGGCCCGTATTAGTTTGGCGATTCTTGTGCTTGCGTCGGTCATTTTTGCTCTGGTGGTCTCAAGAACCCGAACTCAGCGCCACATTCCAAACCCGGAAGCTGTCCGTTTGTATGATCTGGGCCGGTGGTATTACCAGCAGTTGACCGACGAAAGCCTGAAGAAAGCAATCAAGTACCTGAGTCAAGCGATCCAGGTCGATCCGGAATTTGTGCCCCCCTATACTACGCTGGTGGGCATGTACACCTGGAAAGTTCCGGGGATGTCGGAGGAGGAGACACATCAAAGAATCAAAGAGATCGCCGCTAGATTGCTTCACTTGGATCCAAGGCTGGCCGAGGGTCACATAGCAGCCGCTTACAGCAAATACCTCGAGGGGGATTGGCACATGGCGCAAAAAGAGATGCAGGAGGCCTTGCGGCTCAACCCAAATTACGCACAGGCACATACCATAGCCTGCTACTTCTTATCCTTGCTGGGTCAGGTCGAAGAAGCCAAGGTCCATGGCGAACGCGCACAACAGCTCGATCCTACCTCGCGTATTGCCGCCACAATCGCCGGATATCCGTTCATCGCTGCCCGGCAGTATGACCAGGCGATTGGCCAATTTCGCAAGGCGCTGGAACTGGAGACGAACTTCCCACTGGCGCATCAGTGGATCGGCACGGCGCTGGAAGCCAAAGGCGATTACCTGGGGGCGCTGGAGGAGTTTGAAAAAAGCGCCGTCTTTTCCGGAATGGACCAGACTGACGCGCGACAGCGATTCGATACGATCCGCCAGGGTTATGTCGCTTCTGGTGCTCGCGGATATTGGCTCAGAGTGCTCGAAATCCGGCTGGAGGCTGAGGCCCTGCAGGAGCAACCGAAAGTTGGAGAACTGGATCAATGGCCCTTGGATGGCATTTATGCGCAGCTTGGCGAAACAAACAAAGCGATCGAATTGCTGGAAAGGGACTTCCTGGGTGGCGATCCTAGTTGGCTTCGCCTTGAGCCGTTATATGAACCGCTGCGAAACGAACCACGTTTCAAGGCGCTGCTGAAGCCAGCCGGGTTAGAAAGGTGAAACGGAAGGCGTCGCTGGCCGCTTCTTCGGCTGCGCTTAGGTCGCCGCGCCAGCATCCTGGAGTGCTGTCCGCCTTTTTCGAACTACCTTCATTGTCCCGCCCATAAGCCCCTGGATCGGCCCCACGCCGACGACTGTTGTTTGTGATGACGCCTTGCTCGTCAATCAAGGAGAAACGGCAGCCTCCGTCTGTTCCGAGCGGCGGTTCGTCGACCCATAAAAAGACCGCATTAGATGACAGGGAAATGGATTATCCTTTCGGCCCATTTACCGCCTGCGGAGTCGGAAGAACTGCGATGGCCTCGTGATCGGGATCGTCACCAACTTGCTAGTGCCGTCATCGGTGACACCGGCAGTATTCGCGACCCAGTTTGCCGGGGCTGAAAGCGTGGTGGCTTGTTCAAGCACAAAATCGGCTGTATCAACGGATGGCCAGGAAACCTTCACCTCGGTGGCAGAGTGAAGCACCGAAAGCTCAGGCAGAGGCATTAGATAGGCACGGGCAATGTATGCGGAAACCTTCCCGCCTGCCGACGTGAAGAGGCCACCAACGTATAAGTCGGTGCCTGATACCACTAGCGCATTCACGTCGTTGTTCATTCCTGAACCCAGCGCCGTCCAACGGCTCCCGTCCCATTTGGCGATGTAATTGGCGGAGCTGCCGCCAGCCATCGTGAATCTGCCCCCGACATACAAATCGCTGCCCGAGGCCATTAGCGTCAGCGGTTCGTGGTCCATGCCCGAACTCAACGCGGTCCAGTTGGTCCCGTTCCATTTGGCAATGTTATAGGCCGCGCTGCCCCCCGCCGTCTCGAAATAGCCACCCGCGTACACATTGCCGCCCGACACAGCAATGGCTTGCACAGCGCCGCCCACCCCCGACCCGAGCGGGATCCAACCGCTCCCGTTCCACTGGGCGACGTTAGTGGCCGGGCCGCCGCCCGCCGTCGTGAAGTAGCCACCCGCATACACGTCGTTTCCCGACACCGCCAGCGCATATACTGCGGGATAAGTGACGCCACCCATCCCCGAACCCAGCACCGCCCAACTGCCCCCGTTCCAGCTGGCAATGTAGTTTGCCGCCGTGCCACCCGCATTCGTGAATGTGCCACCTGCGTACAAGTTGCTGCCAGAAGCCGCCAGCGCATACACATCATCGTTCAGTCCGATTCCAAGCGCCGACCAACTGCTGCCGTCCCATTTCGCGATGTTGGTGGCCGCGATGCCGCCCGCAATCGTGAACTCGCCCCCTACATACAGCTCGCTACCTGACACCACCAGCGCATACACAGAAGGACCTTCGCCTCCGATGATTCCCGACCCCAGCGCCGACCAACTGCTCCCATTCCATTTGGCAATGTTACTGGCCGCGATGCCACCAACCGTCGTGAAGAAGCCGGCAGCATAGATATCGCTCCCTGACACCGCCAAGGCATCCACAGAG
>DATJGF010000171.1:0-61283 GCA_035495315.1 Candidatus Limnocylindrales bacterium
CACCTTTAGCTGGAAAAGCGTCGGTGTCGGCAGTTACACGCTGACGGCGCGACTCGTTTATGACGCCGGCAGTATTTTGGATTCGTCGCCGGTCAACATTACGGTCACCAAGCGTGGCCATCATTGACCGCCGCATTCAAAGTTCGAAGTTCAGCGATGTTCAACCATTCGATCCGCCTTGGTGGATGTGAAGCCGTCTGCCTTTGAGATCCAAGTCTTTAATTCGCAGATTGAGCGGTTCACAAACTCGCAACCGCAAGCAATAGAGAAGGTGAACCACAAGCCGAGTGGGATAGCCATGAACATCCATTTACTAGAGCTAACAGTTGGAGCGTTTCAGTGCGGCGGGGGCAATATCGCAGGGTTGCGGGGCGTTGGCGCGGAGAGCGTTTATCTTGCCGAGGTCCTGAGCTGTTCTGTGGCGTATGGGCGGCCGGGAATTGGGATGAGATTATTTCTCACTCATTGACGAATCAACTTGCCGCTCTTCACATCGACCTCCGATTGGATGTCTATCCGAAAGATGATACGGCGGCTTAACTATCGACTGGAGGCGAACAGCCACTGTGCGTTTCGGTTCGGACCTTGCTCGGAAAGCCGTAAGGACTATTGTGGTTGCGTGAGCGCGCTGCAGCGGCTGTCGCTCAGTCGAACCTTTAGGCCGCTGATCAACATCAAGAAGCCATGTCACATCACCTTCGGATCGCCAGGCCAGTCAGCGATCTCGCCAGAACCACGACTATGTACTGTCACGGTCTCGGTCTTCGCATTGTCGGCAGCTTTGAGGACCATGACGGATTCGACGGTGTGATGCTTGGGCTCAAAGGTTCAGGCTACCACTTCGAGTTCACGCACAATCGCACCCATCCTGTTGTGCCAGCGCCGACGCCCGAAGACTTGCTGGTTTTCTACGTCCCGACGGCAGCCGAGTGGCAGACCGCGTGCGCGAGCATGTCGGCCGCCGGTTTCAAACAGGTTTCGTCCTTCAATCCGTACTGGGAAACGCGAGGCCGAACATACGAAGACCCAGATGGCTACCGCGTCGTCGTGCAGCAAGCGGAGTGGAGCAATGTCGAGAAGCCTTGAACCAACGCGGCCTAACAATCCAAGGAATGTAGAGAACTCGGGGGCGCGATAATCCGGGATCTTGGATACCAAAGGGACTTCAAATAAGGATCAATTGGGAAAACACGTTTACTGTCCCGAATTTTTTGTTTCGGCTTTTCCCGCGACCTTCCGTCCCCATTCACATGGTCGAACAATTCGAGCCTGTGTTTTCTTTGATTTCGAGTTCCGACCAGAGCTTGCCAAGATTTGCACACCTTTTGACAACATTGGTGTAGGCGGTAGCAACCCATTGAAATGTAATTGGGACGATTAGCGGGCAAAGAACAAATCATGGCAACTTCTTTATGCATACGCGTCTCGTGAATCAAATTGCGGTCCGCTTCTTTTCCAGCCCTTTACGACGGAGCCTAACCACAGGGCTGGTTCTGTTGGGATTGTCGCCGGCCGCCGAGGCTCAATTCTATGCGGTAACCGACCTGGGAACTCTCGGCGGAAGCAATGGCATGGCTTACGGCATTAACAATCACGAACAGATCGTCGGCACGGCGCAGACCGCCCTGGGCAATTATCACGCCTTTATGTTCGACGGTGGAAGGATGATCGACCTTGGTACGTTGGGCGGGAGCAACAGTTGGGCATATGGAATCAACGACATGGGTTGGATGGTGGGTGCGGCCGACCTGCCGATGACCAACATGCACGCGTTTGTGTGCACCAATGCCCTGCAGAATCCCGTGATGATGGATATGGGCACGCTCGGCGGAAGTAACAGCGCCGGCTGGATGATTGATATGTTCGGCGACATGGTAGGGTGGGCCGCCATCACCAACGGCAGTCATCACGCATTTTTCATGACCAACTTGTTAATGAATCAAATGATGGATCTTGGAACGGCCGGCGGCACGAATTCCGTAGCCTATTGTATCAACAGCAACCGGATGGTTGTCGGCTACACCATGATGTCGAACGGCGGCATGGAACCGATTATGTCCACCAATGGCCTATATGGGAGTTCGAGCATGATGACGATGGGGATGGGCAGCATGGGCGGCGGCGCCTCCGGAGGCCAGTCGTGGTCTGTGAACAATCTGGGTCAAGAAGCGGGCCGAGCTCAGATGTCAGGGGGAAACCACCACGCCTTCGCCACAGGCAGCAGCGGGATGATGGGCCGAACCATGGTGGACTTCGGCACATTGGGAGGAACCAACAGCTCTGCCTATTGCATTAACGATGCCGGCACCGTGGTCGGCACAACACAGATGGGCAGTGGACTTTACCATGCATTTATGGTGACGAACGCCTTGGGCGGAATGGCACGGATGCTGGATCTCAACGCTCTGATCCCGACTAACAGCGGCTGGCAACTAATCGAGGCTCGAGGAATAAATATGCTGGGACAGATCATTGGATGGGGAATGCGCTCTGGACACACCAACGCGTTCCTGCTCACGCCGGTTTCCGGCCCCAGCATTGTGACCGCCACGCCCACACCCGCGATTGTTGGCCCGGGCGCAATGGTGACTTTGCAGATTCAAATGAATGCCAGCGATCCGCTCAATTACCAATGGTTGCATAATGGAATGCCCATGCCGACCGCAACGAATTCCACACTTAGCTGGTCGGGCATCATGGGCGCTAACGTTGGTTCGTACACTGTCACTGTTCGAAATGCCATTGGTACTGTGGGGATTGCATCTACATCGGTTAGCCTATTCGGCATGCAAGCCCGTAACGGAAAGCCTCAACTGATGCTTGCAGGCCCCACTGGCACCCAATTTCGAATCGACGCCACAGAAACCCTCGGCCTGGGAGCAGGCTGGCAGACTATGACCAATTTCATTATGACCGGTTCAATGATCCAGCTTATTGCGGCGCCTCCTGGGGATCTCAAACCGCGATTCTACCGCGCTTCTCTCGTGCAGTAATGCGGCCTTTTGTCTGGCGACCAATAGGTCGCCGAGTGGCGAAACCGTATTACCACCACAGCGACAACTTCTCCCACCAAGGAAACGGGGTCAAGCTCGGATCGTGATTCTTTGATTTACCTTGACATTCGAACGCAGCGAGAACGCAAAGAGGCTGACAGTCCAACTTCTCTGAGTTCTCTGCGGTTAACGCAGAACGAATCGCTTACCACCACGACCAGAACTCCACGCGCAAGTAGCTGACAAATCGGCGCAGAGTCAATTGCAGAGCGTTGTTGGCACCACAATGAATTTTGGCTCGGCCACTCATTTTCGGCAGAAGGAGATGCGATCGATTGTCGAGCCGGGTCATCACCAAAATCGTTCGTTGCTCGCGCCAGTCAGTCGTATCTGAAGCCAAGGGCGCGATACCGGTCACAGTTCCTTCAAAACTGGTTTGCGGAAAAGCCCGCGCTTTCAATTCGACTTTTTGTCCGACGCGCACGACCGAGATGTCTTTTTCGGAGATGGGGATTTCTGCGGTGACGGTGTCGAGCTCATGCACCGTCAGAATCACGTCACCTTTCTGCACATGCTGGCCGATTTTTTCCTTGGGCCGATGGGTCATAACGACGCCGGTCATTGGGCTATTAATCGTCAGCAGCTTGAGCTGCTCTTGCAGGTAATGTTGTTGCGCCAAACCGCGATTAACTTCGGCCTCCAGGGCGTTGATTTCCTCGATACGACTGCCCGCCTCCAAAACCTGGAGCCGGTTGCGAGCTTCTTCGACTTCCTGCAGGCGGACGGAGACTTCTTCTTCGGTCGTATTGTAGTCTCGGCGCGATAACAACGATTGCTGGAACAGGGAGTGATCGATCTCCAAACGATTCCGTGCGTATTTCAACCGTTCTTCGTCCTTGGAAACGGTGGTTTTAGCCAACCGGATTTCTTCCGGACGCGAACCCGCCTTCAAGAGATTCAGACGCGAACGGTTTTCCTCGATTTCGGCCATGAGCTTGCGCAAATCGGCGCGCAGGTCGCGGTCATTGAGTCTGGCCACCATACAGCCTTGCTGGACTACTTCGCTTTCGTCGGCGGCGATTTCCTGAATGAACCCTTCGACCTCGGCACGCAGGTCAGCGTTGCGAACCGGCAGAATGGTAAACTCACCGGCGACCTTCAGCTCCATAGGCCAGTAATACAAGCCGGTGCCGGCCAGGCTCAAAAGCACGACGGTTTTAGTTAATTTTTTTGCGAAACGAAGTTTGCCGCTGGGCTGCCTGCACGCCTCGCGCATGCGAAAGAACGAGCCGCGGATTGAACTTTTGAAAAGGCCGGCGAGGAGAACGGAAAAGAAGATCGCGCCCCAGGCCTCATAACGAGCGGTCAGGTAAGTACCCAGACTAACGACAATCAATGACAGGATCCAAAAGCTGTACACGGCTGCTAACACGCCATAGATCAGATAAATCCGCCGTTCGCGAGGTGAGACTTGGGGCAAGGAGCCAACCAACGCGGCCCACGGATGTTTGATGCGGCTGCCGAGGAATGCGAAAGCTCTGCGGCGTAAGTTTGGGATCTCCAGCCAGTCGCTCAACAAGTAGTAGCCGTCCAGTTTAATCAGGGGGTTAAGGTTAAACAAAGAGCGTATGGCTGAGGTCGCCGTGATGACCAGCGCGAGGTGGTTTATGGTCGTGGAAGGGTCCGTCACTCGCCAAATCAGTGTCGATATAGACCAAAGGAACATCTCAAAATACGCCCCCGCAAAGCTGACCCAAAGGCGCCTCGATTTTTGCGGGAAAAGCCAGGCGTCACTCACATTGCAGTAAAACGCAGGTTGAAAATAGATCAGCAGGAATCCGACCTCGTGGACCTGGCCGCCAAAGTGCTTGCAGGTCAGACCGTGCGCAAATTCGTGGAGCGTCAGCACGACCAGTGAAATGCCCCAGGCCAGCAGCAGCGATTCGGCATGAAACAGGCCGGCGAATTCGCGGCTGATCCCATGCCAGTTGGCAACCGTCAGGCCGAGGGCAAAAGCAATCAAAGTCGTCGCCAGCGCGATGAATGGCGCGGTAAAGAAAAACCCGATCTTGCCAATCACCCAATCAAAGAACTTATCGGGATTAAATGCCCTGAGCCGGATGTAAAAAAGGTCTCCGCCTATGCGGCTGGGCGCGCGGTGCAAGACGGTTTCGTCACCGACATGGGTAAGCAAACCCAAACCGCGGAGACGTTCGATAAATCGCTCCAGTTTTTCTTTTGAAACGGACGCGCCAAACCGTTCCTGGATGCGCTGCGCGACCTCTTCCAGGGTGGTTGTCCCATCCAATTGTTGGGCAATAAAATGTTCGGTTTCCTTGAGGCGGAAAAAACGGCCATTGGCCGGATCTTTAATGACGACGGCGGATTCCTGAGCATCGCCGTGTCGGCTGATTACCAAATCGGTCCGCAGTCTGAGCGCCAAAGAGATCAAAAAACTTTAGGGTCTACGCAGCCGCTGGCGTCGGTTGTCGCCAGCGGCTGGCGTTTTTGTTGTTGTTTATTTAGGGATTCGGATTGTGTCGGTCACCGGCGGGCGCCAGGGGTGCCTTACCGGTACCAGGATTTCCCAACGCATCGGGAGCAATCCGCTCTTCAAACTCTTCGATTCCGCTTCTTTCGTTTCCAGCTCAGTCTTCACTATAAATGTCCATCCTGGTCGATGAGTAAAGCCGGGCCGGTGCTTGATCCTCAAGAATCACCGGCCCGGCGGGGGTTGTGCCGGCATTACGCCGGATGTGGCTTGGCGCCATTCGAGACTTCGTTTCCGGGGTTGCCGTTATTCGAAGGGCCAAACCCGCTTGGGGCAATACGCTCTTCCAATTCCTCAATTTCGAACTCCACGATTTCAATCTGCTCTTTCATATTTTGTTTTCACCCCCTCCCTGGTTGATTGACTCCGACCAATCCGCGAGCGCCACCCAGGAATGTTTCAAGTATCATCAGGTCGTTCATACGTACAAAGCTGGGCATAGTTGGCCCTCGCCTATCGATATGGTGGAATCTGATTGAGGAGAGTAGTGCATTTTACGTCAGCTGCAAGGGGGAAACTACTTAGAATGTGTCCGTACTTTCACTGACGAGGCTGAGGCGCCGTTGCGTTCAGCTGGCAGCTTCTGGCCGCTTGCGCTGCTGATATTCCGCCTGGCTCGAGCAAACTCTTAATCCGTTCGCTGGCCTTCGATCAATAAGTACGTGTCGTGCTTCAGGAAACGCGTGCCGAGCAGGCGGAGTTTTGGCGCGTGGCGAAGATGGTCCAAGGTCCTTCGATCGAAGCGCGCTCCATAGACTTTCTCCACAAAGGGTGCAAGAAACTCCTGTCGCCGCCTTAGCCGCGGTTCTTTTGAGTACACAATTTCCAGTAGCCGGAATTTCCCACCCGGTTTGAGAATTCGCTCGAACTGGCGGATGGCCAAAGGTTGGAGGTGGTCGGGCAGCACACAGCAGAGAAAAGTCGAGAGTACCCAATCAAAATGGTCCGAAGGAATTGATTCCATGGTCGTTACGTCCTCCTGGCAGAGCTGGAACTGGCATACGGCCTTGCGTCCTCTTTTTGCGGCACGGCGAAGCATCCTCTCCGACAAGTCGATGGCCGTCACTGATGCGTGACGATTATAGTAAGGCAGATTTCGCCCAGTCCCGACGCCAGCTTCCAGCACGAATCCCTGCAAATCCTGAAGCAGCCCAGGGCGCCAGCGGCGGTACTGTAGTTCCCAAGGAAAGTCCAGAATGTCGTAAAACCAAGCCGTAGTGGCGTACTTTGCCTGGAGTCGTCGGAGTTCTTCGCGAAGCTGCATATCGGCAGTGGGGATACTATTACAAACCGCAGAGCCGACAACGAACTTCACCGGCTCCACTCTTATCGCATGGCCAATTGCACTTTGCGGGTGGGGGGCGAAAAGGCACGGTCCAGTTCCTTGAGCTCGTTTTTGGTCAGCGTGAGATCCAGGGCGGCGCGGTTCTGGCGGACATGCGCGGGGTCGGAGGCTTTCGGGATTGCGACCACACCCTGGTGAAGCGCCCAGGAGAGGGCGACCTGCGCCGGTGTTGCTTCGTGAGCGGCGGCGATTTTGAGCAGGGTTGGATTAGAGAATAGGGCTTTCTGCTCGCGCGGCCCGTTTTCGATAGGCGAGTAAGCCATAATGGGAATGCGGCGCTCCAGGCACCAGGGAAGCAGGTCCCACTCGATACCGCGATGGGCAAGGTTATAAAGGACCTGATTGGTGACAATTTGTTGCCCGCCCGGCAAATCAATCGCGTCGGCCAGGTCGTCAAGATCGAAATTACTGACGCCGTAATCGCGAATCACCCCGGCTGCTTTCAAAGATTGAAATGCCTCGAGAGTTTCGGCAACAGGCACCTCTCCAATCCAGTGAAGCAGATAGAGATCGAGGTAGTTGGTCCCCAGACGACACAAACTGCGGTGACAAGCCACCGGTGTGCCTGTTCGTGTCGCGTTATGCGGATAAATCTTGCTGACGAGGAATACCTCTTCCCGGCGGCCGGCGATCGCCTCGCCTACGATGCGTTCCGCCTCGCCTTCGCCATACATCTCCGCGGTGTCAATCAGCGTCATGCCCAGGTCGAGTCCATAACGCAGTGCGTCAATCTCGGCCTGGCGTTTCGCCGGATTCTCGCCCATGTGCCAGGTGCCCTGGCCGAGCGCGGGCATCTTTCTGCCGGTCGGCAATGGGAAGGTTTTAACTTTCGCGTTGTTGGTCATGGCGACCTAGAATGTTTGTTTGAGTCGAGTTGGATGTCCAACTTTACCGAAGAGTGCGGAGCAGTTTTCGATTCAGGAATTCCTGGATGCTGAGCGGTCCGCACTGCTGGTGGAAACGGCGGGTGTAATCCGCCGGGCAAGATGCTCGGCTCTACGGCAGGCGGGATGCGTGCCGCTACTTGAGAGGCCGAAGGCCAGAGCCAAAGCAGAAGAGTTCCGGCGGCAAGCGTAAGGCCAAAAGGCACTGCGATTTTCGCGAGCAGTCTCCGATTGCCTAACACGGCAACAATTGCGGCTTTGAACAGGAAATTTGCCAGCGTCCCGACCACGATCATTCGCCAGGCCATATCGAGGCCGAGTTGATTGCCTTGTGCAAGTTGCAGTGTCGAAAGCGCAATAGCATCCACGTCGGGTAATCCGGACAGGAACGCGACGACGTACAATCCGCTCGCCCCAAAGTACTGTTTGCCGGCGGCGACCCCGAGTTGGACCAGTGCGAAGATAAAGGCGAATACCAGCGCGGGTTTGAGTTCCGAAGGGTTTTCCTGTTCCGCCGCCGGGACGGAGTCTTTGTGCTGAACCATCCAAAGCCCAATTGTAATCAACGCGGTTGCACCGAGCATAACGCTGAGCGGTGCTGAAAGCCCCAGAAATAGTGAGGGAGCAACGATAGCAATGATGATCAATAGGCGAATGAACACGACTGCCGAAGCCGCCATGATGACTTGCGCTGCCGTCGAGGTCTGTTGGGCAGCCTGCCGCGCCTGCCGGGCGTGACTCACGGTGGTTGCGGTGCTCGAAATCAGTCCGCCGAGCAACGCGCTGACAAAGCTGCCCCCGCGGGTTCCAAGGAATTTGTAAGCAACATAGCCGGCGAGTCGCATGGCGACGATGAAAACGACCAGCAGCCAGATTTTGAATGGGTTGAGGGCCTGGTAAGGGCCATAACCTTTGTTTGGCAAAACCGGCAGGATGACTACGGTAATCAGCACGAACTGCATTACCGATTTGAAGTCTTTGTTCCCCATTCTCCGTACGAACCGGTGCATCTCCGGCTTAAGGTGAAGCAGGACGGCGACCGTTCCACCCAGGGCCACAGCAACGGCTGTGTGGCCGGATACCAGGTACGCGCCGATTCCGAACATGAGCAGTAGGGCGACCTCGGTAGTGAGTCCTGGATCTGAAAGCTCTCGCGAACTGCCCAGGTTCCCCATAATTACAAGGCCGGTGAGACTCAAGAACCCAGCTGCGACGATCCAACCGCTAAACCAGAGAGCCAAAAAACCAGTGATTGTGCCGAGCACGGTTGCGAGCGGAAACGTGCGAATGCCGGCGATGCGGGATTCGGTTCGCTCGCGCTGCATTCCAACGAGCAGGCCCAAGCCCAATGCGATGGCCAGCTTCAGCAGCGCCTGCAACAGCTCGGGTTCGGGATTCATGCCAATCTATGCCGCGACGTAGTTGATTTATCTTCTCGCCGGGCTAGATCGGGTCTCAATAAGGTTCGAGTTGAGTTTGCCGCGCCGAGGAAACGCCCTTTCCGCAGTTTGCAGTTTCTAAACCAACTCCTTCACGGTGTCTTCAAGGATCGTAGTGGCAATCTTCATCCGTTCCGGTGTTCCGCGCGCAAGTGCTTTGGCGAAATGGAGCGCCTGCTTTGGTTCGATCTTCGGCGGCATGGGTGGCTCATACGGATCGACCACCGCTTCCACCAGCACGGGCCCGCGTGCGGCCAGCGCTTCCTGGAGGATGCTGCCGCACGCCTCCGGTTCGGTCACCGTCAGACCGATGCCTCCGCATGCTCGGGCGACTGCAGCAAAATCAATCGGCTGCAATTCGCACCCGAATTCGGGGTTGCCCAAAAAGACCATTTGCTCCCATTTAATCATGCCGAGGGTATTGTTCTTGATGACAATGACTTTGATCGGGAGCTGATGCTTCACTGCGGTAGCGAAATCGGCCATCAACATCGAAAAACCACCATCGCCGACAAAGGCAACACACTGCCGTTCCGGATACGCGACCTGGGCGGCGATCGTGTAGGGCAAGCCATTTGCCATCGTCGCCAATGTGCCAGAGAGGGAAAACATTTGCCCGCGCCGGGCCTTGATATGTCGCGCGAACCACGTCGCGATGGTGCCGCTATCGGAAGAAACAATCGCATCGTCGCGCAAGCATTTCCCCAATTCCCAGGCGACGACTTGCGGCTTCATCGGTTTATCGGTTCGCGTGCCTTGGTCCTCCATCAGTTTCCACCACTGCTTCATTCCTTTTTGAGCCTTTTCGAGGAACGAACGATCCGATTTGTAGCGCAACAGCTCGAGGAGTTTTCTCAGGGTGCGACTGCTGTCGCCGATGAGGCCGACTTGAACTGGATATCGCAGGCCGATGCGGGTTGGGTCGGCGTCGATTTGCACACCCCGCGCCTGGCCGGACTTGGGCAGGAACTCCATGTAAGGAAAGGAGGTGCCGACCATCAGCAGGGTGTCGCAGTCTTCGATCGCCTCATGTGAGGGCCGGGTCCCCAGCAACCCGATGCCGCCGGTGGTATACGGGCTGTCATCTGGAACACAGGCCTTCCCGAGCAACGCCTTGATGATGGGGGCGCCGAGAGTTTCGGCCAACCTGAGTAATTCATCCGTGGCATTCAGCGCGCCGCGCCCAGCCAGAATCGCAACGCGTTCGCCCGAATTCAGAATATCGGCCGCGCGGGCGAGATCTTCATCACATGGGAGGACCGAGCCACAAGCCATTACGTCGGTATTATGACCTTTGATGTTACGCCAGGATCGCTGATCGTCCTTGACGGGAAGCGATTGAAGGTCCGTCGGGAAATTGATGTGCGCCACCCGGTGTCGGGCCAGCGCGGTGCGACAGGCCAAATGGGCGACGTTGGACACGTGCTCCGGTCCCATGACACGGGCGCTATAGACAGCGACGTCTGCAAATACGCGATCCAGGTCGACGTCCTGCTGCGCGTGGGTGTCGATGAGATCATGGAAATGGTGTCCGGTGATGGCGAGTACGGGCTGGCCGTCGAGCTTGGCATCATAAAGGCCATTCAGCAGGTGAATACCTCCGGGGCCCGAGGTCGCCAGGCAGACGCCCAGCTTGCCGGTAAATTTAGCGTAGGCACAGGCCATAAAAGCCGCTGACTCTTCATGGCGGACCTGGACAAAACGAATTTTGTTCTGCCGCGTGCGCAACGCCTCCATGATTCCGTTGATCCCGTCGCCCGGCAGGCCGAAGATAACCTTTACACCCCACTCCAGAAGAACCTCTGCTAAAACATCCCCTCCGGTTAGTGCCATAACACCTCCACGCTAAAGTTAGTCCAGCGCGACGGGAATGCAACTGGGCTATTTAGGTGCGGGTTTGGCCCAAGCTGTCGGTCGGGTGGCAGGGCGTGGTGACAATAATGAATTGAGGATCGCCGTGCAGCAGGAGCAGGCTTTTAGCAAAGTGGTGCGATGTGGAAAGAAGACATGGTACCATCGCTTTTGAACCAATTTCGAGGATAGGCCGATTGGGGTTTTGGGTCAGTAACTGGTGCAGGAACTGGAGCAGCGGGTCAAAGAATTCACGATAGGGAGATGGGACGACACGAGCGCAAACTTGGGCACCCCCCGACCGGGCTTGGCTTCACCGCCCTCTCATTTGCACCCCGACCGGGCCTGGCTTCATCCCCTTTCATTAACCCCCCAACCGTCCCCTTCACCCCTCTCATTAACACCCAACTTTTAGTTGGGTGTACCAACGCTCGAAACGCGATGAACCGCTTTAGCGGTTTTCCGTGACTTTGGCCTCACGCTGCTCCGAAACCGCTGATGAAGCGGTTCCGGAACCGCACACGCTCCTGCACCCCGCTGAAGCGGAGTGTAATGAGAGGGCCGAACTCGATGGTCAAAATTCAACTTGATGTGTTAATGAGATGGGAAGATCGATGGCCAGAATCACCCCGGATTCCGTTCACCCCGTCTCATTAGCACCCTCGACCAAGCCCTCTCATTAGTGTGCCCCTCAGGCTGAGAGCCAGCAGCAGCTTGCATCAGTTCAAAGCGAAATCCGTACCCCGACCTCGTCGAGGTGTTGGAGCAGATCGGCAGGGTCGGCGTAAACCCGATACGCTCCCGCAGTTTCGAGTTCGTCGTGACCATAGCCGCCCGAAAGCAGACCTACTCCGAGCGCCCGCGCTCGCCGCGCGGCAAGCAGGTCCCAGACACTGTCCCCGACTACGATCGCCGACGCGATGTCGACGCCGAGCCGTTGCGCCGCTGCCAGGAAAAGATCCGGGTCAGGCTTTGCATATTGAACCTGATCCCGCGTGACCACAGTTTCTTTGCCCGGATCCACACCGAGCACCTTCAACGCGAGCCCCGCGCTCTCCATTCGTCCGCTGGTAGCTATCGCCCACGGAACCTCGCATTTTGAAAGATGCCCTAGAAGCTCCCGCGCCCCGGGTAGCGGCCGAATTTGTGCTCTCATACGCGCGTAGGCCTCCGCATGCCAGGTTTGAATACGCGCCGCTTCCCCGGTCGCCAACCCGCGTCCAATCTCCCGCAATAATGCGTTTACAAACAAGCCTCCACTCATTCCAATCCGGCGATGGATGCGCCAGACCGCCAGTTCGATGCCGGCTTTTTCCAAAGCCTCGCGCCAGGCCAGGACATGTTGATAGACGCTATCGACGAGGGTTCCGTCCAAATCAAACAGAAACGCCGGATTGGTCCTCAGCTTTTTGGCTGCCGTTCCTTTGCCCGTTCCATATTTCATGCTGGTCCGGAATCATACCCCAAGAATTAGGAATTTGCCGAGTTCTTCACGAGCAAGGTGTCGTTTGCTGCCCGGAAAGGTAAGATTCGGCGCGGGTGAATCGCGAAATCGTCATCGCCTCGAATCCGTAACGCGCAGTTGTCTTCAACTCGAGCGGTCAGAAGGCTCGAGGCGAGGAGCTTAAGCCTTTTGCGGGATCACGAAACCGGCAACGGTTTCCTTTTCCCCGGAGGGTGCATTGGAAAACGCCAGGAACATGAACGCCAGGCAGTTCGTAACCGGCAGCAATAGCAGAATCGCCAAGGGCAGGGTTTTTTGCCGAGCCTCGACAATCTTGAAGCACCAGATCACATACGCTACCAGGTTAAGGCCTGGGACGAGCAAGGCGAGGGACCACCACGGTGACATGCACGCCGCACGTAGCATCGGCAATGTCTGGACCAAAGGCAGCCACACCCAGATACCCGGTTCGAAACCGGTCTTTTGACAGATTAAAAGGCAACAGTAAGAAAACCAGAAGTAACCGACAACCGCCATAGCGGCCGCGATAATAACCTGCGTGCGCGTAACTTTGGTCACATACTTGTTCGAAGTCTCGGCCATGCGATGCCATCCCTCAGAAAGCTTCGCCTGGACCGGTTTTATCACCATCTCCGTCCTCGGAACGGCGATGCTGGCCAACATCGCGGCGGTTTTGACGCGCTTCTTAGGGACCTTGGGAGCATAGCCCAGCTTTTCAAGCGCATCCGCAGGCAGATCCGAAACTTTGATACTGGTTATTCCCCCGGAATGCTGAATGATAATGAAGCTCTTGGCCTTCGTGGTGACCTTCACGTTTTGGTAGGTCCGGTCTCCGACCTGCAAGGCTTTGAACGTCGTCTCCTCACTGGCTCCAAATGCGTTTTGCGACAGAAAAAGCAGCAGGAAACACATCACAAGCGTCACGCTGCGGCCAATTCTCCATCGCTCCCCGCGCGACCGATACCCCGTCCCGAGTCGTCGCGCGCACAACCTGGCGACGTCATTCGCAATCTTGAAATTATTCATAAAACCGAAACTCTGCGCACCCCTTTCTCTTTTCACATCGTGGGGCTTTACTCAATCGGGGTAAGAACTGCTTTTAGACCCGGGGAAATTGCTAAAACCGCACTAGGGGCTTTGTTGGAGAGCAGCCCCACCCGTCGATCTGGAACGAAGGAAGTTTCGTCTCGCGGCCCTGAAGGGTTCGCTTTTTCGCGTTCATCTGACCAGCCGCGATTGCCTTCACTCCGGCAGGAAAATTACCGGCTTCGCTGCGACGACCCGCTTGGGAAATTGGCGTGTGGTATGCCGCCGTGCAGCCTGAGGGTGCATTCGCCGAGGTCTTCCTGAGGCAGCTCTCTATGATGCTCATTCGAGAGTTCGATCTGCAGGAACGATCGATCTCCGTGATCCGCTGCCAGCGACTTCAGTGCGTTGACCTAACCGGCGCCGGACTGCGCAGGGTTTCTTGCGGATAATCGAATCGCCACCGACCTGCCCTATCAGACCGCCGGCCAATGGTCCGCGCCTTCTTTCTGCATCCCTAGCAGCCGGATAGGATTATTTATCGAAGCCGGCATAACCCTAAGCTCAAATGCGTCGCTCTCTATGACCGCTGCGCGTCGAGGTTGAATCTTGGGATTAGCGAAGGGTTGTTGGCAGAAGCTCGATGTGCCTGGACCGTTAACCAGATAGACAAATATAGATTGGCACTCGAACCCCATATTTGACGAGGACGACGACTCAATGATCCTCCCGGACAGCTTGCCTATGGCACGCCCGGACGCGCGTTGGTGATGTTTAATTCGTCGCCAACCCTTTACAGAGTCTGCTCCGATCAGCGACGAGACATTCTGATGCTGGAGCGCTATCGCGGATCGGTTACGCGGCCAAGGCACAAGCAGGCACCGCCCGGAGCGTGCTGGATCGCAAAGATAAACGGATGGTCAACATGCACCTCAATTGGCTTTGGCTTTGCAACGGGCATGCACCCGAGCCGCATCGATAAAGCAGTTGCAGCGGCAGCTTCCGTCCCGTTTTCGTCAAGGCTGACGAACGTCTTGTGGAAGACCTCCGAAACACACAGATAATCATTCACACGTCGCGGTGCCATGCGGTCGAAATTGGCGCTGCCCGGCGGTTCGTCGAAAGCACTCCTCATGCCTAATCCGCGTAATATTTCCCCAAGCCTAAGAAGGGTTGGCTTAATCGTGAATCTTGGCAGGTAAAGGATTACTTCGTGAGTCGGTAAGCTCCGAGTCTCAGCCAGCGACGCGGTATTCAGCTGCCGTTCTAACTCAACGAGACCTCCCTTGTCATCCGGGAGAAAGATGATGCATTGCAAGTCCCCATGCGCATAAGGCAATGTGAGCACTGTCATTCCTGGTTTTTTAAGGTAGCCAAATTTTTGCTGCGCCATCATTGTCGGCACCTTTACTTTCCGCCATCTGGTCAGGTGGAACGGGCGTGGTTCAGTTGACCTTTCCTTAAAGCGTTCTTTCCACGGAGCCTTCAGATAAATGGCGTTCACGAGCGCAAGCCGAATCGACCTGTTCAGCGCTCCCTCGGGCACCAGGTCCCGGATTTTATCGGACGTCTGCTCTTCGACCCAACGGTTGATCCTCTCTCTGGCGCCCGCCGAATCCTGCTCAAAATCCAGCGGCTGAAAAGGCGCGCGGTAATTCTGCTGTAATAGGAACAGAAATGCCTCTCGGAAATCATACCCTTCCTGACCGAATAATCGATTGGCAAATGCCAGTGTAACTGGGTCGCGCGAGCCGTGTCGCTTTATGTCCTTCTCAACTCTTGCACTCTCGTTGGCGATCTCCTCCAAAGATTTCTGCAGAGCAGCGAAAGAAAGATGCAGTGCGGTCTCATCTGACTCGTAGTGAAGTGCCTTGGCCATTTCGGCCTTGGTCGTACCATCCGCCCCGGCATAGGCCATGGCCAGGGCGTACTGGATCGAATAGGGCGAGAGGAGCGCATTTTCGTTGGGGGCGCCGGTTCGGCCCAACAGTTCCAACCCCAAACCGTTTATCGCATTCGTCGCAATGTTCATGAGGTTCGTTGCTGTGAAGTAGGTTAACCAATGCAAGGCGAGCGGCGACAACTCGCATCCCATCAGCCTACTTCGTCGGTTGCTGTTCAACCCAAATCGTTTGGCGATCGCCCGAGGAAAAGGAGACTAAAGTTCGGAGTGATTCGGTGCCTGTGTTGATGAGGTTGTGTTTGACATGGGCTGGGATACGGATGGTCATGCCCGCCTTCAAGAGGACGGTGCGGCCATCATAGCTTTGCATCCCTTCTCCGCCAATCACATAAAGTACCTCCTCACAGTTTGGGTGGTAATGAACCGGGTTCTGCTTCCCGGGCAGAATGGTCGCAAGTCCCAATGTCTGTTCCGCACCAGGCATCAGTTTTCCATTGCACAGCCACTGCAATGTTCCCCAAGTGTTCTTCTCGACTGGAAGTTGTGCGGCGTCGGTGATCTTGTCCCTCCATTCGGCACTACCGTAGGCGGATTGCTCGCGAGACTTATCGTCCGCTGCGACGGCGACCAGCAATAAACCCAACCCGAACGCTGTTATGGCAGATCTTTTCATATTGTTGATTCATACATTGACACCGCTCTGGCTTCGGATCACGCAAAAGCAATTTGTGAACGAACATCCCGCGCTTGAATTGCATCATCATCTCGCTCGCGAAGCCGTGGTCACAGCCTCTGCAAAATGCCTGAACTAGCGTGCCAACAGGTTCTCCAGCAGCACGCAATTATCAACGTTCGTGGAATCGGAGCGAATCCAATTCCACCACAAAGATTGTGTTACGACGATCACTTCGCCGCGATTGGGCGAACGCGACACTGCTACAAAGCCGCCTTCACTATCGTCGCTGGTGACCAGCAATTTGGCCTGGGAGGTGTCTGTCACTTTCACCGGTGCCGGTCGCCAGAAGTCGAGATGTCTGACGTTGGAAGTCAATGAGTCAGCAATAACCGTTGAATTAGTCATTCGCTTTCCCGCATCGCGGTTGATGATCTGCAAACCATAAGAACTCAAGATTGCATTGGCGTTGGGTGTCGTTGGCACAAGGAAGGCGTCGGCGGCTAGAATTAGCCGGCCACCACCGGATACAAAATTCTTCAACACGGCAGTTTGTGCGGGGTCTGCGCGCGCGAGAGCGTCGCCGGCAAAAAGAATTGTCGAGTAGCCAGAGATCGATCGGGGTAGGTACCGTCTGAAGTCTATTCGAA
The DNA here is from genome assembly GCA_035495315.1 of Candidatus Limnocylindrales bacterium. Taxonomy (GTDB): domain Bacteria; phylum Verrucomicrobiota; class Verrucomicrobiia; order Limisphaerales; family UBA8199; genus DATJGF01. The sequence goes on from DATJGF010000171.1 coordinate 16,781, forward strand.
CTCCGTTCGTCGTTAAGCGCGACACCAGGTTGGCCAGAGGTTCAAAGTCGTGACCATTCCCTGTCGAGTAGCATTCGTAGGGGGTTTGAGTAATCAGCGTTGTTCGGCGAGGCGATGATGGCGAGGTTACCACCGCTGCACTGACCGGCACTGTGATGTTGGTCGCGGCATAACCAGACGAGGTCAAGCGCACGATCACAGTGCCATCGAAGCGCCCGGGCTGGTCGGTTTTCAGACTCACTGAAACGAAAGCAAACGGTCCGCCCGAGGAATGAAATTGTATTTGCGCCTCGTCCACTTTCAGGAAACCCGGGGCATCCACCTTAAGGCCCCATTCATTCTTGGCTTTCAGACTACGCAGACTCGTTATACCCCATTCGCATGGCTTCCGGATCGGCGATGGTAATCCCGTGATGAACCCTGGCAGGACGGACGGTCTCAAGCCCGAAAACACCCCAAAACTCATTTCGACGCGGCTGCCTTGGACGACGGTTCCCATCGGGAACTGATCCGGTTGTATTCTCCAGGCGACGGACTTTGTGGGTACGCTTGAGGGGACCAAAACCAACCATGTAATCACGCATAACACGACCAGACCCAGCGCCGTCAGCACAATCCAACGCCATGGCGCTTTTCTGGTCTTCGCCAATTGTTGTTCCTCCTTTTCCGGAGGCGAATGTTGTTCTGCTTCCACGGTGCGCTTCAACCGGACTCCATCGTTGTCCCTACCTCCGTTCGTCATACTTGTCGAACGAGAATTTGACTGACCACTGAGCAAAAACGAAACTGAGCTGAGTAATCCGGTTTAAGAAAACTCCATAAAGCGCATAGCCCTCAGAACGATATCGACACTCGTTGCCTTCGCTGCGGGGGGCCAGATTCCCCCGTGAGATTCGCAGCCGCAGCAGCCGAAACTCAATTGCCAATGAATGCACAACACGAACCCACCGGGCGCTACGCTGCGGTGAACGGATTGAAGATGTATTACGAAATCCATCGCCGCGGAAAGCCGCTGGTGTTGCTCCATGGCGGCGGCAGCACTATTGAGTCGACTTTCGGACGTATCATCCCAGAACTGGCGGGGACACATAAGGTCATTGCCGTGGAACTACAAGCCCACGGCCACACCAAAGATATTGACCGGCCTTTGAGCTTTGAACAGGACGCTAATGACGTCGCTGCCCTGCTGCAACAACTCCATATCGAACAAGCGGATTTTATCGGCTTCAGTAATGGAGGGACGACTTGCTTGCAAATCGCGATCCGGCATCCGCAACTGGTAAACAAACTGGTGCTCGTAGCCGCCACCTACAGACGCGACGGCATGCAGCCCGGCTTCTTCGATGGCTTCAAAAATGCATCGCTGGACATGATGCCGCCGCCGCTGAAAGAAGCCTATCTCAAGGCGAATCCAGACTCTAAAGGATTACAGGCCATGTTTGATCGCGACGTCGCCAGAATGGCCGGTTTCAAAGATATTCCCGATGCAGCGATAAAGTCTATCCAGGCACCGGCCCTGATCCTTAATGGCGATACCGATGTCGTGCGTCCCGAGCATGCACTCGAATTGTTCCACACCTTGCCACATGCCAAGCTCGCGATTCTTCCCGGCGGACACGGTGAGTGCATCGGCGAGATCTGTTCGCCGGATAAGGACAGCAAAATACCGGCACTCGTGGTCGCCCTCATTGAAGCTTTCCTGAAAGGGTAATGCCAGATTTAGTCTTCTGGAGCAGCGAGCGATGGCGAGTCGCACAACGACCAAGTTTGCAGTCTTGGCTGGCCCAACGCGAAAGGCGCAGAGATTTCAGTATTCCTCGAAACTATTTCTTTTTTTGGACCGTCTTCTTCATTTCCGTCATCCGCGCCTTTACGAGTTTGGCCACCAGGCTGGCCGGCGGAGGTTTGCCATGGGGAAATTGAATCGTTCCTTTTGAAATTTTGTATCGCTTCAGCAGGGCCGCGTGAAGACGGATTGCACCGGCCCCTGGGAAAAAACTGGAGTGCTCTTTGAACGCGGCTAACCAAACCAAGGGTCGCCCATTGAGCCTAAAGGCCGGAATGCCATAACTAATGCCCCGCTCTGCCTCAGGCGCCGCCGCGACGATCGATTTGCAAAGTTGTGTCAGGCCAGCGCGCACCTCGTGCGGCACCGAAGCAAGATATTCTTTGAAGACCTCGGCTTGACTGCTCGGATGGTTATTCTTTGTTGCTGATTTCTTTTTCATTTGATCTCTCCCGATAAATCAAGCTTGGAAACTCTGATTGCGCCGAACGCGCTTATGGATAACGTCAGACCATATACTGAAATTCCGGCGCTTCGTCCAGCCAGCCATTTTGCCGCTCCGAACCACATCTTCATCCGCAGCAACCCGGATGACTTCATCCGTAATCGCCGGTTTTGCTGTTTTCGACCAATTCTGCCAAGTTGAACCTGCGAGTCGGGACATTTCAATTTGGATTCGCACAAATCCGAAAGAGGAATTGCCTCCGCGAGAGAGGATTAACCTCCCCGACTTGCGCCAATTTCAGTGGTGAACTGCAGATAAGAGGCGGTTCACCGCTTTTGTTTTAAGGCTAATTTCCGGCGAGCGTCCCCAAATCGAGGCGTCAACACCTGCGGCCTGTTGCCCCTGTTGCCTTTGAGTCCAACTAACGTATTGTGTCCGTGCTCTAATTTCTGATATTTGTTTGCCTCATGTCTGACCGAGCTCTTTTTATGTTAGTCGAGGACGATGAGAATGATATTACCCTCATTCGCCGCGCCTTCGCCCAAGCCAATGTTCTGAATCCTTTAATGGTGCTGAAAAACGCTGAAGAGGCTAACGCCTACTTCCTCGGCCTCGGCCCTTATAAGAACAGGTCCGAATTTCCTCTGCCTTCGCTGGTTCTGCTGGATCTTAAGCTGCCGGGGATGAGCGGGCTGGAATTCCTTAAATGGCTGCGCGAACAGCCTGAATTCGGGCGCACCCGGGTGGTCGTTCTGACGGCCTCGAACCTGACCAAAGACGTCAATACGGCTTATCAGTTGGGCGCAAATTCATTTCTGGTGAAACCAGTCGATTTCGAGAAATTTGTCGAGATAAGCGCTGCGCTGAAAGGTTACTGGCTGTGGCTGGATCAGGCACCAGATACCGAAAGACCGACCCATTCGAAGAAGATGCCCCCTGCGTCGACGTGAGCGCCAGTTGTTATTTCCGCTGAGCATGAACCGTTCAACGCAGAGACCTCTAGGTTCGCGGAGAGTCGCAGAGGCCATTAGCTTGAACCACTCCCCTTTACTCTGCGCTTCTCTGCCTGTCTCCGCGTCTCTGCGAATTGTGTATCTCCCCGTTCCCGCTTTTAGTGCGGTCCGTTTTGCCGGCTGGCTAATCGATCGGGCACAAAACTAAGCACCGTCTTGGCCACTTCTCGGTAATCACTGGTTTTAACGATGTATCCTGCGGCGCCAAGATCCTTGGCCCGGTGTCGGTCACTCTCCAATACCGATCCGCTCAACATCACAATCGGCAGCGGATTGAAATATGTCTGCCGGCGCACCCACGACAGCACTTCAAATCCATCAAGTCCTGGCAATTTGATATCGAGCAGCAGCAAATCCGGACTCAAGGTGTCGCCTTTTGATTCCACGACCGAAGCCAAAAAATTCACCGCCGACTCTCCGTCGGGGAGTCGCTGCACCTTGCATCCTGGGTCTATCTTCGCAATCGCCCGTCGCACGAAAAAGGCATCATCCGGGTCGTCCTCGACGTGCAAAATTATTGTCTCTGTCATACGGCAGCACCCACAAGGCTAGTTCACGCCGGTGTGCTTCGCCAATCCACACGCACCCTGCGGCAGCATGACGGCTGCCGTTTCGATTGGGAAAGTAGGTGAATACCCCATCGCATTGGCGCTGCGAGGGTCGTAATGAATTCTTGCTGGCTTACGTTAAAAGAATACGTTTTCCCCCTAATGAAGTCCCGCGCAGCCCCGCTGAATTGGTGGCCCAATGGCGGCAACTGGCAATGCAATGCATTTTCATGAAGGGTTCGTGGCGCTCCTAATTCCACGCTTCCGCAGGGCTTTTACCCGGTTTTTTGTTGTCACGCTCGTCGGGACCGTTTCGAGCGTGGCCGCAGCCGGTCCCTCGCGGCAGTACGAGATTGAAGCCGTGATGCTTTTTAATCTCGCCCGGTTTGTCGACTGGCCTCCGGAGTGCTTTTCCAGTACCAATTCGCCGCTTGTGCTTGGCATATTCGGGCCGGATCCGTTCGGCCCGGCACTCGATTCGGTCATCAAGGGTGAGTCGGTTAATGGTCACAAAATCGAGGTTCGGCGGTTCTCCAAAATCGAGGAGGCAAGTCGCTGCCAGATTCTTTACATCAGCCCGGCTGAAAAGGCCAAAACCGGGCGAATAGTCGCTGCTCTGAAGGGCTTGCCGGTTCTCACGGTTTCCGATGAAGAGGGTTTTTGCCGCCGTTACGGCGGTATGGTCGGGTTTTACGTCAACGAACAGAACAAAATCCGTTTGCGACTTAACCTCGAGGCCGCAAAACTCTGCGGGCTGCATGTCAGCGCCAAGTTGATCCAGGTAGCCGAGCTCGAGAAAACAGGTTTGCTGCAGCGCAGCCCGAAGGCCCCGGGTCTCCAATTTCTTACATCACGCATTTTGACCGCCTTCATTGGGATTCCTTCGAACCCCGCACCGGGCAATTCCGTATTCGCCGCAGATTCGGGCTCATCCTGCACGCAGGTATCGACAATTCTTCGCTGCGTTCAAACCTTGATATTTGGGGGATAATGCCCTTGGTGCCCAGAACGGTGCCTGATTGGCTCCATCATGGCTGATGCCAAATATCCATCCCTGAGCCGCAAGCTGTTAATCGCGATGCTGATTCCGAGCATCGCGGCTCTGCTGCTCGCTTGCGCCACACTGCTGATCTATGAGCTGCGGGCCTACAAACGCGCCACCAGCCACAACCTGACCGTTCTGGCCCGGGCTGCCGCCGCCAACTGCTCGGCCCTCCTGGTTTACGACGACCAAACCGTCGCCCAGGAAATCCTCTCGACGCTCAAATCTGAGCCCGATGTGGTCGATGCCTGCCTCTATGATCGAAAAAGACAGTTGTATTCAAAATATCCTCCCCACACGCCTTCCAGCGAGGTGCCGGTAGTCCCCGGGCCGGATGGAGCCAGGTTCTCCGGCATGAAATTGACGGTGTTCGAGCCGGTGACGCAGGCGGGCGCGCGCCTGGGTACGCTTTACGTGCGTCAGGATCTCAGAGGTATGTATCGCCGATTCTACGCCTATACCGCCGTCCTCGTCCTCGTCTTGAGTGCCTCAGTCGCCGTCGCGTTGCTCATCGCACGAATTCTTCGGGAACGCATTTCCGGGCCCATTCTTTCACTTGCTGCCACCGCCCGGCGCATCTCGGAGCAAAGAGATTACTCCGTTCGCGCCGAAGCCTCCGCCAGCGCGGACGAACTCGCGTTGTTGAATCGGGCCTTTAACGACATGCTCGAACAAATTCATCTACGCGATATCTCCCTCCAAAAGGCGGCCGAGGTTCTCGAACAGCGTGTCACTGAACGCACCCAAAGCCTCGAAGAAACCACCCGGCAACTCTACGACTTTTGTTACTCGATCGCACACGACTTAAAGGCGCCGATTCGCGCCCAGGCTAGTTACGCGCGCCTGCTGCTGGAGGACTTCGGTACGCATCTCGGCGCCGAAGGCAGCAGTTATGCCGAGAGGATTCTCGGCGCAGCTGAGCGTCAGGCTGGTCTCGTCAATGACCTCCTGGCCCATGTCAGCCTCAGTAAGAGCGACTTGCCCATCGTGCCCGTGGAACTTGCAATCATCTCCGCACAGGCGCTGTCTGATCTTGCGGCTGAGGCGGAACGCCAGCAAGCAATCGTCGATCTCTCCGGCGTTAAAGGCATAGTCCTTGCCAATCCAGCCTCGCTCCATCTCATCGTTATCAATCTGCTTTCCAATGCGATCAAATTTGTCCCCCGCGGAGTGGCTCCCGAGGTGAAAGCCTGGACCGAAACTCACAACGGCTTCCTGCGGCTAACTGTGCGAGACAACGGCATTGGCATACCGGCGCGCCAACTCGGAAAGCTCTTTGCGCTCTTTCAACGGCTTCACACGCGCGAACAGTACCCAGGCACAGGGATCGGCCTCGCGATCGTAAAACGAGCCGCCGAACGGATGAAAGGCAAAGTCGGTGTCGATTCTGAAGAAGGCAAAGGTAGCCGCTTTTGGGTGGAACTTCCTGCAGCGGACAAAAGCGAACATCGAATACCGAACTTCAAACATTGAACTTCGAACATTTGATTCTACTTATTTCACTCGTTATTCACACGATCTTCACAATCCCCGCTCTGATGTGAAGTAACGGTTGCCTCATGAAAATCATGTTTTCTATCCAGGGAGATGCGCGAGGTCATATGACTCAAGCCATCGCCGCCGCACAACTCCTTGAACGGCGGGGCTACGAGATCGTCGCCGTTACCGTCGGCACCAACCAGTCGAACTGTGCCAGAGTTCTTCGGTTCGGGCGGTTCATCGCCCGTGCGACCGGTGCGAACCTTGTCCCATCCTGCTCAGGCCTGGCGGCATGCATTCACGAACAATTTGGGTCGTCACAACGCGCGCCTTGAGGATATGGAGCAAATTGCACAGCCCCGACTCCGTGCGGGAAAGAAACAAAAATTCCGGAGAAAGGAATCTATTGGTGAATAGGGTCTTGGCCAATTTGCCCAAGCCGTCCATGAATCTCGAGTCACCAAGTTCCAGCACTTTAGGCGTATCTCCCAAGGGATGAAACTCGTCATAGAATTGGCGGATACTATTCATGCAGCGCCGAACGCGCGGTTCTGCCGGCGAGACCTTAGGGCCAAAAATGACCCGAATGATTTCAGCAAAGAGCCTGGAGTCATGAGCCCATTCCCGCGACCAAAACTGCGCGTAACACCGCACCACCTCCGGTTTCAAATATTTCACGCACCCGAAATCGACCAACCCGATCGTACCATCGTCGTTGAGCAGGTAATTGCCGGGGTGCGGATCCGCATGGAGTGCCTTGATGTTAAATAATTGAAAGAAAAACAAACGGGTCAGGGCGGTCCCTAGCTGGTCGCGCAGTTCCTGCGAAGGATTGCTCTTGAGAAAATCCGGCAATCGCAATCCCGGCACGCGCGACATCGTCAGCACCTGCTCCGCACTAAGGTCGTGGTGGACCCTCGGGATTCGAACAAAACCCAAAGGCGCGAGTGCTTGCCTGAAGTAATCGATATTCTTCGCTTCGTTGAAATAGTCTGTCTCCTCGAGGATCCCGCGCTCGGCTTCGCGAATAACAGATTCCTGCAAATGACCGCTCAGGCGCGCTGCGAACCCTGCCGTGCGCAGCGCCTGGAAATCGCCTGCGATCGCTTCCCGCATCGCGGGGTACTGAATTTTGACGGCAACCGTTTCGGCTTTCCTGGTGACGGCCCAATGCACCTGGCCAAGCGAGGCAGCCGCAAATGGCCGTTCGTCAAACGAGGTGAACACTTCCTCGGGATATTTGCCCAAAGCAGCTTTGAACTGGGCCCGCATCAGCGTGGGATGCATCGGCGGGGCGTGCATTTGCAGAGCGGATAATTCCTCGATCAGCTCCCCGCCGAGGAAATGCGTTTGCATGCTCAACGCCTGCCCCACCTTCATGATCGGCCCGCGCAAGGTCTGTAGCTCCTCGCGCACTCGCTTCGCATGCTTGCGACGCAGCGCCTGGCGGCGGCCGTCGGCCTCTTCCGCATCGACAAACGGCCGCTGCATTTGATAGGCGAGGTAGCTTCCCGCCAATCCAGCGCCCAACTGCATCAGCCGCGCCGCGCGCCGCACCGACCCATTTTTCGATTTTACCATTCCCACGCGCCTTTCTTGAGCACCCGCGTTCCGAACGTCAGCGCGCGGTCCAAAAGCGCCAGGGTCTTTTGCTTTCCTCGCGACGTGTCCTGCAGCCAGTGGGCAACGATGCCCAGGTAAAACAGACCGACTGCATAGGCCCCGATATCACCCACGGCGGGGATTTCACCTTTTGCTTCGGTTTCGGCCAACACTCCGCGAATAAAGCGCAGATACTTGAGCCGTAATTCCTGCGATTCGAAGCTCAAAGGGCTCAGCGTTGAGGTCGGCTGCAGTGAGCGGCAGAAAACCGCCCCAATGAAGTCCTCGTACGGTTCGAGGTACTCCAGCTGGCGATGAATAATCGCAAAGAGCTTTTCCGGAAGGCCAGCCTTCTGCAGCCGGGTCTCCGAACGAAACCATTCAATCAAATGTTGGGTCTCTTTCTGAAAGAAATAGAGCGCCAGGTCCTCTTTGGTTTCGAAGTAGTTGAACAAGGTACCCTCGGCGATGCCGGCGCGTTTGGAAATCTCTTTGGTGGTGGTTGCTTCCAAGCCTTTTTCGCGAAAGAGGTGCAAGGCCGCGTCGAGAATTCGCTCCTTGGTCCGTTCCTTGTTCTGTTCACGCTTCCCGGGTCGGCTTGCCCTGGCACGCCTCGCCCTTGATCGGTCGGTTCTCTTCGCTGCGCCTTTCATAAAATATGAGCACACTCATAATTCACCAGCCAAAGGCGCTCGTCAATTGAAAAGTTGAGTATACTCAGAAATCGAATTTTCCAGCCTGCTTTGGTGTGTTGATTATACGAGTTGCCCGGAAAGCGGCAGAGGACGGCGCAGGCCAAAATTTATCCCGCGGCGGCCTGGAGCCGCTCCATGGTGGCCTGAATCTGTTGCAGCACCCGAAGCATCGCGGTTCGGGTTTCCTCATTCGGCGGATTCTTCGGATCATGCAACAGGTTGGCCAACCGTTCCAAGGCCAAGGGGGTCCGCTTTTGAAGGCTGGCCAACTGCTTTTCCCAATTGAGCTTCTTCTTGGCGCAGGCGAGCAAATCGGTCAAGTAGGCAATATCCTCTCGAGTAGTTCGGGGTCCCCGGTGTTGGGTGTTGATCTTCTCCAACTCAGTTTTTAAATCCTGGATAAGTCTTTCGCAACGCTCGATATCCTTTAGCAACGAATTGAGTTCTGAAATCAGCAGCTTTTGTTCAGCGGCGCTTTTCCTGGCGAGGCGCAGTTGGTCGGCGATATCCATATAGAATTACTTACCTGTAAGCTAATAGCATCCGGCAAGCAATGCTGCCGGCATACGGAAAAAGAAAAAACTGAGTGCTACTTACGTGCAGGACCGCGTTTGATCAGCATACGAGGGATGAGTCTCGCGTAATGGATTATCCCAACGCGCGACGTTCGGCTTCGGTCAGGTGACGAAACTCTCCTTTGGCTAGATTCCCGAGCTGGAGGGAACCAATCGCCACGCGGACCAGCCGCAAAACGCCGATATCGAGCGCCTCCAGCAAGCGCCGGATCTGGCGGTTTTTGCCTTCGTCGAGCGCGATTTCCAACCAACTGTTGCGAGTGCCGTGCCGGAGGACACGCGCATTTTTTACCGCTAAAAAATCGTTATCGACATTGATGCCTTGTTTCATGCGTGAAATCAGGGAGGAATCCGCCAGACAATCCACCTGCACATGATACGTTTTATCGACGTGACTTGCCGGGTCCGTGATCCGAGCGGCCCAGGCGGTGTCATTGGTGAAAAGCAATAGACCTTCGCTGGCCTGGTCAAGACGACCTACCGGGGAGACGAAGGGCAGCCCGGAATCCTTGAAACAGCTAAAGACTGTTTCGCGTCCCTGTTCGTCGGAGGCCGTGACGACCAGTCCCCGCGCTTTGTTCAGCATCAGATAAGACTTCGCGTTGGTACGCACCTCGCGGTCATCGACGGCAATCTTGTCACGCTGCAGATCGACCGGCGACCTGACCTTGCGGCAGACTACGCCGTTGACTTTTACTCGGCCGGCCACAATCAAAGCCCGCGCGTCGCTGCGCGAACAAAACCCGAGTTTTGACAAAGCGCGATCCAAGCCGCTCTTCCATGCAGGCCTTGGCGACGAACGGCGCGGAGCGGAAGGAGATCGCATGTCGCTATTATGGCGAATCCTCAATCATCGGAATGACGATACTTCATTAGAGAAGGAGCCTCACATTTAAAATCGAGGCCCCAATCGGCTTGACTCCCGTCTCGGGCGCAGGTACAGGAAATGTAACTTGTTCGAAAACAGCCAAGGCGCCTGTGCCCGGTGAAACCAACCTGAAACGCATGTTTTATTCAAGATTATTGCTGACGGCGACCTTCTGTCTGGCTTTTGCCAATTTGGAACTGCAGGGTCAAGATAGCCAGGCCAAGCCTAAGTTCAATTTGTTGAGAGGCCCTACCAAAGCCCCATTAGGGAAGGTAGCTCAAGTGGATTTACCCATGGGGTATGTGTTTCTGGACGGCAAGGATTACCAAAAGCTTTTGCGGGCCGAGGGCGAACCGGTGAGTGGGAATGAACTCGGCTTGATGCGCGCCACTAACGAGAATTGGTCCGTGGTGTTTGAGTTCTCCGACATTGGCTACGTCAAAGACGACGAGAAAGACAAACTGGATCCCGATAAACTTTTAGCCAGCATTCGGCGAAATAACGACGAGGCAAACAAGGAACGCGTCCGCGCGGGGAACCCGCCGCTCGAGGTGATCGGGTGGGAAATCCCGCCAAAATACGATGCCACGACCCACAATTTGGAATGGGCGATTCGCGGCGCAGTTGAAGGGCAACCGATTCTGAACTACAACACTCGCCTGCTGGGGCGCAAGGGCGTCATGGAAGTCGTCTTGATCGTCAAACCGGATCAACTGACCGAAACCTTGCCCACGTTCCGCAATCTTCTCGCCGGCTACTCGTTTCAAACCGGTAATAGCTACGCCGAATACCGGCCGGGAGATAAAATCGCCAAATACGGATTGGGTGCCCTGGTCGTAGGTGGCGCGGCAGTCGGTGCGGCGAAGCTCGGCCTATTTACCTGGCTCGTGGTGTTTATCAAGAAAGCTTGGAAATTGGTCGTGGTTGCTTTCGTCGCTGTGGTCAGCTTCTTGAAAAAGATCTTCACCGGACGAAGCAACAGTGCCCAGCAGAACTCAGATGGCGGAGGGATTTCGCCTGCCTGAGGGGACCTCGAAACAATCCGCGACATTCAGTGGATGCGATTCATAAAGCGACGGGGCCAAATTGCCTTCACGGATTGCATCTTTGAACTTATTTCGGATTTCGGGCTTTGCATTTCGGATTTAGATTCCATGCTGATTTGAAACGAAGATTTGACTAACGCTCGGCAATGACCGATCTCCAGCTCCTCTTCCTGGTCCTTGTCGGCCTTTACTTTTGGGAATGCGCGTGTTGGGTTCGTCGCGGGGCGGTGGCGTTTCGCACCTGGGTCGGCAAGACTTATCAACCGACCCATCCTGCCCCACTCTTGGGGAATCAGCGCGGCGGATTTGTTTTTGGTCATCCGCTGCCACCGCTCGGCACTCTCTTCACTGCCAATCAATTACCTATGTCCATCTCGGCGGATGCCATCCTGGCGTTTGTTTCGCCCAGCGTAAACCCCGGCTCGCGCCCATTGCAGACCGAAAAACTACTTCGTTTCGAGGAAATTCGCGCGATCACGGTAGATACCAAAAAGGTAATGATTAATGGCGAGGTCTTTCTGCGCGCGGCTTCCGCGAGCTTCGCACTCTTTATCGCTGATTTGCTTCGGCAACTCAAACCGCTGCCGGCGCCGAACCGCGGGACCGCGATCCAAAAAATAGTGCGAGATACACTCGATATTAAGGTCATCGAACAGCGGCTCGATAAATTCAGACAACAAACGCACTCACTTCGTCTACTGGCCAACGTACTGTTTTTTTATCTCTTTGTCATTGCACCCGTCGTCATCTACACCGTCGGGTTGAGCCGTTCCTGGATCTTCCTGCTGATTGGGCTTTTGGTTTTTACCAGCAGTATCGCCTTTGGATTCCGCACCCAGCATAAACAATTTTATCCCCAGGGGGAGGAAGAACGGTTCACGCACTTCCTGATTGTCCTGCTTTCGCCCGCCACAGCAATTCGGACGATTGATCTGCTCTCACGGCCTCTGTTCGAACAATTTCATCCGCTCGCCGTCGCGAAGGTGCTCTGCGCCGAGGCACAATTTCGTGCCTTGGCTCGAGATCTCCTCCGTGAACTCCATTATCCGGCTTTGCCGCTGTGCCCGAGCGGGGACCCGGCCGGGATCGCAGCCGAAATGGAGACGCGGTCGTTTTTGAAAGCTGGAGTGGAAAGTCTGGTGAAAAAGGCCGGACTCGACCCCGGCGAACTGCTGCATCCACCGGCGCCGGCAGACGAGACCTCGAGGGCTTACTGCCCTCGATGTCTCGCGCAGTTCACGACCACGTCGGGCACGTGCGCCGACTGTGGCGGCGTTCCGCTGGTTCCTTTCACGAAAACTCAGCAAAAGTTGTGAACGATTCACTCCAACGCGAATCGGAAAAACTGGCCGACTCCTGGATGCAACACGATTCGCTCTGGCTGCGCGATTACCTGGTCGCCGGCGTCGAAGACCCGCGCATTAATTTGCAGAGTATACTAACGCGCCATTTTCTGACGCGGAATATTTTCGGGGACCGATGGAATAGCCTGATGGTCGAAGAATATCGGTTCGCCGCCGCAATGAGCTGGCTCCAAACAGTCATCAGCCGCGGGGGCGGGCGGGAGGAATGTCAGGCCGTTCTGCACGCGCTCAGGCAGGGCGCCGATAATGCCGAAGGTTTGGAAATACCATGGTTTGTCGTCGAGCGATTCGCTCAACTTCCGCTGAACATCGATGACGTCCCGGTGCCGAATTACATCGAGCAGTTCTTAAGCTCATGTCCGGAAGTCGCTGGACCGTACGCTCTGAACGACGTCGGCATGAATGTGTTCCGTCATCTGTGGGTGGCACTCTGGGCCCGGATTGCCGAAGTGCAAGAATCGCCGCACAAAACCGAACAAGCTGTGAGTGAAGGCCCGCTCGCCAACAAACCCTCCCCTCCCCAGCCCTCTCCTCCAGAGGAGGCGAGGGAGACAGCTGCGGGAGTTCGACCGATTCCTATTCCCCAAATCCGTAATGAGTCGCTTGAAGTTGGCAGCTACAGTGCGCCGAGGCGACTATCGGTGCTCGAACCGGCTTGTGGCTCGGCAAACGACTACCGTTATCTCGATGCTTACGGCCTGGCGCACTGGCTTGATTACTGTGGATTCGATCTCTGCGCCAAGAATATCGACAATGCCTGCGCGCTGTTCCCAAACGTCGAATTCAAAGTCGGCAACGTCTTTGAGATCGCTGCTCCCGATAAGAGCTTTGAGCTCTGTGTCGTTCATGACCTATTCGAGCATCTGTCGCTTGAGGGCCTCCAAATCGCTATCGCGGAAGTTTGCCGTGTCACTCGCAGCGGCATTTGCGTCGGATTTTTTCAGATGGATGAAATCCGGGAGCACGTCGTCCGACCCTTGAATGATTATTACTGCAACCTGCTGAGCATGGGGCGCACGAAGGAATTATTCGCCAGTTGCGGGTTCGTCGCACAGGTAATTCATATCGGCACCTTTCTTCGCGAGCACGTCAGCGGCGCCGAAACGCACAATCCCAACGCGTATACATTTTTTCTTCGCCCAGCTCGGTAGCGGTGGGCGTCTCGCCCGCCGTAGAACCGGGCATCCTGCCCGGCGGATAACAGCCTTGAATACGAAGGAGCTTGCGGCCACCCCCGCTTACGCGGGCGGCGGGACGCCGTCCTCTACGTCAAGCGAGACGCTTGACGCTACGTTGCGAATCCTCGACTACCCCATCCGCAGCCGCTATGTTGCATAGCATGAGTTCAAGCGCCACAGAATCATTACCCGACGCTCGCGGCCACTTCGGTCCGTATGGCGGGCGGTATGTGCCGGAAACGCTGATGCACCCCCTGCAACAATTGCAGGAGGAATACTCCCGTGCGCAAGTCGACTCCGAGTTCAAACGCGAGTTCGAGTACTACCTCAAGGAATTCTGTGGGCGTCCCACCCCGTTATATTTCGCTGAGCGCCTCACCCGCGAGTTAGGCGGCGCCAAAATATATCTCAAACGCGAGGATCTGTTGCACACCGGCGCTCATAAAATCAACAACTGCATCGGGCAGATACTGCTCGCCCGCCGCATGGGTAAGACGCGCATCATTGCCGAAACCGGCGCCGGCCAACACGGCGTAGCGACAGCCACGGTGGCGGCGATGTTCGGGCTCAAATGCGTCATTTATATGGGGGCGGTGGATTGCGAGCGGCAGGCCCTCAATGTCTTTCGCATGAAAATGCTCGGCGCCGAAGTCGTGCCTGTCAAAGCCGGGCAGCAAACGTTGAAGGAGGCCATCAACGAAGCGATGCGCGATTGGGTAACCAACATCCGCTCCACCCATTACATTCTCGGTACAGTTTATGGTGCGCACCCCTATCCGCTCATGGTGCGCAATTTTCAGCGCGTTATCGGCGACGAGGCGCGCCGCCAAATTCTCGAAAAAGAAAAGCGCCTGCCCGATGTTTTGGTTGCATGTGTCGGCGGCGGTTCAAACGCGATGGGATTGTTTTATCCCTTTCTCGCCGACGAATCCGTCAAGATGATTGGCGTCGAGGCCGGCGGCGAGGGCATCGAAGCCGGTAAGCATGCCGCCCGTTTTCAAGGTGGCTCACTCGGAGTCCTGCAGGGCACGCGCTCCTACTTGCTTCAGGATGAATTCGGCCAGGTCCAACTCACTCATAGTGTCTCCGCGGGTTTAGACTACGCAGCCGTTGGCCCCGAGCATGCCTGGCTACGCGACCAAAACCGCGTCGAATATACTTACGCCACGGACGATAAAGCCCTCGAGGCCTTCATGAAACTGGCCCGTCTTGAAGGAATCATCCCCGCCCTTGAAAGCGCCCACGCGATCGCCGAAGTCATTCGTCGCGCCCCGCAGATGCCCGCCAGCTGCCTCATTATAGTTAATTTGAGCGGACGCGGGGACAAAGACGTGTCTCAAGTAGCGGCCAAGCTCAAGTTGCAGATGCCGGCGTGAGGTTGCAAAAAAACACGAACGTCGAACTTCGAACGCTGAACCTCGAACATCGAATTTTCAACGGATCAGTCCAGGCACACCTTCAAAGTTCAATGTTCAGCGTTCGGATGTTCGACGTTGGGCCTGCCAAGTCTCTTTACGGCGTTTGCAATTGAGACTTTGGGCTTGACTAGCCGTCGGTTGAACGGACATTGGATGGTAATGAAAGCTAATAATAGGAGACATAAGCTCATCTCTAGCCGGCGCGCCTTTCTGCAGCGGAGCTTTACCCTGGCCATTGGAGCCCCGCTTGCTTCCCGATTTTATGCTTCAACCCTTTGGGCGGATGAAAAGCTCTCCCCCGCCAAAGCTGTCGCGCCTTCCCGCCGGTCGGACGCGAAAGTGGCGATTGTTGGCTGCAAAGGTTATGACACCGCCGAGGTGCGCGCGGCCATGGCGAAAAGCTTCGATCTGCTCGGCGGCATTGGCTCCCTGGTCAAGAATAAAACTGTCACCGTTAAGATCAATTTAACCGGAACGGACTTTTCCGACTTTCTGCAACGCCCGGTTGGCGAAACCTACATGACACATTACGCGACGGCGCTGGCGCTGGGCTCGTTATTGTTCGCCGCGGGCGCCCGACGGGTGCGTTTTGTCGAATCCACCACGAGCCGTTCGGCACTGGCGGGTTCGTTGGCAATGGCTGATTGGGACATCAAAGCCCTCGAGGCGCTCGGCTCGGTTGAATTCGAAAACTCTCGTAATCTTGGCAGCGGCAAGAGTTACTCCCATCTGACGGTGCCTGGCGGAGGATACATGTTCTCTTCGCTGGAGCTGAACCACGCCTACGGCGACACGGACGTGATGGTATCGCTGGCCAAACTCAAGAACCATATCACGGCCGGGATTACACTCACCTTGAAGAACATGTTTGGCTCGACACCAAATTCCTTGTACGGCAGTCAGGCCGGAAGCGAGGAGGCTTTGGAAGGCCGCGGCGTGTTGCATAATCCAATGGGCCTGGAAAAGATCCAATTACCCGGATTGAAACCCGGCATTACCTCCAATGACCCCACCTGGCGCGTGCCGCGGATCGTCGCCGACATCTGTGCCGCCCGGCCGGTGCACCTGGCGATTATCGACGCGATCACGTCGATGAGCGGAGGTGAGGGGCCGTGGTGCCGTGAGGCAGGTCCGCTGAAAGTGACGACTCCCGGACTTCTAATTGCCGGGCTTAACCCCGTCTCCACCGACGCCGTCGGCACCGCGGTGATGGGATACGACAATCCCCGAGCGACGCGCGGGACCAAACCGTTCCATTTCTGTGACAACCACCTGCTGTTGGCCGAACAAGCCGGGGTTGGCTGTGCGGATTTAGCCCAAATCGATATTCGCGGCCTGGCGGTCGAGAAGGCGCGGTATCCTTACGGGTAAAAGGAAATCCGATGGCCGAATCCCCTAAGGCCGAAATAGGGCCATCATTTTGGCTTTGGGGTTTCTTACAGCTGGTTTGAGTTTCGTTTTGCCGGGCTAAACCTCGGACTTCAACCGTTCGGGCTTCGGATCTCGGTCTTCGGATTTCACTCAATTGCTCTTCGCTGTTTCAGTGCTCGCGGTTTGTTCAATCTCCCATCCGCCGCCGAGGGCTTTGTAAACGGCAACCATGCTGGTAGCGGTGCGCGTTTCGCTTTGGGCCAGTTGCGCCTCGATCTCCAGTTGAGAGCGTTGGGCGTCCAGCACAGGAAAGAAATCGGCGACGCCCCCGGTGTATCGCTGCGTCGCCAGGCTGGTCGCTTCGGCGGCGGAAATCGCCGATTGTTTCAAGTAATCACGGCGCGCCTGCTCACGACCAAAATCAACGAGGGCATTTTCGGTTTCTTCGAGCGCCGTGAGAACGGCTTTCTCATAGGCGGCCAATTCGGCGTCGGCCCTGGCGTTAGCGGCGCGGATTCGGGCACGAACATGTCCCAGGTCGAGCGCGGCCCAGGTGATTTGCGGGCCGAAGGAGTAGGTATCAGTGCCACTCTTGCCGATCCGGCTGATGGTGTTGGCGTCAAATCCGATGTTGCCGTTGAAAAAGACGCGCGGGAACAAAGCCGCTGTCTGAACGCCGATTCCAGCGGTGGCAGCCGCCAGCGCGCGTTCGGCGGCGCGCACGTCTGGTCGCCGTCGTAATAAATCTGCCGGGTCCCCAATGCCGACCATGGTGGGCAAGGCCGGGATTGGCCTGGACAGTAAAAGCTCATCATACAAAGCAGCAGGTTCGCGGCCGGTAAGGACACTGAGGCGATGAATGGAGTGCTTAATCGCGCCTTCCAACGGAGGAATGGCCGCCTGTGTCGCGTTCACTTGCGCCCGCGCCCGAGCTGTATCGAGTTCCGTCGACTGGCCGGCTTTGTATTTGGCCTCCGTCAATTCCAGGGACTCTCGTTGGTTCTGGACATTTTTCTGCGCGACTTCTAATTCGTGCTGTTCACCGCGAAGCTCGAAATAGTTGCGCGCTACTTCGCCGATGACGCTGATAAGAACATATTGCCGGTTGGCTTGAGCATTCCCCACTTCCGCTTTCGCCGCCTGGATCGAACGACGAACCCCGCCGAAGATATCCAATTCCCAGGTTGCATCGAATCCGACGTTAAAAAGCTCCAGTTCGCGTTGCTCGCGCGGTAAAGCGAATGGCAAAGAGTCCGCGCTTGAGAGAGACTTGGTGTAACCCGCCTGCCCGGTTACCACGGGGAACTCATCGGCAACCGCCTGGGCATGAAGGGCCCGGGCTTCACGCACGCGCGCAGTCGCAATGCGCAAATCCTGGTTGGTCGCCAAGGCCTCGTTGACGAGCCGCTCAAGGATCTCATCGTTGAAGGCGTGCCACCAATCGACCGCCGTTGGCGCGGCGGCAAAGTTGGTCTGATTGCCGTTAGCAAAGCCTCGGCTGACCGCCGTCTTCGGTGCGTGATAATTCGGACCAACCGCGCAACCGGCGAGAACGGTTAGTGTTACGATCGCCGCGAAAGACAGGAAGTGCCGCCAGGTTTTGGAGTGCGCCAGTGCCCTGGCGCGTTGGCTGGAGTTTTTGCACAGGCGAAAGCGCCAGGGCACTGGCGCACTCCAAAAGGCTGACGCGTAATAGCTCGACCTACTGGGTTCCGGAGCACCGTACCGATTCCAATGCAGTTTATTATCGCTCATGATGTCATGGGTAGCCTCGCGGCCTCGGGTTGCGGGTTCGCAGCCGCTTTTTTGTGTTCCAGTAGCCGACGAATAACAACGTAAAATACCGGGGTGAGAATGAGTCCAAAGAACGTGACTCCCAGCATGCCCGCAAAAACGGCCGTGCCGATCGAGACGCGCATTTCCGCCCCAGCCCCGTGTGAGAACATCAGCGGGATAACACCGAAGGTGAAGGCCAAAGAGGTCATCAGGATCGGGCGCAGGCGCAAACGCGAGGCTTCAACGGCGGCGTCCACGCGATTGCGGCCGGCATCTTGCAGCTGTTTGGCGAACTCAATAATAAGGATGGCGTTCTTGCACGCCAACCCCATCAGCACGACGAGACCAATCTGAGTGAAAAGATTATTGTCGAGGTGTCGGAGCCAAACCCCGGCGATGGCGAACAGGAGACACATGGGGACAATCAAAATGATGGCCAGTGGAAGCGACCAGCTTTCGTATTGTGCTGCCAGCACCAGAAACATCATCAATACGCACAGCGGAAAGATATAAACCGCCGTGTTGCCGGCCAGTATTTGCAGCAGATTCAGTTCAGTCCATTCGATGGCCATCGTTTTGGGGAGGACCTTTTCAGCCAACTCCTCCATCAACTTGATCGCATCGCTCGTGCTGGTTCCTGGTGTAGTGCTGCCGGTAATCTCCGCAGTGGGATACAAGTTGTAGTGTCCCACCAGCACCGGCGCGTTGATGTCTTTCACTTTCACCAACGTTCCGAGCGGCACCATCTCCCCGGCGTCATTCCGAGTCTTCAGATTCTTCAGGTCTTCGGGACGCGCTCGGTACGGAGCGTCCGCCTGAGCGGTGACGTGGTATGGCCGCCCGTAGAGCGTGAAATCATTGATGTAAAGCGAGCCAAGATAAACCGAGAGCGTATCCCACACCTTGTCGAGTGGCACTTGCATCGATTCGGCCTTGGCGCGATCGATATCGAGGTAGACCTGCGGCACGCCAGCACGGAAGGTCGAGAGAGCGCCCTGGATCCGCGAATCCTGGTTGGCCGCCGCGGCGAGCTGATACGTCGCTGCCTGGAGCGCCGCATAGCCGGAGTTACCCCGATCTTCGACCTGGAGTTTGAATCCACCGAGAATCCCCAACCCATCAACCGGGGGCATGCCGAAGACGCCAACAAACGCCTCTTGAATATTGGCTGCAGCCAGCTTCTTTTTCAGATTGGCGATTATTACGTCCGCGGTGAGCCCAGCCTTTACTCGTTCTTCGAAAGGGCTCAAGCGGATGAACATGCTCGAAGCATTGGCGCTATTGCCTAATGAGACCAGTGACAGGCCCGCAAATTCGGACACCGCAGCTATCCCCGGACTTTCCCGGATCAACCGGGTCACCCGTTCACTCACCACCTCGGTGCGCTGGAGAGACGCGCCGTCCGGCAATTGCAGGTAACAAAAGATGCTGCCTTTGTCCTGGGTCGGGATGAAGCCGGTAGGCACGTGGCGAAAGCCGAACCAGGTCAGCACGAGCAAGCCCGCGTAGACCACCAGGCTGATCCCACAATGCCTCAGCACACGTCCCAGGACTCCGACGTATCGGACCCGGCCCGCATCAAAAACGTAATTAAACGCGCGAAAGGCCCAATCGACCGTTACCCGCATCGCCCTCGCGATGAAGTCTTGCGGCGCGTGATGCGGTTGCAGAAGCAATGCGCTTAACGCCGGGCTGAGCGTCAGCGAATTGAACGCGGAGATCAAGGTTGAGACCGCAATCGTCAGGGCAAATTGCTGATAAAACTTTCCGGTAATGCCGCTGACGAAAGCCGTCGGGATAAACACCGCACTCAGCACCAGCGCGATCGCGATGACCGCGCCACTGACTTCGTCCATCGCCTTAAAGGTCGCATCGACTGGAGATAAACCCTCGGCAATATGCCGCTCCACGTTCTCGACCACCACGATCGCGTCATCGACCACAATCCCGATCGCCAGCACCAGGCCGAATAGCGAAAGGTTATTCAACGAAAAGCCAAACGCCGACATCGCGGCGAACGTCCCCACCAGTGACACGGGAACGGATACCAATGGAATCAACGACGCGCGCCAATTCTGCAGGAACAGCACGACGACAAATACGACGAGGATGATCGCCAGGATCAACGTGTGGATCACTGCGCGGATCGATTCGCGGATAAACGACGAGGTATCGTAAGCGATGCGGTAATCCAATCCCTCGGGAAACTGCTTTTTCAGCTCTTTCATCGCTGCCTCGATGGCATTGGCAGTCTCGATCGCGTTGGAACCCGGCTGTTGAAACAGGGCGATGCTCGCCGCGGGCTGCCCGTCCAGCCGACTATCAATGCTGTAATCGCTGGCGCCCAGTTCGATCCGGGCGATATCTTTCAACCGCGTGATCTGGCCTCCGGTATCTGCTTTCAAAACGATGTTGCCGAACTCCTCCGTCGTCACCAGGCGGCCTTTGGCGCGCACTGCCAATTGAAACAGATTGCCCGCCGGCTGCGGTGACTGGCCGAACAGGCCGGCCGCTACTTCGACGTTTTGACGCCGTATCGCCGAAACAATGTCTGTGGCCGTGAGGTTTCGCGCTGAAGCTTTGTTTGGATTTATCCAAATCCGCATGCAGTAGTCCCGCGCGCCGAAAATGATCGAGTCGCCGACTCCGGGTAGACGCGCCAGCACATCGCGCACATGGAGGTAACCGTAATTGCTGAGGTACACCGGGTCGTACTTGCCTGATGGCGAGATCAAACTGACCAGCATCGCAATCGTCGGTGAACGTTTGCGCGTAATGACGCCAAGTGTGCGGACCTCCTCGGGCAACCGCGGCAGCGCGCCATCGACCCGGTTCTGCACCAGCACCTGCGCCGTGTTAGGATCGGTGCCAACTTTGAAGGTGACCGCCAGCCGCATCGAACCGTCACTACTGCATTGGGCCGACATGTAGAGCATGTTTTCGACGCCGTTAATCTGCTCTTCCAGAGGCGTCGCCACCGTATCGGCCACCGTCTCGGCGTTGGCCCCGGGATAGATCGCTTGCACGAAAATCGTCGGCGGGGTGATCTCGGGGTATTGCGCCACAGGCAGCGTGAACAGCGCGATCACCCCTAACACCACAATGAGGATCGACAACACGGCGGCGAAAATCGGGCGGCGAATAAAAAAATGGGAGAATCTCATACCGCCCTCAGTGATTCGACTTGGCGACCGTCGATTCTGGCTGCTGAACCTCCACCTTTCCGCCGGCCCGCAGCATTACGAGGCCATTTATCACGACTCGATCCTCCGGCTTCAACCCTTCGGTTATCGTGCGCAATGAACCGTGCGCGCGCCCGACCTTAATTGACCGCGCCTGAGCCTTGCTCTCCGCGTCGACGACATAGACGTATTTGTAACCTTGATCCGACAACACCGCGACGTCCGGGATTAACAGCGCTGATTCCGGAGGTCCCGCCAGCACACGCACATTCGCAAACATGCCCGGCAGCAGCGCCCGATCGCGATTCTCAAACACCGCGCGCAGGCGGATTGTGCCGGTCTGCGGATTGACCTGATTATCGAAGAAATCCAAATGACCGCGATGGCGATACCCCTCCTCATTGACCAAACCCAGTTCGCAGGGGAGACCCGCGGTCCTGGCCTCGGCCGTGTCGCCGTTTTGCGCCCCGGCCCGATACTTTAGAAATGCACCTTCTTCGACATCGAAATAACAGTAGATTGGATCGACTGACACAATCGTCGCCAAAAGCGTTGAGGCTCCGCTACTGGCCTGTAATTGCACCAGGTTCCCGGTCGTCACCAGGCGGCGGCCAATCCTTCCGTTAATCGGTGCGGTGATTCGCGTATAATTTAGATTGAGGCGCGCGACGGCTTCCGTTGCTTGTGCCGCCGCCAGCGACGCCTCGGCCTGACGCACCGCTTTGCTCCGATTGTCGTATTCCTCCTCCGACAGTGCTTTGCCACCGCGCAAACTCTCCGCGCGCTTTAAGTCGTTTCGGGCCAACTCCAGCTTGGTCTCGGCTTCCCCCTTTTGCGCGACCACGCGGTCCAGTTCGGCCTGGTATGGCTTTGGGTCAATCACAAACAACAGGTCGCCCGCTTTGACTTCGCTTCCATCCTGGAAATGAATCGATTCGATGTAACCCGATACCCGCGGGCGCACATCGACCATCTCCACGGCTTCGACGTGGCCAGGGTATTCATCCCAGTTGGTTACTGTCATTGTCTGGGGTTGGCTCACCGTCACCTTCGGCGGTGGGGGAGGCTTGGTCTGCGGGGGCGAACAAGAGACCAGCGAAACGGCGACGGGCACAAGGCCGAAACAGAGTCGGGTAATCGCTTTCATAATCAGGAATGGGCATTAGGGACGTGGAAACCCGGCGAGAAAAAACGGATCATTTCAACCAGCACGCGGTCAACATCAATCGGCTTGTAAACTCCGCGCGTTTCTTTCTGCAATTTCGTCGGATTACAAAGAATAATCGCCAGGGCTCCAGTAATGAATTCGAAGCGCCAGCGCAAATAGGCCGGGGGCACCTTCGGGAGGCTCGTCTGCAAGGCGCGAAGGAAGGCGGCACGGACCTCCCCATGTTGGCTGCGGAGGAACGCCTGTGTACGTGTATTGGGTTCGGTGACGATCCGACCGACCAAACGTGCGATCGTCTGCCGCTTGGCCTCCGGGGCGGCGAGCAATCGCAACGGCGGCAGCAACAATGCCCGTAGGATTTTATCGACCGGGATGGCGCGGCCCTTTTGCTGTTTCTCGGCGGCCTGCAACAATTCGAATTGCTCCTGACGCAGCGGTCCAAATCGCCGCGCGAGGACCGCTTCCATGAGACCATGCTTGGAACCAAAATAATAATACACGGTCGCGAGGTTCACCTTGGCCTCGCAGACGATGTCGCGCAGTGAGGCGCCATCGAACCCGCGCTCGCCGAAGGCATGCTCGGCAGCATTTAAGATCTGGTGGCGCGTGTTGGACCCGGGTCTGCCCATGGAGTCTAATTATTTAACGAACGTTTGACTTTCTGCCAACGTGCAGCAAAAGTCAATGAAGCAGTCGTGCAGGAGATTAGCCGTTCGCTCGCCTAGGCTTTGCCGCTCTCTGCGCTCTTCGCGTCTCGGCGGTTTAATCGGTAAACTTCAAACCATTGCAGAGTTCTCACGTCCTCTTCAATCGCGGCGTCGCGTAGCTCGCACGACGTTTTGAAGTCCGTCGTTGGACCGCAATGGTGCAGACCGGCAGCAATTTCAGCCCCGGCAGGCCAGGACCGTACCATTTTCAATTCGCTATCCACCATCCTCGCCTGGCTTTTCCCTTTCACCGGCTCACCCGAATCCTCAAATAGTGCGCCGAGGCGGAACCTAAATCGCTGAGGTCCGTAACGGTCACCGTTTCTGTTCCATCCCCATTATCGATGATTGCTTGCATCGTATAGAGCGGGCCCGAGTCCCACGTCGCTGCCGCCGGATTCGCAGTTACTTCCGCAATGTAATTCACATCCACGGGCGCCGGGTGCGGCCGCTGATAACGAATAGTCAAACGGTCTGCGGTGATTTCGCAGTCGAGCGGATCAGAATTTGCCGAGTCCGGCTTCAGCCCCAACGCGTATTCCACCAGGTTGGCGATGCCATCGCCGTCGGGGTCGGCGTTATCGGCAGCGGAACCGGCATTGACGGTGGTTCCGAAGTTTGACCAACGCCAAAAATCGATCGGGGTTGCAACATTCAAATCGATCGGAATGATCGTGAGTGACGAGGCCTGATCTGCAGTCCGGACCAGGAATTTCGCGTGGTAATTTCCGATACCCACCGATGTCGGATCCAAAAGTACCGGGATCTGTTCCGTTCGGAACCTGGAAACAAATCCGCTGTGGGCGCCCAACCTGAGCCACGGCGTCGGGCTCACGCGCACTGCCAACCCGTTCTGCGGGTAAGATTGGTTATAGGCGACCTGAA
Organism: Candidatus Limnocylindrales bacterium; assembly: GCA_035495315.1. GTDB lineage: Bacteria > Verrucomicrobiota > Verrucomicrobiia > Limisphaerales > UBA8199 > DATJGF01. The sequence continues at coordinate 40,929 of DATJGF010000171.1, forward strand.
GTCCTTGCGTGCGCATCGCATTCTGCAAACCCACAGTGCAGCTGTTGGACCGACCGAGCGTTTGATATTGCATGATGATTTCGCCGGAAATGTTCAGGATGAGCTGCGCTGAGACTGTTGTCCCAGCGCCTTTAATCGGAACATTCTGAAATTGTATTGTGAAGGTGCCGGCGATGGGATCGGTTGCGTAGTAGATATGTCCGCCGGTGCTGAGGTCGAGGTCATCCCAGAAAAAGGCGATGCAATTTGAGGGCGCCGAGTTGCTGGGCAAGGGAAGGTTGAGCGAGGTGTCTCCGCCGAACGGTCCAAATGTTATAAAACCATTTGGTGAGAGATATAGGTTCGTGAAGAGGTCTGGTGTTTGGGCACCGCTGAAAAAGGGAAAGGCGAATCCGATCGGGATCGGGCCGACGATTCCCTCGTCGGCAGGCGGTTTCCCGGTCAGCGCGGTAAAACTGGTAGTGATCTCGGTGCCGACCGCCGAAATATCTTTCCAGGCGAAAACCGGGCCGCCTGGTCGTGTTGAATCAATCGCAGCGTAGACCAGAGGCGTTGCGCCAGTGATTGAGAGCGAATATGCCAAGGGCAGGCCGCCACCATTTGTGACCGCCAATGACAGCTCCAAGGGTGGAGAGTTCGTTGCCAGTGTTTGGGTAAAAGACGAGGGGCTGACTCCCGCTTGCGGTGGCGGGCCGGCATAAAGCGCAATCGACCGTAGCACTGCTGGAACTGCGAGCGTTACGGCATTGGTGCCGTTTACGGCAAAAGTAAGATTCGTCAACGGCGCGCCGGCGAACGTATCCCACCAGGTTGCCGAATAGGTGCCCGGCGCAAATCCGCTCAGAAGGACACTGCCCGCAACGGTCGAGGTCGCGTTCGTGTAATAGATATTGGTTCGGTGCCATAACCAGAGGGCGGCGAAATTCGTCGTGCCGATTTGATACGCCGCGAGAATTGGCGCGTAGGGATTCAAAGTGATGTTGCCGAGGTTAACCCAATCCTGACCGGGATTCGTGAGACGAATGGTGTGGGAACCGGCTGCAACGTTCACGGTCAGCGTGTAGTTGGTGCTTATATCGGTGCCGCTGGCGGGCCAATCGATTCGATTGGTCGTTGCGTTGTCGACCATTACCGCCAACGAAGCGCCAGAGGATGCAATCTGGACCACCTGCACCGAAAATGTCCCGGACTGGTTGTAGTTAACGAGAAACGTGTAGCCGTTGGGCATATTCATCTGCGCGCGATGATAGTTTCCCTGCAAATAACTCGGCAGTGTGCCGATGCCATCCGGAGCGTTGTCCCCGACGGTGAAGGTTGTTTGAACTGCGCTGGCCCAGCCGCCACCCGGACCAAAGGAAAGGCTCCCATTGATTGGGCAGGTCACATGCGGCGTCGATTTTGAAAGGGAATCCTGATCCGCCAAGCCGGCGTTGAGCACAAAATCACCCGCCGAACGGAACAGGTTATAGGCATGGTCTGCATCAATGTGGTCCCAGTACCATTGCTGGGCGGCTCCACTTTGGGCGGACATCAACCCGGCCCATAAGGGTGCATGAAATCCGAGATACGGCGTTGGGTCCATGCCGCACTCGCCGCCGAAAATCGGTTTCACGGGCTTGCCGGTGGGGATACCAGGGGCGTCGCGCAAGGCCGAAATCAGATCGGTCGGATAATCGTGGTGCTGGTAATAGTCGCACTGATTCCAGATCCGCTGGTCGAGTTGGGAACTCGTCGTGATGAGGTGGTGATAAGCGTCTTGGGACCTGATGAACTGCGCCATTTCATCGTGCCACGCGGCGACATTCGCCCATTGCCCTTTCTGGGCCGCGTCGGTGAATTGGACTTCGTTAAACAGTTCCCAGGCCATGATTGCGGGCGAGTAGCCCCACCGCGCTACGGCATAACGCAGTTTGCGTTTGGTCAGCGCCTTCGCCGTCGCGTTGGTGAAGAATTGGGTCGCGTCGGATAAGAATCCGCCGTTCGCGGCGTTATACGGGTTCTGGCCCCAATTGGGATCGACCGTGCTCGAGTACTGGCCGTGATGTTGCAGGGTCATTTGGAAGGAAATGCCGCCCTGCTCGGCGGCCGATACGATTGCGTCCCATTTTTGCGCGACGTTCAGGTTCAGCGCGCCGAAAGTGTTGCCGACTTTGGGCCAATCGAGGTTTTTGCCATCCCAATGATCCATCCAGATGCGCGACCAGTTTTCGCGCGCTGCGCCGAGCTTCGCCAGCAGCCCGACGACGGTAATGGTCCCGCTGGTATCCCAGGCGACATCCTGTCCCAAGGGAAAGTAACGCTGCCCGTCGCTGGTTACGAACCGGTTCGTGTTGGCCGGATCGACGCGGACAAATCCCGGGCTGGTGGCGAGGCCAACAACCGACCACGAGGCGGGCTGAAGATTGGTGACGCTGAGAGCCTGTCCGTTTAAGGTTACGCCAGTGACGCGATATAGTCCCCGTTGCGAGGGAGTATGCCGGACTCGCCAGGTCGTGGCGCCGTCGAAAAATGCCGGCAGAGAAAGGCTCGATCCGTCGGGCTGCAACAGTTGCACTCGAAGGTCGGTCGCGACGTAATCGAAAGGATCGGTTCCAAGGCTAGCGACAGTGAATGAGGCTTCCAGACGGGGATAAACTCCGCTCGCGCCGGCCGATGAACTAGAACCGACCAACGCCCAAAGCACCAGGACCGGCAACGACAATCTTCTAACCATCTGTAATGTATACCACGCAGAAAGGTCTTGCTGCTATCGTCAATTCTCATGACAACTTTGTCTCCGTAGTGACAATCTGCACAGCCGGTAGCGCCAATTGTCAATCGGCTGTGCCGCCGACTGGCAGTCGGCAAAATGGGCGGCGGTTGTCGGCGCAGCGCCACTCCTCAGCCGGTTGCCAACCGGCGATACGGCCGACTCGCAGTAGGCGTTACTAGTTCCCGGATTGCTTCAGAGGCGAAACCGGGCGAGTAGTATTCATGGCCGACGTGGCATGGACGAACCTTCAAATCCAGTAAGAAGCGAACGGACCTTCGACAACATTGTTGCCGGGTCGACCGCGGTTGCGTTCGGATTGGTGTTCTGTTCGCTGGCGTGTGTCGCCAACGATCTCAACGGGGTGCTGACGTTTCAATGGCGCTGGACCGCACTGATCTGGCTGGCTGTTGGTCTCGGCGGGGGATGGTTCTTTTGGCATATGGCGTGGGGCGCGGAACGAGCAGCAACACGCCGGGCGAAAAACCGTTTTGTGGCCTACTGTGTCCTGCTTTCGCTCGTGACGCTGTATCTGTTTGTCCGCCCGCTGAAGTTCGTTGCGAAAGAGAATGTCCGCGACGTGCTGGTCGGGCTTGGCCTTGCGATAGCCGTCCTGACGTTGTTTGGATGGATGATCCATACCTTGGTCCAGTGGCTTAGTCGGGAAGAATGAAGAAAGCGCTGCGGGGCGAGTGCTGGTTTGAATCACCTTAACGTCTCACATTCCCGTAATCCCTGGCGTATCAAGCCGAATGAATTCGGCGGCTCGGGATAGTATCCAATCCGATCATGAGGAAGCTTGGGTTATTATTGTTTCTTGCTGTTTTATATATAAGGATTAGACTTTACGTAGCCGGCAGTGTTGAACCTCAGTAAGGTTATGAAAATATCTGAAGCGTTTAAAACCCGGGAAGCGGAGGGGCTTTTTTCATCGTTACTAGTGATCGTTCTGCTTTTACTTCTCCCGATGCTTGGGGCAATAGCGATGCTCATCGGCTCGGTCATAGGATTGGTTTGTTACCTGGCTTTATCTGGCGCCCATGTTCGCGAAAGCCGCCACGCTCTTACCGCGGTGCTTTGTGTCATAATTGCTTTGTGGATGGCCACATTAATTGGGGCGCTGGTGGGCCTTCAGCCGAGGTGAGGTTGTCGAGGACTGCCGGAACCAATCGCGGTTGCCAGCAGCGCAGCCGGTTGGCACGATAACGTGAGATTGGTATGTCGGACTTGCAGTTGATCCTGGAAGGTGTCGTCCTGGCGTTGTTGCTTGGTTACTTATGCCTGAAACAAAGCCAGAGATCAGGCGCCCGCTCAGGGTCACTTAACTCTGCGGAGTGGAGCGGCAAGGCGATCGACGTCTCGCGGCTAAAATCTGGCTTGGCAGACACCCGCGCGGCTTGCCGAAGGGCTCGTCATTCAACCACAGGGGTTTGTTTCCATCGCGCGCTGCTTGCATTAGCCCGCCACAGTGTCACCCGATTCAAGTACTTCGACGAACGCGCATCCGGAGAACAAGTTGACGGATGAGTTGGTGATTGCCGTATCCGAAAATGCGCCACTGCCCCCCCCAGCCATGGTGCGTAGGGGGCCGCAGGGGTAAAAAGCCGTCCCGTCGTCCCAAGCTCGGTAAACACGAGCGATTCTGCACTTTTGAGCCGTCCCGCGGGACGTCCCATGGAGTCCCACACGCGGCATCGAATTCAAAGAAGCATTAGCGTGGGTAGCGCTGGTTGTCCTCGAGGCGCTGTTTGTTTTGGATCGCCAGGAGTCGAAGGGAGTCTTTGGCGAATTGGCTAACTTGGGGTCTGGGGTCCTGTGTTGCTCGTAGCAGTGTGGGCACCAGGAGATCGGACTGCTGGATAAAGACGTGGATAGGGAGATTGCCATTGCGACGAGCGAGCTCGCCGATGGCGCCAATTGCCACGCACGCGATCTTCTCGTTGGAGTTGGTGATGGCTGGAACGAGAAGTTGGATGAGTCCCGGGGTAATGGTTGGCGAGTCTGCGCCCGACTCGAGAGCGCCGTGGCGGGCTGGATGTTGTGGGTTAAGGACGACTGCCGCCAGAGTTGGAGCTGGATCGTGGTCGATTCGCATCAGGGCTTGTATTGCCAGGATGCAAGCGGGCCAGTTTGTGTTTGTAGCCAGTCGTTTAAGGTCTGGTACGGCGGCGCTTGCTGCCGGGCCTGCGATGATGAGGGCGTTGCAGGCAGTAAATGCGCGGCGCTCTCTCGGGTCGATGGAAATAAAGCTGGAGATCCGTCGGTTGGTAAGAAGCGCCTTGGGAAGGAACTTCGCTATTGCGGCGATGCGCGCGCGTCGGGGGAATGGATCATACTGGAGTTGTCGCACCAGAGACGGGAGGCAGTTGTTGACTATTTCAGTAATGGCTTTTTTGGATTCACGATCGCCGTTGAAGGAATCCACCCAGCTGGCCAGGGAATGTCCGCCGTAGATTGGGTCTGGTTGCGCCCGCAGGAGGCCCATGGCCGCAATTGCGGCGGCAAGAAGCAGAACGAGCAGGAGGAGGAGCCGTGCTTTCCCATGCACGTTTCGCAGGCTAGCACAAACCATGGCTCACGAGCGAGCAAATTGAGAGTGCCTGATCGGCCGCTGAGGAGTGGTTGTGGATAAAGTTAGGATAACTTTTAATAACTTGTCGTCGCCCGATTTTGCCGACCGATTTAGGGTTGCGTTGCTATGAATGATCAACGAGCCAAACACATGTTGCGCGCAAAGCGCAAATCAGATCAGGCACAGCTAGACCAGGCCGTGGAGGTAATCCTTAAAGGAGTGCCTCCGGAGCTGACCCGCGAACAAATAGTCATCTCCAGCGACGAAAGCGCACCGCGTGTGCTGCTGGGCGACGACGCGCGAACGCTGGAGCCGAGCGGAGAAGTCTATGAGGCAATGGGCAAGATTATTGGATTAGCCGTTAGAAGCGACTGGACCCGTCAGCATTTGGATCGCTGCGCTTACTACTACGTGAAGTAAGCAGCCGCCCGAGGCAAGTGCTGGTGCTCGGCGACCGGCTCGCAGTTTTCATTAGCGCGCCGCGAATAAAAAGCCAGGATGCACGGCGTTTTGGTTGGTCCGTTCATGGACCCGCAAGCTCCATGTCCTCTGTCCTCGGAAAATGTTACGGGAAAATGCAAAAATCTTGATAGCCGGCTAGAGGGGGACAGAAGACTGACTGCAAAGGCCAAAAGAAATAGGCTCCAGCAGTGTTTTTGTCCCTGAGCCCGATGGTTGTGGTCGGACGCGCGTGAGACAGTTTGAACCCACCTCCTTGGCTTGGGTTTTTTATCGGGGCAACGATCGGGAACTCAATGGAGAAGATCTTGCCGAAACCGGAAAGGGTTGCATCCTATCAATCATAAGCCGATGAGCACCCTCTGGACTCAATTCCTTCTTGCGTTGGCCGCGACAAGCGTATCGTGTGCCCTTCCGTCCCAAAGCGCGGGGGCCGCGCTTCGCGTCGGAGTGGCGGTGGTCGACATTACTCCACCACTGGGCATTCCGATGGCGGGGTATTATCACGAACGCGGCGCCGATGGAGTGCTGGATGCACTTTACAGCAAGGCGCTAGTGATCGAGTCAGGCGGCGAGCGCACCGCGTTGGTGACGTTGGACCTCATCAGCATTCGGCACGCAATTGCGGAAAGTGCCCGAACGGCCATCGAGAAGACTATTGGCATCAAGGCCGGCAACGTGATGATTAGCGCCACTCACGCGCATACTGGACCCGAACTGACCGATCCAGGCGAAACCGATTCAGGTTTCGCAGGCCAGAAGCGCCTGGTTAACGACTACTCCGCGGCCTTGCCCAGCCGAATCGCCGAAAGCGTGCGGCTTGCCAATGAGCGGTTGCAACCCGCGCAAATCGCGGTTGCAGAAGGACGTTGCGAAGACCTCACCTTCAACCGGCGCTACTTCATGCGCGATGGCAGCGTTGGCTGGAACCCGGGCAAACGCAATCCCGAGATTGTCATGCCAGCCGGTCCGAGCGATCCCGAAGTCAAACTCCTGTATGTGGAGAGGGCTGGGGCAAACGGTCCCACGCAGTCCATCGCCACCTACGTCAACTTTACGATGCACCCGGACACGTGTGGTGGTAGCAAAATTAGCGCTGATTGGCCCGGCGCTCTAGGCCGTGTGCTCGCAGGGTACCATGGCACCAACCATGTCACCCTGGTCGCCAACGGGACCTGTGGAAACCTAAACCACATTGACACCTCCTGGGCCTGGCCTCAGGGCACCGCGATCGAGCAGTATCGCATTGCTACCATTATTGGTGCATCTGTGTTCCAGGCGTACAAACATCTCACTCCAGTTGCGGCAGGACCGATACGCGCCAAGTCGCAGTTGGTAGAACTTGAGTTACCCCATACGACGGCAGAAGAGGTTCAGGAGGCAAAACAAACTCTCGCTGCCACCAAGGACGATCGCGACGGCAACTTTATGAAATTAGTGCGCGCTAACCGTGTGCTGGAGGTTGCCAGTCGCCAGGGCAAGTCACACCGTGTCGAAGTGCAGGTGATCGCCCTGGGGAAGGAAGTCGCCTGGGTGAGTTTGCCGGGCGAAATTTTCGTCGAACTTGGGCTGGCTATCAAAAAACGGTCGCCGTTTCCTCATACTTTCGTGGTTGAATTGGCTAACGAGAGCGTGGGTTATGTCCCCGACCGCCGCAGTTACGCCGAGGGTAATTATGAACCCGAGAGCGCGCGCTGCGCCCCGGGATCAGGCGAGAAACTCGTCGAAGCCGCCGTCACGATCCTCGCCGAGTTGCACCAATAGCGAATTTTCGCGCTGAGATGCTCAGAAGTTCGGTTGCACCCGCAGTTATGATCACCAAGATATGAAGCGGAACCCCGGGCTCTGTAGCTTCGTCGTCGGGCTTGGCCTTCTGAAGTTGGGGATTGCAGATGGCGCGAGCGCGCCGGCCGTTTCCGCGGGCGTGGAAAAATCGAGCAATCCAATCTCGGTTTCCCAGGCAATGGCTTCCTTCAAAATAGAGGAGGGATTTCGAGTTGAACTCGCCGCGGCCGAACCGACTACGGTCGACCCCGTGGCAATTGCTTTCGATGAGAACGGCCGGATGTTTGTGGTGGAGGATCGTGGTTACCCGACGGGTCCTCCACCGGGGCACCCTCCAGCAGGCGTGATCGCCGTTCTTGAGGACAGCGATGGCGACGGCGTGTATGACAAGCGAACCGTCTTTGCTGAAGGGCTCACTTTCCCCAACGGAATCGCATGTTGGCGCGGTGGGGTATTCGTCACTTGCGCCCCAGACATCTACTATTTAAAGGATACACTGGGCAACGGAAGAGCCAATGTCCGAAAAGTGGTGTTGACCGGCTTCGACGACACCACTACGACTCAACTGCGTGTCAGTCATCCTATTCTGGGTCGGGATGGCTGGATTTATCTGACGAGTGGTCTAACTGGCGGCAAGGTCATATCGCCAGAACATCCCGAACGACCGGCCGTGGAATTCAAAAAGAGCGACTCCCGGTTCCAGCCGGACACACTTGATTTCGAAACAGTTGCCGGTGCCGGGCAATTCGGAATGAGTTTTGATGAGTTCGGGCGCCGGTTTGTTTGTTCTAATCGCAACCCGCTTCAACACATCGTCCTCGAGACTCGTTACCTGAGACGCAACCCTTACCTGGTGTTTAGCGAGACGGTTCAGGACGTCGCGCTTTCGGGGGCGGACGGTAAGGTTTGGCCTATCAGCCCTGACACCACCACGGCTAGTTTTATTCCAGAGTTAATGGGCTCACCGCATGCGGGCACATTCACTTCCGCGTGTGGCTGTTTAATTTATCGTGGCGACATGCTCGGCCCGGAGGTGTTCGACAACGCCTTCGTCTGTGAGCCGGCACAAAATCTTGTTCAACGTCAGGTTCTCTCCCCGCTCGGCGTCAGTTTCAGAGCTCAACCGGCTCACCAGGGTGTCGATTTCTTTACCTCCGCCGATACTTGGTTTCGCCCGGTCTTCGCTGCCGAGGGACCAGAAGACGCTTTGTATATCTGTGACATGTATCGCAAGGTCATCGACCATCCCCAATATCTGCCGGAAGCTGTGCGCGCCATTTCCGACTTCGATGCCGGCAAGGATAAGGGCCGGATCTATCGAATTGTTCCCGATAAAATGCCCACAAAACACCTCGCCCGGGCGCGTTCTCCAGGACTGAGCATCCTGAAGGCCAGCGAATTATGTCGGGCTCTAACAAGCTCGAATGCCTGGACGCGAGCAACCGCTTTCCGTTTATTGTTGGAAAGAAAGGACCCGTCAACGGTTCCTACACTTAGAACCATGGTGAGCAATTCTCAATTGTTGGCTCAAACCAAAGTCGCTGCCCTCAGATTATTGGATGCTTTGAGCGCACTCGACCTGAAGACAATTGAAGTCGGCCTCGCCGACCCTCACCCGGGCGTGCGCGAAAACGCCTGTCAGTTGGCTGAAGCTCGCTTGAATGCCTCAGAAGAATTGTTGGAGCAAGTTTCAAAACTCGGGCACGACCCGGAACCGCGCGTGCGTTTTCAATGCGCATTGGTCCTGCGAGAAGGGGCGAGTACTGGCAAGATGAATGTGCTGGCGGGCATTGCGATGCGCGACGGAGCCGATCCGTGGGCTCGAGCCGCCGTCTTGAGTTCCGTCGGAAATCGCGCCGAAGACTTTTTCAACGCACTGATGGTCACCCCCCCCGGGTCGGCGGATGCGATGGCGGCTGTAATGACGGATTTGAGCCACATCTTCGGGCTGGGCCAGTCACCTGAGAAGTGTTTGATGCTGCTAAACCAAATTACCGAGACTGTTCAGAGTGCCGGGTTGAGCTGGCAGGCCGCGGCGGTTGAAGGCCTGGCGGAAGGATTGAGAAGTCGTGGCCTGGCCCAGGCAGGCGTTCCTCCAATACAGAGTCTGGTTTCCATTGATTCTGCCGAAGCTCGGCTGGGCCGAGCTCGGTTTGAGGAGTTGCTAAAGCACGCGATTAGCCAGGCCAGTAGCGCCGATACGCCACCAAACCAACGTCTGGCGACGATCGCGTTGCTCGGCGAGACTGATAGTGCCGAGGCTACCAACTTGCTGTTGACCCTGATCGTTCCGTCGGAACCGGGTGAAGTGCAAACCGCGGCAGTGCGTGCATGCGGTCGACTCCAGGATCCGGGTCTGGTCAAAGCCCTGGTCGTCGCGGAACGTTGGCGCGCCTACTTGCCTGCAGTCCGGGAGGCTGTGCTGACCATTCTAATGTCGCAGCCCCGTAATTTTTCGGTCCTGCTTGACGCTTTGGAACACGGCGACATTCAGGCCTGGTCTATCGACCCTGCGCGTCGCAAACGACTGATGCAATACAACGACGAGCTGATTAAGAATCGCGCGCTGGCGCTGTTCAAGGACCAGGAAAGTGGCGACCGGCATAAAGTTTATGAAAGTTACAAATCGGTGCTAAATGTCGGCAGTAATGCCAAAAACGGACACGAAGTTTTCAGGAGGGTTTGCGCGCAGTGCCACACCCACGGCAGCGAAGGAGTGGCGGTTGGTCCTGATCTAACGGGTGTTCGGAATCAACCTGCCGAAGCGCTGCTGCTCCACATTCTAATTCCGTCCTATGAAATTGTTCCGGGTTATACCAGTTACAACGTCGAAACCAAGGATGGACAAATGTTGACAGGTCTCATCGCCTCGGAAACGGCGATGGCCATCACCCTCAAGAGATCGTTGGGCATTACTGACTCGATACTACGCAGCAACATCGCCACAATTTCCTCGTCCGGGCTCTCCCTCATGCCGGACGAATTGGAAAAGACAATGACACGTCAGGAACTTGCTGATCTGATCGCATTTTTGAAAGGGCCGTGATTCCTTGGAGGCAGGCAACTTGGCGTGATTGATGCTTATCCTGAATGTTCCAGCCAAATCGTCGAACCACCGATAAAAAAGCACATAAAATTGAGTGGAACCGAGATGCTTAGGCATCCGTAATGCTAAGGGATAGTCGACATGCGATTGAAAGAAATTGACAAAAGATCGCGCCATTTTAAAGGCATCGATCGAAATGCGTTCTTACGAACAAGTACTGGCCGTCGACCGCACGTTGACTTGCTCACAACGCTTTTCGTGCGCTCTACGAATCCCTTCTCAAAATAAAGCCGCAAACCCCGCAAAACCCCAAATCTTATGCTCAATGAGGACGAGAAAGAAGAACTGAGGCGAATCATTAACAAGTTTGTCGAGCAACGCCGCTGCTTCCGGCCAATCCACCCTGATCAAGTAATGAAAGAGGTTAATTGGTTCAAACGGACGCAAGACTGCCTCCAAGAAGAGGAATCGACTGAGGCGCGGCCACGGTTTCAACTCTGATTGGGCTTACCCACGCAGGCGTTCAGGAGCCGCGCGCAATGATAGCTATTTAGATTTTGCCGAGCTTTCTCGATATGATGCTGAGCAGCATAATTGATAAGGGCGTCAATACGTCCTTTGCTTCTGTCGTTTGAGCGTAGTTATAGACCGGAAAGATATTGGTCGCGCAGCACACGTCGCATCACTTTGTTCGATGGGGTGCGCGGAAGCGCATCTACGACGACCAAGTCGTGGATTTTAAAGAGTGGGTTCAAATCGCGCTTGATCGAGTTCTGCATCGCTATCCGTAGAATGTCTTTGCCCAACTCTTGGCCGGCGGAGCAAGCGGCGTAGATAATCAACTGGCTCGGACCGCCATCCGGTGAAATGGCAATGGCTGCGGTTTCCTTCACCTGGGGCACGGACTGCAATACCTGTTCGATTTCAGCGGAGCTAACCTTGATGCCAGCCAGATTCATCGTGTCATCCGCCCGGCCCAAGGCGCGCCAATAGCCCCCAGCCAGCCTTTGCATCTGGTCGCCATGCCGACGAAGCACTTCGCCCAGCGGCCCGCGAGGAGTTTCTGCAAAATAGATCTCGTGGTGATCTTTATTGAGCAGCGTATTGGACAAGCCAATGGAGGGGGGCAGAATAAAAACTTCGCCGTTGTCGGCGGGCATCCCTCGCTCATCAAGGATCACCAGGTCCAGCCCCAGTGCAGGAGTATTGAAGGTGCCAGGCACACACGGTCGAGTAACGGTTCCTGTGATGTAGGCTCCTCCGATTTCGGTGCCGCCGCAATACTCGATCACGGGGCGCCCACCCGCCAGTGACATGAGCCACAGCATATCTGCGGGGTGCGAGCACTCCCCGGTCGAACTGAACAATTTGAGGCTGCGCCAATCCACATCCCGCATACAACCTGTGTTCCGCCAGGTTCGAACCAGGCTTGGCACGAGTCCAAGCATGGTCGTTTTGGCGTCTTGGACGAACCGGCCGAACTCAGTTCCGGTCGGCGCCCCGTAATAAAGGCCCATGGTAGCCCGGTTGAGCAAGCTGGCAAAGACCAGCCACGGTCCCATCATCCAGCCCAGGTTCGTGGGCCAGACCAGCACGTCGCCCGGATGCACGTCTTGGTGAAAGTGCGCGTCGGCGGCGCATTTGATTGGCGTGGTCTGCGTCCAGGGGATGGCTTTTGGTTCACCGGTTGTCCCCGAGGAAAAGAGAATGGTAATCGGATCCGATGGCTCACGCGGTACCGCTTCGACTGGCTCCGCCGCCTGCAAAAAATCGGACCAGGCACAGTCTCCCTTGCGCAACTGGAGACTCAATCGCTTTTTGGCGGGCACAACAATTGCCGGTGGAGCCCTGGCCTCGATTACATTCGGATAAAGCGGCAAGGCTCTAGCGCCCCGCACCTGCACATCCTGTGTGAATAATGCCGCTACGTGAGCCAGGTGCAAACGACTGGCAATCTCTTTCGGCTGGAAACTGTCCGCAATCCCGACGGCTACACAACCAGCTTGAATGATCCCAAGATAGATGGCTACCGATTCAGCGGTCATTGGCATGAGGATCGCCAGCGTGGCGCCGGGCCGAAAGCCGCATCGCCTGAGGTTTGCGGCCACGCGCGTGGCAAGTGCTTTGAGTTGGCCAACACACATAGTGGCCAGGGGTCGACCCTCGGCTTGATGAATGATGGCCGGCGAATCGGTCGGTGCCGCAAAACAGCTCTCCACGATATTGAGTCGCGCATTCACAAACCACCGCGGTTCTTCGACCCCCAGCGATAAATCCATGACCCGATCAAAGGGCCGCTGGAAGGAGAGGCCGAGCTTTTCTACGGCCAGCCTCCAATACTCTTCGCGGTGCTGCACCGACCATGCGTGTAGTGCCTCGTAACACTCCATTCCCGTCCGCTGCATCAGCCAGGCAATGTTGGTCGTGCGGATGAACCTGGGCGATGGTTCCCATGCAGGAGCCGCTTTTAACGTTTGTTCGTGGTCGCTGGGCATTAGCCGAAGCAAGATGGAAGTAGTATCTGGCAAGGCTGGTATTTTTGCCAGGAGTGGTTCTTCTTTCTAATATCGGAGCACCTCGCGGACAATCCCCGCCGCGTAGCCGAGAACGCCCTCCGCATACGGCGAACAAGCAGGTTCAAGGTTGTAAAGGTTCAGGAAGGCATGAGGCAACTGAGGTTCCAACCGGTAAATGACCTTATTGCCGTGCTCGCGGAGTTTCTGGGCATAGGCCTGGCCTTCGTCCCGCAACGGATCGCAGCCTGCTCCAATCAGCAGGGTTGGCGGCATGCCGCTTAGGTCCTCTGTCAGCAGCGGCGAAGCGTCGGGATGTGTCCAGTCAGATGAGTTCGGCAAATAGAACTCGCGGAATCTCTCCACGGCATTCTGGGTCAGGAGGTGGTCTTTCCCAAACTGCCGATACGAATCGTAATCGAGACAGGAGATGTTGACAGATGGATAAAACAAAACCTGCAGCACAACCAATGATCCGTACTCGGCACGGGCGTGCCGGGCGGCTACAGTTGCCAATGTCCCGCCTGCGCTATCGCCCGCCACGACGACCCGAGTCGCGTCGCCACCGAAATCCTCAGCATGCCGAAATACCCACCGCAGAACTGTATCAGCATCACGCACGGCCGCCGGAAAAGGGTTTTCAGGTGCCAAACGGTAATCCACCGAGAGCACCAAGGCCGGAATTTGCCGCGCAAGTGCCCTTGTCACGGGGTCATAGAGGTTGGGGTTGCCTAAGGTCCATCCCCCGCCATGGTAGAAGACTACTACCGGCAGCTTCTCATCGCGGGCGAGTTGTCGGTTCTGGGGAGCATAGATGCGGACACTGACAGGATACTCTGCGTCTGGCACAAGGAAATCGAGCACGGATTCGACTGGGATCTGCCAAAGGAACAACAGAGCCCGCAGTTCGCGCACCGAGCGGACCGCCGCAACCGTCTCGCGGGTCATGGTGTCCAGGTCATTGCCGAGGCGGTTGACCTCGTTCAGCCATGCTTGAATCTCCGGGGCAGGCTGGAACGGACGCTCGGCTAGGCCGCTATCTGACATAATCTGGGGCTTTCGCGTTACTGGCACCGATATCTTGCCACACCGCGGAAAGCCCGACGAATCGAAACGTCGCATGGCCTGTGACGCGCTCGCCGCATGCTCCGCCGCCGGCTTGTGATGGCTGGGCGCGTCAGTCGTTCGTCTTCGAAACAAATCCCGACAGGAAGGACTCGTCGATGGATTCAGCCAGATGACCCGATTGCCTCTTTGCCCGTTCCCCTCAGGCCGGGTTTCTGAAACACAAAAAACGCATAACCCAGGCCAGCACCAAAACCCAGGCCATAAAGCAAGCCCCAGGACAGTTTAGCGACGGTGCCAAGCTGCGCCTTCGCCAAGCCGTTGAAAACGTCGGCTCCAACCGGGCTGGTTAGAAATTGCATCACTTTACCCCCGGCGAAATATCCCAACGAATGGGCTGTGAAGAACGCAACACTCACTTTCGGGACAGAGCGCAGATTAGCAAAACGCCAGCCGATGACGGCGACAAGTGCAAAGCTGCCGGCCAGTGAACCGAGCCATTCACCGGTGCCAAAGCGCAACAGAAACCAAAACGAGCACCAGACGACAGCATAGACCAGGAACGCGGGTAGGAAAACGCCGTAGAAACGTTCCACTGGGCGTGGGCCATTTACAAGCGGATGCATCAATAATCCAGCAAGTGCGCAGAAAACCACTGTGCTGGCGGCATAGAGTCCAATTTCACCACCATGCAGGCGGAACCAGCTCCCGGCGAGTGCCCACACCGCGAAACCGGCAACGCTCACGATGGCAAAGCGCCAGGCACCTTGCACCACGCAGTGGATGGGGCAACACGACCAATCACCCCGCGCGCATCCTTCGAAATTTGATATTTGTGAATTCAGTCGATTTGCCGAGCGACTGCGCATTAAGGCACAGGGCAAGCGAAAGGGCCATAGGAAATTGAAATCTCCCTGCTGGCAAAAGCATCACCTCGCTGAAAACTGTGTGTAGTTCTTCCCAAGCCCTGCTCCGGGATTATGACTATTGTCCTAGGGCTAGGATAACGCATCGCCAATCAATGCCAAGCTTCCGAAAGAGCCATTGCAGACCATCCAGGCTCATCTGCTCAAGCAAGGGGGGCATGGCCCGGGCTTTATTTATTTGCCGCCATTCACCCTGGTGAACCCGGCCGGGTGTCCCTAAGAAAAAGCCATTTATCCCATAAGCGTTGCGAATAACGCTCGAGAAACGTAAAAGTGCCAGCAACAAGCCAGACCACGATTCTCAAAATTCTGATCCCGCACATGAGCAAAATCCGTTTTTGTCGACCGAATGCGCGTTGGAGTCATTTCTTCGCCGCCTGCACTGTGCTTTTTGCCGCTCGCAATTGTGGAGCGCAAATCATTTGGTATGTTCCCAATACAAACTATACGATTGCGCGGAATTGGAGTGAACGCGCGCTGGAAAGCATCCGGATGGACACTCCCCATCCTCCGGCTCAGGCGCGGAATTTATTCAGTTACTCGGTATGCATGTACGACGCGTGGGCGGCCTACGATTCGAATGCGGTTGGGTTCATTTATCGGGGGAAACACACGGCGCCGGATGTGGCCGCGGCGCGGCGCGAGGCGATCAGCTACGCGATGTATCGGATGATGGCGGAGCGGTTGGCTTATTCCCGCACGGCCACCAACCAGGCGATCAGGAATCCCGATTTCATGACCGCGCTAGGCTATGATCCAACCATCAGTACACGGGATACCTCGTTGCCAGCTGGCGTCGGCAATAGTGTTTACGACGCCGTCTCAGCGTGGTTTGTGAATGACGGTTCGCGGGAAACCAACGGCACGGCATATCCACTGGCCAACCCGCCGGTGGCTTATCCGGACTATCCCGTCGGCGATCCGCGCCGGTACACGTTTGTGAACCCGCCGATGAACCCGTTTCTGCACGGAACTACTGACGGAACGAACGCAATTGTGGATGTCAACAAATGGCAGCGGCTAATTGTCGCCAATTCGATCGACCAAAATGGTTTTCCGCAAAACCCGCTGCAGGGCTATGCCGGGGGGCCCTGGCTGTGGGTGCGGAGCTTCGCGCTGAGTCGAATTGATTCTGACACACCCTGGATTGATCCCGGTCCGCCTCCTTTCCTGGGGGCCGCGACGGATGCAGAATTCAAGTCCAATCTGGTTGCCGTGATTCGCGCCAGCAGCCAGCTAACGACAGACGATGGCGTGATGATTGACATTTCACCCGCGACCATCGGCAACAACACTCTTGGCGCCAACGATGGCCATGGTTACACCACCAACCCCGTTACCGGCCTGGCTTACAGCTCCAACATCGTCTTACGCGGAGACTTCACGCGCGCACTGACAGAATTCTGGGCGGATGGTCCCTCTTCCGAAACGCCGCCTGGCCATTGGAACGTCATTGCGAACCACGTTTCCGATGACACGCCCCTGAGACGAATTGGTGGAACCGGACCCGAGGTGGATCGACTGGAATGGGAGGTGAAACTGTATTTCGCCTTAAACGGGGCATTGCATGACGCGGCTTGCGCTGCGTGGAGTGTGAAGCGGTATTATAATGGCTGGCGGCCGATCAGCGGCATCCGTTATTGCGGTGGCCTGGGTCAATCGAGCGATCCTGGTTTGCCATCGTACAACACCAACGGCTTGCCCCTGGTTCCGGATCTCATCGAACTCGTCACCGACGATTCCGTCGCTTCGGGCCGGCACGCCGGATTGACACCGGGAAAGATCGCGGTCTTTTGCTGGCCAGGTCAGCCCGAGTTCCCCGACACCGATACCAGCGGAGTTCATTGGATTCATGCCGAGGATTTTATGCCTTACCAAAAAAAGACCTTCGTTACACCCGCCTTCCCTGGATACATCTCAGGTCACAGCACTTTTAGCCGCGCTGCTGCCGAAGTAATGACCGCATTCACAGGTTCGAAGTGGTTCCCAAATGGCCTCGGTTCCTACACCATCACGCGTCTTATCGACGAGGCGGGCCCTACGCAACCGGTCACTCTGCAGTGGGCATCGTACTATGACGCCGCCGACCAGGTCGGGCTGTCTCGCATCTGGGGTGGGATTCACCCGCCGGTGGATGACTTCACGGGGCGCCGTGTCGGAGCTCAGGTGGGGCAGACAGCATGGGCACTGGCTCGAAAATTTTTCGAGGGCTCGGTGATCAACTCTGAGGTGCTGGTCACGGCTCGCAAACTCGATGACACCAATCTGGAGCTTCGCTTTAATGCGGTGCGGGGTCTCTATTATAAAGTGCTCACTTCCACGAGTGCGACCGGGCCCTACAGCGATGGTGGGAGCGCAAGCCAGGTGGCACTGGAGGCTTCGGTCGCCAGCACGAACGCTCTAGCCGGCGCACAGAAGTTCTTTCGCGTATCAGCCTCGCTCAAGCCATAAGACTGGTGGCGCCGACACGTGAAGGCGGTGGGAAATGAGATGAGATTACCGGGCTCGACCTCACGCGCCTTCACGTTGATTGAACTGCTGGTGGTTATTGCGATCATCGCGATTCTTGCCGGCATGCTGTTGCCGGCGCTGAGCCGTGCAAAGAGCCGAGCTCAGCGGATTAGTTGTGCGAACAATCTGAAGCAGGTCGGGCTGGGCATGCGGCTTTGGGCCGATAGTAACGAGGGAAAATTTCCGTGGAAAGTGGAGCAATCTGCCGGCGGGGCAAAGCCAAACGGGACGGACAACGCCAAGGTAGACCTGCAGCTTTCGGTGGTGTCGAACGAATTGGTTTCTACCAAAATACTGCTTTGTCCCAGTGATGTGCGGCGGGTCGCGGCGACGAACTTTGCCACTATCTCGCTAACGAACGTCAGCTATGCGCTGTGCAACGAAGGAGATGAAAAGAGACCCCGCATGTTCCTGGCCATCGATCGAAATCTGACCGGTTTCGATTTCACGGCTCTGCCGGATAATATCAACTGCTTCGTCCTCACGTCGCCGGACACCGGGGCTCGTACCGCAAAATGGCGAAGAGGGATTTGTCACGGTGCCAATAGTGGGGTAGCCGCGATTAGCGATGGCTCAGTTCAGCAGATGGACGACCCGGGTGTCGTGCGAACACTGCTAGGTTACGACCCCGCTAGCCAGACCGACGCAGGAAACCTGCAATTCTACTTTCCGTAGCGACTACCGACTGACCTGACACCGTGACTCGCCGCTCCGGGAAAGCCTGGTGAAAAAATTGCCGATGGCTGCCCTTCTGGCGTCTCAGCACCATCAATTCGGCGCGATTAATCGGTAGTGATATAGTTTGAAATCTCAGTACCACTTTGGAACACCCCAACTTCCGTAATTCCCATTGCTCAGAAAATAAGGGCCGTTCCAGTTGGAACAGGGCGGAGGATCATCGCGCTCTTTATAGGTACGCAGCGCAGCGCACCCAGAACACGATAGCAAAGCGATCAAAAGCAGGAGACGGCTGCGTCTCACGCCTATCAATGTAGCAGGTTTGAGATTTCCTCCAAGCTGCAACGTCCCGCCTGCCAACCGGCCAATGCACCTCATTGTGGGGAAATAGGAATCAAAGCAGAAGTGAAGGTGTGGCCTTGCGGTGCTCCATGCAGCGTTCATTTTACTGGTGGTTTGGGATCCTTGCAGGCAGGTGAGGTTAGGTTGTTGATTTTAAAAACCTTCGTCGGCTTAGACCACTTCGCCGTCTTGAGCTGTGGGTCGGCTTGGATGTAGTTACGGGCGCAATCTCCACAAAAGTGGTGCTCGATAGGTGTGCTGAGCGACTCCCCCGAGTTGTCTCTACTGCTCTGGATGCGCACGTTCGCCGGTTTCGCCAGGCACTTCTCGCATAACATACGTTTTCGCCGGTATGAACCGTCATCGCGGTGCTCGCCGGTGGGGCGGAACTTCATTAGTATCTGAAATAATTCTTGGCGAAAGAATCAGAATGTCAAGCCCAAATAAACCTTCAATCAACTGTCCTATGCCCAAGGGTGCAATCCGCCAAGCGTGTTACCAGAATCCGCAACTTCCAGGATTCGGAAGGCCGAGTTCCGCGAGGCCCAACATCTGCCTAAAAACAAAAGAAGATGTTTTGGGCCTGGCGGAGCTCGCGGAGCTCGGCCTTCCGAAAAAGGGGTTTGAGAAACGGCCTGATAGGCGAGACGCCTGCCGCTACAGATACGTGTCGAGGCGACTACGCGAATCGATTCCTGGAGCTGACGCGGGGCGTGAGAGATCTACCGAAAGGGCCGGAGGTAACCCGCCGACATGGTTTTTTCACAGCCGGCTCCGCAGGCGAGGCCGAGGCAACGTCGCGTTTCCGGGCCAATTCGACGGCGTTCATCAAGGTGTGCCACAGTCGCGGGGTCAGCACGCCGCTGTCCCGCAGCTGGTTTATGGCCTGCAGGGTCTCGTGTGGGGCACAGACTTTCAGCCCGACGCTGACATACGGGCGCATGGTCTCAAATCCAGAGATAATTGTCGCCAGGCCGGCAAGCGCATCACGCTCAGTGAGGGTTGCCGAAAGTGCTTTTAGTTCCTCTACTGCCGCCGCGAGCCGTTCTTCTTCGTATCTCATCATGCTCACCCTAGGCCGACCCGGCCGCGGCCGCCAAAGTGAATAAACACTGAGACCTATCCGTAATTTTGCGGTTTTTTTGCCATACCGGGCGTGCCCAAGAAGCCGAAACGGTGACCGTTGATCATGGGACTTTTGGCCCGTTGCCGGTACTCCGGCGGGTGCCTAGTTTGTGCGCTTGTGAATAAGAACCAAATCCTTGCCGCCGCGTTGGCGGTCATCCCCATGCTCGCACAAGCGGAGACAAGCGGCTCGTTCACGTTGGTCCAGTCGCTGAGCCAGTTCCGAAAGCTCCACACCGCGACGTTGTTGGCCAACGGAAAGGTGCTCGTGGCAGGGGGCGCACCGTTCGCGCAGGCTGCAACATCGGAAATCTATGATCCCGCGACACAGAGTTGGACAAATTCGGGCGTGTTGAACACAGGGCGCGAATATCACACCGCAACATTGTTGCAGGATGGGCGGGTAGTGGTAACCGGCGGCCAAACCGCGAACCAGCTGCTGGGCAGCACTGAGCTTTACGATCCCCGCAGCGATGGATGGACAAACGCCGGGGTGTTGAACCAGGCGAGGGAATTACATACCGCGACACGCTTGGCGAACGGCCTCGTCCTGGTGGCAGGCGGCTTCCAAAATATTTCCAGCG
>DATJGF010000172.1:0-35013 GCA_035495315.1 Candidatus Limnocylindrales bacterium
AACGCCTTAAGCTAACCAGTTGAGCCCTTTGATGTTCCAACCGGAGCGGTAGTCGCGACGCACGAACTGGTTCGCCTCCCGCAGATCGAACTCCAGCTTGCCCGGGTTCCATTTGAGGGTGGTTTTGGGGAACCGCGAAGCAACGCCGCCCAGAAGCACAGCTTCGGTTAGCGGACCGGCATAGCCGAAGCTGGCTGAAGTGCGGCCCTGGCCTGTGCAGGCATCTATGAACTCGCCCCAGTGATCGCCTGAAACCGCTTCCGGAAATTTGAAATCGTGGAATTTTTTGTCTGGGTACAACAAGGGTCGGGCGACGTGAGGCAACACAAGCGTGCCTTGAGTGCCAACAAAGATGGAACCGGAGTTTGGCTGCTCATCGCCTTCCAGTAGGGCCAATACCTCCGCGGGAAGTTTTTGCGCTCCGTCATACCAGGTAAGGCTTAAAGTGCTGTCCGCTGTGTAAAAGGTTCCTGGGAAGACGTACTGAATCCGAGAATCCAGCGCCCAATTCCAACGGTTGGGAGCAGGTCCCTCAGAGCGAACTGAGACAGGTGAGCGCAAATCCAACGCATTGAAGACCGGATCGAAGATGTGACAGCCCATATCGCCGAACGTGCCGGTCCCAAAATCGAGACGTTTGCGCCAGTTGGCCGGATGATAATAGCCGTCGCCGAGGAACGGCCGGCTGCTGCATATTCCAAGCCAGAAATCCCACGCAAAATCCGCAGGCACAGGATCAGCGCGATCGGGACGCGCTTCCGGATCACCCCAGGATTTGGGACACCAGGAATGCACTTCCTTAACGCGCCCAATGGCTCCGCCCTGAACCAGGAGTTTCGCCAACCGGTAATGACTCGTCGCATGAATTTGAATTCCCATTTGGGTCGCCAGCTGTGCGCCGCACGCGAATTCCGTCATTCGCCGCACCTCGTGGAGATCATGAGCCAGCGGCTTTTGGCCATACACGTGTTTGCCAAGTTGCATGGCGCTCATTCCAATTGGGGCGTGCATATGGTCCGGCGTCGAAACGTTCACTGAATCGATTCGCTTGCCTTCCTTCTCCAGCAATAGACGCCAATCCTGATAAATCCTGGCACGAGGGAATTTCTTCCGTACGTCCGCAGTACGCGAGAGGTCGACATCGGCAACTGCCACCAGCTCGAAATTGGGGAACTTAGAGAATTCGGTGACATCGGCCCAAGCCATGCCGCTGGCTCCGAAACTGGCATGACGCAGTACGCTATTGGGCGATTGCGCGGCCCAACCCTTGGCGAGGAATGGGGAAGCCATCGCTGCGGTGCCGAGGGTCTTTAGAAATGAACGGCGAGAATAGTTGCTCGAGGAGTTCATGCAGAGAATTTAGAGTTCAAGCCACAGGCAAAACAGGGTGTTGGAGTGACTGCATCGGAAGGAAAACAGACCAGAAGATGCCCGCGTAGTCAACGAAATTGGTTACACAAACGCGATATTAGAACCATCAGTCGTCGTCCTCGATCTTTTGCGGACTTTCGAGGACGAGGCGAGCAGTCCTGGTTTCCTGTTACGACCGCGAAGCGTCGGTTTTAGGAGCTCCGGAATGACGGATATCTTCGGCTTCGCAAAGATAGACCACTTCTTCGGCAACGTTTTTAGCGTGATCAGCAACCCGCTCGAGGCTCTTGGCGACGACCAACAAATGAAGACAACGGGTAACCGTCTCAGGATGTTGCATCATGTGGGCCGCAACCTCGTCATGGATCTTCCTGTTCAATGAGTCGACTTGTTTGTCCTGCGGGATAAGCGCGCGCGCGGCGGGCGCATCATTGGCGACAAAGGAATCCAGCGCCTGTTTGAGCATGCCCAGGGCCAGGTCGGCCAGTTGCGGAATTTCCAGATTGAGCTTGAGGGGCGGTTCCTGGCTAAGGTCAC
This sequence comes from Candidatus Limnocylindrales bacterium, assembly GCA_035495315.1. Lineage (GTDB taxonomy): Bacteria > Verrucomicrobiota > Verrucomicrobiia > Limisphaerales > UBA8199 > DATJGF01. Next base: position 1,909 of record DATJGF010000172.1, read on the forward strand.
GGGCACGTTTGGCAATTTTGGTTCCCTCATCACCCACGCGCTCGAGATTTTGGGAAATCTTCATCGCGACGGCAATCAGCCGCAGGTCGCTCGCCAAAGGGGCTTTGGCCAGGAGGTGAATCGCCATCTCATCCAACTCGATCTCGAAGCGATCGATGACCGCATCGTCGGCGTGCACGCGCTGCGCGAGATCATAATCGCGATTAATCAGCGCTTTGACCGCTTGCTTGACGGCGGCTTCGGCGTGGCTGGCCATCGTCAGCAATAAGTTCTTTAGCTCATGCAATTCCTGTTCGAAATGCGACATGGCTCAATTGCTCAACCGAAACGACCGGTGACATAATCTTCGGTCTGTTTCTTGGAAGGATTGGTGAAGATTTTAGGGGTCGCGCCGTATTCGATCAACTCGCCCAGATAAAAGAAGGCGGTGTGATCGGAAATGCGAGCCGCTTGCTGCATGTTATGAGTCACAATAACAATGGTGTAATCTCTTTTCAATTCGAGGATGAGTTCTTCGATTTTGGCAGTCGCCAACGGATCGAGCGCGGAGGCGGGCTCGTCCATCAGCACAACCTCAGGCTGGACGGCCAAAGCGCGGGCAATGCAAAGGCGTTGCTGTTGACCTCCGGAAAGGCTGACGGCCGGCGCCCCCAGCCGGTCTTTCACTTCGTCCCACAGGGCGGCCATAATCAGCGATTGCTCCATTCGTTCCTTCAAAACCGCCCGATTCCGCAGCCCATTAAGCCGAAGTCCGACCGTCACGTTGTCGGCAATCGACATGGTCGGGAACGGATTGGATTTTTGAAATACCATGCCAACACGCCGACGGACAATTACCGGCTCAACGTCGCGCGCGTAGATGTCCTGGCCGAACAGGCGGATTTGGCCTTCGATGCGGGCCGAGGGAATCAACTCGTGCATGCGATTTAGCGCGCGGAGAAAGGTGGATTTGCCGCAACCGCTGGGGCCAATAATCGCCGTAACAGCCCGCGCGTCGACATCGAGGGAGACATGCTTGAGCACGTGCTTGTCGCCGAAAAAGATGGACAGATCGCGGGTGCTGATTGCAGGGGCATCCGCGGACGGAGCAGGCCCTCTGGAACTCGCCTCGGGATTGGATGCCGACCGGGGAGGCATCGTTTGCGGCGGTTTGAAAATTCCCTTCTCGGCTTCCACAATCATATCCCGTCAGTTGTTTTGCCTGAATCGGTCACGGGTCAATACTCGCACGCTAACATTGATGACGGCAACGAATACCAGCAGCATGAGGGCACCGGCCCACGCCTGTCGGTGCCAGTCTTCGTAAGGCGAGATGGCGTAGTTAAAGATTTGCAGCGGCAGCGCCGCAATCGGGTCGGCGAGGCTATGGTTCCAAAAGCGATTACCAAAGGCCGTGAAGAGCAACGGAGCGGTTTCGCCCGCTACGCGTGCTAACGCGAGCAGAATCCCGGTGATAATCCCCTTTAGTGCGGTGCGAACGACAATTTGCAGGATGGTGCGCCAGCGCGGAATGCCCAGAGCTAGCGCCGCCTCACGATAGCCCGCCGGAACGAGACGCAGCACTTCTTCGGTCGTGCGCATGATGAGTGGGATCATCATCATGCCGAGCACCACACCGCCGGCGCAGGCGGAGAACCGCTTCATCGGCAAAACGATGAGCGCGTAAACCACCATGCCCCAAATAATCGAGGGGACGCCATTGAGCACATCGGCCACGAATCGGATCCACCAATTCCCGCCGACGGAACCGTATTCGGAGAGAAAGATGCCGCCCAGCACACCGATGGGGACGCCGAGCAATGCGGCTAAACCCAGTAACTCGAACGTGCCGACAATGGCGTTCGCCATGCCGCCACCGTTTTCGCCAACGGGTTTGGGCAAACCGACAAAGAAGTCCCAGTTAATTGCGCCGATACCGGACTTAACCACGTGGTAGAAAATTAGTCCCAGCGGCACCACCACCATCAGGGCGCACAGACACGTAACCGTCTGCATTGCGGCATTCTTGAATCTGCGCCATTGGTGATAAGCAGTGTCCATAGCCGGTCCTCAGGGCTGAGCCGCGACGGACGGTCCGGCAAAAGTTTTCAATAACAATTGGGCCAGGGCATTGACCAAAATGGTTACACCCAGCAGCACCAGACCAATTTCAAAAAGGGCGCTTAAGTAAGTGTCCGTCGTGGCCTCGGTAAACTCATTCGCTACTACGCTGGCCAGGGTGTAGCCGGGAGCGAAAAGCGACGTCGCTATTTCTGGCCGATTCCCAATTACCATCGTAACCGCCATCGTTTCACCCAAAGCCCGGCCGAGGCCCAAAATGACCGCACCGAATAGGCCTTTCTTGGCGTAACTCAACACGGCGATGCGGGTTACCTCCCAGCGTGTTGCTCCCAGCGCGTAAGCAGCCTCGCGCTGCAGACCTGGGACCGAGCGTAGTATCTCGCGCGAGACCGAGGTGATGATCGGAACAATCATAATCGCAATAATGATCCCTCCTGACAGCATGCTCACCCCATAAATGGGACCTTGAAACAGGGGTAAGAAACCTAGCGTGCTACGCAACCAGGGAAACAGATGCTCCCGACACCACGGTACCATCACAAAGATACCCCAAAGGCCCAAAATAACACTAGGAACGGCGGCCAACAATTCGATGAACAAGGTCAGCACCTGCCGAACCCAATTAGGCGCTACCTCGGTCAGATACACCGCCGTAGCAATGCTCAGCGGAACTGCGATAACCAGCGCGATCACCGACGAGACCACTGTCCCAAACACGAACGGCAGGGCACCGAACTGTTCGTTGACAGGATCCCATTCCGAACTGACGAGAAAGCGCCAGGCGAATTTAAGCAACGAAACACGGGCACCGCCCGCCAGTTCGTACCCAATCAGAAGCAGCAAGGCGAAGACCGTTGCCGCCATTAAAAGGGTCAACGTCTTGAAAACCTTATCCGCAATCCCTCGATGGGCGGCAGCTTCTCTGACAAACAACCTTGTGTCGGTCGTGAGATTCATTTAACGGACTAGTTCAGGCCAGCTCGCATATATATTAATTAGCGTTAGCACCGAATCACTCGAGGAAAGCAGCGCGAGCTAACGCAGCCAATTGTATTCGGACACAATGAAGTGTGCCGAGGTTAATACTTGATCGTGTTAATCCGCTCAAGTACGCGATCTTCGAGCTTTTGTGGCAAGGGTGCGTAATCCAAGGACTCCGCCATGGTTTCTCCCTTAGTCAAAGCCCATTTAAGGAACTCAACCAGTTTTTTGCCTTTCTGCGGATCCTTTTGTTGCTGGTAGACTAATAGCCAGGTGGTTCCGGCGATAGGATAGGCTTTGTCGCCCGAAGGATTGACCATCGAAAAACGGAAATCGTCCGGCACTTTGGCCGAAGCCAAAGCTTCTGTAATCGAATCGATCGCCGGAGCAATGAAATTGCCCGCGTTATTCTTAATTTCAGCGACCGGCAATTTGTTCTGATGCGCATAAGCCAGTTCTACATAACCAATAGTGCCGGGCAGCTGTTTTACCTGGCCGGCTACCCCTTCGTTGCCCTTGGCACCTAATCCCGTGGGCCACTTGACAGAGGTGTTGCGTCCCACCTGTTTCTCCCAATCCGGACTTACACTGCTGAGGAAATCCGTGAAAATATAGCTGGTGCCGCTGCCGTCCGAGCGATGCACGATGACTAAATCGATATTCGGCAGCGTAACCCCGGGGTTGAGCGCACTGATGCGTTTGTCATTCCACTTCGTGATCTTGCCCAAAAAAATGTCGGCGATCGTTGGTCCGTCGAACTTCAGCCTTAAACTTCCCGGCAGGTTATAAGTCAGAACGACCGCACCTGCGACGGTTGGTATATGCAAGAGTTTGCCGGAAGCTTTCGCCAGATTTTCGTCACTCATTGGGCCATCCGAGGCGCCAAAATCGACAGTTTGTGCCAGGATCTGTTTCTGCCCGCCGCCGGAACCGATCGATTGGTAATTGAAGCGGACGGAAGGATCGACTTTGGCATATTCGTCGAACCATTTCGAATAAAGCGGATAAGGAAACGTCGCCCCGGCACCGTTAATCAGCATTTGGCTCCATCCCAAACCGCTGCCGGCCAATAAACACCCACCTGTTAATAAGGCACAGCCTAAGGTTTTCATTTTCATGTCAGCGCAACCTAAAGCCCCCAAGGCTGCCAGTGCAACAATCGCAGCCATTATGGCTTCTTCACGGATTTCGACCGTTTAGTTTTCTCTCAAACAGGCAGAGGCTTGCGGATGTTTGTTACGCCGTTACGCCAATAAGGTTACAATTCGGTTACGGGCCTAAGCCAGGTCGATTCAGTTCAACCACGGATGCACACAGATGGACACGGATAGAACCTCTGCCTAAGCACGTTCTTGGCCCTAAGTAAGCCACTGAACCTTGATTCGAATGCTCGTGGCGACATACTTTTCTTCTGCGGCAAAATCCGTGTCAATCCGTGTTCATCCGTTGTCCCCTCTGCATCGTTTCGGCTAAGAGGTCGACAGGGAGCTTACCCTAGGCTGGTCCCAGCGACTTTTTTGCTGCAGTTTGGGCCCGGTCAGGTAGAAAGGGACTGATCTATGTTCTCACTCCAGAAGCTTTTAGGCAAAGAAGACAAGTTTTTTACGCTGCTCGAGGCGAGCGCCGACGAGGCGCGCAACAGCGTTCAAGCCCTCGTCAAATTAAGCAAGGACCTCGACAAACCCCTTTCCATTCATGAACTCTCCTGGTCCCGCCGAAAGGACAGGGAAATCACCCGCGAGATCAGCAACGCGGTCTACACCACCTTTGTCACCGCTCTTGAACGCGAGGACATCGAGGAACTCTCGAATGCGTTGTACAAAATCCCTAAAACGGTCGAGAAATTCACTGAACGCGTCGTGATTGCCCCACAGCATGTAGCGGGCATCGATTTCTCAAAACAGATTACACTGCTTGAACGCGCGACGGAGATTGTGCTCGAGCTGGTCCGCTCGCTCCGGGACGGGATGAATCTGGAAAAAGTAAAAGAGCTCAATGACCAATTGCAATTTCTCGAAGGTGAGGCTGACAAGCACATGATGGTTTTGTACCGGGACCTCTTCAGTGGGAAGCATGACCCAGTGCAAGTGATCGTGCTGAAGGACCTTTATGAGCTCCTGGAGAAAATTATCGATCGCTGCCGCGACGCCGGCAACGTCATCGCCCATATCGCGCTGAAGAACTCCTGATCCCACCTCGGTCACCGGGCGATGACTCTTGTTTTCACTGTAATCCTCGTTGCGCTCATCTTCGAGTATATCAACGGTTTTCACGACACCGCCAACTCGATTGCCACGATTGTCTCCACCAAGGTCCTCACACCTCGGCAGGCAGTCGTTCTGGCGGCTTGCACCAACCTTCTCGGCGCGCTGTGGGGAACCGCCGTCGCCAAAACTATTTCGTCGGGTTTGATCGACGCCAAACTGGTCTCCATGACCTCGGATATCATTATTTGCGCACTCCTGGGAGCGATCTTCTGGAACTTGCTCACCTGGTGGTTTGGATTGCCTTCCAGTTCAAGCCACGCGTTGATCGGCGGACTATGCGGTTCGGCACTCGCTGCTTCCGGCACAAACTGGCACGTCATGGTGTGGTCACAACCTGACCCGAGGCATTGGTGGCTAGGCAAAGGACTTCTGTGGAAGGTAATCGTTCCGATGGTCACCTCCCCTTGTGCCGGCTTGCTACTCGGCTTCACGCTAATGGCGTTGCTGTACGTCACGCTTCAGAATGCCCGACCAGTTAAGGTGAACCGCTTTTTTGGCGTAGCGCAAATGTTCAGCGCGGGAGCAATGGGCGTAATGCACGGCACCAACGACGCCCAAAAGACAATGGGAATTATCGCCCTTACTCTCCTGGCCGCCACTCGGGCTGGACACCTGGCGGACTTGCCTCGCTGGCTCTCTTTCCTGCGCACGCCGGAACCCTTACCCGGCAAAGACCTCGATATTGCCATTTGGATCAAAGTCGTTTGCGCACTAACAATGGCTGCGGGCACAGCGGTGGGCGGCTGGCGCATCATAAAAACGCTGGGTCATAAAATGGTGAAACTTCACCCCATCAACGGCTTCGCGGCCGAGGCGAGTTCTGCGACTGTCATTGCCGCCGCTACGAGCCTCGGCATACCTGTGTCCACCACTCACAATATTTCGGCGGCGATCATGGGAGTCGGTGCGGCGCGTCGCTTGACCGCTATCAAATGGACTATCGTTGAACGCATGGTTTGGGCCTGGGTCTTGACGCTCCCAGTGACTGCAACAACAGCTTACGGATTGGTAAGGCTGCTTAGGATGTTAGGCGTGGGTATGCAGCCTTAGCTGTTGTAGGAGCCGACGTGTAACATCGCTCCTTCGACGAAAACGATTCTTCCAAACACGCTCTTAGGCCTGTTACGAGGAAGTGACGATCCATTCACCCGATGTTTACCGGGCATTTTCTGGGCGTTTTCAACAGGAAATCGCTAAAATCAGCTGCATTCTATGGGCATCGAGCAGAGGTTATTCACAACCATATTCACAGCCTTTGCAGCGGTTTAAATTAAACCGCAGCTCACTTGTCCGACAGGGATCGTTTCTCCCTCTCCTCCGGTGGATTCCACCGGAGGAGAGGGTTGGGGAGAGGGCATTTTCTCACCAAGCTTCACGCGAGCACTCATCTGGTCGTGCACATGCATTGGGACCCGACATTCCGCTCGGATGACACTTCTCACCCTGCTCTCTGAACTGTAATTCGTGGCGGTGGCGGAGCGGGTGTCGGAAAATTCAGGTCGTTCCCTGCCTGCTGTGGTAGTGTGCTCTGCATTTCGTCAGTCGCTACAGCTTGAGAACTCGATAAAACTGAAACGGAGAACTGATCGAATTAGTGTAGGAAAATAGGTTCGAGGCGTTCAGCGTCGCACTACCCAGATAACTCCAGGAACTCAAGTTGGTTGAGCCTAACACCACATAGCTGACGTTCGTCAAACCGGTAAAGCTCAGCACGAGCCCGGTGGTTGGACCGTTTGTGGTTAATGCGGCCTGAACGACGGGCGGTGGCACGATCCAGACTGACAAGGTCGCCGGAGCGGAGTCCAACTGGCCGTCATTTGCGACGATAGTGAAGGTGTCATACGGAGCTCCGTAGACATTCTGTTCCGGCACGAAAAAAACATGAGAAGCATCCGCCACCACCGTATCCGGCGCACTGATCGGAGCGCCGACACCATTTGTTGTGTATTGGTAGAGGGAGCCGTGTGCGGGCAAGGAAGCGATTCGGACGGAAGAGATTGGGTCGCCGTTGGGGTCGAACAGGATTGAAGAAAATGGTACCATGAGCGCGCTGTTCATCGGGCCGGAAACCGTTCGCGCCGAACACTTCGGTGGCAGGTTGACCGGTGCAAGCCCCAGCCGGTGATAGTCACCGCTGGCGAAAGCGACGACATTGCTGAGCTCCGGAGGTATGTTCGTTGCGTCCTCAGCCCGTCCCCATCCCTCGAGCGTCCCGTCGGCCTTCAATATTTCGGCATACCCATAGCCGGTAACGATCGCCTGCACATTCGTCACATCGGGTGGTTTGGGAACATCAGAGTAAAGCGGGTATCCCCAATTGATGACTGTGCCATCGGCCCGTAAGGCGAGATTCCACCAACCCATCGTTGCGACTGCAACTAAGTTGGTGGCCGAAGGCGGGGCGCTACTGGCTCCCGGGTCAGGTGTAGAAGCCCCCCAAACCACGACTGTGCCGTCAGCTTTCAACGCCAAGGTGTGGGCGGTTCCGCAAGAAATCGCAACGACATCAACCAGCCTGGACGGGACGTTGGTTGCTTGTCCGTAATCGTAAGGATAGTTCATCCATTCGACAACGGTGCCATCAGATTTAAGTGCGGCGCTGAAATAATCCCCGCCACCGATCGCAATTACATTCGTTAGGTCAGCCGGAACCGTTGCGGGGGTGTTATCACTATAGTTGCCCCAGGCAACTACCGTGCCGTCTTCCTTCAGCGCGAGACAATGAGAATAACCGCCGGCGACCGCGACCACGTTGCTCAATCCGGGTGGAACGTTGGTTTGTCCATAGTATAAATGGTTAACCAGCCAAGCGGAAACGGTCCCATCATTGTGGATCCCAATGGAGTGGCCGTGTCCGCAAGCTATGCCTGATAAGTTGGTCAGTCCGGGTGGGACGGACGGCACCGGTGTGAACGAGCCCCAATCTGTGAACGAGCCCCATTGTTGGACTTTCATACCCGTGGTGAACATTGAGTCGAACCCAACCTTCACGCCAATCGAATTGCTGGCGACGAGTCGGAAATGATAAACGCCCCCGTCGACGAGGTCCACCAGCGGAGCACTCACCCGCACGACGTGAGTTCCAGTCCCAATATCCTGCGGGGGTGTCGTAAGCCCGTAGGTTCTATCAGTGCCCCACTCAAACCAGGCGACGGTTGGGTTGCCCTTTGCAACGGCCATCCCATTCAAGGTGGCATTGGTGGCTCTGACAGGACCCGCGGATTGGGTCATCGCAAGAGGCGCTTGCGCCTGAACCGACGCAGGGCCAAGCCACCCCGCGATACCCCCAAATAAAGCGAACCAAAGGTATGACCGAAATGCGAATAGGGAAGACAACCTTCTCACAGGTGCAATAATTCTTTGACTTCCCCAGCTGGTGCAAGCTGATAGTTGGCCTGCTGGAAGTTTTCAGAATGGCTAAGGCTGAGGATTAGTCCCTAACCCCTGCTGGTGAAGTGCGGAAACGGTGTGGTCAACGACTAAAACCACCGATGAGCGGCGGCCACAAGTCTCTGAATTTCAAACTGAGTTTATCGCCGCTCATTCGGTGCGTCGATTTGTTGTGCTTTCAATTTTTGTATGCTTCCAACTCGCCCTCATGAAAGTGACGCTCAACCAGAGAGTGATGCATGGATCGGAGACTGCCGCCACATCGCAGACAGACCAAGGTTCTTCAGAGGGACTCCGCAGCTAGGACAGAACCAACGGGCCAGCTCAATTCCTAAAGGCACCCCAGCGGGACGTGGAACCTGTGTGGGGAAATGTTGAACGAGATAATCCTGCACAATCCTCGCCAACGGCATCTTTCCGGCAACACACTTCGTTTGGTTCCCGCCGCCGGTCAACCGGACGGGTGTTTTGTATTAGGTCTATACACGGCCGACCCAACGCCCCTCCCTGGGAACACCATCATGGGAATCTGCTGTGACGAACGCGTGGAGACTCTGCAACAGATTTGTTAAGACTAGCCGCGAGATTTTAAACGCCATCGCCTTCCACTCCTCCTGCCAAGGAGGAGTGGGTCGGGGAGAGAATTCCCCGAAAGGATTTTCGCGCTTTGAACCCACGAACCACGGATGCGCTCGGCGTCTTCTCCCTCTCCTCCTCCTCTGGAGGAGAGGGCAGGGGAGAGGAGGCCTTCACACCGCGGTTCATGGAAAGATTCGCCTCGTTAGGTTTACAATCTGCGAGATCATTTTCGCGAGCTTTCAAAGTCAGTCTAACAAGGGTCAAGGGGGGTTAATTGACGGGAAATCGGGTAAACGCCCGATTGAGGGCACCAGAGCCAAAGGCAAGGTTGAGGGCAACTCGTGAAAGGAGCAATAATGAACAAATTGATCGTAATACTAGCCGTTGCGGGGCTTATGGCGACAGGTTGCGCTTCCCGAAAGAATCAGGGTGGCGTCAGCAATGAGAACAACCCGAGCTACGGCACTGGAACAACTGAAAACAGCGGGGCGATGGAAAATAACACCGGTAAAGGCGCCGAAAATCTGAAGAACGGCAATGCCGCTACCAACCCGCCCATCAGCACCATCCCGGAAGAAAACAAGGGTGGAGCGACTACTCCGGGTGGGATCGACTCGGGTGCTAACTCGAGCACCTCGCCTGATCTTAATGGCACGCAGAAGCCTGATTCCGGCAGCAACCCAACTCCGGATCAGAGTGGCACGAAGCCAACTCCTGATCAAAGCGGGTCGAACCCAACTCCTGATCAGAACGGCTCGAACCCTTCAAGTCCTCAATAATCTAGAGGATTCAATTCAGCGGTCGACCTGACCGCGTTAGTCTCAGTTCGGCAGGCGGAACCGCCGCTTTTGGCGGTTCCGCTTTTCTATGGTACCCAAGGGTCAGCTCTCTAAGTTTCACTTAATTCTTACCTAATTCCGCGCTATGCGTTTTATTGCCTGAACTGAACCTTCCCACACACATCGGGAGGAGAGAAGGCGCACGTTGGTTCGACATTCTGAAATTCATTGCTAACTTTTGTGGCGATGGCAGATGCTCCATTGAATGTGTTGGCTGTGGTCGGGAGTTTGCAACGCGGGTCGGTCACCCGCGTCGTGATTCAGCATGTTGCGGACGAGCTCCGGACAGCGGGTTGCTGCGTCGACGTCTTGGATTTCCTCAAAGAACCGTTGGCGTTGTACAACCCTGATACTGCCCACGAGTTGCCCGGGTTTGCGGCCCTCCAGGCCCGGGTGGATCGCGCCGATGTGGTCTTCCTGGGGACACCGGATTATCACGGAAGTCTCAGTGGAGCGATGAAAAACTTTCTGGACCACTTTTGGCACGAATTCGCCGGTAAGCTCTTCGCCACAGTGGTCGCCTCGCACGAAAAGGGTCTCACCGTCACGGATCAACTCCGAACGATTGCCCGCCAATGCTATGCCTGGACGTTACCTTATGGTGTATCCTTCACCGAAGACGTAGATGTCAAGGACGGCAAGATCGTCAGCGAGACATTGCGAAAGCGGCTCAGTATGTTAATTCGCGACGCGCGCGTGTACGGCGAAATACTTGCTCGTCAACGTCGCACTGACCTCGCGTGCTCCGACCCGGGATTTCTAGCCAGGCACCGTGGTTAGCCCGGATATTTCCTAACCGGTAGGGACGCCTCGCCAAGGCGTCCGGTTTCGGCTGACGATGTAGGAGCCGACGTGAGAAGGCTCAAATTCCGTTTCAACGCAAATCAGAGCCTCATCACGTCGGCTCCTACAATTTTAACACAGGCGCTTACGTGAATTTGTACTGGCCGGGTGTAGCGACTTCTGGAAAAGGCAAGTTGCCCATCTCGTACTTATCAGGCCCAAGCCGAACCTGGGAGGCAATCGCCTCTTCCCAGGTAATTGTGCGGCCGCTATAAGCCGATTCGCGCCCCATGATCCCGGTCAGCGTGCTTTCGGCGACCGCTTTGGCCTCGTTCAATGGCTGGCCCCGACGGATACTGTCAATGAGGTCCTGGTGTTCCTGTTGGTACGGGTTGACATCCTGTTCGCGAAACCGATAGGCCAGCTGCTTGTCGCTTCCGCGGATCCAATCCTTGCAGTTGCTCGTCCCTTTGGTCCCGACCATCGCTTCTTCGACCTTGCCTTCGCAACCGTTCATCTGGCGGCACTGACTAAACATCCGAGCCCCATTCGGGTACTCAAACTCGACGGCAAAGTGGTCATAAATGTGTCCGTAACTCTGGTTGGGACGAGCCTGGCGTCCACCGAGAGCCAATGCCTTGATGGGATGCGCATTAAAGACCCAATTCATGATATCAAGATTATGGACATGCTGCTCGACAATGTGGTCGCCGCCCAACCACGTGAAGTAATTCCAATTGCGCAGTTGCCACTCCATATCGCTCCAGCCAGCCTGGCGTTCAACGACCCAGATGACTCCGCCGTTCCAATAAGCCCGGCCGCAGACCAGGTCACCGATAGCACCATCCTGCAGCCGTTTGATCGTTTCGTTATAGCTCCGCATGTGGCGGCGCTGGGTCCCCGCAACAATCCCCAGGTTCTTGGTCCTGGCTAACTCGCCCGCCTCGAGCACCACTCGCACACCCGGCCCATCTACAGCGACTGGTTTTTCGATGAAGGCGTTTTTGCCCGCTTCTATCGCGGCTTTGAGATGGATGTGCCGGAAGTGAGGAGGGGTCGCCAGGATGACATAATTGACCTCGGGAATCGCAAGTAATTTCTGATAGGCATCAAACCCGACAAAACACATTTCGCTGGAAATGTTCATCCCGAGCTTGCTCAACTGTTCGCGGCAGGCGCTTAACCGATCGGGAAATACGTCTGCCAAGGCAATAACCTTGACGTTCTTGCTCGAGGTGCTGGCGTTGGCCTTGATGTTCTCGGTGTGATAACCTGCCTGAGGATAATTCACGTCGGTTGCCGCTCCGAGGGCATCGGCGACCGCGCCGGTGCCACGACCACCGCACCCGATCAATCCGATCCGGATCGGATCATCTGGCGCCGCATGAGTCGTAACGGCGAAAGGCGCCTGGCCAAGGGCGGCCGCGCCGGCTGCTGCCAGAGAGGAATGCTTCAGAAACCGCCGGCGGGATATTGGGGCGATCGAATCGAGACTAGTTGGAGTATTCATATGGATCGAAAGTTTTCGTTCTGAATGACTGGGCCCTCGCAGCGTACGAGGGCCTCGGACGCACGTGCTTATTGTGCCGCGAGACATACACGAGCGTCAATCGAAAAAGCCCAGGGAAGCGGTTGGATAAAGCTAAAACATTGAACTGCAACTTAACTTGGCGATTAATGGGATTTACGACGCATGCAACACGGTCTCATGCCGAGTAAAATAAAGATACTGCTGGTAGATGATGATCGCGTCGTGCTGCGGCTCTTCAGAGATAGTCTGACGCGTGCCGGATTCGACGTCCGGACAGCCTATGACGGTTTGGAGGCAGTTAAAGCGCTCCAGGAAATGCGTCCAGACATTCTGGTGTTGGATCTCATGATGCCGAAGTTCACCGGTGTCGATGTCGTTAAATTCATCCGAGGCCGCTCCGATCTGGCCGATCTGCCTGTGATCGTATTGTCGAATTCTTATGTCGATGAACTGGCGCAAGCGGTTCATGAAGCGGGGGTGCAGGAGGCGTTGCTGAAATCCCGTTGCACACCCTCTGCGCTGGCCGAGAGCATCCACCATACCCTGGCGTCGAGCTCATCGACGACAGCTCAGTGGGCTGACGCTGAAGCCGATTTTAAGATAAAGGCCAGACACGACTTCCTGGCCAGCGCGAGCGACACTTGCGCGGCCCTGCGCCAACTCTTCGAAGCATTCCAAGCAGCTCAAACTGACATTGAGCGCGGGCTCCGCCTCCAGGACTTCTACCGCCGAGTCCATTATGTAACAGCGACGGCGGGTCTGGCAGGCTGTTCCCAAATTGAACGCATGAGCAGCTTGTTTGAGGCACTTTTATTTGTGCTGATGGACGACTCTGCGCGGCTGAATGCTTCTGTTTGCAATACGATAGCTGCCGCCATGGATTTTCTGGAAGTGCTATTTCAAACGCCCGCCGCGTTGGAACAGTCACGCACAACCAAAGAGCGCGTGTTGATTGTCGATGATGACGTTGTAATCACGCATGTAATCGTCTCCACAATGAGACGGCTTGAGCTGGATGCTTATAGCGCAAATAATCCGATGGAAGGACTGCACGCGCTCAAGAGTGTGACATATGATCTAATTCTTTTGGATATCGATATGCCTGGCCTGGACGGCTTCGAGTTTTGCCGACACGCCCGGCAAATACCAGGCTACGAGCAGACTCCCATTGTTTTCGTCACCAACTACGCTGCGGTCGAAAACCGCGCCGAAGCCTACTTGAGCGGCGGCAACGATTTGATCGCTAAACCCATTTTTCCAATGGAATTGGCTGTCAAAGCGATAATGTCCATGCTGAAAAAGAACCTGGACTCGTGAGCAAGAAAAAAGATACGGAGACGACCGCTCTTAACAGGGCCGTAGACAAAGTAGCGGTGGGCGTCTCGCCTGCCGAGGAGCCGGGGCGTCCCGCCCGGCGGCTTTGGAAGTTGCTAAAGCACCAATTTCGCACTGCAACCGGGACGGCGGGACGCCGTCCTCCACGGCAGGCGAGACGCCCACCGCTACTTTATTCGGCGCCGTGCCCGTTTTATCTGCGCAGAGTTGGTAGTCTCCTGCTTCCAAATCGCAGAGTTTAGTCTGCGGAAAACTTGCCGTAACGAAGGGCCAGGGTAGGCAATACCAGCAGATTCAAGAGCGTGGAGGTCAGCAGGCCACCGAGAATCACGATGGCCATTGGTCCCTCGATTTCGCGTCCCGCTTCACCAGTGCCAAGGGCGAGGGGCAAGAGGCCGAGACCGGTGACCGTGGCGGTCATCAAGATCGGTACCAACCGTTCTGAGGCCCCGCGCATCACCGCCTCGGGACCCCAGGTCATGCCCTCAACGGTTACCAGGTGTTCGAAATGTGAAATCATCATGATCGAATTGCGAGTCGTGATGCCAAACAACGTGACAAACCCAACCAGCGATCCAATCGTCAGACCGCTTTCGACTGGCGAAATCAAGCTGCTGATCCATACCGCCAGCACACCTCCCACCAAGGCAAACGGCACGTTCGCCAACACCAGCAGGAGATTGCGCCAATTGTGGAACACCACCGAGAGCAACAGCAGAATGCCGACAGCGGCGATCGCCGAATGCAGAAGCAATTCTCGTTGCGCTTTTTGTTTCGCCTGCGCAGCGCCACTAAACTCCGCATACGTGCCGGAAGGAAAGCTCACGCCGGCGGAGACCTTTTGTCTCGCTTCAGCCACAAACGCACTGATATCGCGGCCAGTGACAGCGCACGTGACTGTTTGGCGCCGGCGCGCGCCCTCATGCAGGATAGAGGGACGCCCGCCGGTCGGATAGATGTCAGTCAGTTCGCGCAAAGGTAGTCGCACTCCCGCGGGACTGCTTAGCAGCAGGCCGCCGACAGATTCTGGATCCTGGCGAGCCGCCGGATTAAGGATGACGTTGACGTCTATGGTTTGGTTGCCCTGGTGAGTCTGAGCCACAATGTTTCCCTGGTAGGCGGTTTGCACAGCCTCCAGCACATCCACCGGACGATAGCCAAATTGCTGCAGACGTTCGGGCCGCAAGCGAATGACCATGCGCGGAGCTCCTGCGGGCGCTTTGACCTTCACGTCGGCATGACCGGTTACCGTGTTCAAAACATTGGCCACCTCGTGTGCTTTGGCATCCAGCACGTCCAGATCCTGTCCGAAAATGTTTACGACCACCGGCTCTACTTCCCCGGTAATCGTCTCGCTGATGCGATCCCCAAGGAATGTGGTGACCTCGGACTGAATCCCCGGGATTTGCTGCAGGAGGTTGCGAATCTCATCCTGAAGAGCCGCTTGGTCGGCGCCGGGTATCGGCTTGAGTTCGACATGCAATTCGCTCCGATATGGCCCCCACGGGTCCTCACCCAGCTCAGCTCGGCCAACCTGCTGTTCGACCGTGTCAATGTTGGTATTGCCAAGCAACGCCTCCGAAATGCGGCTGCCAATTCGCCTGGTTTCATGCAACGACGTGCCCGGCGCGGCAAAAACCTGCAGGACGAAGTGGCCTTCCCGAAATTCCGGCAGCAACCCGCCACCGCTGGCGGGAAGCCGGATCAACGCCGCCACGATTCCAATAACGACGAACGCGATGAGCACTCGCGGCCAGCGCGCCGCAACGCCAAGCATTCCGGCGTAACCCGCCTTCAAGCGGCGTTGCAGCCACGGCTCATGTGGAGTTCGAATGCCTTTGCCGAAGAAGAGATACGACAACGCAGGCGTGACCGTCAGCGCGACCAATAACGACGCCAGGATCGCCAGAATGTAACTGAGCGCTAGCGGTGCAAAAAAACTGCCTTGCAGCCCGGTTAACGTCAGCACCGGCATAAAAACGAGAGTGACGGTGAAGGTGGCGAAGATAACTGCACGCCTTACTTCCAGTGATGCATTGAGCACTATGTCAAACACACGCTGACCCAACGTTTGACCGGGTGCAGTTCCAGGTGCCTGGCCCTGGGCACGGAACTCGCGCAAGCGCCGGAAAATATTCTCCACATCAATAATGGAGTCATCGACCACTTCGCCGAGGGCGATTGCCAAGCCACCAAGTGTGATTGTATTGATGGTGATTCCCAGCTTTTGAAGCACGATGATCGCCGTAAGAAGCGACAGCGGAATAGCGACCAGGGAGATCCCCGCCGTGCGGATGCTGCCCAGGAACAGGATCAAAACAACAGTGACGAGAATACCACCGATCATCATTGAGTGTTCCATATTCCTCAATGCAATCTCGATGAATGTCGCCGGCCGGTGCAGGCGCGGGTAGAGCTTGATCCCCTGTTGCTTGAGCACCAGGTCCATTTCCTTGAGGGCCGCCTCAAGCCGCTCGGTCACCTCCATCGTGTTGGCGCCGAACTGGCTCGACATCGTCAGTAGCACGCCATCACGGCCCTGGATGAGGCAATCGCCGAACTTGGGCTCCGGCGCCTCAACGACGCGAGCGACGTCCTTCAACCGGACGCTAAAACTGTTCGTATGCACTACCACCACTTCGCCCAACACTTCCGGTGTCAGGGCCTGGCCTTCAGTTTGGAGCGTAACGCGCTGATTAGTGGTCTCGATGAAACCTGCGCCCATGACTGCCGTCGAAAGGCGTGTCGCTGTAACAAGGTCCGAAAGTGCGAGGTCATAGGCCAATAGACGCTCTGGTTCCACTTGGATCTGAAACTGCCGCACTTCCCCGCCGAACGTGCTGCACTTCGCTACACCAGGCACTGACAGCAAGCGTGGCTTGAGCGTCCAATCGGCGAAGGTCCGCAGCTGCATCGGTGTCAGCGTGTCGGAAACCAGCCCGATTTTCAGCAAGTCCATCGTGGAGGACGTCAACGGTGTCATACGCGGCGTTTTGACACTGGTCGGCAACGTCCCTGCAGTCTCTGCCAGTTTCTCTGCAAGCAGTTGACGCGCCCGGAATACGTCGGTTCCTTCTTTGAAAACCGCGGTGATGATCGATAAACCTTCAATCGATTCGGAGCGAAGCGACTCCATGTCACCGAGACCATTGACCATTGTTTCAATGGGCAAGGTTACGAGCAGTTCCACCTGCTCCGGCGCCAGGCCAGGACATTCAGTCTGAATCACTACCTGCGGTTGAACGAAATTGGGGAAGACATCGAGCTTTGCGGTGTCGGCAACGTAAATGCCGTAACCCATGAGGACACAGGCCAACACAACGACGATCAGACGGTGTCTCAGCGAGAACCTTACCAGAGCTTGCAGCATGCGCGCGTTAGATTGATCTCATTTTTGGAGATCGATTCACCGCCAGGGCCAAACTTATAGGTGCCAGGTCCGACTGAGTCTTGTGGCATTCGCCACTTTGAACGGAGAAGTCGTGGTTCATTCTCCCGCCTGCCCTTTGAGTTCTTCCGAAAGAAGTTCTTGAGCACCCACAATCACCACTTTGTCTACGAGCTTTAACCCCTGGCGTACAAACCAGCCGTGGTTTAGTGGCGAAGCCAACTTCACCTCCTGGCGGACAAAATCCGCGTCGCTCGTCTGCCGATAAACCCAGGTAGCTCCATTGAACCGTACGATGGCATCGCTGGGGACCTCTATGCCGGATTGTGGATCGCCGGGGAAAGAAAGCAGCCCTTCAACCGCAGCACCAGGAGCCAGATGCAATGAGTTAGTTACCAACTGGAACAAAAAACCTCGGCCCTGGAGCTGCGGATCCACTAAAGGCGCCGGACCAAGGAATTTGGCGACCACAGGAGTTGATTCAGCTGTCAGTGTGATAACCCGCGCTTCAGTAGGCATGGCAGTGACCGGCTGTCCCGCTGGAAGCTGCAGTTGCACCAGGACAGTAGCAAGCAGACTAAGGGAGCGGACAAACTCCGAGAGATCAGGCCGTTCGGAAATCTCACGCCCCCAGCCTGACAACAGCCGCAGGCGAATGGATTCGGCTTGGGTCTGGTCGCGAGCCGCGGCCGCCTCGGCGCTCTGAAGTGCGCGTTCGGAGGCATTGCTTTGTCCGGCGAGCGTTTTCAACCGCACGAGCTCAGCTTGGGAAGCCGCGCTCGCCGCTTGCGCGCTGATCATCTCGGCCACCAAAGAAGTCAAAGGAGCCACATCCAACACGCGGCCGTAGGCTTTTAATTCAGGGAGTAACTGGGCCGGCTGTAAAGCCGCTGTCTGCAGGCCCATTAATTTTTGCGTAGCAGAGTCGAGCGTAATAACTGTTTCCCCGTTGGTCCCATGTTTAACCCGCGATTCAGACTCCAAGGCTTTCTCCGTTGTTTTTTCGGCAGCACCCGATTTCTCTTCCTGTTTTTCCTTGTGTGAACAACCGAAGAGGACAAGCGCCAAAACAATCAGAGACCAGAGCAGGCGATTCAGGGTTTTTAAACTAACGAGGATGGTCATTTGCAGCTTGCGGGTTTGCGGGTTTCGACTCGAATAATGCAGGAGGCAGGTCCAGGGGGCGTTGCACCGCATCTTCCAAGGCACCGAACGCCTGCTGTAATTTCAGCTGCGCATCCACCCGGGTTAATTCGAGGTTATTCATCTCAATTTCGGCGGTCAGCACCTCGAACCGATCAACGGCCCCGACACTAAACTGCGCCAGGACGGATTGATATTGGCTCGTTTGGGCTGCTACCAACCCCTCGAGGGCTTTGAGGTTTGTTTGGCTGGCATCGAATGAGGCAATGGCCTGATCGATATCACCAATCACTTTGGCCTGCAGCGCCAAGAACCGGGCGGCACTGGCCTCACGACGGGCGCTGGCCTCTGCGATCGGTCCTTTGTGCTGGTTGAGCAACGGAAGTTCCAAATTAACCCCTATTTGCCAGTCATGTTCGCCGGTGCTGCCTGCGTTCCAAGAGTACCCGGGCGTCAGATGCACATCTGGATATTGTTTGGCAATTTCCAACTGCAAGGCGGATTGGCTCGCGGCATAATCGGCCAGGGCGCTGAGGATGTCATTCCGACTGAGCAAGGCCATCTCGCGAGTTTCGCTGCTCGCCAACTCCTGCGCCGCTGGTGGCCGGGCCAAATCAAACGCAAAGGATAAGCCTGCGAGCGCAGAAGCAGGCACACCTAATGCCACTGCCAAACGAGGACGGGCCTCTGCTAGGGAGCGTTGGGCGTCCGCCAGGTCAGCCCGCGACCGCGCCAGAGCCAGGCGTTGGGCATTAAGTTCAATTCCGGAAACGGCGCCGGCTTGGAACTCCTGGTTCAGACGCCTAATCATGTCTTCGCGCAACGCGACCTGACGCTCGAGGGAACTGACCCGTTTCTCGGCCGCGACATATTCCACCAGGGCCTTCCGCACCTCGCCCCGCACCTTCCAAGCGGCACTGGCCAAATTGAACCGAGCCGCCTCTGAGAGGTGTTGAGCTTGTTCGATGCGCCGGCTCCGTTTGCCGAAC
The DNA here is from genome assembly GCA_035495315.1 of Candidatus Limnocylindrales bacterium. Taxonomy (GTDB): domain Bacteria; phylum Verrucomicrobiota; class Verrucomicrobiia; order Limisphaerales; family UBA8199; genus DATJGF01. The sequence goes on from DATJGF010000172.1 coordinate 21,195, forward strand.
GTTTCGATTGGGAAATCAAAGATGATTCCGGGAATCCAGGGACTGGCGGCACCGGCAACCGGTTCATAGATCCCAGTCGCGCTCACGGTGGGGTTTGGTCGCTCCGCGGCGGTTTGCTTGCCGCCCAATGCGACGCGCCACTCGGCGCGCGCCACATCGAGGTTGGGGTTATAATAAAATGCCGCCAAAGTCAGCATCTCGAAATCCCAAGTCCTCACTGGCCATTCAATCGTCTCTTTATGCAGGTTTCGTTCGAGAAAAGTCTTAAACTGCGTGTTGGACAGGGTCTGACTTTCCAATTGCCTGGCGGTTTCGTGCGGTGACAGCGGCTTGGGCTCGAAGCGAGCACATCCCCAAAGAAGCAACAGGGTTCCGATCAGCAGGATCGGCAGAGAATGGGCCCGCTCTAAATAAACGGCTTTCCGCATTTCTTGACCTGTCTCAGGCAGTAACTACGATGTGGGTTTATGGACCCAAAAACGCGTTGGCGCAACCTTGTTTTCGGGAACCAAATTCGACGTTGTGCCTCTAACAGAAGTATGAAATATACAAAACCGATACCGCACACACAATCTTTGCACGGATGGCTAAGCATTCGAAAGCTGCTGATGTTTTGCAGTCTTGTCTTGTTATCAATGGCGCAATCGATGGCGGCAGCTGACTTCACGGTCACGTCGCCGGGCTTTTCCTATACCATTAACGGCACAAACAATAACCCGCAACTGACGTTGGTGCGCGGCAAGACCTATACTTTTGCTGTAAATGCGAGCTCGATTCACCCGTTTTTTATCGAGAGCGCCGGCGTGACGAACAACAACATCTCCCAAGGCACAATTACCTGGACGGTGCCAATGGTGGCGTCGAACTACAATTACATCTGTTCGATTCACTTTTTTGGAGGCAAAATCAACACTGTTGCAGCCCCACCTCCTCCTCCACCACCAACGATTCAAGTGCTAAACCTCTCCGTTGGCAGTAACGTCGTACTGTTGTCCACCGGCACTAATACCTGGAGCGTTAATCCCCAGTTCTCAACCAATCTCACCTCTACCAATTGGTTTGCATTAACTGTCATCACCAATCGGTTCTTGAGCGGCACCAACGAAACCATTTGCGGCAAACCTCCCGGCGACAACGTCTTCATCCGCATCCAATCGAGTCCCAAATAGTGTAGCGTCAGGGGCCTCACTTGAGGTAGAAGACTCCCGGCTACCTTGGGGTGCATCCTCGGGGCGTATTGCCCAAATAAGCGTAGCTCAAGTTAATCGGAAGCCGAGCTCCGCGGAGCTCGGCCTTGCCAAAAAGTCATTTGGCAACGCCCTCACACCGCCCCGTTTATGCGCCAGCGACGTCTCTTATTGTCCGCTGCCGCGCGAACGCGGCATTTTCACACTTTCCGTAGATTAGATTTTGAGCACACTTTTGCGGATGCGCCGCTAGATTGCATGGACTCTTTTCGCTTGCTATTAGGAGCAGATTCGGCTTTTAAAGCACATGGCAACGTCCAAAGAGTCTGACAACCTCGATTCGAAGTTTTTCAAGCCTGCGGATTCTTTTTTCCCGGCCTACTACCATGTCGGCCTGACGTTTGATGACGTCACGCTAGCAACCCTCTACTCCGAAGTCCTTCCCCGCGAAACCTTGCTGGAGGCGGAACTGGCAGAGAATCTCCATCTCAACATTCCAATCATTTCATCGGACATGGATACGGTGACCGAGTCGCGCATGGCGATCGCGATGGCACTTAACGGCGGATTGGGAATCATCCATTACAACATGACCGAGCGGGAACAACTCTCGGAGGTCAGTCGCGTCAAGAATCATGTCCATGGATTAATCCAGGAGCCAATTAAAACCGCGCCCGATCAACTGATTGGCGATGTTTTGGGTTTGATCGAAAAGAAGCATTTCACCTTCAGCACCTTCCCGGTAGTCGATGGTGATGGAAAACTCGTAGGTCTGCTGCCAGGTCATGTCGTAAAGCATCGCTATGGCAAACGCAAGGTGGCCGAGGCGCTGACGCCAAGAAGCCAGGTACAAACCATTAACAAGAAAGACCTCGGCCGAGATCCCATTGCGAAGGCGGACCGCTTCTTCACCGATCACCCCGGCATTCACAAACTGCTGGTTGTGGATGACCAGGACCGGTTGCATGGCCTGTTCACCATGAGCGACGTCGAACGCATCACGCAGGAGCGTAACGCTCAATTCAAGCCCACCCGCGACGCCAATTTCCGCCTGGTCTGTGGCGCGGCAGTTTCGGCTACTCGCAATGCCTTCGGCGAATTGGATCGCGAAAAGATTCTTGCTCACGTAGGCGGCCTGGTCGAGCGCGGCCTCGACGCCGTCGCCGTATCCACGGCCCACGGGCACAGCAAGGGGGTCGGTGAGGCTGTGCGCATGTTGCGAGACGCGTTTCCCAAGCTCGTGATTATTGCCGGCAACGTGACCAGTGCCGCCGGCGTTGAGTACTTGGCCGATTGTGGCGCCAACGCGATCAAAGTTGGCCAGGGGCCGGGCTCTATCTGCACAACTCGCATTGTCGCAGGCGTTGGCATCCCACAATTAACCGCGCTCTACGTCGCCTCGCGGGCGGGCCAAAAGAAACGGGTCGCGATTATTGCCGACGGTGGCATTACGAAATCGGGCGATATAGTAAAGGCGCTCACTCTCGCCAACGCGGTGATCTGTGGCGGCATTTTCGCCGGTTGTCCGGAAGCGCCGGGCGAAGTGATGGAGTTCAGCGGCAAGCGCTACAAGCAGTACCGCGGGATGGGAAGTATCGCCGCGATGAAGGCCGGCTCAGCGGTTCGTTATGGGCATGCACAGGACAGCACTCGCAAAGTGGCTCCCGAAGGCGTCGAGGCCCTGAAAGAAGTCACGGGTTCGGTGGACAAGGTTCTTACGCAGCTCATCGGCGGCATTCAATCAGGCATGGGTTATCTCGGCGCGGCAAACCTTGCTCAATTAAGAGACAAAGCGCGGTTTATTCGCGTCAGCCCTGCCGGACAACGGGAAGCCGCACCGCACGATGTGGTTGAACTGAAAGCCGGAGGCTGACGAGCGGGCGAGTCCCGAAACTCGAAATCCGAAATTCGAAAATTAAGGTGTCTAAACATTTTCGGATTTCGGCTTTCCCTGCTTCGGATTTCATTCGTCACTTCCCACCGTCCGCCATCACCTCCTGCGCGACCGCATCCAATCGGCCGTAACGCCTGATTTCCGGCCAGATCAATGCAACCGCGATGACGATAAGAATTGTCCCCACACCTCCCGAGACCACTGAAAAGACCGGTCCTAACCAGTGGGCGACAAAACCCGATTCGAAACCGCCGAGTTCATTGGAAGTACCGATGAATAGGCTATTGACCGCCGATACCCGGCCGCGCTTTTCATCGGGCGTCAGCAACTGCACCAGGGTATGCCGCACCACGACACTGATGTTGTCGACGATACCGCAGATTACCAAAGTCACCATGGAGAGCCAGAACCAGCGTGAGAACCCAAACCCTATGGTTGCCAATCCGAAAATGGCGACCGCCCAGAGCAACGTACGCCCGGCCTTCTCCAGTGGTGGGCGATGTGCCAGCACCAGCGCGCACACCAAGGAACCCAAAGGCAACGCCGCCTGGAGTAATCCGAGAACCAGCCCGCTCTTGGGCCCAGCCTGAAGAATGTCTTTGGCATAGACCGGTAGCAACGCGGTGGCACCCCCCAGGAGCACAGCAAAAAGATCGAGGGTAATAATGCCCAGAATCACCCGGCTCGCGAACACAAAACTAAAACCGGCACCGAGACTGGCAATGGTCATTGGTTCCCTGGTCGTAACAACATGACGCCGCTTCACGAGCCCAACCAGCGCAAGACAAATTAAGGCACTAATAGCGTTGGTCGCATAGACAGGCGCGGCTTGATGAGTCAGCGCGATCATTGCGCCACCGGCGGCAGGCCCAACGACCGAGGAGAGTTGAAAACTGCCGCTACTCCAGGTCACCGCTTTGGAGAACTCCTGGCGCGAGACCAGGTGGGGCATAAATGCCGAGCTGGCCGGCCAGAGAAAAGTCCGCGCGGTGCCCGCAACAAAGAGACAGGAATAAATCCAAAAGACATCAACCTTCAAAAGAGAAATCAGCGTGAGGCCGGCGCTGGCGCATGCGATAACAAAACTCATCCAAACAATGATGCGCTTGCGGTCGTAATTGTCAGCAACATGACCTGCCGGCAATGTAAACAGAATCATCGGCAGCATTTGGGTAAGACCGACCAACCCCAAAGCCAAGGCTGAATTAGTGCGTTCGTACAATTCCCAACCTACGGCGACAGTCAGCATTTGCTGGCCCAGCGAGGCTACGAATCGTCCAACCAGGTAGAGAACCAAATCCCGGTTTCGCAGCACCGCATACGGATCAGAAGTGGCAGCGATCTCGGGTGCAGCGACGGATCCAGGGGAAGCACCGGTTTTTGGCATTGTCGAGGCCATTATAGTCGGTTGGCACTCTGCCCTTCAAAAGAAATACGCAAGGACCGAAATGAAGAGGGGATTAGCGGACTGAGATGGATCAGCTGCTACGTTGTCGGCTCAAAGGTTTGATTGCATCCTCTCCGAACTAAGCGGCGGCATCACGATGCCGCCGCTTCCCAACAACAACTCACCTCCTCGACGAACACTGACATTGTTAAGGCTCGAGCTGTAATCGGTGTATGGGGACGTTAACCCAAGGGCGCATATTGCGGAGCTGACGTGCCCTGCCATACACAAAGCTTGCGGGGCACAGTGTAGAACTCCATTGTGGTGTTAGCCGTATGGAGCAGCAAAGGGAAACCGAACCCGGTGGTGTGCAGCGTCGCTATCTATGGCCCTGGTTCGTCCTGGGCGCGGTTTTGCTCGCCATCATATTGTCCGTCCTGTGGGTCAGTCACGAAGTCGAACGAACACGACGCATTCGTGATCTGAACGCATCTGACACAAATTCGGGCCCGGTAAGATAATCTCCAGCAGTTATGCAAAGGTTTTTCGGAAGGCCGAGCATCGTTTAGCACCACGAGGCCCAAAAATCCTCGTAAAAACAATTAACAGATGTTTGGGCCTCGCGGAGGTACTGGGAGCTCGGGCCTTCCGAATCATGATCCCGTCTCAGGTTTTTTGATCGGCCATTCGGGCGCCTCCGTTCGGGCATTTTTGAGCAACTGTTCCATTTTGGCGATAACCTCCGGATGTTCCGCCGCGACGTTCTTCTTTTCGCCGATATCAGTTTTCAGATCATACAGTTCAAGTGCTTGATCTGTCTGCGGCCGTACTGCCTTCCAATTACCCGCCCGCAGCGCCTGCTGAAAACCGCGTTCGTGAAATTCCCAATAAAAAGAGTCGTGCCGATTTGTTTGTGACTGCCCCATCAGCAGCGGCAAAAACGAAAGGCCATCAATTTTCTCAGGCGGTTTTGCCCCTGATAATGCGGCAGCCGTTGGCAGAAAATCCCAAAATGCCCATGCTTCGTCGGTAACGAGGCCGGGCTGGATTTTCCCAGGCCAACGCACGATCAACGGCACGCGAATTCCCCCTTCGTACAAGTCCCTCTTGGTTCCGCGCAACGGGCCGGAACTTTTGAAAAACGCCGGATCGACACCGCCTTCCTTGTGCGGGCCATTATCACTGCTGAAGAAAATAATCGTATTGTCCTCAATTCGCAGTTCCTTGAGTTTGTCCAATAGTCTGCCGACATCGGTATCAAGACGAGTGATCATCGCGGCCTTATTTTTTTCGGTTTGCGGCCATGACTCGGAAGAATAGGGCGAATCGCTCGGGACCTGCATACCGTTGCCGGAGCGGGTGCCTTCTTCGTTGTTGGCATGGGGGATAGTATAGGCCAGGTAGAGGAAGAACGGCTGGAAGGCGTTGGAGGTATCCGGCTTATTGATCCTGAGGAAATTCAAGGCACCGATAGTAAAAAGGTCATGCGAGTAGAGGCCTTTCTTGTTCGCCAGATTTTCATATAAAAGCTGCTGGCCGTCGAAGTGAGTTCGCGGATCATAGTGCCACAGATGCGTCGGGTAATAATCATGCGCGGCTACCTGGTCCAGGTAACCGGCAAATTCATCAAAACCCTTTTTCTGCGGAACACCGGAGGTGTTTTCATTACCAAGACCCCACTTGCCGATTAAACCCGTGTGATAGCCGGCCTGCTTCAGCAACTCCGCAATGGTCACGTCGCCCGAACGCAGCGCCTGAGTTCCATTGCCCCGAATCCAGGCGTGACCGGTATGCAAACCAGTCATTAAGGCGCACCGCGACGGTGCACATACGGTGCTGCCTGCATAAAAGCTCGTGAAACGCATGCCGTCAGCGGCGAGCTTGTCCAGATTAGGAGTTTTGATTTTAGCCTGGCCGTAGCAACCCAAATCGCCATAGCCAAGGTCGTCGGCCAGAATAAAAATGATATTTGGCCTCGGCGGAGCTGAGGGTTTTTCGGCCGACGCTTCCTTCGAGGTATTCTGGGCCGCAAATCCGGATACCCAGCCGCACAGCATCATCGCCAGGGCGACCATGGTCCCAAAGGAGGAGCCATGGAGAATCCGTAAGGTTTTGGAGTGCGCCAGTCCTGTGGCGCTTTCAAAACAGCGCCGCAGCGCTCTCGGAAGGGCCGGTTTCTGCTGCAGCCGTTTAGACTTGCTCACCATGCCGGATATTCTGGGGAAAGGGCGCTCCCCGGCGCAAACCATTTCACCAATAATTCGCGTTGCGTTTGGGCCTTTTCAAGGCAATTTGTGGGAAATGGCTCCCGACCAGGACCTGCAAACCGGAAGCGAACACACTGCTACTGAGGCCTCGGCCGAAGCGCTGCGACCAAACCGCCGCTCTTCTCGAGGCCGCCGCGGACGCGGACGGCGACGCCGCGCCAAACCTACGCCGACCCAACAAACCAACGCTTCCGAAGCGGCGCCTGAAGAATCTTCGGAGACCTCGGCCGTGGAGCAAGAATCGCGGGAAATGGAAGAGCAGCCCCAGACACCTTCGTCGATATCAGAACCGGAACCAGATCAGCTGAGGGAAACACCGCCCGCTGCGGCTCCGGCACGACCCAGCCGCCCCGCTTCCAAGGCGAGCATTCAAGAGGCCATCGACCAGGTGAATGAAATAATCGACTCGTTGAAAGAGAGCCTCGAACAGATGGACGAGGTGTTAGAAGTTCTGGAGTATTTCGAGCGACAAGGCCATGCAGATGAGCGTGAGATTGAATCCTTGCGCCGCTCGCTCCGCCAACTACAGCGGCCTCGAGAGGGCGGCCGCCACCCGCATCACGGACATTCCTAAATCGCTTCCAGGCGAGCTCTACTGGTAATTCAGCCTCTCAGCCTCACGCGCGGACGAGCAGGTCAAATCTCGTGTTGCACCTTGTGATTTCGGTGCTTAAGCTTATTTACCTGCGGTTGGGAAGCCGCGGGATACGACCATGCATCTACCGGACGGTTTCCTGGACGCCAAAACCGCTCTCCTCTCAACCGGGGCGGCTGCTGCAGGCGTTAGTGTAGCTCTGTGCCAGGTTCGCACCACGCTTGAGCCCCGCCAGATGCCGATGCTAGGCCTTGCCGCCGCGTTTATTTTCGCCGCGCAAATGCTGAATTTTCCTGTCGCCGGCGGAACTTCCGGCCACCTGGTCGGCGGAGTCTTGACCGCAATTTTGCTGGGCCCCAGCGCCGCCGTTCTGGTGATGACGTGTGTGTTAATCGTGCAGTGCTTAATGTTCGCTGATGGCGGATTGATGGCGCTCGGCGCTAACATATTCAATATGGGGATTGTGAGTGTCTGTGGCGGTTACGCGGTCTTTCGGGTCGTCAAAAGTTTCATTTGGATGGAGGAAACGCGTTCGACGGTTTTTGCCGCCGCATTTGCTGCCTGGTTCGGCACCGTGTTAGGTTCGATTTTCTGCGCCGGCGAACTCGCTTTGTCTCAAACTGCCCCTTGGACGCTCGCCTTTCCAGCGATGGCCTATGTCCACATGATCGTTGGAGTGGGTGAAGGACTCGTTACCGGCCTCATTACGCTGACCGTCGTGCGGAACCGACCCCAGCTCGTCGTTACGCAACACCCGGGCTTTCTTGCTTACGGCTTGTTGCTCTGCCTGGGACTCGTGTTGTTCGTTGCCCCATTCGCCTGCCCGTGGCCCGATGGTCTTGAAACCGTCGCCTCGTTTGTGGGGTTTAAGGCAAACCAAACCCACTCCGCTTTGAAGGCGCCCTTGGGGGATTACCAACTCCCCTTTATCGGCTCGGCAACTTTCGCCACAGCAGTGGCAGGAGCGATCGGAACCATCTTAGCGTTTGCAGCCGCGTATGGGTTGGCGCGAATCCTGGTACCCGCCCTCAACGCTCGCAAGAAGGATGCATCCTCCGGAAACTGAGCCGTCCGACCGCATCGGCCTGCTCCAAAGAGCTTCCCCGCGCTTCAAACTGCTTGCCGCCATTATCCTGATCACCGCGACGGCTTTACTACCCCGCCGCCCCCACATTTTGTACCTCGTTCCGGCCCTCGCGCTGTTGCTGCTTTGGCCGCTCTCCCGCATGCCGCTAAGTTATATCTGGCGCCGCTTGTTGGTTGTGGAGTTGCTGGTTCTCGGCATCGCTTCGCTCTCCCTCATCAATCCCGCTGCCACTCCTATGGTTCTTGCAGCCATCATCAAAAGCAATCTCTGCATCTTCACGCTACTGATGCTCACCTGGACCACTCCCTTCTACGATATTCTTCAAGAACTGCGGCGTTTCCGCCTCCCGACGGTCATGCTCACTATACTAACTCTTATGTATCGCTACCTGCCCGTCCTGGTCGAAGAGTCCCGGAGGATGCAGCGCGCTCGTGCCAGCCGCACCTTTTCTCCGCGCCGCCGGCTGGCCTGGCAAAACCTATCGACGATCATTGGCCAGCTTTTTATCCGCAGCGCCGAGCGCGCGGAACGGATCTATCTGGCGATGTGTGCTCGAGGTTGGAAATGAAACCTGCCGTCGAGGTCCGTGCACTAAGTTATCAATACCCCAGAACCAGTAGGGGGTTGACGCTCGATAACCTTTCTTTTGTTGTTGGGCCGGAGGAATGTATCGGCGTGCTGGGTCCCAATGGTGCCGGAAAATCAACCTTGCTGTTACATTTGAACGGCTTGCTTCCCGAGCGCCCTCCGGCAGAACCCAGCATTTGGATCGACGGAGAACCGCTTACCCAAAAAACATTCGACCTGATCCGCCAACGGGTCGGATTACTTTTTCAGGACCCGGACGACCAACTGATTTCTGCAACCGTCTTCGAGGACGTCGCCTTCGGCCCGCGACAACTGGGAATTGAGGGAGCTGTGCTGCGCTCGCTGGTGGGCCATTGCCTCACGCAAGTCGGGCTTCAAGGATTCGGGTTGCGCGAATCGCATCGGCTCAGCCACGGCGAAAAGCGCCGCGTGTGCCTGGCTGGTGTCCTCGCCTGTAAACCAAGCGTGCTGGTGCTCGACGAGCCCACAAGCGACCTCGATCCGCGCGGACGTCGTGAGTTCAAATCGTTACTGCAGTCGTTGCCCGGCGCGAAACTGATCGCTACCCATGATCTGGAGTTGGTGGTCGACCTTTGCTCCCGCGTGCTGATACTCGACGAAGGCAAGTTGATCGCAGAAGGACCTACCGTCGCATTACTCTCGAACGAAGAGTTGATGCTGGCGCATGGGCTGGAAAAGCCGCATAGCCTCCTGCATCGGCATCCACACGGGCCCGTCATCTAAAAAAGGTTTAAAGACCTTACTGTGTTTGAGCCATTGGGAAACCGAAACTAGCCGCTCGCTCTAACAGAATTTGTGATCGTCCAACAGCGCGGGTTTCCAAAGGACAGATTGAGCCGAAGGGTCCGGCGGGGACATTGAAAGTAGGCGCCTCGAGGTTGGGATGTGCAAAATCCAGCACCTCCGCCAGATTATTTGCAGTTGCATCGCGAACCGTTAACGGCCTGAGATTCCAGCGCCATTCGAGCATCTTGAGGACCGAAGTATGGTCATATAGGCCCGGCGCCACTTTGCCTCGCGGCGACCACGGTGAGATGATCAAAGCGGGGACACGGAAGCCGCGCCGTCCGTCGCTACCCAGGGCGGCGTCGCCCGATGGGATCGGCGCCACCGACGGGGGAACGTGCTCAAAAAACCCGCCCCATTCGTCATAATTGATGATGAGGACAGTGTTGGGCCAGGCAGGGCTCGAGGTCACCGCTTCGTAAATGGTATTCAAGAAAAGTTCTCCCCTGCGGATATCGGCATGAGGGTGGTCATCACTGGAAAGACCCTCTTCCTCACCGAAAAACGGCGGATCGACAAAGGACACATGCGGCAAGGTTCCAGCCGAGCAATCCAGAAAGAATTGGTCGATGCTCCGAGATATCGGCACATATTTCGCCCCCCAGAACGCCAGGAACGGAATGTCGTTGAAGTAATAACGGGCGCTCAGACTATGATCTAGGAGCCGATCCCAGATGGTCGGCAGACTCGACAACGGTAAGAGAGAGTCATCCAACCGATCAGTCTGCGCAGCGTGCTGGTAAATACGGTTAGGGTAGGTCGGCGCCATGATCGGGGCAAAGTAATGATCGCACGTGGTCCACTGCTGCGCCGCAGGCGCGAAAAAAGCAAGGTCGTTTGCGACATAGTATCCTATCGCATAGATATCATTGGTACCGGCCCGAAGCCAGCCATCGCACGCCCCATTGTCAAATTCGACTCTGCCGCCCGTGTAAGAATGATCTGGATCGGGATGACCGCACCCCTGGTAATCGGGGGCCAGCGGATAGGTTGAGTGCGAGACTCCGGAAGCATCAGCGTAACTCAAGCCCTCTTGCCGGGCTTCCGCTCCGGGTAACCAACCTAGAAAATGATCGAACGACCGGTTTTCCATCATCACCAGCACCACATGTTCAATACCGGACTGGTTCGGCTTCGGCAGCCGCTTGTCGCGGGGCATCGCCAGACTGGAGGAAACCACGCCGCCGAAGCCTAGAGTCCCTACCGTAACTTGACGAAGAAATCGGCGCCGCGGAAATCCGCTTCGTGTTTGCCGGTGAGTGGAGGCTCGTTTAAGACGAGATTGCTGCTTTTTCATAATCCCGGGTTAGCTTTTTGGTGAGGGAGTATTAACCGCTTAACTAAATCTAAGTAGTGGGCCTAACCCTCCTTCTGCTTGCGTTCGCGCCCTAGCTATGACCCTCCGATTTGGGGTTTAAAACCCATCGGTAAGCGGGTGAAAGCCTTAGTCGCGCCTAAGCTCTTTTTCGGCAGACTTAAGGGGCGGAAAGCAGTCTAGGGCACACCTAGGCCCATAGACTGAAATCGCAGCTTAACGGGAAACATCAACTCCAGGAAAATATGAACAAATCCAAAATCATCATCTTCTCAGCTATCGTCATGCTATTGCAGTCCGCCGCGATTCAATCCATTGGTGCCCAGGAACTCTTTAGGGCATTGTTAAGTCTAAATTGTGTATCGACTAATCAAGATGGCACGCTCGTCTATGAGCGTTTCGGAAACCAGGACTTAATCAGCAGCTGTGCCCGGGATGAAGGCATCACCAATGTGACTGGACTTCACCTGGTTTACAACCCCGCATCCAATGCACTGCAAGTTGTGACCAGCACCAACAATTCCTTGGTCGGCACTAACTTTAGCCTCGTTGGCAGCAATCAGTTGCTGATCTGCACCCCGCTGACGTTCGGTAGCGTGGTTTCGCTCAGTGGCACCAACACCAATAAAGTTGAACTTCTGGCTTCCGTATTCGTCGAGACTAACACAGTCGCCAATGGCACCTTAGCAGCCACCGAACGCTTTACTCGCAACTCCTCCAATGAACTCACCAGCTTCAGCCTCTTCGGCCGTATCCAATACGCGACGGCGGCCAGCGGAACCAACAGCGCGATGATCTGTACTGGGGTGTTGGTGGCTGGCTCGCAGGTATCCAACGAAAATGACCAGGATGAGGAGAATGAAAACGAAGGCGGCCACAACGGTAACAACGGTAATCATGGAAACGGTAATCATGGGAACGGAAATGGAAATAATGGAAACGGCAACAACGGGCACCATAAAGGCAGATGACGACGGCAACTTAGTTATTTAGCCGCTGCGCCGATTCATACGCGTAGCGCGCCAAGTGGGACCCGGCATATTGCCGGGTCCCTTCGTTTTATGTGCTGCCCCGTGCTGCAGCTGCCCCGCCGCAAGAATTTCTATCGTTGTGCTTGACTGGATCGCTTAATCGAGAGACAACAGAGCAACGCAACGTCCAACGCTCGTCCCATGATTAATCAGAGGCATTGTCCGTTTTGCCGCGTCCCCGCCACTGCCGAATGCTTTCACTTGGCATTAGCCGTCGAGGGACGCGATTTTGTCAAACGCTGTGTTGAACTGTGCCACGGGGAGGTTCCGTGGCGCGTCATTTGTCAACAGCGTCAACTTAACGGCTGGTCGACACAAAAGGATGACTTCATGTGGTTGGAGACAGCCTTTTGTGATGAATTCCTCAAAAATCTGACCTGGTTTGGGGGCATGGATTATGAATGGCGCTCCGGTCCCAACCCCGGGCAAGGCGGATTTTGGGTCTTACTCTGGTCCAAACATCCGCAACGGCTATGGTGGGAACTGCGCGAGGCCCTCGAACAGCGAACCGCCCAGGCCCCGCTGGCCCAAGAAACCCCTCCCTGGCTGATTTGGCTTAATCCGCACTGAAGCACCAGGGCACCTCTCTCCGGGGAAGCCCTTCGCGGCAGTTTCCAACGAGTCGCTGCCAGTTCGCGTGCATTCCTAGTATCCTGATCCTTCGCCTGGCTCAGCTCCCGATTGCCCAAAAACGTTCAAAATCGGGCTGCGTAGATGTCTATCCAGTGTAAACTATACGCGGATGCAGTCTTTTCAATTCCATCCGATTATTGCCCAATGGTTCCGCGAGACCTTCGGGTCACCTACCGAACCGCAGCAGCGTGGCTGGCCGTCGATTCAGGCAGGCTCGCACACGTTGATCGCCGCGCCCACAGGCTCAGGGAAAACCTTGGCTGCGTTCTTTGCCGCGTTGGATCAGTTATTCCGGGAAGGCCTCGATACGCAACTGCCGGATGAAACTCGCGTCTTGTATGTCTCGCCGCTCAAGGCGTTGAGCAACGATATCCATAAGAATCTGGAAGAACCACTTAAAGGCATACGCCAGTCTTTGCTGAAACATACTGGAAAGGATGTCGATGTCCGGGCCGAGTTGCGCACAGGGGATACTTCGGCGTCCAAGCGCCAGGCTATCGCCCGTCGCCCCCCCCATATCCTGGTGAGCACCCCGGAGTCGCTCTACTTGCTGTTAACCTCGGAGTCGGGCCGCCGACTACTCCGCACTGTCCGAACTCTGATTGTTGATGAAATCCACGCGGTCGTCGGAAACCGACGCGGCTCGCACCTGGCGTTGAGCATGGAACGGCTGGCCGCCCTAACCAAACGCCCCCTGCAGAGAATCGGGCTCTCCGCAACCCAGAAACCAATCGAAGAAGTAGCTCTTTTTCTGGTGGGAAACAGCAATGCCAAGCTACCTCTAACAAGTGGTTCGAGTGGGGTCATCGCCGATATAGCGTGCCGAAAATCTCAACCCAATATCGAGTCAACAGAAAAAGCCTCCTCTCCTCCAGCGGAGGAGAGGGAGAGCCGCACCGCGGATCCCGAGAACCGGACAGCAAGGCTCGGCGAGAGCAGTGGAAACTTTGTCGTCGCGGAGAAAACAGCCGGCGCTGAAGCCAATTCTCCCTCTCCCCTTCTGAGGGGAGAGGGCCGGGGTGAGGGGT
>DATJGF010000173.1:0-111102 GCA_035495315.1 Candidatus Limnocylindrales bacterium
CGACCGCCGCCTCAGTGTGAGTACTGCTTTGCGCAGGATTCCAATGCTGTGCGATCTCCTCATTAAGTTGCCCACGCAACAGCGCATAATCTGCCCGGGCAGCCGCCAACCGCTGATGCAAAGCACCAAGATAATTCCCGGCAATGTTCACTCGTTCCTCCAACAAAGCGACGCTGTTTGAGGTTTGAAAACTCATCAGTTCCTGTTGGCACGCGCGCAGCTCTTTTTCCAGGCGCAGCAACTGTTCGGTAAGGCCCGCCATGGTCGTATCGGAGGTTTGCGCGCGCATCTCCTTTTTGAGTTGGATGTATTCGTCCATTATCGCCGCCAGGAAAGCCTGAACCCAATTGGCGTCAGGTCCTGACGCTTCGAGGACGAAAATGCTCGTTTTAGGCGAGACAGTGACCCGCAGGTTGAGCGCTCCTGGCACAAACGATGGATTTTTCTGAAGGAGCGTCGCTTCAGCGCGGTCACGCACTACCCGGCTCTGCATCAACGCCGCCTGGGTTCCAAGAAAATTCCCCAGCTCCTCGCTGTAAACTGAACCCTCTGGCAGCGCCAGCTTGATGCTGACGATCATTCGCCCGATCGACACAAAGCGTGCCGGCTGGAAATACCAAACAATGCTGCCCGCCGCTAACCCGACAACCAGCCCCAGGGCCGGAATCCACCATTTGCGCATTAGCAGCTCCTGACATCTGTTAAAACGAGCGACGGCGTACGCTTTGCCCGATGCGCCGTGAGAATGAGGCAAAAGCGGTTGGCGATTCATTTGATTGTCCCTAAAAATTAATTAACCGCGATGGAACGATGATCAGATCGTCGGGCCGCAGCGCGATGTCCCGTTCAGTAAACCCGCCTTCGAGAATTTCAGACAGGTTCACCTCGAAAACCTGTTTTCCAAGGGCGTTGGCTGCCGAATTGCGAATTAATTTCACTTTCTTCTTGTTCGCGAAATCGGCAAATCCTCCGGCGCGCAAAACCGCTTTGGCAACGGTGAGGTTTTCATTTACCGCCAGGTCAATTGGTCCCTGATTTCTCACCTGGCCCCAAACGTAGATTCTGCCAAAGAATTTGTTGGCCACATCCAGTGCAATGACAACGGTGGCTCGATAATAAAATTCCTTCTCGAGCTGCTCTTTCAGTTCGTCCCCCAATTGTTTGCAGGTCTTTTCCGATGCAATAATCCGCCCAACATAGGGCACGTCCAGCTCACCGGAATCAGCAACCAAAAGGCTCCGGGGTGCTTCGCGGTCCTCCAGAATTTGCAGGCTAATCCTGTCTCCGGCGCGCAGCTTGTATTTATCGTCCGCAACATAGCCGGCCGGATGGCCAGTCGCTGAATCCACGACGCTGGTATTGGTATTGGTTTGCGAAGCGGGCTGCAGCGGCGCGAAGGTTTGCGCCACCACCTGCAGGGGACTGATTAGCAAGACCGCGCCAACTATCTTAGTGAGCTTAGAATTCATACGCCAGCTGCATGCTGAGGAGGTTGGCACGGTAGTCCCGTCCGGGCAGGTTCGAGTCTCGCTGATAAAACTGATACTCGATGCTTGTGAACCACTGCGCCGCCACTCGCCTTTCAGCCCGAATCGTCGGGCCGAATCGGTCGAACGTTTCGCCTCCTGCTGAGACATCCGAACCATGTTCATACATCAACGATGCGATCAGCTTCCAATGTCGAATCACGTTCCAGTCCGTCTGGAAGCGCACGTTCGATAGCGCAAAAGTCCCGCCATAAAGCGCGAACGCGATGTTGCGTCCGCCGCTGAGGGTGTACTCGACATACTGATTCAGGTGGTGTTTCACGGCCACCTGCGCAAAGACGCCTTCCAGGTCGCCTTGGGCACCGGCGTAATTGCTCTTAGGCATGTACCGGAGATAGCCGGCACTGGCCTGGCTCGAAAGATAGTCAGAAATCTGAACATCGATAAACGGCCCGACCGTCCATTCAATCGCGTCGGCGAATGTTCCTCCGCTGCCGGGATTTTCGTAATCGAATAGCGTGCCGCCGGATTCCAGACCGACCATGAAACCTGGGTTTGATCGGTAGCCCAGTGAAGATGAAAAGACCTCGGACTGGGCATTCGGCAAACGGCGTGCGATGGCTTCGCTGTCCGAATAAGACAGGTAATTCACATGGTCATATCGAAGACCGAACAGGACCTCGTTCAAATCCCAAATCGCTGATGCGCCAATCCGATTATCGAGTTGGCTGTAATCGCCAGATCCGACGACGGTGGGGTCCTGGTAATTATTTTGCAGCACCGAAAGGCGATCGTGCAGTGCAACGCGCCAATCCCCGGCATAGAGTTCAAAGGCAAGCTCGGATTCCGGCCCAATATAAAACCGATTGAATTCTGTATGCTGCAGGTAGGCCGAATATCCGCTGCGGACATTCAGGTTGATGGCATTGTTTACTGACAGTGGCCAAACCATCCGGGCATGCAGCTCCGGCTGAGCTGCTAAATCGGACTTCGGATCCACTGATTCGAGCCGGATATTATCGCTGGCTAGCAATCCAATAGCCGCGCCGGCCATCCAGGTTGTGGGCCCGAGTTGGAAGGCAGGATCGACTAGACGCTGCGCGGCTTCGTGACGAGCGGCAGCAGTATCGGAGCCGGCCAAGGACGCGCGGTGAGCCTCTTGTGCGCGGCACGCCGAACAGGGCAGGCTCCAGAACAGCAAAAACAACCAAGCAGCGGAGTTGGCACGCCGATTCACTGCCTGGAGAAGAGTAACCTGAACAAAAGCACAACGGGCCTGGGTGCTATGCAGCGATGTCCGTTGGAAATGTTTAGTCACTCTTTATCAAACAAGGAATGCCTCCAAGGCACACGATCTGCGTACGGAGTTCTCCTCCCTTCTTGCAGAGGCGGTAACGGTTTGGTCTAGCCGCGCCCGCCGGCATTCGACCGTTTAATCCCGGCGAGAAAAGCAAAAGGGTCAATCAATGTCAAGTGTTAATTTCACCAGGCGTTCCACGGAGAACTCGTTCGCAATCCGAAGCTCAACCGTTGTCACCGAGATGTGTTCCGCGCAGAATTGGTGTAGAATGTAACCAGAATAACACTTAACAAATAACCTCTAGCGCAATCCCTTAAGAATAGAATATGAAATCAAAATGGTTCGTTTGGAGCAGCGCCACCGCCGGCCTTGGGTCCGCCGTTTGGGTTCTGCTTCTTGCCACCCTCGTCGTCCGGTGCAAACGCCTCGATCAAGGCTTCCCTGTCCTGGCCAAGTTCTCGCCCTACCGAGACCATCTGAATGCAACCAGTCGCATGTTGCAGGCATTCCCCATACTGGCGCTGCTCGCAATTGTTCTCATCGGCATCGCCTGGTATCGCGAGAAACGCTTCTTCCCTGTCCGCCCCGCCGCCATTGTTGTTGCACTCAGCCTCCTGCTCTCCGGTCTGGTGATCGCCCTCAACCCGGGCGGCTACGTTTCATGGTTTCTGAGCTGAAACAATCCGTGGCGTCGAGCGTCCACCTGACGCAGGGTGGGCGTCTCGCCCTCCGGTCCCACACCCGCCCCAATGAAGCCCCCTGCTCCGCCCGGGCATCAGACCCGCTCGGCAGCAGCCCGGCTTGGACAAATGTATCTGCGCAATACTTGCCGCCACGCCTGCCTTGTGGCATTGCGCCTGCTGCTTTTTGCCTGTTTAATTCCTGACACGAGCCTATGTATCGAGATAAACGAGTCGTAGTGGTGATGCCGGCTTATAATGCCGCCAAAACCCTCCGCCAAACCTATCACGAAGTCCAGGATCAGCAGATCGTCGATGCCATCATCCTCGTCGATGATCGCAGCCGCGATGATACCGTCGCCGTCGCCCGCTCTCTCCAAGGCGTCCAGGTCCACGTCCACGACGTCAACAAAGGCTACGGCGGCAACCAAAAAACCTGTTATCGCCTCGCCCTCGAAGCCGGCGCTGACATCGTCATCATGATCCACCCCGATTACCAGTATACCCCCAAGCTCATCCCCGCCATGGTCGCCATCATCGCCAACGGACTCCACTCCTGCGTCCTCGGCAGCCGCATCCTCGGTGGCTACGCCCTGCGCGGCGGCATGCCCCTTTGGAAATACATCTCCAACCGCTTCCTAACCGCCGCCGAAAACGCCCTCACCGGCGCCAAACTCTCCGAATATCATACCGGTTACCGCGCCTTCTCTCGCGAAATCCTTGAGAAAATCGATCTCGCCAAAAACTCCGACGACTTCGTTTTCGACAACCAGATGCTCGCCCAAATTCTTTGGCACGGCTTCACCATCGCAGAAGTCAGTTGCCCCACCAAATACTTCGCCGAGGCCTCATCCATCAACCTCCGCCGCAGCATCAAATACGGCTTCGGCTGCCTTTGGACCGGACTGAAATTCCGCCTGGCCAAAACGGGACTCATGCAATCGCGGCTTTTCACCGCGCCGCGCCTGAGCACCGTGACCATCGAGGCGCACGCCCGTTGAGCACTCCTATACCCTGATTCTCAATGTCCGAAATCTCTGCCACCTTCGCCTCTTCGCTCTGCGCGCCGGAGAAGCTTTCTCGGCGCATTCGCTCAGTTTACCCCACTTGGAGACTCCTCCCCGTGGCCCTAAATTCTGCACGGCCAAAAGAGTGCCATAAAACGCCAATTCCGGTGTTGTTGATAAGACAATTCGAGGCCAGCTTACTTACAGTTAGCTCGGGGCGTGCTCACTGAGTCTTGCCCGTTGTTTGCATACCATGGGAAAACTGGCACGCTCCGGGCTTTGGATTTTATCCGCCAAAAAAAATGCCAACAACGACGCGTGATCGAAAGGCGTGGCTCAAAGGCGCTGACGCCCGTTGCAATGTGCCCCCAGAAACCCGCGTGCGGCCCCGCCGGCTCGTCCTGTTGGGCGCCCCGGGCGTCGGCAAAGGCACACAAGCCGAACTCCTCGCCGGCCACCTCGGCGCCTGCCACCTCTCCACCGGCGATATCTTCCGCGCCGCCAAAAGCGCCGATCCCTCGGAACTGACGCCAGCCCTTACCGCCGCCGTCGAATGCATGCGCCGCGGCGAACTGGTGCCCGATTCCACCGTGCTCGACCTCGTCGCTGAGCGCATCAGTTGCCTCCGGTGCCCGGGCGGATTCCTGCTGGATGGCTTTCCCAGGACCGTCACCCAAGCCGAGGCCCTTGATACACTGCTCCAGAAACATAAACTCAAACTCGATGCCGTCCTCAGCTATGAACTCCCGATTGAACAAATCGTCGCCAGGCTCAGCGGTCGGCGGACCTGCGTGAACTGCAAGGCCGTCTTCCACGTCGAAGCGCGTCCTCCCAAAATTCCCGGCATCTGCGACCATTGCGGTGGGTCGCTTTATCAACGCGAAGATGATCGCCCCGAATCGATCCGCGTCCGCATGCAGGCTTACGAAACCAGCACCGCGCCCCTCACCGAATTTTATCGCCGTCGTAAACTACTGGTCGCCATCCCCGCCGAGGGCAGCCCCGAAGACATCTTTGAGCGAACCCTCCATTCCCTGCGCTCCGGACACCCAGCTCCGCATGGCCAAGCCACGGTTTGAAATTGACCGTTAAACTGCAGAGACCGGCTGTACGAAAAGAGTACGTGCCATGAGAAATGTCTGCGAATTTCGCGTCTCTGCGGTTAAATTGAGCAGATAACAAGGTTTCCCCGTGTCAGGTCACCAGGACGCTCAAAGTGCCAACGATGTAATTCATGCCGCACTACGGGTTGCTTGATCCGCCCGCCGTTGTTGGCGAGCTCGCCGGGTGCGCGCTCAGCTGGCGCGTTCCATCATAGATATACAATAAACCCGAGAGACCGGTGCAAATTCCTGTGGCGATGGTCCACGCCGTAAGCCAGCGCTCCTCCCATTTCAACAAAATCCAGAGCACGATCACCATCTGCAGAACAGTCGCTACTTTGCCAACAATTCGAGGTCTGACCTTTACCTTACCCACGATCATCTGAATCACGATCAGGCCCGTTAGCAGCAGAATATCCCGCCCAATGATTGTGCCTGTCAGCCAGATCGGAACACTCTGCAGATAGGGGCGCTGATCGAAACTCAACAGCACAATGCCCGAGACCAGCAATAGCTTATCCGCCAATGGGTCGAGGATCGCCCCCAGCTCACTGCGCTGATTGTAACGCCGCGCGATGTAACCGTCGACGCCGTCGCAAATGGCGGCAACCCCGAATGAAACAATCGCCAGGAACCGGTGTAGTTCATTCCCCGTCCTCACATAGTACAGCACCTCAACCACGAAGAACGGAATCAATAAGATCCGCACAATCGTTACTTTGTTCGCCGTGGTCATCCTGAGCTCTCCCCAAGGTTGCTTGGTTGGGTTACCAGGTCAACCATTACCCAGCGGGTAATCGGTGGTTCGCCCGATAAACAAACCACCAAAACCAGGTCGTGCCCAACCCGCCACAAAGCGCCGCACCCATGAAATTCGCTTGAGGACTGATGTGCCAAAGCCACGCGCCGAGAAAGGAACCGGTTGTGACGATGCAATCTCGAATCAAGTAATACGCGCCATAAGTCCGCGCGCGCAATTCGGGATGGGCTTCCCCAATGATTAACGCTTTACGCGCAGGTTCGCCAAATTCCTTCAACCCGCGCACCACAAACGCGACCGCCAGGGCGCGAAAGTCGTTCGCCCAAAGGAGCGTTACCGGGAACAACGTGAAAAAAACGAACGTCGCCAGGATAAATGGACGACGGCCATATTTGTCCGCCAGATGTGCAACGGGGATATAGCAGAACATCGCCGCAATCATTTCGAACGAGACCAGCACACCGAATTGTTGCGGAGTAGCGCCGGCGTGATCGATCGACCAGACAATCACCCACGCATAAGGAATTCGTTCGCAGAAGCGAATCAGGATGTCGCTGACCAGCAACTCGCGCAGCCCCGGCGTGAACGACCGAAGGACGCCGGTAAAGCCCGCGGTCTTTGGCGACGTCGGCGGCGTTGCCGATTCAGGTGCCGGTTCCAGCATCCGCCGCTGGACCATCATTGTCAGCACCGTTAACACCACGCACAAAAGCAAGGCGCAGCGCATTCCCGCGAGCCATCCCAACCGGGTGATCAGCCAACCACCTAGCAACGGCCCGAGCATCATCGGGACGCGCCGCACCATCGATTGCACACCGATACCCATCGTATGTTGACGCGCCTGCAACGAAGTCGCCACGACGCTGAATGTCGTCGGTAATGAAAAGGCACTCCACGCCAGGAACAGAAATGCGCCCAACACAATCGCCAGCCAATGATGCCAAAAGAGCACGATCGCGTAACCGAGCAGTGACAGCGAGCTGAACAGCATCAAACCGCGGCGTTGCCCCCAATAGTCTGTCAGCCATCCACCCGGATAGGCGTAAAGGGCTCCCAGCAGAGTCTGCAGGGCGTCGAAGAGGCCAATAATGAAAACCCCGGCGCCGAGCGTTTGGAGGTATTTGGGAACGAACCCGAGCCAAAGACGCTCGCCGGTTCCAGCCAGCACAAGGGCAGCAAGGAGCAAAGCCGTGTTGCGCTTCAACGCCAGAAATCGTGCAATGCCCCGCCAGGTCATGGGTTAAATGGTGGCTTGAGGCGGTCCATAAAACAACCGCACCATTCAAGAGGGTCCACTCGCCTCCTGAGACTTGTGTTCAAAATTCCGCTCTCCCAAAAGGGAGAAACACCGCTGCGGCCGCGTTTTCGAACTCAAACTGCATCGGTTGCGCCAACTGTCAGCCGAGAATGTTCCCTCTGCCTTTTGGCAGAGGGCTAGGTGAGGCGAATTTGTTAGACCATCGCGTTGGCCATGCTCACCGAACAAGCTGTCGATCCGGGGCAGGATCTATCTTTCCGCTTGCGCGAACGCAGTTAGGACACGAAGCTACCGCCCGATTTCGGTTCGAATTTATGAAAAAGAGCAACTCGAATAAGCCACTTGTGGGAATCCTCATGGGCAGCGA
Source organism: Candidatus Limnocylindrales bacterium (assembly GCA_035495315.1). Taxonomy (GTDB): domain Bacteria; phylum Verrucomicrobiota; class Verrucomicrobiia; order Limisphaerales; family UBA8199; genus DATJGF01. The sequence goes on from DATJGF010000173.1 coordinate 7,963, forward strand.
TTCCGATTGGCCTACAATGAAAGGCGCCGCTGACGCTTGTGCGGAGTTCGGTATCGTCAACGAAGTCCGTGTCATTTCCGCTCACCGCGCGCCTAAAGATCTCGCTCGATACGCCTCTACGGCGCATGAGCGCGGCCTGTGCGTAATCATTGCGGGAGCTGGTGGCGCGGCCCATCTGCCCGGCGTAACCGCCGCCATGACGCCCTTGCCAGTGATCGGGGTCCCCATCGCCGGTAAATTCCTCAAAGGGGAGGATTCCCTTTACTCGATTGTGCAGATGCCGAGCGGTGTTCCGGTGGCAACCGTCGCGATTGGCGGAGCGCGCAATGCCGGCCTTCTCGCTGTGCAGATCCTGGCGGTCAGGAATCCTCAGCTGCAACAGAAGTTCCTCCAATTTAAAGAACGGCTCGCCGAGGAATCTCGCGCCAAGAACAAAAACCTGGCGCTGTGACAATCACGACAAAGCTGCAGGTGAAAAAAAAGACTACAAGGCTACCTTTTAGGAGATGAGTTTCTACTGGTCGAGCTGCGCGGCAGCGTTGAGGTCCGCTGTCCAGCTCCTTACGGCGTCCCCTTCCTGACCATCGTGCGCCAGATTATCGTTGTTCCAACGACGGCGCCACATCGTGTTTTTTGGGTCGACCATCTCCGGCCTTTTTGAACTATCGACATGACCGTCGGCAAAGAGGATGTCGACACGGTAATTGTGCCGATTTGAAGGCCATTGACTGTGTCCGGCGCTGCTATCGCCAGGATCCAGGTTGGCATCGAAGCTGATCATTGCCGGGTTCTGCTGTGCTTTGACGTCAGCGAGCATGATCATCTCGGTTGGCCGCAACACCGTCGTATCACGCACCGCTCCCAGATAAAAACCCCCATCGACATCACCACCCAAGCCGAGCTGAGGACGATGTTGCAGGTCGAGGCCCCAATCGTTGTAGCCGAGTGAAAACCTGGCTTGGGGAGTCACTGCAAACGGATCGGGGGCGCCCGTCTCGGTAACGCCGCCCAAGGTCCTATTCATGTTCGTATCCCAGGCGCTGTTGGCGGGCGCTGCCGGACAGCTAAAGGCCTTGCGATTGTTTCCCATCAGGCTGAGCAGCCGAGTTGGCCAGACATAAATGTTATGAAGTGGGGAATAATCCCCGGGATATTGCTTGTAATCGTTAATATACAAGACACCGGCAATCCCAATCTGGCGCAGATTGTTGATGCACGCAGTTTGTTTGCTGCGCGCTTTTGCCTTCGAAAGGGCCGGGAGCAACATGGCGGCCAGGATCGCAATGATGGCGATCACCACGAGCAATTCGATCAACGTAAACGCCGAACCACGACGATTCGCGCCATCATAAAAGGGCAAGTATCCGGCAATTTTACCTTTGGACCGGGAACTTCTCTCGATGCTTGAGATTCTCATAAGGGCGTTGTCCTGAATGGCAGTGAGCTTGCCGTGAATTTACACTGACCCGCGAAATTTGCTACGCTTTTTTGGGCCCTCCTCGACAATTCCTCCTTCCCACATTCGTCATTGGTCATTCGTCATTTGCAGTTACTCTCCCTTTGCAGTTTACTTTCTCAGCTGCACTGGCCGCACCTCTATCCCATCACCTTAAGAGCCCGGTCGAGACGGCACAACACGCGCTCTTTGCCCAGAATAGCTATCAAGTGATAAAGGCTTGGCCCCGCAGTGGCGCCGCAGCACGCCAGGCGCGTCGGATGCACCAGTACACCCATTTTAACCCCCAGTTCTTGCGCGACGGCCTTCAGCGTGTTTCCGATCGCATCGGCATCGAACGGTTCCAATTCAGCCAGCGCCTCCCGCAGGCGTTCCAGGCGCGGCTTGTTTTCAGCCGTGAAATCTTTTTGCACGGCTTCAGGATCGTACTGAATCTCGTCTCGGAAATAGAACCCGGCATAGGCCGGTAATTCACCAAAGAGCTTGAACTTGCCTTTGCACGTATCGAGCGCCGCTTTGACGTAAGCCACCGGGTATTTGCTGCTGTCAAGACCCGCGCGAGCGAGCGTTCGCAGCGAAAGTTCGTAGAAACGATCGTCTGCCATTTCCCGCAGGTACTCTCCGTTGAGCCAATTGAGTTTGGTGAGATCAAACCGGGCATTATGGCGCAGAATCTGCCGGAGCTCGAACCCTTCAATCACCTGGTCGATGGGCATCTTTTCCCGGTTGTTCTTCGGCGACCAGCCCAGGAGGCACAGGTAATTCACCAATGCTTCAGGAGCATAGCCTTCCTCCATGTATGTCGTCAAAGAAGCTCCCTGATCACGCTTACTCATCTTGGTGCCATCGGCGTTCAGAATCAGCGGGATATGGGCGTATTTTGGAGGTTCAACGCCAAAAGCCCGGAACAGAGCAATATGTTTCGCCGTATTGCTGAGGTGATCTTCACCCCGAACCACGTGCGAGATGTTCATCTCGAGATCGTCAATCACATTGACCAGGTGAAACACCGGCTGCCCATCTGAGCGCACTATGACGAAATCGGGATCGACTTGCTCCCGATCCGTCAGTTCCCGTCGCACTTCGCCCACCACCAAGTCCGGAATGATTATCGGCTCGCGAGTCATTCTGAACTTTACTGCGCCTTCCTGTTCATACGCCAAACCGTGGGAAAGCAAGGCTTCGACGCGCAGTTGATAATTCTCCTTTCGCTGGCTTTGAAAATACGGCCCATACTCGCCCTTGCTCGCGCCCGTCGCGTCGCCGCTTACCGGCCCCTCATCCCAATCCAGCCCAAGCCAGCGAAGGCCATTGAGGATGACATTAACCGCTTCCTGCGTATTTCTGGCGACATCGGTATCTTCAATACGCAGAATAAAAGCCCCCCCGGTATGCCGCGCGTAAAGCCAATTGAACAACGCCGTGCGCGCCCCGCCGATGTGCAGGAAACCCGTTGGACTGGGGGCAAACCTAACCCGTGCTTTCATAGCAACTCGATAGCCGACTCACTTACCATGCGGCGGTTTCAAACTCAACGCAAGCGCAACGCATCGAGTTGTTGCAGAACCCGGCACAGGCCTTCGAGCCGCGGCACACTCACACACGCAGCCCGAGCCTGACGCAGCGGTTCCAAAAATAAACTCTCCAACTCCAGCGCTTGACCGCGTTCGAAATCAATCAGCGTCGACGCCCTGTACGCACCCATCGTCTGCGTCCGCTCGATTTGTTTGTCGGCCAGTGAAGCGGGCAGATCAAAACCCAAAGCGCGAGCGGTCATGATGACTTCCCCGATCAATTCCCGCACGAGCTTAGCCCAGCGCTCGTCTGCCAGCAGCCGGTCCGTGCTGACGCACGCCGGCAACGCCTGAGTCATGAACTCCGTTGGAAGAACACCGCTCGCGACCGCTTCGAAGCCAGCAATGCCCGCAACCCCCAGCCCGTTGAAGGGAATGTTCCACGTCAGTTTTTCCCAGTGCGCCCGCGCCAGATTATCGGTAACGCTGCAAGGCACACCCGCGTGACGGAACAATGTCGCAACATCGTGCGTCCGCGGCTCTGGCCAGCGCTGGAATTCTCCCAAAACCACCTGCCCATGATCAATATGATGAATCAGGCCCGGCTCGAGGCGGTTCAGGCAGACAAAGCATAGGCCTCCGAGTATTTGTTCAACGGGCATGAGACGGGCAAGTTTCTCCTCGTTTCCGAGCCCATTCTGGAGAGTAATGACCGCGGTTTGCGTCCCAATTAGTGGCGGTAGAAGATTGCCAAATTGATCATTGGCGCTGGTCTTCAGCCCAATCAGGACCAAATCACAGGGACCTATTTCCTCCGGCTTAACCGCACATTTAGGGCGCACCTGAAAATCGCCTTGCAGACTGCGGACCCGCACGCCGTGACGCCTGACGGTCTCGTAATCGGAGCGCAGCAAAAAGTGCAACTGCCCGCCGGCCCGTGCGAGTTTGGCCCCGTAGAAACTGCCGACCGCCCCGCAACCCACGACGCCAATCTTCATCCTGCAAATAAAAAGGCACCCTGAATCTCTTCAGAGTGCCTTATCAGAAAACAGCAAATTACTTGGCGCCCAAGATAGCATCCTTGGCAGCTTTGGCGACGCGGAATTTCACAACGCGTTTGGCCGGGATTTTGATGGTCTGACCTTTATTGGGGCCGAATTGCATCGTCATCTCACGGGCAGGACGGTTGACGAGCACGAGTTTGCCCAAGCCCGGAACAGTAAAGGTATTCTTGGCTTGTTTGTAAGCCAGCTCTGCGACCGTGTCGAGCGCCTGAACGGCTTGCTTCTTGGTGATGCCGGTCTTCTCTGCAATCGTCGCGGCAATTTGCGATTTGGACATTGCTTTAGCCATAGTCTGTGTTGTCTGAGTTTTGTTGTTGTTTGGTCTAAAAAGTCGTTCGACTTGGCTCGAATTAAATCGCTTCAGCCTTTTGCTGCAAGAAGAAAATGCGAAAATTACCAAGAAAATTTGGGCATTTTTGCGCGTTTTGGTCTCCCGCTGACCCCAGGCTTGACTTCAAAGTGCGATGATTCAAGATGCACTCGTGGCGCTGTTCACAATTCAGAACGAGTTCCGATACGAGATCGTACGCAAGCTCTACGAAGGCGGCATGGGCATTGTCTACGAAGCCGAACAACTCGGCGCCCGCGGCTTCGTCAAACGAGTTGCCATCAAAGTCGTCCGGCAGAACTACACCGACCAAAAGCAATTCATCGAGAACTTCATCGGCGAAGCCAAGCTCGTCGCCGACCTGATCCATACCAATATCGTCCAGACCTATCAGCTGGGCGAATCCCATGGCCTCTATTTCATCGCCATGGAACTGATTCGCGGCGTCAATCTCGAGCAATTCTCCCAGCGCCTCACCGATCGAAAACGGATCCTCCCGAAAGAACTCGCCGTTTTTATTGTCAGCCGTGTCGCCCGGGGCTTGGCTTACGCGCATGCAAAGACCGATAAGGACGGGCACCCTCTGGGCATTGTTCACCGCGATGTCAGTTTCAAAAACATCATGATCGCCTTTGAAGGCGACGTGAAGTTGAGTGATTTCGGCATTGCCAAAGCCCGTGGCTTCTTAGTCGACAATGAAGGCGAAGTCGTCGCCGGCAAAGCCGATTACATGAGCCCGGAGCAGGCTAATTTCCAAATTACCGACAAACGCTCCGACCTGTTCTCCTCCGGTGTCGTGCTGGCGCACCTCCTTCTCGGCAAAAACATCTTCAAGGGCGTTACTGCCGAGGAATCCCGCCAACGGATGATCAACATGCCGATTCCCGACTTTCGTAAACTTGACGAGCGAGTTGATGATCGCCTCAACCAGATGCTTCACCGCGCGCTGGCGCGTGAGCTCGATAAACGGTATGCTGCCGCCGACGAGTTGCTCTATGATCTGGAGCATTACATTTATCACTCCGGCTATGGCCCCACCAACGAGACTATGGGCAAGTTCGTGCGAGAACTGTTCGGTCAATCTGTTCCCTCAGCCGCCGTCGCCGTCCCGCATGGCACCACACGGCTGGTTGAAGCCGTCCGCCCCTACACCAATACCTAGTCGCCAGACTGGCGTGTTTGGCCAGACTGACCTTGATTTGGTCGCGGTATTGAGCATTCTCTTTCATGCCTGTTAATTCAAAACCTCCTCCCGTCACCATTGGCCTGATCCAGGCCTCATGCTCATCGGATCCTGAAACGAATCTGCGGAAGACTTTGGCGGCCGCCGAGCACGCCGCGGGTCAAGGAGCCCAAATCATCTGCACACAGGAGTTGTTTCGATCTCAGTATTTTTGCCAAGCTGAGGATCACCAATACTTTGCTTTGGCGGAACCAATCCCCGGCCCGAGCACGGCAGCATTCCAGGCATTAGCCAAGAACCGCCAGGTCGTCGTCATTGCTTCCCTGTTCGAGAAGCGCGCTCCAGGTCTCTATCACAACACGGCCGTAATCATCGACGCCGATGGTTCCCTATTGGGGCGCTACCGAAAAATGCACATCCCCGATGACCCGTTATACTACGAAAAATTTTATTTCACCCCGGGCGATTTGGGGTTTCGCACCTGGCAAACCAAGTATGCCAAGATTGGCGTCCTGATTTGCTGGGACCAATGGTATCCCGAAGCCGCACGCCTCACCGCTTTGCAAGGGGCCGAAATCCTTTTCTACCCCACCGCTATCGGTTGGCATCCGGTAGAAAAGGCTTCAATGGGCGAACAACAACACGCTTCGTGGGAAATTGTTCAACGTGGGCACGCCATCGCCAACGGCTGCTACCTCGCCGCGCCCAACCGCGTCGGCCATGAAAAGCTCGCCGGCGACGGCATCGAATTTTGGGGCCGAAGTTTTATTGCGGGCCCGTCGGGGGAAGTGCTGGCGCGCGCCAGTGTTGATCGTGAGGAGACCGTGGTCCTCCCACTGGAGCTCGGCAGAGTCGAGACTACGCGCACACACTGGCCGTTTTTGCGAGACCGGCGAATCGACGCGTATGGCGACCTTACGCGCCGCTTGATCGATTAATGGCGGCAAGGTTCATTTGGGTCACTGGTGCCGGCGGACTGATTGGTCACCACCTCGTCGCCACCGCACGGGAGTGCGCTCCCGACGCGGAAGTGCTCGCCCTGACGCGGCCGATGCTCGATTTGACCGATTTTTCCGCTCTGAAAGACGCTTTCCTCCGCCGCCGCCCTGGTTTGGTGATTCATTGCGCTGCGCTAAGCCGGAGCCCTGATTGCCAGGCAAATCCCGCCTTCGCTCGGAAGATCAACGTCGACGTGACTGCCACTTTGGCGGAACTGGCAGACCGGCTCGTCTTTTTTTCGACGGATTTGGTCTTTGACGGTCGCGCCGGCAATTACGATGAATCCGCCGCCGTCAATCCGTTAAGCGTTTATGCCGAAACGAAGGTTGCCGCCGAGCAAATCGTTCTGGCCAATCCCAACCACCTGGTCGTGCGCACCTCATTGAACTGTGGAATCTCCCCGACCCGTGATCGCGGCTTTGATGAGCAATTATTGCGGGCGTGGGAATCGGGCCAGACGCTTCGGCTGTTCACCGATGAATTCCGCTCGCCGATTCCCGCCCAATTCACCGCGCGCGCGATTTGGGAATTGGTCGCCCAAAACAAAACCGGGATCTACAACGTCGCAGGAGCTGAACGGTTGTCTCGGTGGCAAATCGGTCAACTATTTGTCGCGCGATTCCCACATTTTCAACGGCAGGTTGAACCCAGTTCGCTCAAGGAATACAAAGGTGCTCCTCGCTCCCCAGATACTTCACTCAACTGTGCGAAGGCCCAACGTTGCCTCTCCTTTCCCCTACCGCATTTGAGCCAGTGGATAAAATCTCAAGGATGATCTGCATCGAATTCATGTCGTCATTCGTCATTCACACCCCGCGTGCCAGGTGATCCTTTAATCTGCAGTTCCTATCGCGGCCGCCTCGCCCCATCCCCCACCGGCTACCTGCACCTGGGCCATGCCCGCACATTTTGGGTTGCTCAACAACGCGCCACCGCGCATCACGGTGTGCTGGTCTTGCGAAACGAGGATTTGGATCGCTCTCGCTCCAAGCCTGAATTCGCCAACGCGATGTTCGAGGACCTCGACTGGTTTGGTTTCCGCTGGCAGGAAGGTCCTGATAAAGGCGGTCCCTATGCTCCGTACGTCCAAAGTCAGCGTCGAGAGCTCTACCTCCAGGCATTCGAAAAACTGCGCGCTGCCGACTCCGTCTATCCCTGCTCCTGCTCGCGACAGGACATCCTGCGCGCGTTGCAAGCCCCGCACGCCGGCGAGGATGAACCGCTCTATCCGGGAACCTGCCGCCCCAAAACAGGTTCTCAACCCCAGGTTGTGACCGGCACCGACGCCGGTCTCGTTCGAACAAACTGGCGCTTCCGCGTCCGCGACGGTGAGCTGATTTCTTTCACCGATGGACAGTACGGTCTTCAGCAATTTTTAGCCGGAAAGGCTTTTGGCGACTTTGTCGTCTGGCGTCATGACGACCTGCCTTCGTACCAACTGGCCGTAGTCGTTGATGATGCTGCGATGGATATTACCGAGGTTGTTCGCGGCGAAGACTTGCTCAAATCGACCGCCCGTCAATTGCTGCTTTACCGCGCTCTGGGCTTAACGCCGCCTGGCTTCTTTCATTGTCCGCTGCTGACCGATACATCCGGCGTACGCCTGGCCAAGCGTCACGATGCTTTGAGCCTCCGCATGCTCCGCGCCAAAGGTCTGACGCCCGAACAAATTCGCAGGGATTGGTAGCGGCAGGCGTCCCGCCTGCCCTGGGGCATCTTGCCCGGCTCAGCAAATCTGTACGACCTCAACTCGGGCGGCGAGACGCCGCCCTCTATGTCAGGCGAGACGCCTGACGCTACATAAGCTCAGCACTCGTGAGGGCACTCGGGATAAACCGGTTTCCAATGCGGCCTATTAAAAGCAACCTGTTTCTCTTCATTCAGGAAGATTGATTCGCGATTCGCGGCCATCTGTTGAAGCTTGGCAACCGCCGGCGCATCCAACTCCCGAAACGCTTTGGCCGCCGCGATTGTCTTATCCAGCAGATCGACAAATGAGGTCGGAATCGCCGCTACTACACCCTTTTGCGACAAAGAGAAACGCATCGCCAATTCCACTTCGTCCGGATGCTCGACCGAGTTATACCACCAGTCACGCGTCTTCTGGCCATCCTTGGGCCAAGTGCCCCACGAAAGCGGTTTGATCGCGAGCACCCCTGCTCCTTGTTCATTCGCCAGGGCCAGCACTTCCTTGCCGAAACCCCGAGTATAGAACTCGACGAAATTGATCGGGAACATCACCGTGTCAAAACGGAACGCCTTCATCGCGTCGACGGCGGCCTTGGTCGTATGCGCCGAAAAACCGATATACTTCACCTTCCCTTGGTCTCTGGCTTTTAAGATGGCCTCCATTGCCCCATCAGGGCCGAACACTTGCTTGACCTCGGCGGGACGGACCAGATGATGTAATTGATACAGATCAAAATGGTCTGTCTTCAATCGTTGCAGCGAGCGATCGAGCTCCATTTGCGCGCCATCCTTGTCTCGCTTGTGTGTTTTACACCCCAGGAAATATTTCGCCCGGTCCATCCCCTGCATGCCAATCCCCATCTTAATTTCCGCGTCGCCGTTTCCGTAGTTTGGCGCGACGTCAAAATAATTGACGCCTCGTTCAAACGCATCGTGCAGGGCGGCTGTCCCTTTTTCTTGATCACAATGGGTCAAAGACAATCCCGGGAATCCTACGACCGAAAGTTTCACCCCCGTGCGCCCCAACATACGGCGTGGTAAACCCTCTTTTTCCTGGCCGTCTTTTTGCTCCGCAAAAATCCCCGGAGCGCCCAAAGCAGCAACACTGGCAGCACCGCCAACAGTTTTGAGAAAGGCTCTTCGTTTCATAGCGTTTTTGGAATGTGGATTGACTGGATTACTTTCTCCCATTTTCCTGCCCCACGCAACTGTTAGATCCAGCCCTGGAAAGCGCGGACTGGCAGTCGGCCATGTTCTCAATCGTCGCTAAATTCATTTGAAGATCAACGCGATCTGTTCACGTTGATACGCTCCCCGCTTATAACTAAACGTGCTGATCTGTGCCTTGACACGAGCCTGTCTGCGTCCTATTGTACTATGACAGTAGAAATAGCATGCTCCTGCAAATTAATTATAAGTCCGGCAAACCGGTCTACCTGCAGGTCGTCGATCAGATCAAGGCAGCCGCCGCCGCCGGCACCCTCCAAAGCGGCGAGTCGCTCCCGACGATCCGCCCGCTCGCCGAGGAGCTGCGCGTCAACCGCAACACCATCGCTAAGGCCTACACGGAATTGGAAAGCCAAGGCATCATTGAGACCATTCCCGGCAAAGGATGCTTTGTTCGGCCAAATAATTCTCCTTTAAAGAAGGATGTCCGGCGCAAGCTGCTGGCTGAAGAGATCGACCAGGTCATTGTGCAAGCTCATCATCTGCAGGTCCCGCAGCCCGAATTTCTTGAACTCGTACGGGAGCGGCTGAAGATTCTCGAAGAAAAGCGGCGCGCACATGAAACCGAAAGACCTGCCTGAATCGAAACTTATGGAACCCCCATCTCCCAATGCGACCTCGCCGAAACGCGAAAGCTTCGCGGCAATTGAGATCCGTGGCCTCACTTACAACTACGGGCACAACGAGGCCGTGCACGATTTTAATCTGACGGTGCCGGAAGGCCACTGCTACGGGCTTTTCGGGAGAAATGGCGCTGGCAAAACCACCACCATGAAATGCCTGCTCAACCTGCTGCGCCCGCGCGCCGGCGCAGTGCGAGTTTTCGGCCTGGATCCCGCTAGAACTGAGGTCGCAGTGAAACGACGCCTGGCATATGTGCCGGACCACGTCGCCTTTTACCCGTGGATGACCGTACGTGAGACGTTGGATTATTTGGCTTCTTTTCGCGAGCGGTGGAATACGGAGACTGAACGCGACTTGCTCGAGCGCTTTCGATTGAATCCCGATCAACGCACCGGCGCACTCTCCAAAGGCCAACGCACACAAGTTGCATTGGTGGCAGCGATCTGCCCGGAACCCGACTTGTTGTTGCTCGACGAGCCAACCTCCGGCCTGGATCCCATAGTGCGACGGGAGTTTATCGAGACCGTCATCGGCGCTTATCAGGAAGGCGGCTCCGGCAAGCGCACTATTCTGGTCTCCACCCACCTCATTACGGAGTTTGAAGGATTAATCGACGATTTCACCATTATGGACAAAGGGCGCGACGTCATATCTCTGGGCGCGGATGAAGCTCGCGAACGATACCAGAAGATCCGCGCGCGCTTCGCACAGCCGCCGCCGTCGGTTGATTTCAAAGCGGCGCTCCAGGTGCGGCGCAACGGACGGGAATTGGAGTTGGTGGCCAATGGTGAAGGACCAGAAATTATGGAAATGCTGCGCGCCTTCTCGCCCGAGTCGCTTACTTCGGAGGCACTGAGTTTGGAGGAAGTATTCGTGGCGACCCTCAAATGAACGCAACTGCAACAGGACGCTCAAGTGGCAAGCTGGTCAAGGAATTTCGGCCCCTCCTTCTGCCGGCGATCGTGGCGGTGGTCGGCTCCATTACTCCGCCGGTGGATGATGTGAGCGCAATCGTCGGAACACTCGCCTGTTTTGGTGGATTTGCCCTCTTGGCCGCGATGACCTTCGGCCTCGAATTCCAGCAACGGACTTTACCGCTCTTGCTGAGTCAACCCATACCGCGCTCCCATATTTGGGGCGACAAACTTTTGGTCGTATTCCTTGCCGGAATCCTGTTGCTGCTGCTTAACTGGCAATTTCAGCAACTCCTTGCCGATCTGCAGGCGCTTTCCCTTTTGATGATTTGGATGTTTTTTGTGGCGACTGTTTGTGCAAGCGGCTTTTGGATCCGCTCTACCGGTTCGCTCGCAGGTGGGATCGCCTGCAGCCTGGCCAATCAACTCGTGATATTCAGCGGGCTCATCGTGGCGCTTCGCCGCGCAAGTCCCTATTATGCCTCCTCTGCCAATGAGGTCCTTCTCCCGGTTTTCCTGGCCAGCATTGTTTACATCCTTACTTTTCTTTGGCTCGGCCGAAGGTTTTGGAAAGGCACGGTTCTCAAAGTTGGCGGTGCGACGCTCCTGGTTCTCCTGATGATCGCTGTGAGCCACATCTTAGCTGGAGGCCTTACAAGTCGGACATGGGAAAGCCGCGGTGCAGAGCTCTGTCTCACGGGCCTGTTCATGCTGGGCCTAGCCTGTTCGGCCGGCTTTTGGACGCTGCTGGCACGCACAACCATTGGCGGAGCAGCGCTCAGCGTTGCGTCTCAATTTTTGGCGGGTTTGGCAGTCATGTTTGGGTTGGCGCGCGTTTATGGTGTTGACCCGAATATTGAGCAATGGCGGTTCCTTGGGCCGCTGATGCTATTCGCAACCATTTATTGCACCGTGTTCCAGTGGCTTGGCTGGCGCAAGTTCGCGCGGCTGGAGTTGAGGGAGAGTGCCGCCGAGAATGTGGCGGACCCTACCGGCTTTTTTTACCGAGGCGGTTGGTCAGCCGCGTATTTGCGTTGCCGACCGCACCAACACTTCCGCAACCTGGTTCGCAAGGAACTGCGTCTTCAAAAGCCCCTGTTAACGTTGGCGGGCCTGTCCGCTATTTGCTGGTTAGCTGCCTTTGGCATCCAATGGCTTCGACCGGAATACCGTATCCTTAGCGATGTCGTAATGTGTGTTTACGCACCAGTCGCCTTGCTATTGGCGGGCTGCGTCTCTCAAGGTGACGAAAAGGCTCTTGGTTTAACCGCCTGGCACCTGACTTTGCCAATCTCAACACAAATCCAGTGGCTGGTGAAACTGCTGGTGTCCGCGGGCACAGGCTTTGTGCTTGGCCTATTGCTCCCGCTGTGCCTGCACCTGCTTTCGGCCACGGCTAACGGCGCCGGCTGGATGCCGAAATCTCATGTCGAGGGCTACGAAACCATTGGGTTCCTATCCGGTGCACTGTTCATCCTGAGTTTTTGGGCCGCCACGTTGCTCAGTAATACCGTCCGCGCTGCCCTCTCAGCGGTTATTGCGCTGTTCGGTCTGTTTTTATGTGGGATGGCCGGTGGTTGGTGCGCGGAGCATCTAGAACTGCTCAGGATGGCAGTGTCGCCGCTTTATACCTGGCTGGTGATTCCGCTAAGTTCAGCCTCGGGAGTTCTCAACCCGGCGGCAACAACCCTCTACCTGGGTCTAGGCCTCGGCACCGGAGTAGCCTTGCTACAGAGTTACCGACAATTCCGGCGTGTCCAGCTCCCGGGTACCACGCTAATCAAAGCACCGCTCCTTCTGGCAGTGATTTTTGTGCTGGTAGGTTTTGTCCTTTACTCGACCGACTATCTGGCGCGCGGGTAATTGTAGGAGACGACGTCAGGAACTCTGCCCTGTCATAACGTGAAATGTAAACCGCCCCGAAAGGCGCTCTTGCGCATGACGCTTTACGTCGTACGTTTTACAATCAGAGTCTCCTTACGTCGTCTCCTACAGCTCACATGTGTTCGATGATATTGTCGCCGAATTGCGAGCACTTGATTTCGGTGGCGCCGGACATTAATCGCGCAAAATCATACGTCACGCGTTTCGAAGCGATCGCACCGTTCAATCCTTTGAGAATCAGATCGGCAGCTTCCGTCCAGCCCAGGTAGCGAAGCATCATTTCGCCACTCAGGACAACGCTGCCCGGGTTGACGCGGTCCTGGTTGGCGTACTTGGGAGCCGTGCCATGGGTCGCTTCAAAGATGGCGTGACCCGAGGTGTAATTGATATTTCCGCCAGGTGCTATCCCGATGCCGCCGACTTGTGCCGCAAGTGCGTCGCTCAAGTAATCGCCGTTCAGATTAAGCGTCGCGATCACGTCGAAATCGTCAGGACGCGTCAGCACTTGTTGCAGCGTAATGTCCGCAATCGCGTCTTTTACGGTAATGCCCTGCGGCAACCGGCACCACGGCCCGCCGTCGAATTCCACCGCGCCGAACTCCTTTTTGGCCAGCGCATAGCCCCAGTCCCGGAAGGCGCCTTCGGTGAACTTCATGATATTGCCCTTATGAACCAGGGTCACACTCTTCCGTTTTTCACGCACCGCATATGCCAGGGCGGCTCGGACCAATCGCTCAGTGCCGGGCCGGCTGACAGGTTTCAGTCCAAGCCCAATTTGGTCGGCCGATTCTTTTCCGAAACGTATGCGTTTGAGTGCGGCCGGCAATTCACGCTCCAGGAACTCGAGAATTTTTTTCGCCTCGGCACTCCCAGCCTGATAATCGATCCCTGCGTAAATGTCCTCCGTGTTTTCGCGGAAGATCACCATGTTCACCTTCTCCGGATGCTTTACGGGCGAAGGCACGCCCTCAAAATATTGCACCGGGCGAAGACAAACATAGAGGTCCAACATTTGTCGCAGCGCAACATTCAGCGACCGAATGCCGCCGCCAACCGGAGTGGTCAGTGGTCCTTTGATGCCGACCAAATATTCTTTGAACGCATCGATCGTGTCGTCCGGCAGCCAGTTGTCGAATTTGTTCTTGGCGGCTTCACCGGCATACACTTCAAACCATATGATCTTTCGCTTGCCCCCATATGCCTTTTGAACAGCCGCATTGAAGACTCGCTCGCTCGCGGCCCAAATGTCCGGGCCCGTCCCGTCGCCTCGAATGAACGGCAGGACCGGATTATCGGGCACGATCAGTTTTCCGCTTTGAAGCGCAATCTTGCCGCCTGCCGGCGGAGTAATGTCTTTATAAGCCATGGTCAGTTCTGCTGCTCGAACTCGAGCACTTTAAAATGAGCACTGAGTGAAAGCGTCCGGAAGCCGGAAAGCAAGAAAAGAAATGTGGTAGCGGCAGCCATCTTGCCTGGTGTAGAACCGGGCATCTTGCCCGGTAGGTGAAATGGCAGATTCCACCCCCTTATTCCGGACGGCGAGACGCCGCCCTCTACGTCAGCCGAGACGCCTGACCCTACGCGACGATACTTTCGCGAATAGCAGGAGCAGACGAAAACTCCGCCCGCACTTTCTCGACCGTGTTTTGAACCGTCAGTCCGTATTTCCTGCGCAGGTCATCGACAGTCGTTGCGTGCTCGATGAATTGATCGGGCCAGCCAATTTGGATCAGGGGCGTAGTGATCCGTTTCTCATTGAAGAATTCGAGGATAGCGCTCCCATAGCCCCCCATCACCACGTGGTCCTCAAAGGACACCACGACCTCGGCCGCGCGGCCAAAGAATTCGGTCACTCCAACATCGAGCGGCTTGATGAAACGAGGGTTGATCAAAGCGACATCATACCCTTCGCTGGCCAACTGCGCCGCGGTTTGCCGGCCCAGTCGCATCATGTTACCCAGCGCAAATAGAGCAATCTTGCGTCCCCCATTATTCGCGAAACTCTGGATGATTTCGGCTTTCCCGATCTCCAACAGTTTGGGCTGCTCCTTAATCGGAACCCCTTCGGCCGGTCCTCGCGGGTAACGAATGAACGTCGGATGCCGCTCATGCGTCGCCGTAAACATCATATCAACCAGTTCGTCTTCGTCTTTCGGCGCCATCAACGTGCAGTTCGGCACATGTCGCAGGTATGCAATATCAAACAGCCCGTGATGAGTCGGGCCGTCCTGGGCCGACAGCCCGGCGCGATCCATACAAAAAATCACCGGGAGATCCTGCAGCGCGGCGTCATGCACGATGCAATCGTACGCCCGCTGCAAGAAAGTCGAATAAATCGCGCACACAGGATGAAAGCCCATTGTGGCCATGCCGCAAGCAAACAAAACCGCGTGCTCTTCTGCGATGCCGACATCGTAGTAGCGGTCCGGCATCGCCTTCTCCAAAATCTTAAGGCTGGTTCCGGTCGGCATCGCCGCGGTAATCCCGACGACGGTGTTGTCCTTTTGGCACAGCTTGACCATCGCCTGTCCAAACACGTCCTGCCAGTTTGGCGGCGTGCCTGGCTTGGCAGGCAAGGTAGCTCCAGTCGCGACATCATATGGACCCAAGCCGTGAAACTTCTCCGGGTTCTTGAGGGCGGCATCGAAACCTTTGCCCTTTTTGGTCAGAATATGAATGACCAAGGGATGGTCGCAGGTCTTAGCAAATTCGAGGGTGCTAATCAGCAGCGGCAAATCATGCCCGTCAATCGGCCCTAAATAACGCAAACCCATCTCCTCGAAGATAAGGCTGCTGCCATAGCCGCCTCGTCCATCGGCTTCGAGCGGGCTCGGACTAGGCTTCAAGCCCACTTCCGTCAACGCTCCCTTAAACCCTTCCTCCGCCTTATGCGCCAGCTTCAGGGCTATTTCCCCTTTGGGCAATCGTCGCAAAAAACGCTCAAAATCCTTTGCCAACTTGTTGTAGGAGGGATGCGTGATCAACTTATTGAGGTAGCTGGAAATCGCGCCGACATTCTTCGCAATACTCCATTCATTATCGTTCAGAATACCGATGAACCGTTTGGTAGTTTGCGCAATATTGTTCATCGCTTCGAACGAAATCCCGTTCGTGAGCGCCGCATCGCCGAAAATCGCCACGACGTTCTCATCGCCGCCTCGCTGATCACGCGCGGCGCAAATGCCCAAGGCTGCCGAAAGAGCCGTGCCGGCATGGGCCGCGCCGTAGCAGTCGTGCTCGCTTTCGGATCGCAGAGCAAACCCG
Source organism: Candidatus Limnocylindrales bacterium (assembly GCA_035495315.1). Classification (GTDB taxonomy): domain Bacteria; phylum Verrucomicrobiota; class Verrucomicrobiia; order Limisphaerales; family UBA8199; genus DATJGF01. The sequence goes on from DATJGF010000173.1 coordinate 24,109, forward strand.
CTCAAACCCCCGGTGCCGCGCAAACTCGAGAAGCGATCGCGGCGTCCGGTCAGCAGTTTGTGTACATAGGCCTGATGGCTAACGTCCCAGACGAACTTGTCCTTTGGCGTCGCAAATACGTAATGCAGTGCGAGCGTCAATTCCACCACGCCTAGATTGGGACCCAAATGGCCCCCGTTTTTGGCCAGCGCCGTAATTAGTTCCTGGCGGATTTCTTCGGCGAGTTTTTGAAGTTGATCCAGGGTTAGCTTCTTGACCTGCGCCGGGCCGTCGACCGTCTCGAGATACTGGTTCATAGCTCGTTGGGTTCTGATTCTTCGAGCGTCAAAGGTTTGAGTTTAATTTCACCAGCAGCATTCTTCTCCAATTGCTGAAGCTTGACTTCGGCTTCCGCCAGCTTTTGCTGACATATGCGGCTCAATTGCGTTCCTTCCTCGTACTTAGCCAATAAGGTCTCTAACGGCAAATCCTCCGATTCCATTGCCTCCACGATAGCTTCGAGCCGCTTCAAAGCTTCTTCGAAAGGCAATTCTTCGGGTTTTGCAGGGGTGTTGTGACCCGCGTTCTTCGGCGTAATCGGCACAACCCGCACACTAAGACAAAATCCAAAGTGAGTCTAGTCTGGACTATTGTACAGCGGTGTAGCCGTCGAAGTCAGGAGACGTTGAGCAATAAGTGCAAAGTCCAAGGTCCAACGTCCAAAGTCGAAGCTCCTTCGATGCCTGTTACTTAATCAGCCGCCAGAGGATTGACTGTTAAACGCCCGTTGCGATACTCCGGAACCGGTTGAACCTATGTCCGGAACTTCAAACCTCATCAAGTCCTCAAGCGCGCTGCTCGCAGCAATGCTGTCGTTAGCGGCTGTCTCGTGCCTCATCCTACCAGCATCAGCCGAGGATCGGACTCAGGCTCGCTCTATGGTCATCACGCGGTATGGAATTGTGGCCACTGAACATCCGCTGGCGTCGCAAATCGGGGCTGCGATTTTGCGGGAAGGAGGCAACGCGGTCGATGCCGCTGTCGCGGCTAATGCCGCTATGGGCGTATTTGCACCGATGGCCAACGGCATCGGGGGCGACTTGTTCGCGATGATCTACGAAGCCAGGAGCGGGAAACTTTATGGACTAAACGCCAGTGGTTGGGCCCCCTCCGGCCTCACCTTGGAATTCTTGAGAAGCAAAGGATTAACCAATATGCCGCAACGCGGGATCGATTCCGTAACTGTTCCCGGGGCAGTCGACGGCTGGAGCAAACTCCTCGCACGATTCGGACGCAAGCCACTTCGAGATGTCCTCGCGCCGGCAATTCAGTACGCACAGGATGGCTTCCCGGTCACGGAGATTTTCTCCAGTTATTGGGCCGGCAGCGAAAAATATTTGCGGACCAATGAAGCCGCAGCCAGGATTTTTCTCCCCGCCGGCCGGGCTCCGCGTACCGGAGAAATCTTTCGCAACCCTGATTTAGCCTGGTCTCTCAAGCAAATCGCCAAACACGGACGAGACGCGTTCTATCGTGGAGAAATCGCGAAACGTATTCTGGCTGGATCACAAGCATTGGGCGGGAAATTGACGGCAGCCGATCTCGCCGAGTTTTCCAGCCAATGGGTCGAACCGATTTCGACGACCTATCACGGCTGGACAGTTTACGAGATGCCGCCCAATGGCCAGGGGATTGCCGCGTTGATCATGCTGAACATCATGCAGAATTTCCCCCTGGCGTCACTCGGTCTTGGCTCGGCCGACGCCTGGCACGTCATGATCGAAGCCAAGAAACTCGCCTATGCCGATATGCTACGATATGTCTGCGACCCGACATGTAATCAGGTACCCGTCAAAGGTCTGTTGGCCAAGGACTATGCTGCTCAACGCGCCAAGCTGATTGATATGGCAAAAGCCAACTGCGCTGTCGCCCCGGGCCAGCCGCCACCTGGTGGCTCCGATACCACCTATCTCTGCGTCGTCGATCGCGAGGGCAACATGGTGTCTTACATTCAAAGCGTCTATGAGTCCTTTGGGTCCTGTGTCGTCGCCCCGGGAACCGGGTTTGCCCTCCAGAATCGCGGCGGCCTTTTCAGTTTCGACCCGCAAAGTCCCAATGTGTTGGCTGGCCGCAAGAGGCCCCTGCACACCATCATCCCGGCGTTCATGTCACACGGACAGGTGCGAATCGCTTTCGGCATTATGGGCGGCTGGAACCAGGCACAAGCTCATGCTCAATTCGTTTCGGACATCGTCGACCATCAACTTAATATTCAAGCTGCCCTTGAAGCCCCGAGGTTCACTAAAACCACATTCAACGGCTGCGACCTCGACATTGAATCCCGTGTCGCCCAGGAGGTTCGGATAAAGCTTGTTGACCGAGGGCATCAGATCAAAGTCCGCGGCGCTTTCGCCAGCGCAGTCGGCGGTGGTCAAGCCGTGCTGCGCGATTTTGTCGCCGGGGTCAATTACGGAGCTTCGGATCCGCGGAAAGATGGCGCCGCAGTAGCGGAGAAGTGAAACCCGAAATCAGAAAAGCGAATTCCGAAACAAATCCGAAACTGGAGAGCGATGGTAAACCAAATTACCTCGTCAGACTTTTTATTGTTTATTTTAAATTTTGTTTCGCATTTCGGATTTCGGATTTCGGATTTTGGCTCTCCCCTTGTGCATGCTAACACCAAACTAAAGCCATGCGTTCCTTTGAAATCAAAGTCAACCAATAGCAAGTTGTTCTTCGCCTCACGAATTGTTAGGCTACGTCCATTGTGAATGCTCTTTCCTGGCACCAACCCTCCCACCTGATTCCTCTCGCGTTCGCCGTGTTGCTTCCCTTCAACGCCACCACCGCTGCTGTTCGCATCTCCGAACAAGACCTGGTCATTCCCACCTACCTTGCCGGTGAGCCCGACCCAAACCCCATGTTCAATCTGGGACGCAATTCACAAGGCGCCCAAGGGGTCGTCTATCCTTATCCGCTCTACGATTCACTGACCAACATCAGATCGAACAAGGCTTATCGCGTTATTTATTTGGAAAACGAATATGTGCGACTCGGGATCATTCCGGAAATCGGCGGACGTCTCTTCGAGGCAGTCGATAAAAGCAACGGTTACAATTTCATTTATCGTCAGCATGTCATCAAACCCGCCCTGATTGGATTAATTGGGGCATGGATCTCCGGCGGCATCGAATGGAATATCCCTCATCATCATCGCGCGACCACATTCCTGCCCGTGCAGTACCGAATCGTGGATAATGGGGATGGCAGCAAAACAGTTTGGGTAGGGGAACTCGAAGTGCGCCATCGAATGCGCTGGGCGGTTGGCTATACCTTGCATCCGGGGAAGTCTTATCTCGAGTGCAGCGTCCGCATTCTCAATCGTACGCCCGTCGTCAACACGATGCTCTGCTTCGCGAATGTCGCCGTGCACGTGAACGACAATTATCAGGTGATTTATCCTCCCTCGACTCGCTTCGTCACCTTTCATGGTAAACGCGAGTTTACGACCTGGCCGATTGCCACAACCCGCTATGCCGGTGCCGATTTCACCCGCGGCGTCGATGTCAGCTGGTATTCGAATCACATTTCCGCCAACTCGATGTTTGCGTGGAATTATCGCGATGATTTCTTCGCCGGTTATGACCATGCGCGCCAAGCCGGCATCATCAGCGTCGCCGATCACCATATCGTCCCGGGTAAGAAATTCTGGACCTGGGGCAATGGCCCGCGGGGGCGAATGTGGGATAAGATCCTGACCGACAGTGATGGGCCCTATATCGAACTGATGGTTGGCGCCTATTCAGACAACCAACCCGATTACAGCTGGCTGCAGCCGTTCGAAGTTAAATCCTTCGAGCTTTATTGGTATCCCTTCCGCGATATCGGCGGAGTCAAGTTGGCAAACCTCGATGCCGCCGTGAACCTCGAAGTGAAAACCAACAGAACCGCCCTGCTCGGCTTCTGCACGACGGCAACTCACAAAAACGCGACCGTCACCCTGAAAACGCGCGAACGCTCGCTGCTTTCGGAAACTATCGCCGTTAATCCGGGCAAACCATTCGTTCGCGAGATTCCGCTTCCGCCGGGAACAGATGAACACGAGTTACGAGCCGCCTTGTCTGCGGATGGAACGGAGCTTGTTGCCTACTCGCCTGAACGACTTGAGCCTGTTACTATGCCCTCCCCTGTCGCCGGTCCAGGTACGCCTGCAGATTTCAAAACGACTGAGGAACTCTTTTTGGCCGGTCAACGACTCGAGCAATTTCACAGCCCCAATGGCAAACCCGAAGTTTATTGGGAAGAAGCCTTGCACCGCGACGCCGACGATGTGCGTGCCAACACCGCGGTGGGTATTCGCGAATGGAAAGAGATGAAATTCGCAGAGGCCGAAACTCATTTTCGCAAAGCCCTCGAACGTCTGACGGCAAACTATACGTCGCCTAAGGATGGTGAGCCGTTTTATTACCTTGGGCTCTCGTTAAAAGCCCAGGCCCGGTTGGAGGAAGCTTTCGACGTGTTTTTTAAAGCGACCTGGAGCGAGGCCTGGCGTGCCCCGGCCTATTTCGCGCTCGCTGAAATCGCCACTGAAAAAAGGGATTTTCGCTCCGCATCAGATTACCTCGACCGTTCTCTTGAAGCTAACGCGCTTAATGTCCGAGCCGTCAATCTCAAGGCCGCCATATTGCGTCACAAGGGCAATTCCCAGGCTGCTCGTGACGTTCTGCGGATAGCCGTTCGCCACACTGATCCGCTCGACGTCCGTCTCATGGCCGAGCAATGGTTGGCCGGCGAGGAGAAGGTTGGCCCCGACTTGCAAGCGGTCCTTCGCCGACACCCGAACACGGGCCTCGAAACTGCGGCCGAATACGCAAGCGCGGGATTATGGACCGACGGCAGCGCCATCCTGAAGCTCCAGGCTGAAAACGCCAGCGATCCCAATCACGCCTCACCGCTTGTCTATTATTACCTGGCCTATTTCTGCGACCAACTCGGCGAACATACAAAAGCCGTGGATTACCGAAAACGCGCGGCCCGGTCACCCCCTGATTACGTTTTCCCCTTCCAATGGGAGCTGGTGACAGTGCTGCAGCGCGCAATCGACAAGAACCCGGAGGATGCCCGCGCGCCATACTATCTCGGCAACCTGTTGTTCGATGGTCAGCAGGAAAAAGCCGTCGCACTGTGGGAACGATCTGCCACCCTCGATCCCTCCTTCGCCATTGCCCATCGAAACCTTGCCGTTGCCTATGCCCATCAGAAGGAACCCGACCTTCCCCGCGCGATCAAAGAACTGGAATCGGCAATCGCTTGCGAAAAGAAATATGCCGAACACTTCGCTGAACTGGACGCACTTTATGCCGACGCTGGAACTCCACCTGAGAAGCGCCTGGCGATCTTGGAGCATAATCATGAGGTAGTGGTTAAACGCGACGACTCCCTGTCACGGGAGATCGGCATGAAAGTCTTCGCTGGAAAATATGACGACGCCATTCGGTTGATGACCGGCCGTAAATTCTCCGTCTGGGAAGGCGGCTCGCTCGAGGTGGCAGATCACTGGGTGAACGCGCACTTGCTTCGTGGCCGCCAACGCTTGGTCGCTTCAAAATGCACGGAGGCACTTGCCGATTTCGAAGCCGCAAAAGCGATCCCGGAAAACCTGCCCACCGAGCATGAAGTCGGTCGCGATACAGAAATCGATTATTGGTTGGGCCTGGCGCAGGAAACTGCCGGACAAAAGGAGAAAGCCCTCACATCCTGGCGCACCGTCGCAAATGCTCAGAATCCAGAGCCCCGGCGGACTCGCGGTCGCATTTCTGAAAGGGACGTTCAGGCTTATTACCGGGCGCTGGCTTGGCGGAAACTCGGCGAAACAACGAAAGCCGAGACCGTAATGCGCGAGCTCTTGGAAAAGGTTAATCCAGACCGAGATCCGCATCCTACAAACAAACAAATCGCGTTTGCTCATTATATCAGCGGTCTTGCCCACGCCGGTCTCGGTGAAGCCGAGCAGGCCAAGACCGAATTTCAACGCGCCCTCCAAACAGCTCCCGACTTGCTCGGAGCCAAGGCAGAGCTCACCCGATTAGAATGACCAAATGTGGCTACAAGAAAGTAACCTCCGATTAATCCCGACACGCGCTGAAAAGACTCCTCTATACATGAACATGTCCATGCAAAACAATTCAAGTAGCTCCCTGACTGGGGTGGATTCTCCCTCGCCCTTTCCAAGGGGACAGGGCGGGAGTGAGGGGAACTTTGCCCCCCCCGTGAACCGATGCGGCCTCCTGAAATATATTGTCCTCGCCGCTGCGTTCCTGAGTCTAATCCTAACCAATAATGCAGCCGATTTGCGCATCGGCATTATCGGCTGCGATACATCGCATGTGACCGCCTTTACCGAGACGTTGAACAATCCGTCCGCCCCAGGCCACGTCCCCGGCGGGAAAGTTGTTGCCGCATTTAAAGGAGGCAGCCCCGATATCCCATCCAGCGCGACCCGGGTTGACCAGTTCGCGAAAACCCTCCACGAAAAGTACGGTGTCAAGTTCTACGATACCATCGAGGAGTTAAGCAGCAACGTCGATGCTGTGTTGCTGGAAAGTGTCGACGGCCGTCCACACCTGCAACAAGCAAGGCCAGTGATCGCGGCCCACAAATACTTGTTCATCGATAAGCCAATGGGAGGATCGTTGCACGACGTGATCGCGATTTTTCATCTGGCAAAACAGGCGAAAGTCCCAGTCTTCAGCGCCTCGTCCCTGCGATTTGCCACCAATACTCAAGCCATCGCACACGGTTCCATTGGGCAGGTGCTCTACGCAGAAACTTACGGCCCTTCCGAACTCGAGCCTCATCATCCCGATCTCTTCTGGTACGGCGTTCACGGGGTGGAAGCGCTTTGCACGATTATGGGTACCGGCTGCCAGAAAGTGCAGCGATCCAACACCACGGACGAGCGTATCGAAGTGATTGGCTACTGGCCTCACGGACGAAAAGGTATCTTTCGTGAGGACAAAGATTTTCACGGTCTGGCCAAAGGAACAAAGGGCGACTCGGCAGCCGGCTCCTTCAACGGTTACGAACCGCTTCTCGCCCAGATCATGAAATTCTTTCAGACCGGCGTCGCACCGGTGAAACCCGAGCAGACCATCGAGATCTTCGCGTTCATGGAAGCCGCCGACCAGAGCAAGAAACAAGGCGGAGCGGCAATAAAGCTAAAGGATATTATCAAGCAGAGCGCCCGCTAAGACCCTTCGGAAGGCCGAGCTCGGCGTTCCGATGACTACCGAAGCTTCAGAAAATTGCTTAGAATCTGCCGCCCGCTTTCTGTGAGGATGCTCTCCGGATGAAATTGCACGCCCCAAATCGGATATTCTTTGTGTTTGACGCCCATAATTTCGCCCTCCTCCGTTTCGGCCGTGATTTCGAGACAATCAGGCAAGGAGTCCCGCTGGATCACCAGGGAATGATATCGCGTCGCAGCGAAGGGATTGGGCATGCCCTGAAAGAGGTCTTTGCCGTTATGCTTAATGGGCGAGGTCTTGCCGTGCATCATTCGGTAATTAACGACGACGTTGGCGCCGAACACATGCCCGATACATTGATGCCCTAAACAAACACCCAGCGTCGGCGTCTGCATGCTGAACTTCCGAATAATTTCGTTGGAAAGGCCAGACTCGCGCGGCGAACAAGGCCCGGGCGAAATCAGAATGCGGTCTGGCTTTAAAGCCTGCAACTGTTCCAGTGAAACCTGGTCGTTGCGATGAACTTGCATTTCCACCTGCATCTCCCCCAGGTACTGCACCAGATTGTAGGTAAATGAGTCGTAATTGTCGATGACCACTAACATTCGCTTTTGCGATTGGAATGTAGCGGAAGAGAGTTCAAAGTCCAATGTCCAAAGTCCAATGTCGCTGAAGTCCGCACGTCCGAACTTCAAATTAGCGATCTAAGCGTCTACCTCGCTTTGTCTTCGTTTTGAACAACTCGAGTTGTGGTTCTTTCAGGAAATCGTAGGTCCGTAGAATTCGAATCATCTGTAACAGGTCGGACTTCTGATAATTCCGGCGGGCCTCTATATGACTAACCAGGTCCGCAAGCATGGTTGGAAAGGAGATCACCGCATCAATTCCCTTTGCTCGCAGGATCGCGACGCTCTGTTCGCGAGCGGCCGTTTCTCGGGGAAGCACCGGTACGATGACGATCTTCACCACCGCTTCATCATCGGCGAACATCTTCACGATATGTTGGAAGCTCTTTTTCTCCAGAAAGCGGAATAAGTCGGGCGCATTGTTGAGCAGCGCGGGGCTGAAGATCTCCGTGTGCCATGCCTTGATCACCACGATCCCCCGCTCGATGAATGGCAAGTCGGCAGAGCTGAGCACGAAGGGGAGCTCTTGTTCACGCACCTGCGGCCGTGGGTTGCTAATGAGAAAATCTACATCATCGTCCTCACGTCCCGCCGGCGCGACATGCTTGCGATATTGTCGCACCAGGAATTCGTGCAACTCAAAGTACTCCCGGACAATCTCTTCACTCACGGCCGCCATGATGGGTTAGGAATGGGTTCAAGTTCCCCGAGATTGCCACGAACAGCCACTAAAGCTCACGAAAAAAATCCGGGTAATCACTGCCATCGGCTCAAGAACTCCTGCAAAAGCCCGCCCGGGATTCGCCGCCCGTATTCTACTTGCCCGATTTTTTTCGCCAAAACAAATCGGACTTCGCCGTTACTAACCTTTTTGTCGAGCGTGATCGCCGACAAGAGTTTTGCCCTTTCAGAGGAGCTCAGTTCGAGTTTCGTCGGCAGACTGGCCCTGCGAAACAGCTCGTGAATGCGCCCCACTTCTGATGCGGGAAGGTCCAGCAATCTCGCCGAAAGATGTGCCGCTGCAACCTGACCGATGGCAATCGCTTCGCCATGTAAATACCTGCCGTAACCTGAAGTCGCCTCGAGTGCATGGCCTATGGTATGGCCGAAATTCAGAATCGCCCTCAAGCCGCTCTCGGTTTCATCCTGCCCCACCACCTCCGCCTTAATCTCGCAACAGCGGGCAATTACCGCCGTCAAGGTCGCGGGATCGCGTTTGAGCAGTTTGGACAGATCACGTTCCAGTCGTTGAAAAAGCGCCCGATCATAGATGATCCCATATTTGATAACCTCGGCCAGGCCTGCTCTAAACTCCCGTGCCGGCAACGTTGCCAGTGTATCCAAATCGCACAGCACCAGACGCGGCTGATAAAACGCACCCACCAGATTCTTTCCCGCCTTAAGATTTATCCCAACCTTTCCCCCGACCGAGCTATCCACTTGCGCCAGCAGCGTCGTCGGCACTTGAACAAAAGCCACTCCGCGCAAGTAGGTCGCGGCAACAAACCCTGCCAGGTCCCCCACCACGCCACCCCCCAGCGCAATTATGAACGACTTCCGTTCCAGTCGATGCGCGGCGAGTTCATCGTAGCAGCGCTGAACCGTGCTAAGTCTTTTTGCCGTTTCTCCGGCCGGCACACGAATCAGCACCGCCTCGAAGCCTGCCTTGGCAAGAGCGCGTCGGGCAGCACCTCCATATTTTGGAGCCACATTCCGATCGGAGATGATCGCACAGCGTTTGCCCAGGCCAAGCCGGGCGCACTGCTTGCCCAACTCGCCGAGCAGACCGTTACCGATTTGTATCGCATAGCTCCGGGAACCAAGGGCAACTTTGACAACGCGCACGCGCCAAGAATAATGCCGGAACGCGCAGTGTCAAAGTTTGGCTCGTGTTAGCAAACAAAGACGCCAATGAACCCTTCTTTGACACTAGACGCCGGTTTGGGACATTTAAAAATCTCCTTTTGCTTCTATTCGCCGAAACTATGCTGATCGCGTGAAACCGGTCGCCCTCATCACAGGCGCCTCCCGCGGCATCGGACGTGGCATCGCGCTGGAGTTGGCCAAGGTTGGCTATGATCTCGTGATCAATTATGCGCGGAACGCTTCAGCGGCACAGCAAACGGCTTCCGACACCAAGGCCCTAGCCAAACAGGCGAATCATTCTTCTCGTGCGGAAATTTGCCAGGCTGACATAAGTAAGGCCGAGGATCGGAAGAAATTAATCGCATTCACGAAGGCACAATTTGGTCGCCTGGATTTGCTCGTCAACAATGCCGGCGTTGCGCCCGAGGTTCGCGCCGATATCCTCGAGGCCAGTGAAGAAAGCTTTGATCGGCTAATCAATATCAACGTCAAAGGCCCCTATTTCCTGACCCAGCTCGCCGCTAACTGGATGATTGAACAGCAGAAGCGGACTGACTCTCCACCGGGCATACGACCCAAGATCGTAACCATCTCCTCCATTAGCGCTTATGCTGCCTCCACCAATCGCGGAGACTATTGTATCGCCAAAGCCGCGCTTTCCATGATAACGCCGCTTTACGCTGCACGCCTGGCCGAATACGGCATCAATGTCTACGAAATTCGTCCGGGAATCGTTGCCACCGATATGACTGCACCCGTGAAGCAAAAATACGATACGCTCATCGCCGAGGGCCTTACCCCCATTAACCGATGGGGTACTCCTGAAGACGTCGGCAAAGCTGTCGCCGTAATTGCCCGGGATTTACTACCCTTCAGTACGGGCGAAGTCATCAACGTGGACGGCGGCTTTCATATTCGAAGACTTTAGCCGCGATTTCGGACTTCGGATTTCCTTACACATGGCTCTTAAAATCGACAGATCTCTCACTCCTCAAAAGCTGCAGCCCAGGATTCACCGGCTTTTCGAATTATCGGCCGGAAAAATCCTGCGTCTGGAAAAAAGGTGGCGGGAGGAGCATGGGGCCCCGGTTTTCACAGTGCGCGGTAAATACACTTCGCGCGGCTGGACAGAATGGACGCAGGGGTTCCAATACGGCTCCGCCTTGCTCCAATATGAGGCCACCGGCGACAAAACCTTCCTGGAACTTGGCCGGCGCAAAACGATCGAGGCGATGGCCCTTCACGTCTCGCATATCGGCGTTCATGACCACGGCTTTAACAATATCTCCACTTACGGCAACCTCCGCCGGCTCATGCGCGAGGGTAAAATTGCTTTCAATCAACACGAACAGGATTTTTACGAACTCGCGCTCAAAACTTCCGGCGCAGTCCAGGCTGCCCGCTGGACTGCGACCGCAGATGGAGGAGGTTACATCTACTCATTCAACGGGCCACACTCGCTATTTGTCGACACAATACGTTCGCTCCGTTCACTGGCTGTCGCCCACCAACTCGGACACGTGTTGATGGGCGAGCGCGATCGAAAAATTTCGCTGCTGGAGCGCCTGCTGCAGCACGCCGATGCCACCGCTCGCTACAACATCTATTACGGGCGGAATCGCGATGCCTACGACGTGCGCGGCCGAACAGCACACGAAAGCATTTTCAATCTGAACGATGGCACCTATCGCTGCCCCAACTCGCAGCAGGGCTATTCCCCCTTCAGCACCTGGATGCGCGGCCTTGCCTGGGCGCTCCTGGGGTTTGCCGAACAACTGGAATTTCTACAACACCTGCCCAAATCTGAACTCCGCGCTCATCATCCCCTCTCCTCATCAGCCACCGCGCCCATCAAATCGTTCACCGCTGCCGCCAAAGCCACCGCCGATTTCTATCTCGCCCATTCCTGCGCCGACGGCATCCCTATGTGGGACACCGCTGCGCCGAATCTGCACCGCCTCGGCGATTATCTTGCCAAGGCCGCCAATCCCTTTAACACGTGGGAACCCATTGACAGTTCTGCCGCCGCAATTGCCGCTCAAGGTCTCCTTCGGTTGGGCAATTACCTTGGGCAAGGGGGTGATTCCAAAACTGCCCATACGTATCGTCAGGCAGGTCTCACCATCACCAACACTCTCTTTGCTGAACCATACGTCTCCAGCAATCCCAAACACCAAGGCCTGATCCTCCACTCGGTTTATCATCGACCTAACGGCTGGGATTATATTGCTACCGGACAGAAAGTCCCCAATGGTGAGAGCTCGATGTGGGGGGATTATCACGCGCGCGAATTGGCCTTGCTCCTCTTGCGCGAAATCCGCGGGGAACCCGACCTAACATTCTTCGGTCCTTTAATCTCATTGGCCAACTGACCCATTTCCATCCTGCGCCAAGCTATGTCCGAGTTATCACGCTTCGTCCGCATCCCGTCGCTCAAAACGATCGACGATTTTCGCCGGCATATCAGCGCCCTCGGCCTCGACCTCCCTTGTGAGGACTCAATCGTCACGGGCGCGAGTTCTCCCCTGGCCCAACCTTTAGATTTCTTCGTTAACCACAAGCGAATCGGCAACCGCTTCGCCGTTCAGCCAATGGAAGGCTGGGACGGAACCGCCACTGGCGGCATTACCGACGAAGTGCTCCGTCGTTGGCGACGTTTTGGTGAAAGTGGCGCGAAACTGATTTTCGGCGGCGAGGCCATGGCCGTCCGCCCAGACGGGCGCGCGAATCCAAACCAACTTATCATCTCGGACGCCAACAAAAGCGACCTCGCAAAGTTACGCGAAATCTTGCTTAACGCCCATCGTGAACGCTATGCCAACACCGAAGATCTAGTCCTTGGATTTCAACTGACTCATTCTGGTCGCTTCTGCAAACCGAATGACAAATTCCGCCTCGAACCGCGTGTCGCCTATCGCCATCCGATCCTCGATCGCCGGTTCAACATCACCAGTGACGCGCAGGTTTGGACCGACTCCGAAATAAATTACTTGATTGAAGATTACGTGCGCGCCGCCAAAGTCGCCTGGGACGTCGGCGCGGATTTCGTCGATATCAAGCATTGCCACGGCTACTTGCTGCACGAGTTTCTGAGCGCCTTTTCGCGACCTGGCCCTTACGGAGGCTCATTTGAAAATCGCACACGGATACTCCGCGACATTGTTTCTGCCATTCGTGCCAGCGGCAACCAAATCGAACTTGCCGTGCGCTTGAGCGCCTTCGACCTGGTACCGTTCAAACCCGACCCTGCCTTGTCAAACCCCGGCAAACCCGGACCCGGCGTACCCGAGGACTTCTCTCATTGCCTTCCCTATCGATATGGTTTTGGTGTCAATCACAACAATCCGCTCGAATGCGCTCTGAGCGAGGCCTTCCAATTTCTTGATCTCTGCGTTGGCCTGGGTATCAAAATAGTAAACATCACCGCGGGTTCGCCCTACTACAATCCTCACATTCAGCGACCCGCCGCTTATCCACCCTCTGATGGCTATCAACCTCCGGAAGATCCGCTCGTCGGCGTCGCCCGGCAAATCCAGGCCGTTCGGCAACTGCGAGCCAAAGCGCCCAAGTCTTTGCTCCTCATCGGTTCTGCTTACAGCTATCTCCAGGAGTACCTGCCCCACGTCGCCCAGTATATTGTTCGGCATAATTGGGCGGATCTGGTCGGCCTTGGCCGGATGACCCTCGCCTATCCCAATATGCTTGCTGATGCCATCGCGACAGGTGCCCTCTCAACGCGCCTGCTGTGCCGCACATTTAGCGACTGCACGACCGGCCCCAGAAATGGCCTTGTCAGCGGCTGCTACCCGCTTGACCCTTTTTATGCGACCAAACCTGAAGCGCAGCTGTTGAAAGAAATCAAACGGAGGAAGCCCTCCCTCTAGCCACCCCCAACCGGACTCTGCTCCTTTGAGTTTTCTCTCATTTCGGATTTCGAAATCTCCGACTTACCACCCACAGGCTCGAAGCGAAACAGTTGCGCTCCATGAGCTGGCAAATCCAAATAAAGTCCGTGCGCCTGGAGGTCACCCCTGAACCGAACGTAACGTTCCGGCCCCAGAAGATCCTTCATGTGCCAGTTCTCAGACGGGCAATCCGGAATCCGCACCGGTGCGTAACATTGGCTGCGGTGCGGCGCCAAATTCACCACCAAAAGATCGAATTCCAGCCCGTGCGATTGCCGTTGTAACAAAACAAAATTCTGCGCGGTCGGATTACCCGGCCATGCCGGCCGCGCTAAGAGAATTTCACAACTCCTCTGCTCCCTGGAGTGGAGCGTGGTAAGCAGCTGATCATACAGGCTCTGGATTTCTGAATCGACCGGCTCCTGAGCTCTTCGAGTCAGTTGCACCGGAACTTTTACGCGGGCACCAGTGAGTTGTCCCTCGTGCAACAGCCGCATTCCTGGCAGGCCAAGTACTACCAAAGCTGACGCACGCTCCTCCGCGAAGGACATCAGGCTTGCGATTCGCGGTTCGTCATGATTTTCAAGAAAATGCGCCCCCGTCGCCAACTTCTCCGGCCCTAAATCGAGCAGGTGTCGGGTAACGGCGACGGGTTGGCGGCCTTGCAGTTTGTCATACAGCGCTTTGTCGTAAGCATAGTCAAAACCAAGTGTGACCAACCGTTCTTCCAGGCCCCAATAAGCCTCAGCCAGAAAAAGAAAGCTCGGGTGGACCCTCTTAATAGCAGCTATCGCTGTCCCCCAGAATTCCTCGACGGGCGGGGCTTCCGTGCTCGGAAAACCCTCCCAGGTCTTCGCAAAAACATCGTTGAGCAACAACATCGCCATGTCACAGCGAAGCCCGTCGCAGCATCCTGCTACGCTCATCAACAGGTCTGTCATTGCTTTGCGCGTGGAGGCCCGCCGATAATCCAGTTGAACCGTATCGCTCCACGCAGGAAAATAAGGGTCCTTCCCATGGGCCAACCATATTGCCCCACCCGCGGTCGACTGCCGGAAGGTCTCCGGCTTCGAACCTGTCGCTCGGACGAATAAGTCGGGCCGCTCCCACACCCATGGATGATCTACCCCGAGATGGTTCGGAACAAAATCGAGCACCAGCTTCATCCCCTCGGCATTGAGGCGCTCCCTGAAGCTCTTTAAGCCGGCCTCCCCACCCAACTCGGCCGGGACTTGGTAATCGCCAATAGCGTAGGGAGAACCTGCGACATCCTGATCTTGCCATGCGGGCAGGACTTTGGCGTAAATGGCCCGGAGTAACGGGTCGGTTAGCGCACGAGCGCGGGCCCGAGGGCCGCTGCTCCAGACTCCCATCAGCCAGATGTGGGTCAGACCGAGGCGTCGCCAGTCGGCGAATTCGCTCGCCGGGATGTTCGCCAGAGAGACCGCTCGGCCCTGCCGGGAAGAGAGATCCCGGAGCCAACACCGGGTGTTAATCTCGTAGAGCAGCGGATACGCCATGCGTCCCGGCAAAGTTCCAGGGCCTGTTCAGGTTAACTATTTAGAATCTTCAATGCCTTTGCGGGATTGGACACGCGCAGGATCAATAAACCCTGTTTGGCATCAGGCGGAGTCGCGCTGTAGCAATACTCGATGTTCACTTTGGCATCAGCCAAACGGTGTGCAATCCGGGCCAGTTCCCCCGCTTTATTACTCGCCTCGATCATAATAACATCGTCTTCCACAACCAGGGTCCCATGCTCTTCAAAGACATGGAGCGCCTTGCGATAATCGCTCACCACCAAACGAATTACCGTATGATCCACCGTGTCGCTGCTGGTTATTGCGTAAATATTTATTTTGGCCTCCGTAAGCGCATCCGCGAGGCGAGCAAGCATACCGGGCCGATTGTCCAGGAAGATCGCGAGTTGTTTTGTGATTTGCATAGGAGCGGTGTGGTTGGAAGTTTAATCCGAGTGCTGGCACGGCCTCATCCTAACCGATCTCCTCCGGGATCGCCAAACGGAAACCAGATGCTATCGTTTAGAGAATGGCTTTCGATGTTAAAACTCGGCGGCGTTGGCTAGGCATCTTGTTCCTCTGTTCCGCCCTGCTGATGCTTCTGGCGGGGGAAACCGTCCTCAAGGACCGCCTGCATGACCTTGTCTTCCTCATTTATTGGATGAGTTGCTTCGGTTTCACCGGTCTCGCGGTGCTCACTGCCCTGTTGGATGCAAAAGAAAATCAACGCCATTTACGTCAGGAGAGGCGCAATTTGTTGGAAAATACCTTGAATGATATCCAAATCGCCGCCAAAAAACGGCAGCGCCCAGGGAAACAAGCACCCAAATAAGCAAGCTGCGGAAAAAGCGCAGCTGCCCTAGGCAAGACCCTCCAAAATCTTGCTTCCAGATGTGTTTCTTGATTGAAATTGCGAGCTCTCTTTGGTCTATTTGAAGAGGAGTTTGAATGGATCGGGTTGGCACCATTGACTTGCAGGAAGAGCTCTCCGAGACGCGGCGAGCGGCCTTGCTTACCTTGCTCGCAGACGAGGACCCGGCCATTTATAGGATGATCCGCCAGGAGATTCTCTCCCTCGGCCCAACTGCGACGGCCTGGCTGCGGCCCCACACCCTCAGCCGCGACCCAGCCCTGCGCCGCCGTGCCTCGGAGATATTGCTCAGCTTCGATCGGCAGGCGGCCGACAATCTTTTCCTCGGGTTTTGCCTCAAACATGGGGAGGAGCTTGATCTCGAGGAAGGCGCCTTTCTGCTGGCTCAGACGCAATATCCGGATATCAATGTCGTCGGTTACCGCGCCTTGCTTGACAGCTATGCGGCTGATGTTTCCGAGCAGATCGGCAACACTGCGCCGACCGAAAAGGCCCTCACCGCGCTAAACGAGTATTTGTTCGGAAACCTTGGTTTCGCCGGGAATGAGGAACAATACAACGACCCGGAGAACAGCTACCTCAACCGGGTTTTGGACCGCCGCACGGGCAATCCTATCAATCTCTGTTTGGTTTACCTCTTGCTGGCCCGACGGTTACGTCTGCCTGTAACCGGAATCGGTTTGCCTGGTCATTTTGTCTGCCGCTTCCAGTCTACCGCCGCAGAAATCTACATCGATACCTTTAACCGAGGCAAACTCCTGACCAAAGCTGATTGTGTCCGTTATCTACTGCAAGGCAACTACAGTGTTCGTGACGATTATTTAACCCCGGCCAGTCCTCGCCGCATTTTGCTCCGAATCTGCAGCAACCTGCACCAGATTTATCTTCACCTGGACAGAGCCGAGGATGCAACTCGCCTGCAGCGATACCTCGTCGCCCTCGCCCGCTAGTTAACACGTTACGACGTTAAACGTTCAAACGTTTGAAACGTGAAAGCGCTTAATGCCCGGTTCCATCCAAGGTTCAACGGTTCCCGTTCAGTAGTGTATCGCTTACCGTTTAACGTTCCGTTCACGTTTTAGCGTTTCACCTTTTAACATTTTACGTCCTAACGTTCTCGCCATTGTCTCCGCGCAATATAAGGGTCCAGCCGAACCAGCAGCAAATACGCCCATCGCTGCTTTAACCGGTTCCACAATGAGCGGGACTCGCTCCATTCTTCCGGCGTAATGCGCCGGCAGTGTTCCAGTGTCTTTGCAAAAATTGCTCGCGCGTCAGCTGTGATTTCTGCGTGATCCAGGCGCACCATCAATTCATAATTGATGTTCAGACTGCGCGGATCCAGGTTGGAGGATCCTACATAGACCAAGTCATCAATGATGAATAATTTGGCATGCAGGATCTGCGGCTGATACTCATAAATTTCAATTCCCGATTTGAACAGACGGCGATACAAACTCTGACTGGCCAGCCGCGAGACTAACACATCGGATTTGCCCGCCAGGATCAGCTGGACCCGTCCCCCCACTCTGGGAATCCGGGCCAAAAGCCGACGCAACCGCCAGGTCGGCAAGAAGTAACCAACCATTATTTGCACCGATCCAGCTCGCGCCAAATCCCTCTGGATCGCCCTTTTGATCGGATTATAGCCTCGACCAGGACCGCTCAGCAAAAGCTGTTCATGCGGCACAACAACGGTTTTTTTCGCGTGGGAGCGCCTTAAGCTGATAAAGGCCTGATGCCGAAAGCCCCGATGTTTGTACATTTCCTCGAACGACGCTGTCAACTCGCCTACCAACGGACCCTCAAGCCTTAGTCCGAGGTCGCACCATCCACAATTAATGCCGTCGCCTTCATATTCTGAGGAGATGTTAAAGCCGCCGACGAAGGCAAGTTTCCCATCACAAGTCAGGACTTTTCGATGATTTCGTATACCCAGGTGATACAGCGACAGGGGATTAAAGCGACGAACCTCCCCACCCAAATCTTCAAGTGGCTTCCAAAAGGACCCCGACAAGCCATACGAGCCAAGCGCATCGAGCAGCACACGCACCCTGACACCCCTCCGTTGAGCGCGGCATAGCGCGTCCCGGAAGCGGTCGCCCAACGCATCGGGAGAATAGATGTAGGTCTCAAGACAGATGAATTGCTGGGCCTCCTCAATGGCCGTCAGCATGGCCCCGAAAAATTCTTGTCCAGAGCACAGCCACGTCCATTGTTTCCCAGTGACGGCAGCCAGCATCGATAATAAACTATTTCTCAGTGAGAGAATTTGCAATAGGGTGCATCTGTAAGCATGTTTGGTCCCGTGCGACTCATATTCAAAGTGCTGTTCACCCTGGTGATCGGTCTGGCGGGATTCTCAGCCCAGGCTGCGCACACTCAGGCGCGGCTGATTTTGGGCAATGAGGTTGCGCGGCCCGGCGATATCGTCCTCGCCGGCGTCCAACTGCAAATGGACCCGCGCTGGCATACTTATTGGAAGAATTCCGGCGAGTCAGGCATGCCCACAACCATCACCTGGCAATTGCCCCCCGGTATCACCGCGGGTCCGATTCAGTGGCCCATTCCTGAAAAACTCCTCGAACAAGAGCTCACTACTTACATTTTGACTGATAAGGTAGTGCTCCTTGTCCCACTTACTCTTTCTTCCAATTTGCGACCGGGGACTCTCGACATCAAAGCCAAGGTTGATTGGCTCGAATGCGAGGTTCAATGCATACCGGGCAAGGCTAATGTCCAAGCCTCTCTAAAAATCGACAATCAACAGGTTGAGGGCAAAGAGGCCAAATTGCTCACTGACTCGCAGAAAAAACTCCCACGTAACGGTGACACCATGGCAGCTCAAGCTCGATGGGATTCACCCCCCGCAGGTGATACCCGCGCGCTAGCCATTGGCTGGAACTCCACCAATGCCGTCAACGAACCCGACTTCTTCCCCGATAACAGCGACGATTTCGAAATGTCAGGCCAGACCGAACGTTTGCCTGCCGATGCCGGCAAGGTCTGGATCCGCAAGCAAATCAAGAAGACCCCGGCCGATTGGCCCAAAGTCATTTCCGGCCTGATTGTTCAAAGGTCCGGTTCCAGTGTCGAGGGGTATCAGGTAAAGATCCCTATTAACAGCGGGGCTTCTACGTCCGGAACATCACCAACCGCCCAAACTGCTGCCGTTGTGCCGTTGCCGGGACTTGGCAAGATGCTGCTTTACGCGTTCATAGGTGGATTGATTTTGAATGTGATGCCGTGCGTATTGCCCGTAATTGCGTTGAAAATCTTGGGCTTTGTAGGCCAGGCAAAACAAGATCCTCGGCGAGCCCGTTTACTCGGCCTGATTTATGCCGGGGGCGTTCTGGTCTCTTTTCTTGCCTTGGCCCTGATAGTTCTCGGAATCAAAGCGGCCGGCCACAAAGCGGGCTGGGGTCTCCAATTCGGTAATGCGTATTTCCTGGTGGTTATGACTACGCTGGCGACCTTAATCGCGCTGAATCTCTTCGGCGTTTTTGAAGTCAGTCTCGGAGGAAAAACAATGGACGCGGCCGCCAACTTGTCCTCGAAGCACGGGGCGGCAGGCGCGTTTTTCAATGGATTGTTGGCGACGGTCCTGGCGACTTCTTGTACAGCGCCTTTCCTCGGAGCAGCAATCGGCTTTGCCTTTGCCCCTTCACAAACCGCAATAGTGACCTTGCTCGTATTTCTCACCATCGGCATCGGCCTGGCCCTGCCTTACGTCGTACTCACCTGGCAACCGGGTTGGCTGAAGTTTTTGCCTAAGCCTGGGGTCTGGATGGAGCGCTTTAAGATTGCTATGGGCTTTCCCATGCTGGCCGCGGCAGTTTGGCTCTTCAGCCTGACGGCCCTGCACTATGGCGAACGTTCCTGGTGGTTGATCCTCTTTCTAGTCATCGTCGCGGTCGCTGCCTGGACCTTCGGCGAGTTTATCCAGCGCGACGGCTCCCGACGGACCTTAGCCACTGCGGCCATCATAGTCCTGTTGCTGGGTGGTTATCTCATCGTGCTGGAGGGCCACCTGCGCTGGCGCCAACCCATGACCCAAGGTGGCAACACCACCTCCGTAGCCAACGAACCCGGTGGAATCCCCTGGCATCCCTGGAGTCCGGAAGCCGTTGCACAAGCCCGGTCCGAACACCGCCCCGTCGTTGTGGATTTCACCGCTAAATGGTGTTTAACCTGTAATACGATCGTGAAACCCGCCCTGGAAAGCTCCTCTGTGCGCCGAAAATTGCAGGAACTCAACGCCGTCGCCTTGCTGGGCGATTACACCACCTTCCCCGACAACATCACCGAGGAGCTTAATCGTTTCGGGCGCGCCGGCGTCCCGCTGGTATTGGTTTATCCCGTGAATCCGAGCGAACCTCCGATGGTACTCCCCGAGGCGCTCACCAGCGGCACCATTCTGAACGCGCTCACCCGAGCCGTCCGTTAATGCCCGACCATCATGCGCCCTCAACGTTTCGTCTGGCGATGGTCCAGATGTGCGTCGAGGGCGGACGGAAGGCCGAGAATTTAGCCCGCGCCGAACAGCGTATCGCCGAAGCTGCAGCCCGCACAGCGAAAGTAGTCCTCCTGCCAGAAGCTTTAACTCTCGGCTGGACACATCCGAGCGCGCAGGACCAGGCAGAGTCAATCCCCGACGGCGAATCATGCCAGCGCCTGAGCGAATGCGCAAAACGGCACCGTTTGTATTTATGTGCCGGGTTAGTCGAACGGAGCGGCAAAAACGTGTTCAATGCTGCGGTACTAATTGGTCCCAATGGCGAACTGCTGCTGCACCATCGAAAAATAAACGAGCTCGATATCGGCCATCCCTTTTACGATTTAGGCGATCGATTGCACGCGACCCAAACGCCGTTGGCCAGCTTTGGAGTGATGATCTGCGCCGATGCCTTTGCCCGAGGACAAGTCATTACACGCACGCTGGGGTTGATGGGTGCCAATGTCATTCTCTCTCCTTGTGCCTGGGCTGTTCCAGCCAACCACGATAATGCCCGCGAACCTTATGGAAAACTTTGGCTGGATAATTACGGTCCCGTCGCGCGGGATTTTCAACTTTGGATCGCCGGAACCAGTAACGTCGGTGACCTCACTGCGGGCCCCTGGGCCGGACGCCACTGCATCGGCTGCTCGCTCCTGGTCGGTCCCGATGGCAAGCAAGTCCTCATGGGGCCGTATGGCAGAGATGCCGAAGCGATCCTTTATGCGGATGTCACACCGCGCAAAAGACCCGCTCGCGGCGACGATTGGGAGAAGCTCTGGACCAAACGGCTCTGACCCGGACTAGTTCGGCCTCTTCTGACTTGCCATCGCTATGTGCGCGGCAAGGAAGTGGTTAAACCGCTCATCCAACCAGCACTTACGCACATCATCGAGTAACTGCACAAGATCATTGAATTCGTGCGGTTTCACGCGATAATCATACACGCCAAGTTGCCTGGATTTGTCGACGTCCAGTTGAAGTTTAGAGGAGGTTAATACCACCACCGGTAACGTATCGAATTGTGAATGGGTTCGCAGCCATTTTAGCACGTCAAAACCATCCATCCAGGGCATCTTCAGGTCCAGCAACACCAACCCGGGCATCGGGTACTTCTCTCTCTGGGCATAATCCCCAGTACCGGCGAGGTAATCGATTACCTGCTGTCCGTTGCGAACCACAAATAACGGGTTTGGCAGACCCGCGCGGTCGAAGGCACGGCCCATGAGGAAAATGTCATTCTCGTCATCCTCTGCCAGCAAGATCGGAACGTGATTGAGCATCTTATTCTAGCCCCGCGGACTTAAGCCTGAGCCGGGGATCAAAACTGCCTTAATATTGCACAGGCAGCCCACCAAAACAAATGAAGTCAAGCCAGAAAAATCCCAGCACAAGCCGTGGGTTTTGCCCTATCAATCAGCAAATAAATCGAGGCGGAGCCCGGCCTTCCGAAAAAGTCGTTTGGGCAAGTGCCCCTCGAATATGAGGCCTTCCTATCTGGCGCTAGCCCGCCCGACCTGTTTGGCCGTAAGTCTGCCGCCCCAGCAGCAGTTTCGGCGCTTGCTCCGGCTCAAAAGGTCTCCCTCCAGTGCCGTTCTGCGACAGATATTGCAGCCATCCATCAATCGTTTGTAGCACCGCCCCTACATCCAGTTCCATATGGTATTCCGGGTATTCCCCAAGATTTCGATGCGCCAAACGAAACAGCGCCGCTGCCGGCATCGGTCGGTTCTTTTGCAAATGGACAAATGCGCCCGCGAGTTGAATCAGGCCCTTATAGAAAAGCCCCTCTGGCCTGCCCCGTTCCTGCAACCAGAGCACTTCCAGGACTTCGTGTGCCTCGAAGTAGTGCTGCCGATTGAAACACTCGAAAAAACCTAAATACTGCGGATCGAGCCGCCCAAGGTCAGTCATTCGGATTAATTCTAGACCCCAACTCCAAAATGCCAAAGATGTTTTCTGCATGCTCGCATTCCGCACCTCCACGAGGCGCAGGATTTGACTTCCGCACCCCGCTCCGACACTCTGGGCGCATGGCAAAGCCAGCTTTGGGCCGGGGCTTGGGGGCGTTGCTGGGTGGCAGTCCTGTCGCCAAGCCTCCTCTTTCGGCCGCTGTTCCAACGACTGTTCCACCAATCGCCGTGGACCCCCGCGAACGTGTCCAACACGTCCCGCTGACTCGTATCGTTCCATGCCCGTTTCAACCCCGAAAAGACTTTTCGCCCGACACCCTCCGTGAATTGGCAGATTCCATCAAAGCGCAAGGAATAGTCCAACCACTCATCGTTCGCGAACGTAACGACCATTTGGAACTTATCGCCGGTGAACGTCGGTGGCGCGCGGCGCAAATCCTGGGACTCGCCGAAGTGCCCGTCATCTTGCGGCAAGCCGACGATCGAATGGTCCTCGAGCTGGCGTTAATCGAGAATCTTCAAAGAGAAAATCTAAACCCGATTGAAGAAGCCCAGGGCTATTCCCAGCTCATCGAAAGTTTCCAACTTACCCAGGAGGAGGTCGCCAACAAGGTCGGCAAGAGCCGCGCTGTCGTTGCCAATGCCCTCCGTTTACTTAAACTCTCATCCGAAACTCAAGGGTATCTCCGAGACGGACGCCTTTCGGTCGGCCACGCCAAAGTGATTCTCGGCCTGGTCGACGAACGACTCCAAAAAATGGGCGTTTCAAAGATCCTTAAAGAGGGCCTTAACGTTCGCCAAACCGAGGCTCTCGTCGCGCACCTCCTGGCCCGCGCCTCCGCACCTGCTGCTAACCCGGCTTTGCCTCAGGCGGCTCCCAAAGACACCCACGTTGCCAACCTGGAAAATCGCATTCGCGAGCGCTTTGGGACTAAAGTCCATCTTCGCTACTCGCACGGTAAAGGAGCGCTGGAAATCGGCTTCTTCAGCGATGCCGAACTCGAGCGCATCTTGCAGATCCTGGGGGTCGGTTCGGATTGAATCAATCGGCGACCCAAATATAATGTAAGCCGCGCACAGGGGTGGCCCAAACGCGCAATCACATAAAAACATTACAACTCTGCTTATAAGTAGACTGATCTATCCTTAATCCCATGACTCCTGCTGAACTGCGCCAACAAACCGCCTCGCAACTCCAGTCTGCTTCCGATCGAGTCCACCAGATGACCGCCTTTATTGGTCTCGACGGTTTCGTCGATGAAATCCTGCACGTAGTGGATAAGCGCGAGAACGCTGAGCGGTTTACCCGGCTACCGACCATCGCCCAGTTGGCGGAGCGCTTAGCGGGCGCTGCCGGCCGCAGCACGAACATTGAACTCGTCGGCCAGCTGACGAAACTAGGCGGCAACGGCCCAATCATGGCCAATGCCCTGGCCAGTTTCGGATTAAAAGTTACCTACCTTGGCATTCTCGGGTACCCCAATTTGCATCCGGTCTTCGCAGAGTTTGCCACCCGGGCCGAAGTTCATTCCATCGCTGAACCGGGCTACACCGATGCCCTCGAGTTCGAGGACGGCAAAATCATGCTCGGCAAACATCAGTCGTTAAAGCAAATGAACTGGGCAAATATCGAAAGCCGCTTTGGCAAAGATAAGTTTGCTAAAAAATTCGGCAGCGCTGACCTCGTCGGCTTCGTCAACTGGACCATGCTTACTTCCATGAGCGACATCTGGTCCGCCGTGCTGAAGGAAATCTGTCCCGGCATGAAAGGTGCCCGCCGAAAACTCTTCTTTGATCTCGCAGACCCCGAAAAACGCACCGGTGACGATATCCTCCGGGCACTCGAACTTATTGGACAGTTTCAAAAGCATTTTGATGTCATCCTCGGTCTAAACGAAAAAGAGAGTTACGAACTCGGGAACAATCTCGGCCTGAAAATCGATGACCGCTCACCCGAGGGACTGCAGAAGCTCTGCCGCGAAATCCACCTGCGCGTTCCTGTTGATACCATTATCGTCCACCCTACCGCTTATGCCCTGGCCGCGGGCCCCGACGCCGCTGCACTCGTTCAGGGTCCGTTTACTCCCAAACCCAAAATTACAACCGGTGCCGGAGATCATTTCAACTCAGGGTTCTGCCTGGGGAAACTGCTGGGCTTCTCCACCGAGCGCTGCCTCCTCACCGGGGTGGCTACCAGCGGCTTTTATGTCCGGACCGCTCAAAGCCCTTCGATCAACGACCTCGTCGACCTATTGCGCAATTGGCCGGTCTAAAGAAAATTGCTGAGTAGCATGATACTTACGATCGTTAAGTATGGAGCCCCGGTGCTGCGCCAAAAGGGGGGCCGCATCGAATCCGTGACGCCGACCGTCACGAAGCTAATCTCAGATATGTTCGAGACGATGTACGCCTATAAAGGAGTAGGTCTCGCAGCCCAACAAGTCGGTGTCCCGATCCAATTGACCGTTATTGATGTACGGGGCGTAACCGATCGCCCCTCCTCCCTCGAGCTCGATGGCCAACCCGCCGACATCCATGCCTTCATGCCTCTGGTCTTAATCAACCCCGAGATCACTCCTGTCGGAAAAATGGTTGCCGGCCCCGAAGGTTGCCTCAGCTTTCCCGAAATCTTCGCCGATATTGAGCGACCCGACATCGTGGACGTCAAAGCACTAAACGCCCAGGGCCAACCAATTAAGTTCCGTTGCGGCGGACTCCTTGCCCGGGCGGTTCAGCACGAAACCGATCATCTCCACGGCATCCTCTTTATCGACCGAATGGATAAGCGTACGAAGGAAGAACTCCGCTCGGAACTGGAGCAGCTAAGAAAATGTGGCTAGAGCCTTGTCGCTCACTTTGTCTGATCGCCTTGTCTCCTCACTTTGTCGGACCAGCGCGCCCCCTTTTGGCTCAACTTCTGCTCTTTCAAGTTCCATGAAGCGTGCATCTTTCAAGCTCCAATCCGTTCGCGGCGGCTGGATCCGTACCACGTTGGCCCCCATCAATGACAAGCATCAATCGACCTTCGGGGTATCCGACGCATTGATGTTGACCGCGGTGGTAGCTCTCGTCATTACGGTCGCCCGTCTCTGCCTGGCTCATTGAGCCTCCTCTCTCCGGCCAAAGCCGTTTTCCTCAACGGCTCACACTGTCCCAATTCTAGGCATTCCCTCTTCGGCTGACCTTATTTCTTTGTTTTCCATATAGCCCGCCGACCCTCAATCATCACGTCTCCGCGAGCAATTGCAGCCAGGCACCTCGGATAAAGTTCATGCTCTGCTGCGTGAATGCGTTGGTGCAAAGTCTCCGGCGTATCATCATCCAACACCGCAACGGCCTGCTGGCCGATGATCGGTCCAGAATCAACTCCCGCGTCGACCAAATGGACGGTGCAACCAGTCACTTTCACCCCATGATCGAAGGCTTGTTTCCAGGCTTGCAGCCCGGGAAATGAAGGCAGCAACGAAGGATGAACGTTGATAATCCGTCCTTCAAAACTGCTCAAAAAATCCCCCTTCAGCACTCTCATAAATCCTGCCAACGCGATCCAATTCACCCGCGCCTCGCGCAAGGCGGCCACATAGGCGCGTTCGGCTTCATCCTCCAGTTTCGTTCGGAATTTCCCAGGCGCGATGAAATGCGCCGCGATATTGTGGCGTCGAGCTCGCGCCAGAATTCCCGCATCGACAACATCACTGATTACCACCGCAATCCTCGCCGGCACCAGACCAGACGCACACGCCTCGGCTATGGCTTCAAAATTAGACCCAGCCCCTGACCCCAGCACCCCGATTCGAAATTCTGGCTCGCTCATTCCGGTCAGTGATACCGGCGCCAACCTCTAATTCTCAAGCCTAAACCATTCGCTGCTTGACACTCCCAGCCTCTCTCGTTGTGATAAGCGCGTCATCCATACGATGTGACGACCAAAACGCTGTTTGTCTCTAGCCACAGAAATATCCGCCGCCCTAGTCTTCACCTCGTCCACTGCGCCGGCCTTACCCTGATATGGCTTTCCATCGCGCCGGCCGAAACGATCCGGATCGCCAGCTGGAACCTGGCCTCATCACCGAATTCGCCCACTGTCGCCGACATTGCGATGGTCGCAGGCACCCTGGCCAGGCTCGACCCCGATGTCATCCTTCTCCAACGAGTGAGAGATTCGAACTTCTGTGCGCAGGTCGCAACAGCGCTCAAGCCTGCTGAATACACCCTCCTGACCGCCTCTTCGTTCGGTGCCACGCCCAATCGCCCTCTCGATAACCAGCAACTCGCCGAATTTCAGCGCAAAAAACAAATCCTGGAAGGCCAGATTGAAAAAGCGAAGCTCGACCTGCAGAGTGCCCAAACCGATCTGCTCACAAATCGTGACTCACTTGGCAATCTCGCCCGGGAACTAGCCGGCATTGACCCCACCAATTCGCCCGAAGTCGCCCCTCAACATCCCGAAGAATATCGATCGCTGGCAGTGCAAATTGAAACACTAGGCGAGCAGGAACGCGAACTCCGTCGCCGCGGCTACAAGGAGACTCATCCCCTGATCCAAAACGTTCGCGGACAATTACGCACGTTTTCCACTCGCAGGGCCGAAATGGACCGGGATTTCCCCACGTTGAAATTCATCGTCATCGGAACAAACGCTCCGGATTGGACCATCGCATCCCACATTTCCGATTATCAGCGACTCAGGGCCCGCGCAAACTCCGTTCAGAAAACAACAAATGAGCTCGAGACTCGCTGGGCTGACCTCGTCCAGGCCCATGCTGCCCTCGAGAAGAATTCGACGGGCGAGCCTGCTATTCAGCCTTCGCAAATCGCAATTCTGGCAAAGAAATCCGCCTATTTTTCGTCTGTCGACGCCTGGGCAGAGCACAAGGATCAAGGTTTTGTGTTTTCAGCCGTGCAACACGGCCAGCGGCGGATTGGTTTCTTCTCCGTTGAATTTCCCAACCAACTCCAAGCTACCGGCGCAGTGCAGCAACTGGTTGGGAAAATAAACTCAATCAGAAGATGGGAACATGACCCCCTGGGGACGCTCATCTTAGCCTGCAGTTTCGATGGCAATTCCAATCCGTCTCGACAAACCGGATCAGCTCAGGGCCTATCGTTGCTGGCGCGCGCCGGTTTTTCAGATGGGCTTAGCGACCTCGCAGACATAGAATCCCGGGGGCTCCTGGACAAGGCCCGCTCAAAACCTGCCGTTTCAGATTACATACTCGTCGAATCCACTGGGCTGCCGCTCAACCCACAGGCAATCACTCAGCCCGACATCGAGCACCCATTGTTGCTCTGCGATTTGGAATTGGACCCGGTCAGAGTCGCCGCTGGCCGGCTCTCACGTGTTGAGGCCCAAACCAGCAAAGACCTAAACCAGCTTTCTTGGCTAAATGTACCTACGTGGTGGGCCGCGGTCTTGGCCTCGGTTCTGTTTGTGTTCGGAACCATCTGGCTCTTGGCGAAAGAACGCAGTCGGCGCACTCGCCGATCGCCACGCTTGCTCCACGAGGCCAGGAATGCCGGCACCACGCCCTCGGGCTACACCGTGATCGTAACACCGCTCTCCATTACCGGCTCAGCCCCTGATTCGCCGCCCGCACTCCCGTCGGCCATGCCCCTCGTTCACCTCGAAACTCCCAGCGCACGCCAAACCCAATCGGCCACCTGGGAACAGAGGGCCTTGGCAGCAGAAGCGCAGGCAAAGCACGCGCAGACAATCATCCAGCAAGGTCTGCTCCCCGACCTCGGCCGCTGGCTAAAACAAAAATTCTTGCGCAAACTCCTGGTCCACCGCAGCCAATTGTTGGCCGCCCAGGAAGAGGCCACCCGAAAAGTTATGGCCGTCGATGCGCGACTCACCAAACTCGAGCTCCAGATTCAGCAACAGACCCAAAGCTACATGCGCCGAATTGAAGAACTGACCGCCGAACTGCTCGCAGCCAAAGAAGAAAATCGCGAGCTCATCCGATCCAAGATCGCCCAGGTGAAAATCGAAATGGAAGCCGCCCGGAAAAAAATCCTCGAACAGCAATCCAGCAGCGGGCGAACGTAACCAATGTAGGAGCCGACGTGTAAGGAGGCTTTGATTTTTCGGAAGGCCAATCTCCCACGAGGCCCCAAAAGAATGCTTTTTAGTCACAGGCGCCTCGCGAGTTCGGCCTTCCAATCAACTTCGACCGCCTGGCGAGAGCAGCTCTACGTGCGACAGGACTCAACCTGACGAGGGCCCTTCCCTCTCCCCTTCATAAAGAGAGGGAAGGGTGAGAATTCCCCGAAAGGACTTTCGCGCTTTGAACCCATGAACCAGGGACGGCCTCGGGGTTCCTCTCCCACTCCTCCCCCCCGCATGAGTGGGCTGGGGAGAGGTGGCCTTTTCACATTGCGGCTCATGGTTGAGGAGTCGCATCTGGATGTCAATTTAGCCCACGATTTCAAATACCCGGGCGTTTCAGCACAACGCACAACCCCTCACCGCGGCTCTTACAATTCCAAACCAGGTTTTTAGTTTAGGCTCGCGCGCCGACAACCCGATTGCCATCTTAATACGACGTTATGGAACAGAAGCGATTGATCGAGAAAGACCCACCCTTAAAAAAAGACGATTTGATAGTCATCGGCGGAGCGGGTGGCTTCATTGGCGGCTCACTCGCTCGTTATTTCCATGATAAAGGCTTCATGCGCATTCGCGCAGTCGACAAAAAGCCCCTCCCGGAGTGGTACCAACGCGTGCCAGGTGTGGAATGCCTGACCATGGACCTCAGCGAGGAGCAAAACTGCCGCCGCGCCTGCGAAAATGCCGTCGAGGTCTATAACCTCGCCGCGGATATGGGCGGCATGGGATTCATTGAGCGTTTTCGCGTCGAATGCTTGCGCAGCATTCTGATCAACACCCACATGATTGAATCCGCTTACCGCGCCGGTGCCCGCCGCTATTTCTTCTCCTCGTCAGCCTGTGCCTACAACACCCAGCTCCAACAAGACCCAAATGTCCGCGCCCTGAAAGAATCCGACGCCTACCCTGCTATGGCCGAGCGCGGCTACGGTTGGGAAAAGTTGATGTCGGAAATGTTCTGCCAGGAATATTGGGCTGAACGCGGCCTCAAAACCGCCATCGCTCGCTTTCATAACGTCTACGGACCCAATGGCACCTGGGCCGGCGGCCGCGAAAAAGCTCCGGCCGCGATTTGCCGAAAAGTCATTGAAGCAATTGACTGCGGAAAGCACACCATCACGATCTGGGGCGATGGCCATCAGACCCGGAGTTTCATGTATATCGACGACTGCACCAAAGGCATCGATATGATCATGCATTGCGACGAACTGATTGCCACCCCGATTAATCTCGGCTCCAGCGAGCTGGTTTCCATTAATGACCTCGTATCGAAAGCGGAAAAGATCGCCGGCATCAAACTTACACGACAGTACGACCTCAAAGCCCCCCGCGGCGTCGCCGGTCGCAACAGTGATAACACTTTCATTCGGTCCATCCTTGATTGGGAGCCAAATACTCCGCTGGATAAAGGACTCCGCGCCACCTACAAGTGGATCGAAGAACAGTACCGCGCCCGCAAAAAAGGCCGCCGCGTCGTTGAGTAGCGTACAGGCCTAATGGGAACCCCGAAGAATTCCAATAGGCCCATCCAAGCCCTGGGTCTCCCTCTCCCCTTCCAAGGGGAGAGGGTCGGGGTGAGGGGTTTGCTGGCTCGCAATCAGTAGCCTGCAACGTGAGTTACTCCGTCGAGCGGAGGAGGCCACATTTTTTCTGAAACTGCTCTAGCGCTTCAGAATCGTCGCTCCCGCCGCAGGTCGCGAGACAAACAGGGTCGCCTTGACCCCGGTTCGCTTCTGGTATTCCGTTTCGATGTGCTTCGAAATCGCCCCCACCTGCTGGCTTTGCACCAGCGCCACCGTGCAGCCTCCGAAACCGCCCCCCGTCATGCGGCACCCAAAGACCCCACCCGAAATCCCGATCGCCCGCGCGATTTCAACCACGA
Source organism: Candidatus Limnocylindrales bacterium (assembly GCA_035495315.1). Classification (GTDB taxonomy): domain Bacteria; phylum Verrucomicrobiota; class Verrucomicrobiia; order Limisphaerales; family UBA8199; genus DATJGF01. The sequence goes on from DATJGF010000173.1 coordinate 54,522, forward strand.
CGTCGAGTTCGCGGCAGCTCACTTCATAATCATCCCGCAATGAGGCATGGCTCGCATACATAAGCTGCCCAACCGTCGGCCAATTTGACGCCCGTACCCCTTCGGCGGCATGCAGCGTGCGTTCAATCTCCCCAATGACGTGGCGTGCCCGACGATAAACGACATCACTCATTTTGCCTCGTGCCTTTTCCAGCCCTTCGGCGTCTGCATCGCGCAGCGAGGCCACTCCCATTACCCGAGCCGCTTCTTCGCACTCGGCCCGGCGCCTGGCATATTCGCCACCGGTCAGCTCGTGCTTCACATTGGTATTGGTAATCAATAACTCGACCGATCGATCGCTCATCGGCACCAGCTCCGTTTCCCGTGAGCGGCAATCCAGCAGCAGAATATGGTCTTTCCGGCCCATCACCGAAATAAACTGGTCCATTATCCCGCACGGCATGCCGGCGAACTCATGCTCCGCTTTCTGGCACAACAGCGCCTTTTCGACCGGGTCCAGCTCCTGGCCGGTAATGGCTTCAAGCAACGTCGCCGTTGATACTTCCAGTGCCGCGCTGCTGGACAATCCTCCACCGACTGGAACGGTCGAATTGACCAGCGCCACGAAACCCGGCAAGCGGACCCCGCGGCTCACAAAACCCGCGATTACCCCTAGCGGATAATTAAACCAAGTGCCTTTTGGTTCCGGTTTCAGCGGTTTATTGGGGTCAACGACGGCAGGCCGCTTCTCGACTACCGAGCGAATCTCGATCCCTCGCTGTTCTCCTGATAGGGGTGCAGCGGCAATCACTGTGTAACGGTCAATCGCCATCGGAAATACATACCCATCGTTGTAATCGGTATGTTCCCCAATGATATTCACCCGTCCGGGCGCAGCGGCCAGCCAAAGCGGCTGCCGACCGTAGGCCTTTTCAAACTGCTCCGAAACAAAATCGCCAAGGTCCTTAAGTGTCATTGGACATAAAACTTGCCACAAAATCGCCCTAAGAGCGTCTTGAAAATCGCTTTCCTGGTAGGCGCCGACGTGAGGAGACTCAGATCCTCAAAAGAGACAGCATAAGGCCAACGAACTCGCGACGGAGTTTCTCCCTCTCCTCCTCTGGAATCCTCTGGAGGAGAGGGCCGGGGAGAGGAGGCTTTGTTGTCCCAGCGAGCGTTCATTGGCAGGCTAGAATATTCTGGCGTTTCACAATAAATCAGAGCTTCCTCATCACTGTCGTGTGCATGCCGCGTTTCCTCCGCTCTCTCGATTTCAGAGAGCGGGATTGGAAATGCAACCCTCATCTCTGGGTCCGAATGTCTTGCCGCCGCCTACTTCTGCTTCTTGCCGGCACGCCACGCCAGGGTGAGCATAAACCCGCCAAACAGCAGCAGCACCAGCCCCCACGTCAGGTTAATGTTGATTCCCAGCGAATGCGTTTCGTAGATGGTTTTGTCCGATAGCGCCCCGAACACCACAAGCATCAGGCCAAACAAGCTGAACATTATGCCGATCGGAATTCGCAAATCAAAATTCATAGGCTTGTCAGAGTTACCAAAAGATAATGTTCAACAGCACCGTCGCCGCGAGCACTAACACACCTAAGGTCACAGGCTGCTTGTACCATGGCTCATGCTCCGACTCAGGCTTGGGTGTCAGCGAGTACACCAGGCCCTTAAGTTCAGCATCGGTTTTGGTCCTTTCAGTGGCAAGGGAAACCAGGATCGTCACCACAAAACAAGACGTCCACGCCACAATCGCCATCCAAAAGTTCTGGCCCATCTCACTGTGAAACGTGAATTCTTTGCCCAGCCACCCGCCTTTAATCCCGACCTCAGCCCCTTCCGAGAGCGCCAGTCCGTGGAAAATCGCCGCCCCGAGCGTGCCGCTCAATAAGCCCACAAAAGCCCCATGGCCCGTTGTTCGCCGCCAGAACATGCCAAGCAGGAACGTCGCGAACAGCGGCGCATTCACAAACCCAAATACCAACTGCAGCATATCCATGATGTTATTGAACTTCGACGCCAGATACGCTGCCCCCACGCTGACCAGGATGCCAAACACGGTCGCCCACCGCCCCATCGCGAGATAATGCTTATCCGTTCTATTCGGGGCGAGATAGCTCTGGTAAATGTCGTAAGTCCAAACCGTGTTGAATGCTGTCACATTCCCCGCCATACCGGACATGAATGAAGCCATCAATGCCGTAAACCCTATCCCAAGCAAGCCGGTGGGAAAGTACTTCGCCAGCATCGCTGGTATGGTCAGGTTGTAGTCCGGCGTGCCGTCCTTCCCGATCGGTAAAAACTGATGCCCGCCGGAATAATGCAATGCTATCGCAATCATTCCCGGCAGAATCACCAACGCCGGAAAAAGCATCTTCGGGATGGCGGCAATCAATGGCGTCCGACGCGCCGCCGACATCGAATCAGCTGCCATCGCCCGCTGCACCACCAAAAAATCCGTGCACCAATAACCAAACGACAGCACAAATCCCAAGCCCATCACCATGCCGAACCAGCCGATCCCCATCGGGTTCTCCAGCGGACTGCCCATGTGCTTCCAGGAATCGGTCCACGTGCCGGGTGCGAAATGCTCGCTCACCGCAACGGGCACCAATTTCTCCTTCAAGGCGGCCCAACCCCCGGCGTCCTTCAGGCCCAGAAACACCAGTGGCGCAAACCCAAACACGATCATGAAAAATTGCAGCACCTCGTTGTAAATCGCTGACGTGAGGCCACCAAGAAAAATGTATGCCAGGACGATCAACGCCGAAATCGCAATGCAACCGTTATAGTTCCAACCCAGGAGCGTCTCCATCAACCGCGCCAGCGCATGCATTGAGATCCCGGAGGAAAACACCGTCATGACCGCAAACGAAATCGCATTGAACCCGCGCGTCTTCTCGTCGAAACGCAGCTTGAGGTATTCCGGAACCGATCGCGCCCTCGACCCGTAGTAAAACGGCATCATGAATATCGCAAGAAATACCATCGCCGGAATCGCCCCGACCCAGTAAAAATGGCTGGTCATGATCCCATACTTCGCGCCCGACGCAGCCATCCCGATCACTTCCTGCGCCCCCAGGTTCGCCGAGAGAAAGGCCAATCCCGTCACCCACGCCGGTATCGACCGCCCTGACAGAAAAAAATCCGTGCTTCCCTTCATGTAACGCTTGAGCGCCCAACCGATGCTCAAAACGAAAGCGAAGTAAATCAGGAGGATGGCGTAATCAATGCCGCCGAGTTGAATGTGCATAATACGCGGTAATCCGAATGCCCCAGAGTCTTAAGGAGTTTGCACACGAATGTCAATTCTCCTGGAAGAAGCGGCAGGCGTCCCGCCTGCCGTAGAGCCGGGCATCCTGCACCGCGGGACAAGACGCACGGCCGGCCACTTTCGGGCGACGGGGTGCTGATGTTGGTCACGACCAGTACCAGTATGCCATGAACGGCAGTGAGCCGTGTGCAGGCACGACGCGGAAGCCCTTAAGTTAGAGGCTTGCCCCTCGGAGGATTCGCGCATCTCAGATTTTTCGTGCGCGTACGCCTCTCATTAACACCCTGCCTCAGCGGGGTGTAACGCGGGATCCGAGGCACCGGTCAACCGTTTTAACGGTTTTCTAGCTCGTGGCACGACCCGGACCTAGAAACCGTTAAAACGGTTGCCTGTCTCTCTCCGGGCCATAACACCCCGCTGAAGTTCTGAAGCAGGGTGTTAATGAGAGCGTGCGGAAAAATCTCAGATGCGCGCAAGCCTAGGTTCCATGCGAGTTCAATCGTTCAATCATCGCCGTCCATTGACGCGCTGGCAATGAAGTCTCTTTCCTCCTCGCGCAGGCCCTGCCTCCACTTCAGATGCACAATCGCCGGAGTTAACTCATCCAGCAACGCCCGCCCTTCCGCCTTCGGCGCATACCTCCGCACCGCATCTACCATGAAAGGGCTCGAGCCTCCTTCGATCCATAATCTATCTGGGCAATTGCCCCCTGGGAGGCACAGTTGCGCATTCAGAGCCCCAGTTAGCCAACTGGCTCCAGAATGGCGGTATTCGGACGGCGGGCACGTGGGGCTTTGGCCGGCGGGAGAAAACGGCAAAGAGTTCTGCCCGATCAAACTGACTCTTAAATAACCATCCCCCAGCACGGAGCTGACAAGTAGCGGCCGTCGTCTCGAAGCTTTTCCTCCACCGGCCGCACCTCGATGCTTCCGAGCCGCACCGACGGCCATCGCGAGGCGATCTGGATCGCCTCGTTTAGATCCTGCGCTTGAATCAGGAAAAACCCGCCCAACGTCTCCTTCGTCTCGGCAAAGGGACCGTCACTGAGTGACACATTGCCGTCTCGCACCCGGACGGTCGTTGCAGTCTGAACACTTTGCAGCGCCTCCACCGCGATGACGTAACCGCGTTTCTTCAATTCATCAAGATAAGTCAGCGTTTCATTCCGCAGCGCCTCCCACTCGCTCTTGGAAAGCGCGTTGAGTTTGTTCTCTTCCTCGTAAGCAAGACACAGGTACTTCATATGTTTCGCCCTTACCGGTTATACGCCTTCTGGAGCGCCTGAATATCGAGCTTGTCCATCTGCAGCATCGCCTGCATCACTCGCTTTGACCGTTCCTCATCCTCATCGTTCAGCATGTCGCCTAACACCGATGGCACCACCTGCCACGAGACGCCAAACTGGTCTTTGAGCCAGCCGCACCTGCTCTTTTCGCCTCCCGCGGAGAGCTTTTCCCACAAATAGTCGATCTCTTCTTGCGTCTCGCAATGGATGAAGAATGAAATCGCTTCGGTGAACTTGAATTGCGGCCCGCCGTTCAGTGCGATGAAGCTCAGTCCTTCGAGCTGAAAACTTGCCGACATGGGCGAGACGCTGTCGACCTTGGAATTCTTGAAGATCGACGTGTAGAATCGCGCTGCTTGCTCCGCCTTGCCGTCGAACCACAAGAACGGCGTTATCTTTTGAATTCGTTTCATGAGAAGCCAACCCTTTATTTCGGCGCGGCGCTTTTGTTGACCTGCCGGCGTACCGTCGGATTATCCGCAGCCCTCTGCACATCCGGTGGAAAATCCGACATCTCAAATACCTGTCGTAACTCGACAACGTCTCCGTCCGCAGCCGGGCAGCGTTTGACCCATTCAAGCGCCTCCTCTTTCGATTTGGTCTGAATCATCCAAAAGCCGCCCACCACTTCCTTAGCCTCGACGAACGGACCGTCCGTCACGGTCGGGTTGCCACTCGAAAATGCCACCCGCGCTCCTTTGACCAGTGGCTGAAGCCCATCGAGCGATACCAACACGCCTGCCTTGGCCAACTCTTCGTTGTACTTCATCATCCTGGCGACCGCATCCGCCGGCGGGGTAAAGCCTTCGCCTGCTCGCTGCCCCGCTGGAGCATCCGGTTGATAAACGCGCGGAATCATAAACATTACGAATCTCATAGCTTAATCCTCTTTGTTGTTGGTTAGTTCTCTCATTGCATTACCAATATCATCCAACCGACTCCAAAACGATCCGCCACCATGCCAAATCGCGGCGAAAAGAAAGTCTTGGTTAATGGCATTTGGACCTGACCGCCGTCGGCTAAGGCCGCGAATAGTTTGTCGGCTTCCACCTCTGTGGGGACAGTCAGCGAAAGCGAGAAACCTTGGAAACTTGGCTTGCCGGTGCACCGTCCATCAGAGGCCATCAATGTTGTCTCGCCAAAGCGGAAACTGGCGTGCATGACCTTTTCCGGCGCGGCACCCGGGCAGCCGCCAGGCTCGGGACTGTCTTTAAATCGCATCAACGCGGTCACCTCCGCGCCGATCGCTTGTCGGTAAAACTCCAGCGCCTCTTCACAGCGCCCGTCGAAGAATAGGTAAGGCTGAAGGATTCTTTTTGTGCTCATGTTTTTGTCTTTGTTTTATTGGTTTTCAGTTTCGTTCGCCAATCAAATGGCTATTACATCTATTGGTCGTCTGCCTCACTCCGAAATCGACAGGCTCTCAAAATTATTTTTCGAATTCCCATGGCTCATAAACATGCAAGAAAATCCGGGTAATTCTTAATCTTTCCTTAAGGTCTCTCGACTAGACTGTATCGCAAAAGACAGCAATAATGATTTCGCAACCCTATCCATGCGCTTAAAAGCGTCACCCAACCCCCAGCGAACCTCGCTGGCGTTCCTCGCCGCAGGTGGATTGCTCCTGGCGCTGCTCGCCGCGGCGTTGGCCCTGCAAAAAAGCAATCCCATCTCCCCGGCCGGCGCCAGGATTGAGCCCGATGGCTTGTATCACCTTACCAACATCTGGACCGTCCATTTCAGATTTACTGCCGATCAGTGGGAAGCGATGGAACCTAAAGGTGGGTTCGGCCCGTTCGGCGGTCCAGGCCGTCCCGGGGGTCCGGGTCCTTTCAGAGGTCCGGGCGGACCTGGTCCTGGACCACGCGGACCAGGAGAAGGCCCCGGAGGCTTTGGCCCGGCAATGTTTTTGACCCCGGCCTTCCTGAAGGACGGCGATGCAAATCACGACGGCCGCCTCTCCCGTGAGGAATTCCAAGCCCTCGCTGCCAAGTGGTTCACGGCTTGGGACACAAATCATTCCGGCAAATTGGACGAAACCAAGATTAGAGCCGGGTTGAACTCAGCTTTGGGATCCGGCGGAGGCATGGGTCCTTTTGGAGGCCCGGGCAATCGTCGACCAGGCATGAATCTGCAGGGGCCTGAAGGGAAACGTAACGGCCTCGCCTCCGCGATGGGCATCCAGTTCAATTACGTTCACGCGGAACTCGAATTCGAGGGCATTACCTTCAAAGATGTCGGGGTCCGTTACAAGGGGAACGGCACGTTTATGGAGTCGCGCGGCTCCCTCAAGCGGTCGCTCAAGGTCGATTTGAACCATTTTGCCAAAGGCCAAAAGTTGGCCGACGTCTCGAAGCTCAACTTCAATAACAATGTCACCGACGTGAGCTGGATGAACGAGGTGCTCTCGTATCGGCTTTACCGGGATGCGGGAGTCCCGGCTCCTCAAACTGCTTATGCCCGCGTTTACGTGACCGTGCCGGGGAAATTCGATCACCAATACCTTGGCCTCTACTCGCTGGTTGAAGATGTCGATCGGCTCTTTGCCCTTAAACGCTTTGGCACTCGGAGTGGCGCAATCTTCAAACCCGTTACTTCCAGTCTCTTTTCTGATCTCGGCAATGATTGGCCTAGGTACAACCAAACTTACGATCCAAAGACCTCGCTCTTCGATGAACAAAAACAGCGAGTGATTGGACTGGCGCGACTCGTCAGCTCGGCCGACGATAAAACCTTCGCCGCCAAAATCGGCGAGTTCATTGACCTGGCGGAGTTCGCGCGCTTTATGGCCGTTATGGTTTTCCTTTCCGATATGGACGGCATCCTCGGCCCCGGACAGAACCTTTACCTTTATCTTCATCCAAAGTCTCAATGGTTCACGTTTATCCCTTGGGACCAGGATCATTCGTTTGGTCAATTCGGGATGCGCGGCACACAACAACAGCGCGAAAACTTGAGCATAGCCAAGCCCTGGGACGGCGAAAACCGATTCCTCGAGCGGATGTATAACCTTGCAGAATTTCAAAGACTTTACCGCGCTGCGCTTAAAGAATTCAGCGGAACCATCTTTAACCCTGAGCGATTTCGCCAGCAAGTCGATGAAGTTGGCGCGGCTATCCGTCAGGCCGTCGCCGACGAATCCGAAGAAAAAGTGGCGCGCTTCGACGAAGTCGTCGCCGGTGGCAACGTTCCACAAAGGGGTTTTGGCGGCAGGATGGGTCCCCCCTTCGGCGGGTTTGGCGACCCGATGAAATCGATCAAGGGTTTTGTGAAAGTCCGTGCGCAATCCATCAGCGATCAACTCGATGGAAAATCCGAGGGCTTAACCGTTACCGGTTTTGGATTCCGCCCGGGCGGACGAGGGCCCGGTGGCCCACCCGGCGGCTTTGGTCCGGGGATGTTCCTGGGACCGGCCTGGATGCAAGCTCTGGATCCACAGAAAAAAGGCGAATTGTCCCTCGACGACTTTACCCGAGGTTTTATCGGTTGGTTCGACTCCTGGAACACAGATAAGAGTGGGATTCTCACCGAGGACCAGTTGCGCTCAGGGATCAACCAAGATCTCTCGCCGTTCCGCGGAGGTCCACCGGGAGGATTCGGCGCACCACCCAATTTTCCAAAACCGCCAGATTCAGACGACCGATAGCAAAATCACCCAACTCCGCTTAAATAATATTCCCTATGCAAATTGATGAATCACTTCGCGAACTGTTCCTTAATCCAACCTCGATCGCATCCTTGCCCAAATTGATTCTGAGCCTCGCACTGGCCGCGCTGCTGGGTTTGATTCTGGGCGAGGCTTATGTGCGTTTCGGTCACTCACTCTCCAATCGCCGCGCGTTCGCCCGAAACTTCCTAATGCTGACGGTAACCACCACCTTGATCATCAGCATCGTCCGTTCGTCGCTGGCCTTGTCCTTGGGCCTGGTCGGCGCGCTCTCCATCGTGCGATTCCGAGCCGCGATTAAGGAACCTGAGGAATTGGCCTTCCTGTTTTTGGCCATCAGCACGGGGTTGGGCCTGGGTGCCGGGCAGCCGATCATCACGGTGACTGCCTTGGTCGTCATTCTCGGCCTGGTCGCCATACGCAGTCAAATAAACCAGCGCCCGGATGAACCTAATCTTTACCTGACCATCGTCAGTCCGGCCGCAGCCACTCTGGACGCCAATCAGATCATGGAAGCGCTTTCAGCCGAAGGCGCCCGCGCCAGTCTCAAACGGTTTGATCGCTCGCCGGAACAATTCGAAGCCGCCTTTGTGGTCGATTTCAAGCAGATCGCCAACCTCGAGCGGTTCACCCAGCGACTGCGCGCCCTCAGCCCGCAAGTCAAAGTAAGTTGTCTCGACCACGGCGGAATCGGTGCCTAGCCCATGGGATTTCCATTTCCCAATCCTCGCTACGAGCGCAAGTTCATTGCGGAAGGCTTCACATTGGCTGAAGCTTTGGCCCTCGTGCGCCGTCATCGGGCCGCCTTCCGAGAGGCCTTTCCGCCGCGCATTGTAAATAATATCTACCTGGATTCGCCCTCGCGGACCGCTTATTACGACCACATCAACGGCTGCCCGCGCAGGGTTAAGCATCGCGTTCGGTGGTATGGGCCGCTTGACGGCCAAATCCTCCAGCCCATTCTCGAACGCAAATTCAAGTCCGGCTCCATTAGCGGCAAGGACAGTCATGCGTTGGCCCCCTTTCAACTAAATGGACAACCGGTACGAGCCTCCCTGGCGGTTGCACTTAACACCGCCGCGTTGCCGGAACAATTGCGGGCGGAGCTAAATCATCTCACTCCGTGCCTGCTCAATCGATACCACCGCCATTATTTTGTCAGTGCCGATCGCAAATTCCGACTCACGGTCGATTCTGATTTTCAATTCGCCGCCGCGCATAGCCCTTCCGCCAAAATCTCCCCGGGCCGTCCTGGCCTCCCCTCGGTTGTTCTCGAAGTGAAATTCGACGTTCAGTGTGCCACGCACGCGGAATTGATTACCGATTCGCTTCCGATGCGCCTGAGCCGCTGCTCCAAATTCATCCTCGGCATCGAAAGCCTTTGACTCCCCTTCGTGAGAACCACCTCCCGCCAGTTATAAATAGGGTGCACCTTCCAGATTTTTCCAGCGTCTTGCCTCTCATTAACACCATGCTTCAGCTTCAGCGGGTGTTATGGCCGGGAGAGAGACGGACAACCGTTTTAACGGTTTCTCGGTTCGGGTCGTGCTACGAGCTAGGAAACCGTTAAAATTAAAACGGTTGACCGGTGCCTCGGGTCCCGCGTTACACCCCGTTTCAGCTGAAGCAGGGTGTTAATGAGAAGCCTACGCGCAGGAAAAATCTGGGATGCGCACCATAATAGCCACCCCGCAACAAACGCTACTTTCACTTCGTTTGTGCGCCCTTCTCGCGCAATTCGGCAGCCAGCGATTTAATCTCCGTTAAGTCACGCTGCATCTCGCTCCACCCATACCACAGCGCGTAATCGGGGCTGGCGTGGAACGTCCCTTGAAACGTTCGCATCCGGTGCTCGAGAAACATCACAAAGAGCTTTTGCTCAATCACAGTCGGCGCATCATGAAAGGTCAGCAAGTCCGGAAACGGATGCGCATAGTTGGATGGCTTTTGCAGCAGGCCATCTTTGTATAGGCCGGCCACAATGCGAATCCCTTCCGCCATCAAATGATCGGCCTCCTTGATTATATTGTCGCCCTGCTCAAGTTGCTGCCTCGCGAAATTGGCCGAATGACATTGATTGCAGGTCTGCAGCATCTGATCTCGCGGTTTTTGCCAGTCTTCCTGCGTAAGCTTCGCCACATTGGCCGCCTTGACGACGTCCAATCGCGCGGTCGGTTTGCCGCTGGGATCCAAAACCCCAAGCCCCTGCAGGATGGTTACCCGATCCTCGCTCCATTGCTTGTCCTCCGGCATCGGCAGACGCACCGCCAAAAAACCCCACGAAGTATTTACGCCGTGATGTCCTCCCTGCATGTGGCAGGTTTGGCAAGTCGGAGCAGGCGTGGAAGCCGGCAGCGTTCCGCTCTGCTTGAGCAGCGCACGAACCCCATGCTTGGAGCCGGAATACATTTCCCATTGCGGATGATCAAACCCCATGTGACAGGTCTGGCAGGCTTGCGGTTGCTGCGCCTCCTTTTTCGAGAACGTGTGCCGGGTATGACAGGCATCGCAGGAAGCCACTCCGAATCCGGCGCTGGTCTTCTTCAGTTCCTTGATTTCCTGCTCCGACTTTAAGCCGATCTTGTGGCAGCCACCGCAACCTTTCATGCCTTCAATCAATGCCATCGGCTGCCAGTGGATCGTTGGCATCGCTTTCATCGCCGCCCACGCCGCTGCGTGTTTGCCGCCTTTAAACTCTTTCACCTGCGCCTCATGACATTCGGCGCAAGTGTCTGGTGTCGGAATCTTGACTTGCGCGACATCATTCGTCGCGTTGTGGCCGGCGCCGTGGCAATCGGCGCAACCCACCTTTACCTCGCTATGCCGGCTGAGGCGCCAATCCCCAACGATATTTGGTGTCAGCTTTTGATGACACTCAACACAAGTCTCCGAACTGACTGACGCAGCCGGCTTGGATTCGGCGCCCGAAACCAACCTTTGCGCGGCGAACATCACGAGGGTAATGGTGAGTAGAACGCGATTCATTTGCCATGAGCACATCAAATCTATGCAGTGCGAGTCAATCAGTTTTTCTTTTTTCTTTTGACTTAAGTCAACCCATTGCATCACAGGTCCCCACATTTGAATTGTTTGAAACTTGAAAACATCGCCGGATTTTGGCTGAGTGCTTCAATCAGCCTGAAGCAGAGCTATGCGCGGAAGCAGAACATCCGAACCTAATGAGAAAACCACCTATAGCACTCTATACATTCGCCCCCGTTATTTTTGCTTTCGTGGGCATTGCCATTACCTCGGAGGGGCTGACCTTTAATGTCACTTACGACTCCACGACTCTCGGTGCCCCAGCCGGTTTTTTCACCGCATTCCAGGCAGCAATTGATTTTTTTCAAGCCAATTACAGCGATCCCATCACAATTAATCTCCAGGTCGGTTGGGGCAAGATCAACGGCCAGAACCTCAACCCCGGGACAAACTACTCCACCACCATTACCCCGCCGGCCAAAGGAAACCTCTTCTTCCGCCTGAAACGCTAGTGTTCACCCCTCAACGTTCGATGGTTCAACGTTCCTGCCGAACGTCTCATCACTTCGGCGCGATTCCCTGTCGTGCCAGTTTCGCCGGGTCTTCACCCGAGCCGAGCGGACGCAACCGAAAGCTGTAGGCATACTCCTGGCAAGGGATCAAAAACTCGTCGTGCGGCCATGCACCCCAACTGTCGTCTCCGCCAACCCCTTGCTGCTTCAGGTCGAGATTAAGCGTAACATATTCCCGGTGCGGCAATTCAAACGCGTGTTTGCCCGCATTCAGATCTTCCGTCCCGTAATGCAGCGCATTGACGCTGAGCAGGGGTTGGCCGATTACCAGCAGCCCAAAGCCCTTGCGGTTCGTCAACGCCACCCACCGAGTATCCGCTTTGTTGCCTGTTTCACCCGGCTCAGTGTAGTCAGTAAAGAATTGTTCATCGACCGTGCCGCGATAAAGACCCACTCTGGCATCTTTGCGGTCGGCGTACGACTCCTGAGGCCCAGGGCCTAGCCAGGCAACTTGTTCAAATCCGGGAGGTAAACTCATCTGCATCCCCACCCGAACCAACTTCGGCAAATCCGTTTTGCCCGGTTTGAACCGCGCCGCCACCACAATATCCCCGCTGCCATATATGATATAAAAGGTCTCCCATTCAGCGCTAACTTTCGGCAGCGCCTGCACCGATCTAACCAGCACAGCGTATGCGTCGGTCCGCGTCTCTGCGGCACAACTGCGGCACTGCGCCCCTTGGTGGGCAGTCCGCCAAATACCTTGTGAGTCGATCATTTTCCGGCCTCGATCGTTATCGGTTTGGGCGCGCCAAAAATCCGGACGCAAGGGAGCCTTGATCAGGTCCGTCCCTTGATATCGCAGGGATTTCATTTCGCCGGATTGTTTATCGAAGGCTACTTCGAAATCTTTGCCATTGACTACAATCGTGCCGGACTCCTCGCGTAGCTGGGGAGGCCCAAAGCGGTCCTTGCCCACCATTGTTGCCGGCACGCTGTCGGGTAACTTAAACTCGTCCCAGGCAACCTCATGCCCCGCCTTGGCCCAGGCGCATTCCTTGCCTAGCGTGAAGCTTACTTCGAGAAAGTACTCTACTCCAGGTTCAGGCTTGAATCGTTTGATTGGCACCGTCATCTGTTTCACGGAATGCGGCGCGACATCCAACGTCGAAAGCTTGCCGCTTTGAATGACTTTCCCATCGCCTTTAAGGCGCCATTGACCGGAAATGAATTCTTTTAAATTCCTGAAATCGTAACAGTTCTTCAACTCGATGGTGCGCGCCCCCAAATCCAGCGGCTTGCAATGGATATACTGGTATACGTGTTTGACATAATAGAGGCCGGGATGCGGCTTGCGATCCGGACTCACCAATCCGTTACAGCAGAAATTGTCGTCACTGGGCGTGCCATCCGGACCGAAATCGCCTCCATACGCCCAGAAGGTCTTGTCGCCAGGTTTAACTTTTTCGAAATGCGCCAATGGCAATTTTTGCTGCGGCTGTCGCAAGCCTTGATCGACCCAATCCCAGATAGAACCGCCCTGCAGGTACGGTTGGTTGTAGACTTGATTCCAATAGGACCAGAAATCGCCCGACCCGTTCCCCATGGCGTGCTCGTATTCGCACATGATGTACGGCCGCGTACGCTGCTCGGAAGAGTAGCGCCCCAATTCCGGTGGGCGCGGATACATCGGGCAGACAATGTCTGTATGTGATTTCATCCCCGCTGGCTCGTAGTGCACCGGTCGGCTCGAGTCCCGCTGGTGAATCCATTTCGACGTCGCGTCGAAGTTCGGCCCATCCCCTGCCTCGTTCCCCAGCGACCAAATAATGATCGACGGATGATTCTTATCACGCTCGACCATTCGCACCGTGCGGTCCATATGCGCATCAGCCCAGTCGCGATTTTTCGCCAGGGTTTTTTCGTCAAAACCCATTCCATGGCTCTCGATGTTCGCCTCGTCAATCAGGTAAATGCCATAGCGATCGCAGAGGTCATACCACGCCGGCTGGTTCGGATAATGTGAGCAACGCATTGTATTAATGTTGAACTGCTTCATCAGCTGGATGTCTTTCTCCATGCTTTCGACCGTGATCGCCTGCCCCCGATCCGGATCGAATTCGTGTCGGTCAACTCCTTTGACCAGGATCCGCTGCCCATTCACCAGCAAATTGCCCTTGGCGACCTCGACCTTCCGAAATCCAACGTTGACCGGAACCACCTCCTGAACTTTGCCGGCTCCATCTTTAAGCGTCAGCAGAAGCTTGTATAAGTACGGCGTTTCCGCCGTCCATTTCAGCGGTGCCGTCACTGGCGCCACGCCACCAACCGGTCCATCCTGTCCAGGCTTCAGATCCTGCGACATCGTTGCCGAAAGGTTAGTCGCGCCGGTCGGGTCCACCAAATCGGCGTCGAGCGTCAATGAAGATGCTTGCTCCCCATAATTGATCAGCCGGGCATTGATCTTGATTTGGCCGTTGCGATACTGCGCATCCAAATCGGTCTTCACTTCGACATCTCGGATATGAACGTTGGGCGGCGACCAGAGATAGACATCCCGAAAAATGCCGCTCAGACGCCACATGTCTTGATCCTCAAGATAGGACCCATCGCTCCACCGAAAATTTTCCACCGCGATCGAGTTTTCGCCTGTGACAAGAAACTGGGTGATGTCGAACTCGACCGGTGTCCGGCTGTCCTTGCCCAAACCGACCTTCTGGCCATTAATCCACAGAAAGAAGAATGAGTTCACCCCGTCGAAGGTCAGGAACACATGCCTGCCAGTCCATCCCTTCGGAATCGTGAAGGTCCGCCGGTACGAATTGACCGTGTTGTTTGGTTCGTCCGCGGGGATGAACGGTGGATTGGGCTGGGACCCGTGCCAGGTCCAGGGATACTGAATGTTGACATAAATCGGAATGCCATAACCCGAAAGCTCAACGTTGGAGGGCACCGCAATGGTCGGCCACTCACGGTCATTAAAGTCCGTTTTCCAAAAATCCGGAACCCGCCCGGCAGGCGTTGCCGAATAGTGATACTTCCAATCGCCATTCAATGATTGGTAAAACGCCGATTTGACCCGCTCTCGATTATTCACCGCCCCGATGCTCCACGCTGTCTTGATATCCGGACATATCACCATCGTCGCATGAGGCGGCTGGTTATTGATCCCAGTCAACTTTGGGTTTTCCCATTCTCTTAACTCGCCGCCATTGGCCGCGGGCGACTGCCCCAGGCCCATCAACCCTAATGCGACAATGATACGATTCATAAAAGCGGGGATTTGGTTGAATGGTGATCGGCCGACATCGAACCGGAAATAATATTAAGAGACCGCGGATTCTTTCAAGCGGGGCGCCACCTGTCCAACAACTTTATTGTTCGACATTAGGTAACCTCCCCATTTTGGAGGGTCCATCGCTGTGATAAAAATGGTCCAAGTGCAATGAGAACTGCCAAAACAAACTTGTCATTAAAGGACGCCGTTCGAGTCAAAAGCGCGGAAATGTGGCTTCGGCTTGGTGAACCCGTGTCCGCTTTGATGGAACTGCAACGCTTGAGGCGGCATGCGTGGAAACATCCCTGGACGGAAAGTGTAGTTTGGCGGGCCGCAAAGTCTCTGGGAAGCTGATAGCTTTTTAGGCGGACATCAGAGGGACCGCGCAGTTCTTGAATTCGATTCCGCGAGCCGTTGCCCAGCTCTTAAAGGCTTACCCCGGACGGTTTGTAATGTTCAACGACGCCAATGGATGGTTGAGCGGCGGGCCAACTAATCCCTTGGACACCGCATAACGTGTCAGTCCAGCAATATCGTGTATGTCCAGTTTGTCCATCACCGATTGCCGGTGTTTTTCCACCGTCTTAATGCTCACACCCAATGTGAACGCAATTTCTTTGTTCGGCTGTCCGCGTGCGATCAGGACCAACACCTCGTGTTCGCGTGGCGTTAGATGCGGTGCTTTGGCTATCGTCTGACCTGCCGACAAAAATTGTCGCTGGCGGGCTCTGAGCTTCCCCGCAATTTGGGAGCTGTAATACGAATTGCCATTGCCTACTTCCCGAATCGCAGTCAATAGCTCCTCGGCAGCCGAGTGCTTGGTCATATAGCCCGATGCGCCCGCGTCCAGCACGCGGCGAACTGTCTCCTCGTCTTTGTAGGCAGAGAGCACAAGCACCTTCGAACCGGGAACCTCGCGGCGAATTTCGCGTGCCGCATCCAGACCGTTCCCCCGCGGCATCGCCAAATCCATCAGTATTACGTCAGGCCGAAGCTGTTTCGCGAGTCTCAGCGCCATTTGGCCAGTCTCGGCTTCACCCGCCACTTCCATACTTGGGTCCGCACTGATCAGGATCTTGAGACCTTCGCGCACCACTTCATGATCTTCTGCAATCAGTACTTTTAGACTTTTTGGCATAAAGTTCGCAGTCCGACGATGGACCAATCCACCATTCTCGGGCATCGTTGCGCGTCCGGGGAGGAAAGTCGAGCAAGAGTTATCCACCGCCTGTGAATAAGTCGGCACTGCGGGCGGCATGCCTCGCGCAGCCGAGACCATTATGCGTCAAAACATTTCCGGAAACTTGCTTTTTTGGAGGTGTTTCCAAATCAAAAATTGCCAAACCAGGGCCGAGACGGTTTAATGCAGGCGGGCAACTCCGCAAACACGGAGATTCCGAATATTTTGAAACAGATTAAGGTGTTCAGCAGAATCAGTCGTTTAAAGAGGTTCATTCTCGGTTTCACTTTGCTCCTGGTGCTGGCAGCCGTTTCGGGTTGCCATACCCTGGGCTTTTATGGGCAGGCCGTAAAAGGCCAATACCAGATTTTTGCGCACCAGGAATCCATCACCAACCTGATCGATCACCCCCAGACACCTGACACTCTACGCCAACGATTCCGCCGTCTGGAGGAGCTGCGCCAATTCGCTCATGACTCTCTGAAACTGCCCCTCGATGGACATTATAGGAAATACGTCGACGTCCACCGGCCTTACGTCGTCTGGAATGTCGAAGCCGCGCCGGAATTCTCAATGGCACCCAAGACCTGGTGGTATCCCTTGGTCGGCAGCCTCGAATACAGAGGTTATTTCTCGCGCGAGGGCGCAACCAATTACGCCGGCTACCTCAAATCTAAAGGCTACGATGTAACCGTCGGCGGCGTTGAAGCCTATTCAACCCTCGGTTGGTTCAAAGACCCCGTGCTCAATACCTTCATTTTCGAACCGGATGCCGACCTGGCTGAGATAATTTTTCATGAGCTCGGACACCAGCGCGTTTTTGCCCGCGGCGATACCGATTTCAACGAAGCCTTTGCTACCACCGTCGGCCAGGAAGGAGCCCGCCGCTGGCTGAAAGCTAAAGGCGACCAGGCCAGCCTCGATGCCTATCTTGCCCATCTGCATCGCAACGATAAATTTGTCCACCTGGTAATGGCCGCACGCAGTCAGCTCGAGTCCCTCTATGGCGACCAGCGATCGCCGGACGGGCAAATCCTACGGAAACAGAAGGACCAAAAACTCCCTGCGCCGACTTTGCGAGAGCAGAAGCAGAAAATTCTGCAGAACCTCAAAGGCAAGTATCAACAGATGAGAGCTCAGTGGGGTGAGGATCAGGAATATGATAATTGGTTCTCTCACCAACTCAATAATGCCCACCTCAATTCCGTAGCAGCTTATTACGACCTGGTCCCGGCCTTCGAGCAGTTGCTGGCCGAAAACGGCGGCGATTTGGAAAAATTCTATACCGAGGCGGATCGCCTCGCCAAAAAGCCTAAAGAGAAGCGGCATGCCGCACTACGTGCCCTGGCACAATCGAATCTGGCGCATAAGGTGGCTAATCGACCTGGAGGATGACGCCCGGGCCGAGGGGCCTAGTCCTCGCGTTCGTTCAATACACCACGAGCCAGCGCCGAAAGTTCAACTTCAGTTCAAAGTTCGATGTTCAGCGTTCGATTGTTCGGTGTTGAGACGACGTCTTGAGGCGTAACGCCTCAGCATCCCTTCGTCTGTCCAGGCATCGCCACAGGGTACTTGCCCGCCGCGTCAGGCATCGCCGGTGGATTCGTGTTCCAGTCCCAATGATCTAGCCCGGGGGCCAATTCCAGCTCGGACGCCAATGCCTCTTCCCATGTGATCCGTCTGCCGGATTCGCACGCCATTCGCCCCATAATCGCTGTCAGGCAAGACTTGGCACAGCGTTCCGTCTCATTGTACCGCTTGTCATTGCGGATCGCGTCGAAAAGCAGGTCATGTTCCCGTTGATAATGATCGCACTCTGCTCCCTTATAGCTCCAGAGCAAATCCTGCGAAGCCTGATTGTGCCCCTTGAAAAGCCGCGGCTTGGGCTGCCCTTCTCCGAGAATCGCCGAACCGGTCGTCCCCTGGATCTGATCCCCAAAGAAATCCCAGCAATTGGTCATATGCCGACCTTGGGCCATCAAACGCGTGCCGTCTGCGAAAATATATTCTGCGGCGTAATGGTCGAATAACTGATCCGGTTCCTGGCGTACTTGGCGACCACCCATCCCCTGCACCGATACCGGCCAGCCATTTTTCACCCAGCAACAGACATCAATGTTGTGGATTAGCCAGTCGACAATGAAGCTGCCGTTTAGCCAGGTGAAATTGCTGTAATTCGCAATCTGATGGGCCAATTCAGTCGTACCCGCCTGCTTCGGAGCAAACCCTACCGGACCATGCATCCGGTAGGCCCATTCGGTGATGACCTCCCCGATGCGGCCCTCATGAATCTCCTGGACACATTGTTCCAGAGGCAGGTAATGCCGGCTCATCAAGCCTCCCGCCACTTTTAGATTCGTCTCTGCCGCGGCGGCGCCCGTTTTCAACACGCGGCGGATCCCTGGCCCGTCAACGGCGAATGATTTCTCCATGAAAACATGAACCCCCTTCGCGACCGCATACTCGAAATGCATCGGCCGAAACGCCGGTGGTGTCGCCAGCAGCACCACGTCTCCTTTGCCCAGTGAATCTATTGCCTTCTTAAAGCCTTCCAACCCAATGAACTGACGCTCAGGCGGCACCTCAACCTGCTTTTCGTGCGCCTGCCGAATGTTGCCCAGACTGCCCTGCAACCGATGATCGAAAACGTCTGCCATCGCCCACAATTTGGTCGGACCACTGGTCGAAAGCGCTTGCGCAGCCGCGCCCGTGCCACGCCCGCCGCAACCCACCAGCGCGATCTTTATCATATTCTTTTCAGCTGCGTAACCAGGCGAGACGATCGCGCCGCTCAGAGCTGTCGCTGCCATCGCACCGGCAGATGTTTTGAGGAATTCCCGCCGGCTCGTGCGCACCGGCCTTGATATATTCGGAGAGTTCATGGTTCGAAGCAGTATATTGTTAAGCAGAGTACGAACTGATTACCGGCTGGGCCTCATCATTTCTCCTTCACGGACACTTTGCAAGTATTAATCTTCTCAAATTGCAAATTGCAAATTATTCATTGCCGCACAAACATTGCCAAACAACGCATGCTTAGATTATGCCTTTTAAAAACTGCTGTTGGAGTGGTTCCCCTCTTCCTTGCTTCCTTACTATCAGCCGCCGAAATTCGCGTCTTTGCCGCCGCAAGTCTCGCCGATAGCCTTAAGGAAATCGCTGCAGCTTACCACGCGCCGACCGGCACCCGAATTACCTTTAACTTCGCCGCCTCCAGTTTTCTTGAGCGCCAAATCAGCGAAGGTGCATCCGCCGATATCTTTTTCTCGGCCGATGAAGCTCGGATGGACGGCTTGGCAAAACAGGGACTCATCCTGCCAGAAACCCGAAAAAGCCTCCTGTCCAACACCCTCGTCGTTGTGGTTATCGCTGAGAGCTCCCTAACTCTGGTATCTCCCGCCGACCTACAGCGCCAGCCCTTCAAACGAATCGCCTTGGCCGATCCCCAAACTGTGCCTGCTGGGATTTACGCCCGAAAATACTTTGAACAGGCCAGGCTTTGGCCCGCGCTCAAATCGAAAATCGTGCCGACCGATAATGTGCGCGCCGCCTTGAGCGCTGTGGAATCCGGCAATGTCGAGGCCGGTGTCGTTTATAAGACAGACGCGGCAATCTCAAAAAAGGTGAAAATTGCCTATGAGATCCCGCCCAACGAAGCTCCGCGCATCAGCTACCCCGCGGCGATCCTCAA
Organism: Candidatus Limnocylindrales bacterium; assembly: GCA_035495315.1. Lineage (GTDB taxonomy): Bacteria > Verrucomicrobiota > Verrucomicrobiia > Limisphaerales > UBA8199 > DATJGF01. The sequence continues at coordinate 74,375 of DATJGF010000173.1, forward strand.
ATCAGCCCCGAATCCTGGTTTGGCAAAATCGTTTTTGGCGCATCTGACGTCGCAACCAGCGAAAAGTGTTTTCCGGAAGTTTGGCTTCATTGTCCTTGATTAGCACGCAGCTATGTCATCCGAATCATGGCAAATCGTCTGGTTCACGGCCTGGGTTTCGGCATTGAGTACTCTGCTGATCCTGCCCTTTGGGCTTGGGCTGGCCTGGCTGTTGGCCCGGCGAGAGTGGCGTGGAAAATCCGTTGTCGAAACGGCGATTTCTTTGCCTTTGGTGCTTCCGCCCGTCGCCACCGGCTTGATCCTGCTGCGTGTGCTCGGCCGGCGCGGATTGATTGGCGGTTTTTTGCATAATACACTTGGGTTGGACATCGCCTTCACCTGGCGCGCGGTGCTCCTGGCGCTCGCGGTCATGTCGTTTCCCTTGCTGGTGCTCTCAGCCCGCATCGCCTTCGAATCCGTCAACCCTCGACTCGAACAGATCGCCAGCACTCTCGGGGCGGGCCCTTGGAGAGTGTTTTATACGGTCACGTTGCCGTTGGCCATACGTGGAGTACTGGCGGGTGTTCTTTTAGCGTTTGCACGCGCTTTGGGCGAGTTTGGCGCCACCATCATGGTTGCCGGTAATATCCCAGGCCAGACGACCACCCTTTCCCTGGCGATTTTCCAATCAGTGCAGCTCGGTCAGGACACTCATGCGTTCGGGTTACTTGGAGTTTCGACTGTCCTTGCATTCGCTGCTGTTTGGGCCAGCGCCTGCTTGATGCGACGACGCAAGGTGTGAAATGGATCTAATCCTGCGTAACCTCAGACTCGACCTCCAGTCGTTTCAATTGGAAGCTACCCTCGAGGTTCGCGACGGAATCACCGTCCTTTTCGGTCCCTCAGGTGCGGGCAAGACCTCCTTACTCGATGTCATCGCGGGATTGCGCCGGCCCCGTTCTGCTTTTATTCAATTGGGTCCGCACGTCCTGAATGACACGGCGCATCGCACTTTCGTTCCGCCTCCTAAACGCGCGATCGGCTATGTGCCCCAGGATTTGGCCTTATTTCCCCACCTCTCGGTGCACCATAACCTGGTTTACGGCCACCGATCGGGCCCCAGGAGTGACTGCAGCTTCCATCAAATCCTCGAGGTCCTCGAAATACAAACTCTCCTCACGCGCAGAGTCACGGAAATTTCGGGCGGAGAGCGGCAGCGGGTGGCTTTGGCGCGGGCGCTGCTGACCTCGCCCCAGTTGCTACTGTTGGATGAACCGCTGGCGAGTCTGGATTTGCCCCTGAAACTGAAAATCTTGCCGTACCTGTCGAGGATCAGGGATCTATTTCATATCCCAATCATTTATGTCACCCATGATCAGTTCGAGACCCTGTCCCTGGCGGATGCTTTGGTGGTGCTCGTTGAAGGTAAAGTGCTGCAGTCCGGTCCGATTCAGGAAGTATTCAGCCGCCCTGCAAGCCTGACCGTCGCCGGAATTCTGACCATCCAAACGATACAGCCCGGTCGAGTAGTTTCGGCCAATGAGGACCTGACCATCGTTGAAGCTGGCCGGGCAAAACTCGCCGCCCTCGCAACTGATCTCCCCACCAATGTCACCGAAGTCCATGTCTGCATCCGGGCTGAGGATGTGATCCTGGTTAAAGGCGCCGACGCCCCAAGCAGCGCGCGCAATCACTTGCCCGCTACCGTGCGCTCCATCGCGCGCGAGGGAACCTTAATGCGAATCGACCTCGACTGCGGTTTCCCACTCGTTGCCCTGGTTACGCCACAAGCTTGCGAAGAATTAGCCCTGCAAACCGGCAGCTCCCTCATTGCACTCGTCAAAGCACCGCACATCCATTTAATCCCAAGGTAAAAGCCCTGCCCAGTTCCGACCCCGCTCTTCTCCTAAATCCTGCAGCCTTCGCATAACTGCCCGATGTGCGTCCAAACGCACAGTTGTCAGGGGTAAAATCCGGCTAAAATTGCTCTTCAGAATGCGTTGCTCGTTATGAACCCGAATGCTGAAACCCTGGCATTCAACGCAGCGCCTGAGACGGATTCGTACGATCAGGCTGTCGTCCGGATTTTAGGAAATCCCGGAGCCCCTTTAATTTCGGTGCCCGACCTGGCGCAGGCGTTGGAGGTGAAAGCCACAACTCTCAACGCGCGCTTTCGACGCCAGCAAATCTCGGTGGCCACCGTTGGACGCACCAACTTTATTCCCATCAGCACAGCCTTGGAATTGGCCAAAGCCCACAAATACGCCTTGCTGGCGTGGCCGACCTTGCGCGAGGCTAGCCAACTTACCGGGGTCAAACCTGAAACGATCAAAGCCCGATGTGAAAAAGGCAGACTCGAAGGATATCTCGATCTGACCAAGCGCTTGCGAATAAATCCGACGGAGTTAGAAGGCCTCAAGTTGACCCGAACTCGTCCCACTCCAACACCTGAACTCCTGGTCCATGAAAAGAGAAACGGAAGCAAAGCGAACCTGTTGCCACGACACACGCCGTCGCAATCTCGCGCAACTGGCCCATACGAAACAGCGAACGGTCTAACCAATGGTGGTTCCCGCGCCGAAACCATTCCCGAACTCAAAACTTATATTTTGAAACCCGCGTCACCGGCCCAGATCCAGCTTATCACTGAGAAAGATTATGGGCTGTGGGATGCGGTCACACATGAGGACCTGCAGGCTCCCAAGCCAAAACTACGGCAGCGCGATAAAAAAACCTTCAGCCTAAGCTACGACCCCGAAAGGCCGTTTTCTGTATCAGATTGTGCTGTCGGCCGCGCCGTCACTTATGGTCAACATGCAGGTGTCATCGCTAAAATCATAGATGACCCCTTCAGCCCCAAAATTCAGGTCCGGTTTCCCGAACATGCGCATCCCCTGATGCGCGAAGTGTTGCTTGTCGTCGATAAGCGAAAGAAATAGTCCCGCCTCCATTCTCTCCTCATAGCTCTCGATCGCCGATTGGGGCAAACTGCGTACTTGTTTCACCGTCGAAAAACGCAACCTTGAATTGAGGGGAAAGTTTAGACCTTCAAGAAAGGTATTCATGAAGAAAGTGTTTTTAATAATCGGATTGGTTAGTCTTTTAGCAGGATGGACCATCGAAATTTCGCGCGCGCAAGCAGGTGGCGGTGGCGGGGCCGCCGGCGGAGCCACAGGTGCGGCAGGCGCAGTGGGGGCAGGTCAAACGGGCACTGGTACCGGTTTGGCCCAGCCAAATACTGGAGTTGGTCAGCCGGGTCAGCCAAACACAGGCTTGGGCCAGCCAAACACGGCGCCAGGGACTCCTGTGATTGGCCAACCCAACACCGGGCTCCCTAATACGGCCGGGATGCCTGGATTTACTAATGGCCTCGGGGTACTCACTAATGGCTTACGCAATACGAACGCCTTTTCTGGCCTCGCTACGAATCGCTTCAGCAACGCTCTGGGGACGAATCGCTTTAACGGCCTCGCCACGAATTTTAACCGCCTCGGCACGACTAATGGTTTTGGCGGATTAGGCACCAACGCTGGACCTGGATTAATACCTCGTTAACTAGCTCACTGATCAGCCGCAGCTTAAGAAAAGCAATATTTCGCTTCGCCCGCCGAGTTCCACAGAAGCTGTTCAAGCGCGTGGAACTCGGCCTTGTTGTCCGCCCCTAAAATCCCTCAATGGCAAGGTCCGCAAGAAAATCGACCCAATCTACCGAGATCGGTGCCGTCAGCTTATAGCAGCGCGCCCAGTCGGCCTCAAATAGATCCTTTTTCAAACTCGCCGCGAACGCGGGATCAGATGTCGCAATATTCTGTTCCTGATTTAGGCGCAAACTCAAGTGGTTCAGATTCGCTGAACCGACGCAAGCCCAGCCATCGACCAACAGCGCCTTAACATGGGTCATTCCGGGATAGAAATAAACCGTCACCCCGTGCGCCAGCAGGTAATTGGCGATTACCAGATTACCCCGACCTCCGGCTTTGAAATCGTTCGCTCGCGGAAGCACCACTCGCACCTCGACGCCTCGTTCACGCGCCCGCACCAGTTCCTGGATGATCCGTTTATCAAATAAATATGGATTCTCCACGTAAATATGATTCTGTGCCCGCCTGAGAGCTCCAAAGACTGCGCTAGCAAACGGTTTCCAGGCGGTTTTGGTCGGCAACAAACGCAATGGGATAGTTTGATTTGTGCTCGAACACGCAATCGCCTTTTCCGGACTTTTGAAAAGATTTGCGAAATACGCAAAATCACCAAGCGCGCCAGCGTGAGCCCAGGCGTGTCTGAACTCAGTCTCAAGCGAGGCGACTACCGGTCCGGAAACCTCTACCATCATGTCATGCCATTCATACCGATATTCCCGCCCCAGATTCATGCCGCCAAGCCAGGCCCGCGCCCCGTCCACCAGCAACACCTTCGAATGATCCGATGAGAGCCACGGATTGAGAAACGGACGCACTCGAACATTCCCGCCCTCCTCCAGATACCCAAAGATGGACGATGGCGCGACGAAATCCTCCGGCAACGGCGTGGAAGGAGGCGAGGTTCCGGCCGCGAGGCTGCCCATCCGATCCAGAATCACTTTGACCTCGAGATTCCCGCCACGTTTCTTGAGTTCATCGGCAATCTGAACGGCGACATCATCCCGGTCAAAAATATAAACGTTCAAATGGATGTGATTGCTGGCTGTTGCCATGGATTCCTCAAAGCGCGGAAAGAAACCATCCCCATCAATCAGCAGCTGCAACGTGCCGAACTCGCGCCGCGTTCCCGTATATCGATCCAACCATGATTCCCAATCGGTCAAGTCCATCCCCGCACTATTCGACAATTCGGGCACCACTCCGGTGATTCGCGGCAGCGGACAACGAATAAAACGCACCAGTGTTTCTATCCCCAGATCCGCAAGTCGTGCCGCACTCGAAACTGGATTTTTGATCAACGCCCACCCATGCCCCTCCGGAAGTAAAGCACTGAACCCCTGGGCCGTCACCGACAGCGAAGACCCACGTTCCGTCCAATCATACAAAGACGCCGGAGCCAAAAACACGCAGCGGCGTTGGCGACGATCCAATAGCAGCGCTTGAGTGAACCGTTTTGAGTTGGGCGCCAGGATCGCGAAAAGCGATGCGCCGCCATGGCTCCTGGCCAGGTGCCCCTCGATCGAAACCGCCACTGCTTCCAAGGTTTCATCAATGGAATAGCGGCGGTCGACCACAACTTCTGCCGGGACTTCGCCCGCCGGCGCAGAACGCGCCATCCCATCATGATCGCGATAGATGAGGCGGTCGGCCAGAAATGCTTGGTAATATACGCCATGCCCTGAATTTGTCGGAGCCAACTCCTCGATTAAATTCGTCGCCAGGCGCCGCCATTCTACGCCCGCGATTACGGTCGCTTCACGCCAGCTGCTTTCCGGCTTGGGAACAGCGGTAAGCTTTTGTTCCCAATGGAGCAGGGCCGAATGCGCCCGGTAACCACTCGTCGGCACCCGCAGCCGGCTCCAATGCCCATGGAATGCCTCCACACTGTTCGTCGTCGGGAAATAAAATCGAACCTGGTCGCCTTTAACAAAGACTCTTGGGGCTGGTGCCGTCGGTGCGGTGAGATTCCTCCATTCATTAAGCGATTGCTGCTTGGCGCTGGCGGAGCTCGCCTCAAGCCTCGCGCAAGCGCACAAACTCAACAGGAGCAAAATACCGCTGAGTAGAACACCACGCTCACTGATGCTGGTTTGCAAGGGACGAATGATTGCGACCAAACCAGCAGAGTTCAAGCGTAGTCAGCCTCTGCCACACACGCCGCTTGACTCTTTACTGACCTGAATCGCGCAAAATCGTCCCGTCTGGACCCAGCTGCAGCGGCGCATGCATCCGGTGCTTGAACGTCACGACATAAACCACCTGGCCCCCTCGGGTCTCTTTCGTGATCGTGCTAATCTCCGCGTCGGGCGCTTGACCCTGGATGGCTTTGATCACTTGCGTCGGAAGATCCTGGACCGTCACCAACTCGCTGGGGCCAGACGTTTTAGTGGTGACGACCTCCTGCGGAGCCACTTTGGATAGGCTCAGGTCCGGATGCAGCAAACTCCCGTTCGGCGCAACGTACAAAGGTGGCAGCACCGCTTCATTCTCGAAGATAACCCGATAGACCATCCCCCCTTCTGAGTTCGTTCCCTTCTGAATGTCGAAAATCTGTGAGCTTCCTGTTTCTGCACGGATGGTTCGCTGGACCGCAGGCGGCAATTCGGCGAACTGTGTTCCGGGGGAAACCAGTGGGTATCGATAACGCGAATCGTACTCGGACGACCTCGCGATGGGAGCTGCCGCCGGTGCAGCGGGAGGAGACTCGGTCCGGCGAGAGGCGCACCCAAACACCAGCAGTACCCCCCCGGCCATCCCCAAACACCCCTTTATCACGTGCGACTTTAGCCCGAAGTTTTGCAGTTTCATGAGATCAACAGGAACAGGCAGCCCCCCGGAAGCCCTGGTAAAGCCTTGCGCCATGGTCCCGGGAAGAAATATTATAAGGTTTGAAATTCAAGCACATTGCGGTTGTACTTAACAAAAAATAGAGTTCTGTTTATGAGATTTCAAGCAGAAGCGTGCCGCTCAAACTCGCGCCCCTTTGGGATTCTCGCCTGTGCAATTGCCACTATGCTATGCGTCAGTTGCACGACGGTGCCGGTGACCGGCCGGCATGAACTAAACCTCGTCTCTTCCGATCAAGAGATGCAACTCGGGCTCTCCAGTTTCGAACAGCTCAAAAAAGACACCCCAATTAGTCACGACCCCGCCCTCAACGCGCTGGTACAACGCGTCGGTGAACGTGTCGCCCGTGTCGCCGGCAAGGATTTGCCTGACGCCAAGTGGGAATTTGTCGTGTTTGACTCCGCCGAAGCCAATGCGTTCTGTCTGCCTGGGGGTAAAGTCGGTGTCTACAGCGGCATTCTTCCTATCACACAAACGGATGCCGGGCTCGCGACGGTGCTCGGCCACGAAATCGGTCATGCCGTGGCGCATCATGGCGCTTCGCGCATGAGCCAGGCCATGCTGACTCAGGCCGGCGGGCAAGCCTTGAACTCAGCCTTATCGACCAGTGACCCGCGCTGGCAAAGCGCCGCTGCCCTGGCGTACGGCGTCGGAGCCAAAGTCGGGGTTGAGCTGCCCTACAGCCGGGCGCAGGAATCCGAGGCCGACCATATCGGCCTGGTTTACATGGGACGGGCGGGATACGATCCAAAAGAAGCAGTCGCTTTCTGGCAACGATTCGCCGAATACAATCAACAACACGGCGGCGGCAGCACGCCGGGCTTTTTACGCGATCACCCGGTCGACAGCGTTCGCATCAAACAGTTGCAGAGCTGGTTGCCAGAAGCTCAAGCCGATTACTCCAAAAACCCAAATCGTTAGCTGACTTGCCTTAAGCCTGACTGCAAACCGGCTGCGTTGCCGCGACTGTTCGGCGCGGATGGCTGAACTCTTCAACCGCACACGACAACAAGTAGTAACGAGTCTGATACGGCGGACATTCCTTCGCAAATTGAAATCGGCGTCGCCGCAGTTGTCGCAGAAGCCCGTCAGCTACCACCAGAAAACTCCGCGCTCCGGCCAGGTCGCGCCGGATGCATACCTCTGCGGCTGCTCTCGTCGGACACAGGATAAGACTCTCGCAGAAACTTCGTGCTAATGCCGGTGAGGCGGTCGCCATCGGCAGGGTTGGCCGACGCAATAGCTCCCTCTGGAACAGCAAACAAAACTCGTTGAGCTGGATGCAAAGTGTATTCAAAGCAGCGGGATAGGTCATATTCTGAAATCTCGTATCGAGCGGTCATTCCTGCCCGGACCCTGTTACTCCCGCGTGGTTTGCGCCAACCTCTGCCGCGCAGGGGTTGCACAGTAAACACGCACGCCTCCTACCGTAACAGATTGCGGTTCTCTCCCACAATTCCGGTGAATACTGATGACCGTGTCGGGTCTTTCACCGGAGTCCCTTATCAACCCGATAGCCCTCAGTACTCCACGGAATTGCCCGCTTGTCCTGCCGCTGCGAGCCTAGTTTCGACGTGGGGCGAGCTACTCTTGGGTAACCGCTTCTGCGTTGGGGGGCGCGGCCGCACAGTCCGCGCCCCTCTCCTCTTTGTAAATGACCTTCCTATTGTCCCGAGCTGAAGCTAACCCCTAAATGCGCCGTCTTAACGCAAAGGCGAGTGCCGATGAAATTCACGGCGCCGCGCCATGGAAACAATACAGATTTCGATCTGTTCGGAGGAACAAGCGTCCATGGTCGAGCACAGGTGTGGCGTAAATTTTTTCATGAAAATCATGTGAAGAGATCACCCGCCATTCCCGCTCGGCAGCAAGGACACTCACCGTGCCGGCCTCACTCGCGAAGTAAACTTTCCCATCGCCCGTAACTGGGGATGAAAAATAATTACCGAATCCCGGCACCCGTTCTTCCTGCAGTAATTTGCCAGTATCGGATTCCAGTTTGGTCACAATCCCGCCCTCCTTGACCATCCATAGCATGCCATTAACCAGCACTGGCGTGGCCACATAAGGAACTCCTCGCTGGTATTTCCATAGCTGCACACTGGAAGGCAGTTCACCTCCGCCGTTCGGGCGAAGCGCCAAAATAGCATTCTGCGCACGTCGGAATACCTGCGCGTGTCGCTCCCATTCCTTTTGGTCCAGCAATCCGTCCTGGTCGAGGTCCATTCGGAAAAACCGATCCAGCACTTCATGATCGTCAATCTCGCTTCGTGAAAGCTTGCCATCGTGATTTGCATCCCACTTCGCCAATGCCGTCGGCCACGCTGCCAACTCGAGGCGCTTGCCTGCGTCACCGCCCGGCGACCATGAGGCCATATAGATCATCGGACCAGAAGTCACCGGGGTTGGTATCACAATGCGCGCCAGGCCATCAATGGACCAAAGAGTCGAACCGTGTTCCGGCTCATAACTGGTCAGGCGCAACGCGCCCGCGACCAGGATTTGCGGTTTGCCGCCGCCGTTCCACACCACCGGTGTGGAGTAACTCCGAACGGCCTCCGGGCGGTCAACCTTCCACAGTTGTCGACCGGTTAGCCGATCAAACGCGGCGACGAAGCTTCCAGTATCATGGTCCTGGTTTAAAATTACTTTGTCGTCGAGGAGTATTGGCGAGCTGCCGGCGCCGTATTCATCACGGAAAGGGCCCAAACGATGCTCCCACAATTTACGACCGTTAAGATCGTAGCAGAATAGACCGGCGCTTCCGAAGAAAACAAACACACGCTCCCCATCACACGCCGGCGTTGCAGTGGCAGGATTGCCAATCTGATGAGTTTGTTCAATCACTCCCGGATGCAAAGGCGCGCGCCAGAGGACATTCCCGGAAGCCTGATCCAGTGCCACTACCGCGAGTTCTTTCGACTCCCCGCGGTACGTCGTCAGGAAAATCTTCTGTCCCGCGAGAATAGGCGTCGAATGGCCCGAATCCACTCGCACACTCCAGCTCAACAATTCAGGAGCCTCCAATTTGTCGGGCAACGAACCCGCCCCGGTAGCCAATCCTTGATCCGAGCGAAAATAGCTGAACGTTCCAAAGCCTGAATCCATCGCCCGCGCTTCCTCTCCGCAGGTTGTCCACAGCATCGCGCCGAACGCCAACAGTCGGATCGAGCTTTCAAACCACCGGCTCATTTCAGGAAATCGGGTTCTGATGCTCACTTGTTCACGGGTTTCATCACCACATGACCAACGTCCTCGACCGAACGCGACCAGAACGGCAACGTGACAGCCTCGTACCCTTCGTGTTTGACGACGAGCATGCCAAACCGCGGAAAGGCGTCGATCGGGATGACAAAAATGTCCCAACGCCGTTCAGCCGGAATGGAAAACCGCCCTTGGGCATCCGTGGTCACAATCGGCGGTCGACTGTTAGTGAAGGCGGCCTCAGCCGAAGGGGGCGGATAGATGAGTTGTGATACGACTACCTCGGCACCCGAAAGCGGCGCATGGCGCTCGGCATCGACGACCACCCCGGAGGCACCTGGACTCGTATTGAAACGCCACGGCAGGCAGCCAGAGCACCAGACCAACAGCAAGATGGAAACCAATTGGCGATTGGTCCAAAGGCGCCAATTAGAGCGTCTGACAAATTGAATCTTGAATGCCATTACGAAAAGCTTACCGGTAGCGGTTCGATACCTCAACACGCGTTTGGCAAAATGCGGCAATTCATCGAACGGGACTCAACAGGACGTAATGCATAACAGCTCAAGCTCGCTCTAGTGGACAGTGTCCTCTTTAATCAACGCCTCATCCGAACGGTTTAGGTGGCCGGCTTTTTGTTCCAAGTACATTTTATGGATCTGATCGTACGTAATTTTATCGCTGTCATCCAAGCGGTTTTCAGACATGAGGTTTGTGAGATTGCCGGGATTGTTGGGATCATCGATATCAGGTAGGCCGAGATCGTGCCCGAGTTCGTGTGCGCCCACCGTTTCCGCGCTTTCATACGCCCGCGCGTAAGCCTTGTCTCCGGGAACTTCATCCGGGCGTTTCTGCGTGAAATTCGAAACCGCGATATCCATCACCCGCCCACCTCGATGAGCTGTTCCTGCAGCATGCCTCTTGGTGCGTTGGTTATCTTCCATCGTTTCATCAACGATGCGAAATACATGTCGTTTATCATTGTTCTTGAGCTCGCTGGGATCGTCAATTACGTCGATGGTAACCGTTGTGCTCCATGACATGGTCCCCTTCTTCCCATTGAATTCTACGAATTTGCCAGTCTCGGTGCCTTGGTAGGTCTTTTTAATCTGGCCACTGAGCCTATCGGCATATTGCTGCAATTCCTGCTTTGAAAAGTGATGCGAAGACGTATTCACCACGACAGCTTTGACATCGATTTTGTAAACCCCCTTATTCCCGCTCTGGCTGTAAGTCACTTTCACCTCGGCCCCATTGGGGTCGTAATGTGTCATTGGGTTTTCGTTCACGAACGAATACAAATTAAGGCTGCCGCCTTGTTCCTCCAGCGGGTCAGGTGAAATCCACCTGCCAATCATCGAATTGTAAAAACGCTTCCCAAAATAATCGAGTCCGCTCTCTCTATCGCGCTCTTTTTGGTTATACTGATACGGATCCTCGATAAGACGCGGCGTAAATGCTTGACGCGCGTGGCCAAACGGATAAAACCCAGTCTCCTCAACCACACTGCCCGAGGCGTCTGTGACAACACCTGAAGACCCAAGATGGTCCTGGTGATAATACCGAATTCGCAGCGTCGGGTCGGGAACTCTCAAGACTGTGGGATTATCCGCCTTGAGGTACATTGCATCGCCGGGTGCGAGAGTCCACGGCTCCTCGATTGCAAGAGCAAGTGGCGCCGCAAACTGCTCGCTCCATTGATGGGCGGCGGCATCGTAAAACCAACCCGAAGCTGTCACCGGAAGCAGCGGCGTCCAGGATTCGAGGCCGCTTCCGGATATATAACTTCCGCCGGAGGATACAGGCTGCTCGACTGGATCGGAGTAGGCACCCGCAATGCCGACCGTGGCATTGGTTTGACATTTAATCCACAGCACTGCTCCTGATTGCACGGTTGCCCCGGGCGGCACCGAGGAATAGTCGCTCGTCGCGGCGACCCATTCATAGATACCACTGACCAGGCCCGGAAAATTCCGCTGAAACTGGCCAATCAAGTCCTGGGCCGTAACGGCGACGGAAACGAGGTTCCACCCCTGGTAAAGACGCATGCGTTGAATACGCGAACTCGGCGAAAGCGAACCGGTTATGGAAGCGACGCGAGTCCCCCCGTTGTACACATATTTGGTGGATTGATCGTGATCACGGACTTCAAAATGCTTGCCGATGTAAACAGTCGTGCGCACCGCTGATTGGGCTGCCGCATTCCATGCACCAAGCAAAACGAGCAGCAATCTCATTGCTGACACGGGGAAAATAGAAGTGATCAGCCAACGCGGCATAGATATTCACACCGCGTATCAGGAAAATCATTTAGGCCGGTCCTCATATCGAAAGGCTAGTGCGAAAATACTACCTCAAACTCACCCCAGGGTAAAGCCAACGTTCATTTGAGCTGCTTGGCGGTTTGGCACATGCTGCAGGGTCATGCCGGTTTCAAAGGACTGCGTTTGGTCGCAGCATCGTACGCCGAATGCAGCGCCCCCGCACTCGCTAAGCACGATCTGCCTCACGGCAATTCTCATTTGCAGAACCATGGCACATGTCCGACGCAGTCCACCTGCTGCTTTGAGAATTCACCGATGGCATCATTGTACTCGGAAACTCGACGATCGAAGTCGGCACTCGCATCTGCAGCGTTAAAATCCTTGCTGAACGGCCTGTTCGACGGATTGAACTCGGGCAACGGATGGTTTTCGATATAATTCAGGAATGCCGCGCCGTGGTTTCCTTCATGGAAGGTTACCGTGGTGTTACGGTTTTTGATATCCTGCTCGGTGGTCCCGCGGCCATAGGCCTGGGTGTCGGAAGCCGAATAACCGGGTGGGTATGTGCTTTGTATCGTCAGGCTATAACTTGCAGTCGTTTTACCCGCCTGCGTGCTTAGGTGAGGAACTATTTCTACGCCAGTCTCTGCATCACCACTCTTCGTCGGGGTATTCCAACGATTTGGAAGAATTGTAACCTTGACATCCTTTCCGCGGTCCTCGACGTGCGTGTCAGATAGCCCAGGAATACCGTGGAATCCGATCGGAGACTTGAAGCTAAACGTAGCAAACCCACGGATTACGGTGACGGGGTTCTTCTGGTGCACAGTAACCACAACGCCGCCATTCCTCAACCGTTGGACTTTGCGTCCGACTAATGGCGTGCTGATATCATGCCCGCTGGGGTCGACGTGTCCGACCGGATTGTTGCACACGTATGAGTATGGATTCTCCTTTTGTGGTTGGAATATATAAGAAGCAAGCTCCTCCGGCGCGAGCAGGTCTGGGTTCTGGTATTTGCTGTCTGGACTAAGAAATCGTCCGAAGTGATTATGCAGATATCTAGTCTCAAAATACTGCAATCCGTCCTCAGTATCCCGCTCCTTTTGCGTGAATTGGTAAGGGTCACGAATTTGGTCGGGCCCAGCGGTCCAGTGCGAAGCTCCGAAAGGATAGAAGGTGGCCTCTTCCACTATCGCACCGGTCGTATCAGTAATGAGGCTTGATGAGCCCAGATGGTCTTGATGGTAATAACGGATTCGCAGAGCGCTGCTGGGGACGTCAAGACGGGTGGCAGTTCCGGCTTCGGCGTAAAACGCCTGCCCTGGAGATACAGTGTTCGGCCAATCCGACATCCAGGCGAGGCCGTCACCAAACTCCTCGTGCCATTGGCCAGTTTGCGCCTGGTACGTCGACGCGAAAAGGCCCTGAGGGAAAATTGGCGACCATGCTTCCAATCCCGCAGCGGGGACGAAAGTTCCTCCCGTCGATAACGTTTGTGCGACTGGATCCGCATAGGGACCCAGCACGGTCAAAGTGCAGTTCGTTTTAGCACGGATCCAGATAACCGAACCTGGAGTAAGGCTCTCGCTTACCGCTGCCGCAGACCACTCAGCGTTGGCGGTATTCCATTTGAACAGCCCCGCGATGATGTCCGCCACATTTTGACCTGTCGGCGCTGCCAAACTCCCACTCACCGCGACTGAACACAGGTTCCAACCCGTGGCGGTTCGGATTCGTTGCAGTCGATTGACGGGCGAGAGCGACCCAATAACCGATGCGACGCGAATTGCGCCATTAAACACGTATTTCGTAGGTTGATCATGATCCCGCACCTCAAAGTGAGGCCCGACATAAACCGTCGCTGTTGAGAGATGAGCTCCCAGGGAGGAAAAAACAGAGACCCAAACCACAACCACCGTAAACCACAATGCCGACTCTGGCATACAAGGCCTCATTTTGAACCATTGGAATTTTGAAGCCTCAGGACGCGAGACATTCCTGAGATAATTGCTTGATCTCTAACTTGGTTCTTCTGTGCCTGAGCCTCGACGAAGGCCTCATAGTTCCCGGCATTCTTCAGAGTAAGGGAGTCGTCCCCCCCAGCCAGGAATTTGGCCTGCTCCAAGGTGCCCTTGTTGCCAACATCGTCAGTGTGTGCGACCGCATCAGGGTGCGAACCTTCGTGAACCAAAGTGCCCATTTTGCTGTCAAACCCGGAATCCTGGTACCCAAAGAATTTTGCACCAATGTAGATGTGGCTCGGATCGTCGTGACAAGTGTACGCTGGTGATGCCCAATTTTGATCATAAAGGAAGTTATCAGCAGAAAACGTTTTCAGATTGTCGTAAATCTTGTGAAGATTCTTGCTGATGACAGACTTTTGGGTCTGAGCAGTTACGGGCCCAAACCATTTCTCGAGCGCCTGCTCGGCGCTACTACAGGCGTTGAGGTGCGCATCGACTACGGCGATGGCTCCTTCTAGCGCGGCCACCGCCTCATCCTTAGCCTTAAGCACCACTTTCTGCTGATCCGCAGACAGTTTGGTAATACCGGGCTCCGTGGGCCCACATCCGTCGAGTCCGGTTGGATCGGAATACCTCAACGGATTGTTTACAACGTAGGCGTACAGGTTCATGCGCTGAGGCATGGATAAAGTCCCTGTCAGTTCGTCCGCAGGAAGACCGTCCAGTTGCGTGTATTTTGGATCCGGAGTTGCAAATCTGGATACGGCAGAAGCTAAGTAGCGTGCTTCAAGATGGTTCAACCCGGTCTCTACATCTCTTTCCTTCTGGATGAATTGATAAGGCTCGGCGATGCCACGTGGCACATGATCATGGCGACGAGTCCCGAATGGGAAAAAAGAGGCCTCCTCAACAATGGCGCCCATCGCGTCGGTAATGGCAGTTGAGGAGCCAAGATGATCCTCATGATAATAACGAATGCGCAGACTCGGATCGGGCATTTCCAAATCGATCGGAGAGCTCGTCTCAATGTACAATGCATGTCCCGGATCGATCGCCAGTGGCATAGCCGTGCCGAAACTGAGATGGCCTCCGAAGCTCGTCTGCCACTGCTTGGTTTCGGCATCATAAGTCCATCCTGAGGCATTAGGTGTAAGCATAGGAAACCAGGCCTCCAACCCTCCGCTAGTAAGATAGGCACCCCCCGTCTCAATCGGCCTGACCGAGGGGTCATTATAGGTCCCAAGAATGCCAAAGGTGGTATTGCGGGCGGCCTTAATCCAGAGAACCGTGCCAGCCCAAATCGTCTGAACCGGGCTGAGAGCGGAATAATCTTTAGTTGCTGGGTTCCATTTGTAGGCCGCTTCTAGGCCGCCAGGTTCGTTGCGTTCGCACTGGCCCGCCAAATCGTCCGCCGTCACGGCAAGCGAAACCAAGTTCCAGCCAGTGTAAACGTGCAAGCGCTGCAGGCGCGTATTAGGTGAGATTGACCCTGTAATTTCTGCGACCCTGGTGTCGCCGTTAAACAAAAACTTGGTGGGCTGTTCATGATCCCTCACCTCGAAACACGGCCCGACGTAAATCGTGGCTGTAACGGATGCGCTTTCGAGGCTTTGGCTAAAAGTCCAAACAATGATCGCAAGGCTAAATCGAACAGACTGTCGGCAACTGCTCATCTGCCACACTGTGCTGCCACCTTCTGCTCATCCGATCGAAAGCCACATCTGATGAGAGAACGCGTTGAACACTTTTGAATTTGAAAGCTCACTGGCTTGGATGCTTTGGGCTCGCGATTTCAAAATTCCAGACTTGATATGATGTTCCGAATAGTCAAAACCGTGGGTTGTCAGTTGATGGTAATGCAGTCCTGCGGACACTCGCGCTGGAGATCGATTCAAGCTTGTCAAGTGTCGTGGTCTTTTCGGTCGTCACTAGTGCGCCCGGCGGGAGTTCACTTTGCTTCCAGAACACCTTTTTGACGATGCGTCGGTCTGTGTAATCGTAACGATATTCGGCCCGCATGGTATCGTCCTCGACTCCAACAAGGCGGTCTTTGAAATCCCAAGTGCACTTCAGGCCGTCAATAGTGGTCATGTTACCGTTCGCGTCGTAACCATACACACGATTGGTAATCGCAGATTGCGGATTTGTAATCTGCGACAAGGCATGTGGGCCGGCGGGGTCACCTAATTGGCGGCCGGTTCGGTTCGAGCTACTGAGAGCACCCCCGTAGCTCATCGCACCGAGGTCGGCGACGGGCAAGCCTTTCTCTTGTTGGGTTATGTCACTGGTTTGAGTCAGCATGTTACCGATGCGATCGTAACGATAGTTAATCTCGCCGCCGTTAACCGATGCCGGGTTAGGAACATTGTACTGCGCTCGGGTCAGGCGGTAGAGGTCGTCATATACAAAGACCTGGCTGTTGCGGCGTTTATCGGTCGCACTCACAAGCGAGGTGTCGCGCTGGTCCTGGATCGCCTTGATATTGGAGACGCCGTCGAAGGTGTAACTAAAGTTGATCAACTGGTCCGACGCATTCGTCGCATGAAACGTCAGCAGTGACGTCAACCGTTGGCGATTGTCGTACGCGTAAGTCGTGCGCACGCCATTGCCATAGTCGATTTGCTGTTGCTGTGCCGAAGGCGCATACACCAGATTTGAGAGAATGCTCCCGGAGGGACCGCCCACGATGCGGCCCATCAGCCCGCGGTCGTTGTACTCATAACTCACTTGATCATTGTCCGGGTAGATCATCGTTGTTACCCGGTCCAATGAGTCATACTGGAATGCCGTCCGATACGAAACCAATGGAAACGACGAACTATTGAGGTCCTGGACCAATGCGTCCGGCACTCGTTTGATCGACCATTCCACTCGACCTCGCGCATCGTATGACATGTGCTCTTCCCCGCTCGTATCCTGGACGTAAGCAAGCACGCCCTTGGTGTTGTGAGCTGTCGCCCGAGTGCCGTCCCCGTTGTCCACGGAAACCGCCGGTTGATCGTAAAAGTAGGAAACGTCGGGACCGCGATGATAGCTGAATTCGGCAGAATTGTCGTCGAGGTAGTCCTCAGTCCGAACGCGATTCACTCCGTCATACGTATAATCAATTTCCTGTGCCTTCGCGTCGACCGTCTTTCTTAAGTTTGATGCGTCGTCATAGGTGTAAGTAATCGTCCCGCAATCGGGATCCTGCATCGAGGTCTTCCGTTTCAAGCCGTCGTAGAAGATGCTTTTGGCGTTACCTTGCGAATCGGTGACTTGAGTCAGGCGATCATTGACGTCATACTTATAGGTCGTGCTCCAGGTCTTGAGATCTCCAGTGGGCGTCCCATCATCATTAAGATGGGTGAGTTCATCTGTCCGAATCACTCGACCGAGCCCATCGTGATACTGCACGGTCGGTGTATTATAGAACGGGGAAGCCGAATCGTTATCATTTTCATCGAAAATGCGCGTAACCAACGGCTCATAAACTGTCCGACTAAAGGTGCCATCCGCGTTCGTATTTGCCGTTGGCCGCAGCATCGCATCGTAACGCGCTGTTGCCTGATGTGCGTTGTTCAAATCCAGCGTGACGAGTTGCCCCTTGTCATGAAAAGCGCCCCGCCAACCCGGCTCCTCAATGCTTTCATAATCCAATAAATCGTCCAGCGTCGCGCCTGCTTTCAACGTGAAATACGGATTCAACGTCCGACTGGGCTTTTGACGCGCATTGAACAACACCGCCCCCGTAACTACGACACGCGGCGCACTGCTACCTGGGGCGGCTTCTGCCTCCTGCCGGGTCATTAATGCGCGTCCTAATCCGTCGGAGAACTGGCGGCTGATCAAATACCGATCCCGCTTATTGGAACCCGTCGCATTCGCCGGTTTGTCGAGTTGCCGCGTTTCGATATAATTGACGAGGCCATTTGCCCCGTATGGCACGGCCAGCACGTAATTATACTCGAGCGTTGGGTAATCCGCGGTGTCATACGGCTTCACCATGTTCAGCAACCGCGCAAAAGCGTCATAGCCATAGCTCGTCGTATTGGAGTTGAAATCGGTTGAAGACGTGATGACTCCGAACCCCTGGTCGTACAACGCCTGAAACGCAAGATCGGGGCTTCCGTTGCCGACCTGTACGTTTTCGGTAACCGGATAGGCGTGAAAATCGCCATCGTAAACGATTGCTCGAGCATGTCCTTGTGAAACATCTACTGCCCCGCCCGGCGCGACGGCTAGCGGGTCCAGCAGCGTAATCGGATTGCCATAAATATCGTACTTCGTCCGGCTGGATTGAATATACCCGCTTGGGTCCAACGTGTTAAACCACGCGCGCGTCAACGTCAGATTGCCGAGGCTGATGACGCCATAATTATTACCGGAGAAAGTTTCATCGTCATAATAGTTCTCCACGCGGGAAAGAACCGTGCCGTTTCCATCGGCAACCTCGACGCGCGACGGATTACGCAGGAGCCAGGCTTGAGTGTTGATGGCATACTCCGTCGTCATAATTCGCTCATCACCAAACGCCGTACGATCCCCGTTTACCACAATTCCGTAATCAGCCAATCGCGTCTGGTTACCATAAGTGTCGTAGCCAAACTCCTGTTCCAGGCTCCTGGGTGTCCCCTGCCCTAATTCCTCGATTTGTGTCAGCTTGCCTACCGGATGGGCATAACTCACATTCGTCCCGTTGGTTCCCACCATCAAAACCACCGGCGGGATTGTCCACGTGGTCACTGCATCACTAAACACGTTGCCGTCCGCCTGTTCGAGGGTTAGCCGCAGAACCTTGCCCTTCATCGCTTCGTACTCTCGCCCGGTATCGAAATAGGACCGGCTGACGAGCGTCGGCGCAGTCCCATCGCCGATATCCAGCTGTTCTACTCGTTCAAACCCACGAAATTGTTTCTCCACTGAATCATAGTAACCGTCATGGTACCGGAACTGAGTCACATACGCATGGCCCAACGAGTCCAGATTGCTCACTCCAGCTACCACAGTCACTGTCAGGGGCATCACATTTGTCCAAGGCTGACCCGCCGCCAGATCGGCCAACGCAAAGTAGGTAGACGGTTTATAGCTAATGAGCGTGACCCGCCCTATGCCATTACTAATCGCCACCAGCGTGTTTGGACTCGCTCCAATTCCCAGCACCTCGCCCAGATCTACACTTTGTATCTTAGGCACTGAGCTGCCGTCAGCATACATTAGGTCCGTCGTCCCGTTGCCATTAATATCCGCCCAGCGCACCACCGCATTGACCCCCAGCGTCGTCGGCAAACCCGTGATCACCTTTCGCGCGCTGAAACTGTAATTGCCCAGGTTTAACCAATACCAGCATTCGGCGGGCGCGGCGCGCTCCACCACAAGGTCGGCCAATCCATCCCCGTTTAGGTCTGTCAGCTTGGCGTGAGCGATCTGCGTATCGTTAAGCGTGTAATCCGGCAAGAGCATCATTTGAATAGAGGCAAAGTGCCCATACCCCAGCCCCGCTGTCACCATGACCCCAACCGGTAATACACGAGCAACGTCCGACACTCGGTCTCCATTGAGATCGGCTATTTGCACCGAGGGATCACTGAAGTCGAACCCGGCATCTTGCTCGACTGTAACACTCGGAGAATACATTTGATCGCCTAGATTGAACCAAATTCGGTACGCAAAACCCGTCCCACTCGCCACACTCTGCACTACGTCAATGCGCTTATCGAAATCCAGATCTGCCGTGCGCACATCCTGTTCTCCGAACGGCGAAGGCGGTGCACTATCCAGCACCGACATCATCTGTTGCCCACCCCAAGCCACCCTCCCCAGGTTCGGGAAATAAATCACATCTCCCAATACCGTCTTATGGACCAGGTCCGCCAGGCCGTCCCCGTCCATGTCTGCCAGATGCGTATCGCTCGCGCTTAGATTATAATTCCACGCCGTCCCATTGCCCGCATCTACATCGATTCCCGAGTCCCACCTTATCACTCGACCGGAATCGGTCTGCATCTCACCGCGATTCATGTAGCCCTGGTGCGCCCCTCCTCCGAAATCCGTCTTAAGAAGATCGGGCAAACCGTCACCGTTAAGGTCAACTAGCTCCACCAGCTCGTTATCCATCACCGCCGGTGGTTCATTGCTGCCCCCGATGATCAGGCCTGTCGCCGAGGCAATATCGGGTGGCTCAATGGCCGTGTAGCCAAAACTTGAAGACGGCAAATTGCTGACTCCGTCCGCTCCCAAAGGAGTCACCTTGGCCAGTAGCGACCAATGCGAATTGGTCCCAGCATAGTTTAAGTACGCAAATTGATATGCTCGATCCAGGTAGTCCGGCTTCCCGTCTCCATCGAAGTCCCCCTGCAAATGCCCTGCCAGGTTGACCCCCTGCGTACCCACACGAATCGTCTTCAGCCGTTTACCCGTCCTGACTATGAACCCTGCCCGGCAATCCTCAAACCAATCGGGCCGATCCTCATATTCCAGACTCACAAAATGGTAGCTGCTCCAGGGCGGAGCTCCGGGTCCGTACCGGATTACACTCAGGTACTTCTGATTCAGGTTGGTTTCGCCCTGAAACGAACTGTAGGTATACAGGATGGCGTTGCCATGGGTATCGACCTCGCGCTCAAGCAGCCAGGAGAACACACTGTTATTAGTTGCATTCTGGATCCGGCTATTCTCGCTTAGTCCAAATTCCAGCCGTGTCCCGTTGGGCAATGTGCCTTCCCAATGGTCGCCCACTGGCTGATACCGGATAAAAGCTCCTTCGTTTTGGCAAAAAAAGTAACCGTTAGTTTGCGGAACCAACTCCTCTTTTAACTCATTGATGAAAGCATCCTGGCGAGGAAATCCCACGTCTTGTCCGTACGTGGGAATACCATGGTCAGTACGACGCTGAATACAGGCCATCGGCAAACTCCAGCCATAACCCACCGGTCCGTTTCCTCCGCCCCCTTCGTAGCTCAAACCTAACGCGGGCGCGTGACCCGCCGTGCCGGGCGGCACTTTGAACCCAATCGCATACTTCGCCGTACCGGTGTTCAAATTAGGCTGAAATGACTCCCCCAGGCCTTCAATTGAGCCGGGACCTTTCGGCAAGGAAATCGTGTTAGGCGAGACCCCGTTCTTGTCGGCACCCAGAGCACCTGAAATAGACCCAAGAATGAGGCCGAGGATGAAGAACTTTACGGCGGTATTGCGGAAATCAACCAGGCCAACAAGCTGGGCAGGGCGGCAGCAATGCATTCGGGGCCTGTTCGGCTCCTTTTGCGCATCCCTGTTTTGACATGCTGCATTCAAATCCCCGAAAACGCGTAGGTCTGGAAGAAAATCTTGATATCGGTGACGCCATTGCCGTCACGCTGCCCATTGACAAGTGAACCATTAATAAAGCGCTGAATGGCCTCGTTGCGATCGCTCAGCAGGCTGCCCGCAGGAATGATCAGCAACCATCGAGTGTTCCAAACAGAACGTCCGATTAGACGTGTGTCCGTAACCACATCGGCGACATTAAACGTTCCGCTATCCGGATGTGCCGGAAAATCCGCGTATCGTCGGATATCCCCCAATTCCTCGGCCAAACTGTCGGTGGGCATCCAGCCCGGCGCCGAAACTGAATTTGGACTCAAGGGGAAAGGCACAGGTAAAATCTGGTCCAGAATCTTCCACTGCCGAATGTCGCCGACATTAATCGACGGTGAACGCATCACGTCCTCACCCACAGGGATGAGATATACCCTGGGCGTATTGGCCAGGCTCAGATTGTTATAATTGGCAAACCACACGCCGACACTTCGTATCTTGGTCGCGTAATGGCTCGAGGAATAATTGTTATCGCCGCCAACCAGCGGCCAACCGAAAAGGTTATACCCAAAATTGATCGAAGTCGAAAATGGTATCACTATCGCCGGCTCAACCGGCAACTGCGGTTGAAATGGGATACAAAAACGTTTGAATTCCTGCACATTCAGCAAATTATCGACAACATTCCGCGAGAGGGTGTCTCGCCATACCTTGTTGCCCGCCGAACCGGATTGAATCCGGAACAGTTCGAATCGTATAGAGAAGCGCCCCGTCTCAGTCTGCGGATTATTGAATCCAAGTTGTCCTTTGAGCACCAACGTCCAGTCCAGATTCATCCGCGCCATCGGATCGGCCAAACCCGCGTCGCCTGACGCTGGCCCGGTCTGAGGTTGACCATTCTCTATCAGACCCAGTGAACGCGAGCGAATGATGCTCGTCATGAAGTCCGCTCCGGGCCCGCGTGGGTCACCTTTCTTGAGGTTTGTCTCGTAATCGTAGGCCCGAGCAGCCAGGTACACATACATCGCTGCAAGATCAAATTGAGCACGATACTTCTGCAGCGCATCGTTCCGGAAAATTCGGAACGCCATGTCCTTGTAGCGATACGACTGGATCTGCGTCGCCGTTTGTTGCCGGAAGCGCAAACGGTCCTCCAACAGGCGTTCCCCTTTAGCCAGGGCCGCTTGGTACCGCCCCGCCGCCTGTTGCAAGGTTTCTTCTTCCGTAAAGAGCTCCAACCGCAGCGCCGACTCCTGCCGCACCAGCACCTGCAGCTGATCGAGGTCCGTCGCCAACTCCACCCGGTTCCTGTCCGAAGTCAGATCGATTTGTTCCTGCAATGACACGATCTCTTTGTCTTGTTGACTCCGCAATTGATCCAGCTGTTGCTGGAAAGCCAATTCATCAAATTCATGAGCACCGAGCGCCGCCTCCAACCTGATCGCCCCGCGCACCACGGCGAACGCATCGATGGAGAAGCCTTCCTCTTTCGGCAGAGCTTCCGCGGTAGCTTCGCCAATCGTCAGGATCGCTTTTGAGATGCCCAGGTAGTCATTCTCCGTTTGCTTGGCCTGCAGAATATCATCATTAAGTGAGATTTGCTTATCCTCATTCTGCATCATGATCTGCAATTGCTCGGCATTCACGCCGGTTTTGAGCTTGATGAGGGCGCTAAAATCTTCGATTTGAGCAACTAAATTGTTGTAGTCCGTTAACGCTTTCTGAAAACGTCCGTAGGTCTGCAGCAGGTCGGACCGCGCCATTTGTATCTCCCCGGGTGCCTGTCGCGGACCACTGACCCAACTGGCCGGTTTGACTAGACCCAGCACCTGGGTCGAGAGCGAGAAGGGCACTTTGTTGCTGGTGGTAATGAGCTGTCCACTCGGTGCGATCGTGTTTTCCGTGATGGTGATCGTAAAGGTCTGGGTCGGCGGCGATGTATCGCCAACCAGTTGCGTCGTATCAACATAATCGAAATGATAGATGTCAGGTCCATTGTACCCTGTCGGATACGCGCCCGTCGGCCCTATATCATCCGGGTAAGGATAGCCAAACACTTCGATTAGCCGACTGTTGAAGTCTGCTTCCGAGTCCGTGACAGTCTGTTGGAACTTGGCAATGTCATCGGCTTGTTGTCGCAGCAGTTGAGTCGATTTGTTCGCTCGGTTAAATACCGAAATCGCATTGTTCATCGCAATCACGGCTCGATCGTAAATCTGCTCGAAATGTGTTTTGCCCTGCGCAATGAGATTTGGGTCGATGTCGAATGGCACGACATTCTTCGCCAGGCCAAGCGGGTTTAAACCGGCGTCGGCCGTGTCCAACTTCGCCTGAACATCGTTGAAAGCCGACACAATATTGCCCAGCTCTGAAACCGTTGTGCGATCGATCTTCTGCACTCCGGTGTGGGTAGGGTCAGGGTCCTGATCCGGCAACAGCGCGTTACCGGCAACCCAATCAAAATAAGCTCCCTGCCCCACCCGGCTACCCCACTCAGCCAGGCCCCAGGCGCGATTAGTATTCGAATCCTGATAACCTTGCCACTGCCCGGCGGGATCCTCCACGTACGCATTCCGGTAAGTCAGGCTGACGATTTCAGCTCCTGCCTGCGCTCGCGCCGCCGCCGCCACGGCAAATTTGCGTTCGTCAAAATAATCCACCGAAACGCCTAAACCGCCTACAATCACTTCTTCCGACCTGGGAACCCAGGTGAAATTCGGATTCCGCAGCAGATGATAATATCCTTTAATCGCACTCAGATAATGGCCCCAGGCGTCGCCATGCCCTTGCGGATAGAGCAGTGCCGCATCTGCCTCACTGATCGTGCCGGCGACATCGCCGTTTTGGTTGCGGATATTATAGTTGAGCGCATACGCTACTTCTCCTCCATCCAGACTCTTGGTGAAATTCCAGACCAGACGATTGAACACAGGCTGGTTCTTTGTCCCTGGTGGCTTCGAGTCATCCCGCCCCCTAAGCAGATCCAATTCCTCCTCCATTAACGTCGCGGTCTGGTTCATGAAACAGTGAATGGAAGTAGCCATCGGCCCATAGACTGTGTCATCGGTCCCAAATGCGATCGTCGGGTCCGCCGCATCGGCATAGGCTTCATTCCCCAGTAACATGTAAAGATCCGCCAATCGACCGGCGGCCAGTAGCAACGCGTCGTTGGCCGGCCCATAATTAACGGCCGGCAGGCCGTCGATGCTGAGGCTCTCGCCCCGACGCAAAACGGTTTCATAAATCTGAATCAAACCCATTTGATTGGCCGCGTTCTGATCTAATGGCACATCGCCCATGTAGGGCTTGCCGGCCTGGCTGATCATGCTGACAATAGTATTTACCTGGCCGCTATTGGTATACGATTGTACTCGCTGTTCAAACGGCCCTATCGCGTTGACCACACGCTTGATCCAACCCTCCGCCAACATCGGAGTAGTCCAGTCACTCCACCCTTGCGTGTTGGATGCCGTCGTGCAGAGCGGGGAACTTGCGGGCCGATAACGACAGATGAAATAGTTGTCGCTCAACGTAAACAAACCTGCCCCTTGAATCGTTATGTCCAATGCTCCCTGCCCGCTGCTGGGCGTCGGTGTGAAGAGATTCCATTGATCCGGCGGGGTGCTCGGTGGCCCGTTATTGGGCGGCAATGTTCGCCATTCGAAAATGTAAGAGTCGGCTTGGCCGCCAAAATCACCACTGTGCCGCAGCGTCAGCTTTTCATCGAAGGGGTTGTCTGAATTAATTACCTCGATTTGACCTTGATAACTGGGACAACTCACCTGGATCACAGAAAGGCTAATCGGCGCAGCGGGAGGACTTAAATTCGGGTTATTGCCGAAAGCTAATGTCACAAAACCCGGCCCCTGAGCCCCACCGGCCGTCAGCGCCATACTATCAAAACCAGTTGACGTTGGCGGCACCTCCGTGACATTTGCCGTAAGCAGTGCCAGCGCATTGACCGCCGATCGAAACGAAGCATCCGTGCTTAGATTCAGTAATGTGGTTAGTTCTCGCGCTGTAATCACGTTCAGCAACAAGTAGTACTGTCCAAGCGGCGGCTGAATAAATTGCCCCTTGAATTTCAATTTGTGAGTCGAACCGTTGTAATAAAAACGGCTGCGCAATTGCGGGGGCAGGTCGGGGAAGTAATTAACTCCGTTCTGTAAAATGGTTTTCGCGTCCGCCGGCAACTGGGCAAGGTCGGTCTGATATTCCCTGGTAGGATCGATGAGTTTGATGCTCGGGCCGTGGCCCACGGCAATCGATTGCTGGTAAACAATTTCGGCGCTGCTCTGCAGGCTGATATCCGGCAACCCATTCTTTGGCGACACCAGTGTCTCTCCTACATGCAATACCGGCGCGTTGCTCGGCCAATTCACTGTGTAAGTGATGTCCGTCGGGATACCTGGCGTTCCGCCGGGCCGTCGATCCAGCCAGGGCGTACAAGTCCCCGCTGGCGGATTTGTGTTCGGGAAGAAAAAGCTCAGTTGCGCCGGATAAAAATAGTGCATCACAATCTGCGCCGGGCCCCCATTGTCGCCGGCGGCACGCGCCCAGAACCCAAGCTTTCGGTCCTGCCAATACGGACCGGATACACCCACCGAGGCCGGGCAAAGCTGAAGAATGCTCAGAGGGAACGGCGGTTGAATCAACGTTCCGGCGGTCCCGGAATAATTGAAGAAGTAAGGTGCCTCCTCGGCAACGACTTTGTATACGATGTATTTCCACTGCAGAGCGGCAGCCGGATCGCGATACTTCAGTAAGCAGTACGGCAGCGAGGTCGCCGCCGAGCCTAAATCATCGCGCAGCGCGAACACTGCCTGCCCCTGGCCACCATCAGTAATGAGGGCGTGCTCATCGTTCGGGTTAAAACCCGGCAGGCTTGGATTATTCTGATAATACAGGCGATAGTTCTGATGAGTCGCCGGATCGATTGGTCCTCCACCCCTTAAACTGGCAATTACGAGATGTGGAGAGCTTCCCGGCCAGCCGGCCACGTAGCGCTTCACAAATGAAGGCCATTGCACGTTTTGGTTGAGAGTTGACCACCAAACCTCCAGCAACCCTGTGTTTACTGCAAAGATCTGCTGCGTCTGAAACTCCGCTGGATCCGCAGCATTCCCGTCGTAGATTTCCCAATCGTAGCGATTGCCCTCCGGCGCGTAAATGTACCCCGGCCGCGGTCCCTGATGGTTGGGTTCCACAATCTCCTGCCCGATCGTTGCGCCAAACGTCTGGTTCGTGCCGGAGGGAAAGAGAATCGGATCGTTGTGTAAAACCGAGCGCACCACCTGGAAACTCACATCGTTGGAAGAATCATATTTTAAAAGCGAAAGCCCGGCTGCTATCGTCGAAAAAGCTCCATTGAGAATCGGAGTGGCATGTCCAGTCGGTTCCTGGAACGGCATCAACGTAGCCACAAGCCCGGCCGGGATTTTAACATCAGGCCCAAGAACGTTCCCGACACCCCGCACATATAGCTGGTACTTCGCCGGGTCGGTTGGCCAGTCCGCGGTATAATGGTGCAGCTCGTACGGCCACGCTACATTCTTCAGGCTGCGGCTCATCCAATACACCTCGATGTCTGAAGGATTCGTGGTCTTCCGGATGGCCCAGAGCGACCCAAATTGGCTCGAGGCTTGGTTCGCATGTTGATAAAGGAATTGACTCCCGCCACTACCTAATCCAGACGTCGCGATCGGCGGCACAGCGCTTGGCGCCGGTGTAAACGGAGTAAGCTGAAAACCAATGTTAGCAAGTGTCGGCGGACCATCCGGGATCAGGTTCGAGCGCAGTTCCACAATTTCGATCCCAATGAATGCCCCGTTTTCGCGATATTCGAGCAGAATGAGACCCGTTTTATCCTTCGCGTACAGAGTCCCCGCTGGAGTCCTGATGAAATACGGAGTCGTGGTGTCTAAAGGCAGCTGCGTGTTCCAATGGAAAATGATTTGCTGTACACTAGAAACATCCACCACCGGGGCTTTAGTCTGCGGCGGCGGCAAGGGACTGGCCGTGAAATCCGACCCCGGATCCGGGGTCGGATTGTGTGTGTGATATACCGCCATTGGCGTGCGCACCGGCAGACGATCGATCAAGTACTCCACCGGACCGGCCGCACTGTTATTGGTCCTCGTCCAGGTAATCTGCACGAACCCTGCCTCGCTGGCGAAAACCTTGTGCACATCGGCCACATAAAACGCCTTCACCGGAGGATTAATCACCGGCGGCTTTGTTAAATCCGCCAGCAACGCTGGATCCGGTGTAATCTCCTCGCCAATAAAAAAGTCCGGTTGCCGCGGTTCAGCTGCCGGTTGACCAAAACCGGATTGGACCAGGTAATAAGTGCCATTATTTGGGGTTGCTGCCACGCCGGCCGGACCCACATTGCCGCCAAAAATCGCAATGGACTTGGGTTGCGGAGACTGAGTCAGTCCTGGAATTGGCCCCGGGCTGGGTACATAAAGTTTATTTTGGAAACCATAGGGCGCCAGGGTGGTCGCGTCTTGGGCCAGCGTCGCTTGCGCACCCAAAGCACACAATGAGACGACCAGCCACCAGAGGGCCGAAGGTCGGCTAAATCGGCTTCTGTTATGGAGTGGTTTTGTCACGTCCTTAATAGCAGGCTCAGTCGTCAGTCAGCCTTACGCTGTTTGCGCACCAGACCTTCAAGCCTCTCGAGTCGGCCTTCTAACTCGCGGATTCGGCTCTCCTTTTGTTCAAGCTTGTCGTTCAGCGCCTGAATCGCTGCAAAAGCAATACCTCCCTCATCAATCGGGGCGATGTGCTTCTCATCCGTGCCGATGTTGAACAGAGCATGAAAGTCCTGCCCCATCGGTCCGATGTGCCGCGTCGAGGGATCGCTCTTATAACTCCATTCGCTTAACGGCAAGTGAACCACTTTTTCCAGAATCTCCCGCGGACTGACCGGTCCAAAGTCCTGCTTTACCTCCCGATCACTGCTATTGTTGAACGTACCGTATACCGTAACCCCACTCGTCGTTGCGTTAATCCGGATCGTACTTGGCGAGGCCCCAACTCCTCCAACGTACGCCGCCACAAAGCCGTAGCCGACAGTCAGACGCGAGGTCGGGCCGTCACTAGCAACAATATGGCCACCTCCAAAGGCGTCCCAGTAATAGTTGTAGCCCAGGTGAATTCCATCCCCGAGCGCCGGAAAAGAGCCGTAGAGATAACCATAAACGTTGCCGCCGCCGATCGTGAAATGTTGATAATCGGAACTGCTGGTCCCCATCTGTATGTCGTTTTGCACCAACAAATTGCCTTGAACCGTCGAATTGCCGCGGACCGTCGCATTGGCGACACTTAGCGTGCCAAAATTCGGATCTCCGCTGCTGAAAATATTGTTCCAGTTATAGCCATTGAGATAGGTCGAAGTGCCTGCGGTGGCGGCATACTGCGCGGTGGTGGCCGAGTTTGCGTTGGTAGCGTTTTGCGCGTTGACCGCATTCTGCGCATTCACCGCGTTTTGCGCGTTGACTGCGTTTTGGGCAGTGGTCGCATTGTCGGCGTTGGCTGCGTTCTGAGCCGTAGTTGCGTTCTGGGCATTGACTGCGTTCTGCGCCGTGGTTGCATTCTGAGCGTTAACCGCATTTTGAGCATTCGCCGCATTCGCCGCGCTAAGCGCAAACGGTGAACTGAGGATCTGCTGCCGTGGTGAAATCGGATTGCCCGTGCCGACCTTGATTTCGATAAACACATTCGCATTGGCCGCAAAGACCCCCGACAGGTTCTGGCCATTAGTATCCTGTGGACCTACTACCATATTGAAACGGCCCTGAACGACTGCGACTTTCTGCGCGAACCCAGTGCCGCTTTGTCCATTGAACACCTGCGGGCCCCAAAGCGCGGTGCCGCCCGACTCAAATCCGAACAGGCGCACCTCAATGACGTAATCGCCGTTGGTCAACGGCGTGCCAGTGCTGTCGAGTAACTGCCCTTGATAATTGATGAATTGTGGCACCGATTGCGCCAGCGCTGACATTGCGCCAACCAGGACCAAGGTTAGCCCGATCCACTGAATTATCCTCTTCATGGTTTGAACTTTCATTGTGAGACGTTATCCAGGCCGTCATTCAAAACTCCGATCGTTGATGCCCGACTCAGTCGAAAAGTGCCACTGACGTAGATCGGTTTGTTGTGCAGACCCGAAATGGTTTCCTTGTAATTGCCGCCCAACTGATTGTCGCCCCAACCAGCAATGCTCAGGTTCTCCGGATCCTGCGCCGTGAAGTCCAACTCGATTTGCCGACTCACTGTGAAGGATTCGGCGCCTTCGGGCAGTTTGGTCGCGAACTGTGCGTCTAAATTGTCGTGGTCCGGATGGTAACGGTGTTTGAATGGATTGACTCGATCATCGTAATCCAAAGTTACCTGGCAGGTAAAAGTGGCCGACCCGAAATCGCCATTTCCCACCATCGAAATGGTCTTGCCAAAACCGAACGCAGCGGAGCTTAGGCGCCGGCCGACGAGGGTCCCGTCGCGCAAAGCCGCGCCGCTAAATTGTGGGATCAACGCGTCGTCCGTTATCAGCACATAATGACCGGGTTGATCCACAATGTTGTTCGTCGGATTGTTGGGATCCGGCTTCAACGTTCCCTCCTTAAACATTTCCAAAACTTTCTGAAGCAAACGGGCGTTCCCATTGCCATCAACGTGCACCAGGAGCCGAAATTGCAGTGGCGTCCCTACCGGCAATGGGGTAGTCGGCGAGGAGATGCTCGCCGGCTGGCTCACACGATTGATCACGGCGCTCCCCACCCATAACCCGGTCCAGGGATTAGCTACCGTGCTTGTTTGTGGCGACACCCCTGATGTAATGGTCGAAGAATAATCCGTTAATCCTTGCGCAGTAACGGGCACCACAAAACGCACTCCTTTATCATCCAGGACTTGCAGTAAACTTTGGTACAAAACCCCAGGATTATTTGTAGGCGGCACATAAAGTGTCATTTGCGGCCGATTGACTTCGAGGCGCAGAACCCATTCTTCGCCGGGTTGCAGCACCTTTTGTAACTGACTGGGCAAACTGATCCAACCGAACTGGTGGTTGGTGGCGTCGTTCTGATAATACGAGAGAGGGACCGACCCCGCCAGCAACGGGGAATTGGTCGTCGGTGGTGTTTGTGAGGCCAACAGCTGAAGCGTTAAAGTGCGAACCGATGTGGAGGTATTCTTCAGCCGCACCGTTTGTTCGGTAAGCCTCCGCGCATACAGCAGACCCCCACTTTGGTCCAACGTGATCTGGACCGGGCCTGAAAAGGTCGAAGCCCCCTTGCAATAAATCCAAAAGGATTCTCCCGCGCGCAGCGCGGTGGTCGCCGGTGAAGAAACCAACCCCCATTGCCCCAACGAATTTAATCGATAAACTGCCTGGCCCGCGTGCGCAGGCGAACCTGAGAAAAAGTCTTGAAATGTGGGTGCAGGTCCAGTCCCGATGGAAAAGCCAACTAAATTCAGTGAATCGGGTAGCCAATCTATGCGTCGAGTCGAAGGTTGTCCTTTAATGTTCCAAGCCGTCGCCGGGCTGCCCGTCTTGAGCTTGATTAAATAAGGTCGCCCGGCTTGCAGCGCGAAGAGATTTCGCGTAGCTCGCGCCGCGTTATCAGGCGGGAAGTATGTCAGCCAATCCTGCTGTCCAGCCACCAATTGATTGGCGTCCTGAATGAATTGTACCGTCGAAAAGCGCCGATTCCAGGCCCACACACTCTCCACCGGGATCCCAGCAAAGACCACGTCGCAATCATCGTTGGCGGGCTGCACTTCCAGGTAAACTGCGTTCCACCCGGAATTCAACGCAATCGTTTGCGTCGCCCACTGCCCGAACGCCTGGTCGACGGCACCGGCCAGGCAGATTAACGCCACCCCCAGCACTATCACTCCACGGACGGTTCTGGACCATACTCGTTTCATCATTCCACTCGGATCCGGTAGAAGTTATGGCCAGTGCCAGCGCCGGCGGTGGAATCCTGAAACAAATTAAGCGGGGCCGTAGCTGGAATGTGCACCTGCAAATCATTAAAACCATTCAGTAAATCCGGTGATCGCTGAACGGTGTAGAACTTGCCTTGCACGCTCGACCATTGGACACTTGAGCCGCTTGCGCTCGAAGTCACTCTGAGAATAACAAAACGAGATTGAGGATCCGTCGGATCTGTGCCGGCTCGGTATTCCTGCCAATTGGTCAACCCATCGTGGTCGGGGTCATCGTCCGGAGGTACATTCAGATGCCCGAAATATTGCATTTGCCATGCATCCGGCAACACCTCGCCCAGGTTCAGATTTACCGTCAGGTCAATGCGTTCGATTTTTCCCCGATCGGTTGAGGTCAATGTCAGATTGGTCAGGCTCGGTATGGCAAAGCTCGCCGCCACGCCTTGCACCGTCACCTGCGAGCGGTCATACAGCGTCGGCGAGGAGGCCAGTTGCAATGTGTTCGTCGAAGCCGGAATCGCGGGCAGCGGAGTCTCGCAAGGCACGCGCAGGACGTAAGAGAATTGGTCGTTGATGTTGGTCAAAACACCCGTTGCTACGACCACCGCCCCGCCCCCCACAGGCCTAAAAGTCCAGGTGAGGCTTCCAAAACTGACCCGGCTCCCACCTGATGATGTATCACTGATTACACCGTAGAGGATCAAACTCGGTTCCGGTATGCCGTCGGCGCGAGCCACCACACCCAATCCCAGGCCGAATGCAACCACAACAGGAACAAGGCGAGAATTTATCATTTCGCGCACACTCAAGTGTTTGGGTTCACTTACTGAGTTCGCACTCGAGCGCAAAATCTTTCAAGTCAAAGTAAAACTTCTTTTCGGCTTCGCGCCTCCGTACTTCTACTGACCCAAGACCCCGTGCCTAACCCAGCTTGCCGCCGCGCCCAGTGCGAGGTAAGCTAATGCAATCCATTAAGTGAACCTGGAAATGCCATTCCCCTTGGAGCTGGCGGCCATCGATGCTGACAGCCTCCCCACCCGCCGCACCTTGCTCAATCGCCTGCGTGATCTCGGCGACGATGCCAGTTGGCGCGTCTTTTTTGATACCTACTGGCGCCTTATCTATAACGTCGCCCGTAAAGCCGGCCTGGCCGACTCGGATGCCCAGGACGTCGTCCAGGACACCGTCATTGCCGTTGCGCGAAAAATTCCGGAATTCCGGTATGATCCCTCAAAAGGCTCTTTCAAGCAATGGTTGTTGGTGATCACTCGCCGGCGAATTCACGATCATTTGCGGCGCCTTTACCGCACTGCTCCAGTAGCTACCCCCGCCGAAGCAGTGGCCTTGGAAATAGCCCATGCTTCCGCCCCTGGACCCGACGCGCAGATCGACGCGGCTTGGGAATCGGAATGGCGAGAGACCCTGCTCCAAGCCGCTTTGGCGCGCGTCCGTCAACGCTGCAGCCCTAAGCACTATCAGGTCTTCGATTACTGCGTGCTGCAAAATGTGGCGGCCGCTGAAGTGGCTCGGATGCTCGGCCTCAGCGCAGCTCAGGTCTATTTGGCGAAACACCGCGTTGGCCTTGCGGTAAAGCGTGTCGTCGCCGAACTGGATAGAGAAATGGGGCGCTCTTCACGTTCCTGAATCCGGCAGCCCTGACCTTGGAGCTTTCGGTGAGAGACTTAAATCAAAACTGGTTAGCGAGCCCGTGCAATCACTTCACTGGAAGAAAATACGGCTCAATTGAAAGATTCTCCCCTGCACAGCGAACTCAGAACCAAATCCCATGACTGGTAAGCTTCCTGAGCAGCAACCAAGCGGGTTGGAAACCCCTGCCGCGACCGCCGGGGCGGCTATGCGTGCTGTGCTCGAAAAGAGGCTTGAAAACCCTTGCCCACAGCCTTCAGTCCCTTCCATTCCTGATCACGTCGTCCTGCAACGAATTGGCACCGGGGCCTACGGCGACGTCTGGCTGGCCCGCAGCACCCTTGGATCATTACGCGCGGTTAAAGTCGTCTATCGCGACCGCTTCGATGAAGAGCGCCCCTTTCAACGCGAATTCCACGGCATTCTAAGGTATGAGCCGGTCTCTCGTACGCATCAAGGATTGGTCGCGATTCTCCACGTCGGCCGAAACGACGAGGACGGTTATTTCTACTACGTCATGGAATTGGCCGACGCATTTTCCCCTAAAGGCCAATCTCCGCCCACAGCCCCGTCCACCTCCCGAGGGGGCAAACGAGGCCAGGAATCCAACCCGAACCCGGTGCAAGCTAAAGGTGTCCCTTACGTGCCCCGCACCTTACGGTCTGACGTCGCGGGTCGGCGTCGTCTCCGCCCAGTTGAGGCAGCCGGTCTTACTCTTCAACTGGCCGGTGCGCTCGACCATCTGCACTCACAGGGGCTGGTCCATCGTGATATCAAACCCAGTAACGTCATCTTCGTCGGTGGCCAGCCAAAGCTCGCTGACATCGGCTTAGTCACCGGGGCCGGCGACTCTCGCAGCTTTGTCGGCACCGAAGGATTTATCCCTCCCGAAGGGCCGGGCACACCCCGGGCCGACCTGTACGGACTGGGAAAACTGCTCTACGAACTGGCTAGCGGCCGCGACAGGTTGGAGTTCCCACAACTGCCACCTGACCTCACCCAATTGCCTGAGCGAGAGGCCCTCCTGGAGTTGAATGAGGTCATCACCCGGGCCTGCGCCCCGAATCCAGACCAACGCTATTTCACCGCCGCTGAATTGGCTGCCGATCTCAAGTTATTCCTCGCCGGACATAGCCTGCGCAAAGTTCGCAAACAGGAACGCCACCTCGCCTGGCTCAAGCAATTCGCGATGGCGGCCTGCGTCTTAGTCTTGCTGGCACTGACCGCCGTTTGGTTTGCCCGCCGCGAAGCATTGCAGGCCCAGAGTCGCGAACTCCAGTCACGACAGAGAGCCGACACCGAACTGGCATTGCGACGCCGCGCCGAAGCGGCGGAGCAGGAAGCCCGTCAACAGCTTTATTCTGCCCTCTTCGAACAGGCTCGCACCGCCGTCCACAGCGGTGAGGTGGGACATCGCGTTCGCGCGCTTGAAGCGCTCAGCCGGGCTGCGGCAATCACTAACGCAGTTGAACTCCGACGAGAAGCTCTGCGCGCGCTTGCACTCCCCGATTTGCGCTTCGAACGGGAGCTGGTGCTGGCCTCAGACGCTACACTCGTCCAGCTGGATCCAAAGTTCGAACGCATCGCGGTTTGCAGTAGAACCGGCCCCGTCGAAATTCGCTCCACCACCGACACCCGGCTGCTGCAAACACTTCCGGCCTGCGCCAGCGAATCAGCATTCGTCGCCAAATGGAGTCCCGATGGCCGTTTCCTCGCGGTCAAACGAGACCGCGAACAGATTCAAGAAAACGCCGACGTCGAAGTTTGGGATGTCCCGGCGTCAAAACGTGTGATGCTGTTGACCAACACGCCTTACGGTGCCTTTGATTTCCACCCCACCCTGCCCCTTATCACGGTGGCCACAACTCGAACCCTCCTCGATACCTGCGATCTTAAAACCGGCCTGCTCCTGAACAGGGTCGAATTGGATCACACTCCGAATTTCATCACGATTGCGCCGGATGGCGAACGCTTGGCCGCCTGTTACGAAGAGGCCGGCGGATGGGCTCTGACGATCAACGTGTCTACCAACGGTTCGCCGCTTGCTTCCCAACATTTCAATGACCGACTCAACTGGATACAGTGGGATCCCAAAGGCGCGTTTATTGCCATTCCTGACTTCGGGGGCTCAGTCCACCTCTTCGATGCCCGCACCGGCAAATTGCGCCTTATAGGCCGCCATAAAGCTCAAGCCGTTTTGACAGCCTTCACCCCAGATGGGCGTTATCTCATCAGCGGCGGCTGGGAGCGCGAGATGATTTGCTGGGACCTGAACACGATGTCCGAGGTCTTTACCATCAACCTCAACAGCTTCATCCCCCAGATCAGTGCCGATGGTCATCAATGCTCGATTGCCAATAAAGGGTTCGTGCGGCTGTACTCGTTCGAACGGCCTTCAAGCCTTCGGGAATTTAACGAAGACCTCGGCGGCCGCTTGCGCCGGGCCCTTTTTTCTCCCGACGGCCATTGGTTGGCCGCTCCCGGTCAGGAGCGGCTTGGCCTTTGGGATCTAACCAGCAATGGTCCTGGAGCTATCCTGCCCGAAGGCGCTAACACGCGCCTCTATTTTTCAACCGACGGACGCGAGCTTTTTGCCAGCAGCGATCTGAACTGCTTCCGTTGGCAAATCACGCCTCCGACCGCCCCGGATATGCCTCCACGCCTTGAGCGCCTTCTCCTGCATAAACCCGCGGACTTCACCTCGCTTGCCGTAGCGTCCAACTTGCTCGCTTTTACCACCATCAAAGGCTCTCAAGTTTTGGAAACCGATCGCTTGTCCCTCGATAACAACGCGTGGAAAACAACCCTCAGCGGTGTCAATGGCCTTTGCCCCAGCGGCCGCTGGCTGGGCGTCTTCCGCCCATACGATTCCACTCTCGAACTTTATGGGTTGCCCAGCTTGCAGCGAGTTGCCGAATTAAACACCCGGTTCAGCATCGGAACCTTCGAATTCTCACCGCTCGGCGATGAACTCGCCGTAGCTTGCGCCAATGACATCGAATTCTTTAGCACGGCAACATGGCAGCGCACTCGCGAACTAACTAATTTCATAAATGTGCTCTATACTCCGGATACGACGGCATTGTGGCTGACCAGGGACTATCGAACCGCCGCACTTTACGACGCACGCACGATCACACCCCTGCTGCCTTTGCCGCCAGGCATGCTTCCGCTGGCGGTGAGCCGAGACGGCCGCTTCTTCGCTGTCAGTGTCGATTCACGACGGCTTCAGGTCTGGGACCTCGATGTCATCCATGACGAATTCCGAAAAGTCGGGATCGATTGGAGTTCCTCTCCGGGAGCACAGGCCCCACGCACTACAAACTCAGCCTCTCTCCCCGAGCACGGGGTCCTCTAACTTTTTGGAACCCCGCTATCCCCTATCGCCCAATGTCGAGTCCTGGGAGACCTGCGAGATCGCAACCTTTGCAACAAGACCCTTTCCTGATCTCTTGCTTTCAACCAATGCTGCTTGTACCGTCTGTCCTGTTGATTTTGCTGCCGACACGCGTATAGTGCACGCCTCGCTTCGGCAGCAACCGCCGGTCAGCCGAGTTCCGAGGTTTCACCACGTCGGACGACCTTTGGCGGCTTTGTCGCGTGGCGCACTTCGCAGCAGCCGTGCTCGCGTGGGTTGGTAGCTCAGTCGGTAGAGCAGCGGCCTTTTAAGCCGTTGGTCGAGGGTTCGAGTCCCTCCCAACCCACCACCTTGAAAAGCAAGGAAATACCCGTAAATACCGTGTCAGTTCACACTTTGTGAGCCCTCGCTGGCAATCCTCCCCAATCCGGTCGAATCCTCTCAAATAGGGCGATCTTGGGCAACTTTGGGCAACTGATTGGCGCTAGTTTAGGACATACGCTAAATTAGTCCGTTGATGTGGGTTGACGGTGTTACGGTAGTGTGACTACGCTGCGCTTGCCCACTGGATGAGCAAGCATGAGAA
>DATJGF010000174.1:0-5506 GCA_035495315.1 Candidatus Limnocylindrales bacterium
ACCTTTGGCTCGGCCCAGCGCCCCAGCGCCCATTCCATTCTGTGTATTTTCCCGGGCCGAAGTGGTATCGCTGGTGGGATTTCGGCAATGGCACGATGAGCGACCTCGGTAGTCATTGGAACGATCTGCCGTTCTGGGCGCTGAAGTTGCAGGCCCCATTGACGGTTGAGGCTAGCGGTCCGCCACCGCACCCGGAAATTGCTCCGGCGTCAATGAGCGCAACGTACGAGTATGCCGCTCGTGGCGAGATGCCACGGTTAAAACTGACGTGGCACCAGGGCGAGAACAAACCCGAGGTTTGGAAGAGCGGCGCGATTCCGCAATGGGACAGCGGGTGCCTGTTCATCGGCGCCAAGGGCATGCTGCTGGCGGACTATGGCAAACACACGCTGTTGCCGGAGAAAGAATTCGCTGGGTTTCAACGACCTGCCCCGACGCTGCCTCCCTCTCCCGGGCACCATGCCGAGTGGCTGCAGGCTTGCAAAACCGGCGGACCAACCAGCGCCAATTTCGAGTACTCCGGCTGGCTTACCGAAGCCAATCACCTCGGTAATGTCGCCTACCGCGCGGGAAAGAAACTTCAATGGGATCCTAACAGCCTTAGGGCAATGAACGCTCCCGAAGCCGATCGGTTCATCCATCGCCAGTACCGGACTGGGTGGGTTTTGTGATGGCGCCGTTCAGCACCACCTGCAGGGTATACTCAAACCCATCCATTAGCTCGGTTGATTGTCGCAATGATTTGTCTTTTGCGTTTTGGACTGACCACTCCTCGGAAATCCGTAAGCGTGGACTTCTTGACCGCATAGAGGAGGTCGCACTTGCATAGCGTTGGCCAATTGAGTCCGTCTGCTGCATCCAAACCACTTCATGAGGCTCGAGAGGTCTGGTCGCGCGCTGCGAAGCACCCATCACCACTGTGACGTCCGGTTTATTTGGGACGCGTGCCGGATGGGAGACGATGACCGCAGGATGGGCCGCGGGCCACCCTGGCGGCTGATAACTCCAGATCTCCCAGGCATTCATTCTTCCGGAGGTGAGATCGGGACATTCGTCATCGCGGATTCGAAGGCTTCCCACTCCTTATCTTTCTTGAAAGCAGCCTTTATTTCGGTCGGCGTGAAAGGCTTTAGAGAAACCGTCGACAGTTGCTCCCGCAACCTCGGAAGGCCTAATTTCATGCTCTGACGCATCGCATCGGCCATTGACAAACCGGTTGCCTTGGCAGTTTTTCGAACCTCATCAAGCAAGTCATTCGGCATGGCTAGTGGATACGTTTCATTTTTCATGGAAGAATTCCACATCATGCGCCAAGCCTCCTCAACCCGAATGTCCCCGCCGGGAAAGGCAGTTGGGCCAGTCTGCTGATGACGATTCCTGAACTCGGCCCAATGCTATCGCTTCAGATGCAGTGTCTGATCGCGCGGCGAGCCGGCAATGCGAATGGTGACCGCGTCAGGGCGGATGCTCAGGCAGCGCACGGTAATGTTGCTGCCGGCCAGGGGGACGGTCGCCTCCTGCAAGGGGGTGAAGCTATAATTGTTGATGATGGCAACAGGCTTCGATGGGTTCCAGAAAACCGCTTTGAGCTCCAGAGACGTCGGAGCGCGTCGCGGTTCGGGGTTGGAAGCTGCAAAATTCACGGTGGAGATGGCTGATGGAGCCGGGATTTCAAGTTTGCGAACGCGAGAGGGATCATTGGCGTTGAGACTGGCGTCAGCACCGTACTGAACCCAATCCAGGACGTCATTGAATCCGTAGCGGTCTCGCGCGGCGACGAAGAGATCGATTTGGCCGCGCGTGTAGGGATTGCGAAGGATCCTCGCTTTCTGAGCTTCATCATGTTGGGCGTCCATGAGCATATAGGCAATCAGCTCGCAGAAACCTTCTTCGGCATCGCGACCGAAAGTCTCTTTGCGATGAGCTGAGAGGTGCTGATGAACCCAGGTATGGGTGTATTCGTGCGCGCAGGTAGCCCGAAACCAACCCGGCAGCAGGCCGCTCATCAGGCTAATCCGATACTCAATGCGGCTATGGTTCGTACTGGCCTGCGTATATCCCAAAACATTGGGGCAATGATAATCGTTGCCGGCCAATTTAAAGAGGTCCATCAAATGCACTCGATCCACAACGGCCAACACCACGTTGGTCTCTGGAAAACTCATGAACCTCCATAAAACGCGGTCCAGTTCGTCGCGGACTTCACGGCAGACTCGTATTGCCTCGTCTTCGTCCAAAACTGCGGTCTTCGCGTCGCGGGCACAAAGTGAGCGCTCGTCGGGGAGTCGCACAAATCCGGTGGAGTTGGTGTTGGCAGGCAAACTGCACAAATAGCAATTGGGATATATGGCGGCGCAATTTGTGCAGACAGTTACTTTTTCTGCGGTTACGGCGTCAGTCATCAGGTAAATGCTGCCCGAGGGCAGGGTGCCGCAGACGGCGCAGAAGTCGCTGGCGATCATCGAGAGTTGGATTGCGAAAAATAGGAGGGCCAACAGCAGGCATTGGGGGATGCGGAGTATAAAACGACTGATGTGGTGGCAGGGGCGCGGCCGAGAGAATATTCGTGGGCGCAGCGCCTTTGCATCCATGCGGCTCATCCAGTGATGGTGACCTGTCCAGTCCAACGCTACAAGCTGAATGAATCCCGCGTTTGGCACGGGTCGACCCCAAAAATCACATGGTAAAATGAAGATTGTTACAGTGTTAGCACGCCCAGACCCCCAAATACACCCCCCTCCCTCCTGTCCTTCAAATCGAAGCAGCCCCATCCCATGAACCGCGGTGTGAAAAGGCCTCCTCTCCCCAGCGAACCCGTCAACATTTTTTTGGGTCCCCGGCAAAAATTTTCGCATGCAGTAGATTTCCGGCTACCAGTTGCAATGTTGGGTGAGGCGTTGTCGCCAATTCTCCCAGTTCACTCGGACGCGGACTAGGTTTCGCAACCCGTTTCAGAACTGCCGCGGCTGCCCGAACTACCGCACTCGGCGCTGCTGCAACTGCTGGCCATCATCCCGCGAATTACGGTCCAGGGGCACTACGACTTTTTCCTGACCTTTGTTGATGAAACTTTTGTGAATCCAGACGCTGTCAGCGTCGAGGTCGAGTGTTTCGAACAAGACAGTGGTCGGCGAGGTGTAGGTCTTGACTCGTGTGCTCTGCCAAACGCGCCGCTCGGCTACCGAGCCGGAAACTGCTCTCTCGAAAAATGCTTTCACTTCCTCAGGCTTCATTGCCGGGAATTGCCGATCTGCATCGCATTCAGTGACGGCTTCGGTGACGGCGGCATCCAACAGTTTAGGCCAAAGGGCGCGAAACAGTTTCTTATTGTTATAGACCTCGGCGCTGTTGATTTCTCCATTGATAGCGTAGGCAAAGCCAATCACATCGGTTTTACCATCTAAAATCGAATCCAGTTTTTCGAGATATTCTTTTTCCACGAGGTCAAGGTCTTTGTTCTCGAGAGTTAATTGCAAACTGCTACCGGAAACCGAACTGCGGGTATCGACAGACCGGCCGGCGAGTCGGGAAACGTTGTCGTTGAGCTTTAATTGTTGTTCGGCCACGCCGGCCCAAACCCCGGACTGATCCTGCCCATAGCGCGCCGCCAGTTTCTCTTGTTTAGAACTGAGCGCCTTGGTATTGGCCGAAAACGCGGCGGCATTTTCCTCCCCTCTTCGGGTCCAGCGCCCGTGCTCGACACAAAAAGCAGGCAATGGCACCGCGCCGGAATCGGGCGGCAGGATGAGGTCATCCCGCACGGTCCGGTCCTGGCGCCCACCTTTGACAATATCGCCTGCCTGCACGAACACGGTGACTTCTTTCGACACGTTGACAATGCTGAGTTCCTGCACGCTACCGGTTTCTTTGATGATGACATAGCCTTTGGCAAGGGCTTCGGAGAGCGTCGCATAAGGCCGTTGCTCGAGCTGGGTGCGTCCGTGGATAAGAAAGAGCTGGAGGTTGCGATGCGTGAAGGGGCCGGTGAGGGTGCCGACTGCGGCGTGGCCGGGCCAGGTCCCGCAGGCGAAGCCCATCAAGAGCGATACCGGAAATAATATTTTTTTCATAAATGCGTTTTTGTTTTTGTTTGGAGAACCGGCCAGGGCTTCCCAGCCAATTCCTCGACCGAGGATTCACCAGAAACGCCTTTGTGTTGTCAGATAATTGTAAAGGGTTAGTAAAAACAATTGCTTGCCGAGCTTTGGGCTCCGCTTAATCTTGAGGCCTAATTAGCCCGGCAGGAGGGGGAGATTCCCTTGTTTGCCAGCTCGTAATGGTTGAGTCGATAGATCAAATCTTTGTCGATCTGAAACATCTACTGGTCACCTGGGTGCCGGTCGGGTGGCAGCCGCTTGTTTCGGGACTTATCTCCGTTGCTGCGATAATCTTCACGTTTGCGACGCTGTTCGCGATCAGTACGGTTCTCGAACGCAAAGGTCTGGGTCGAATTCAAAACCGCTTTGGGCCTAATCGAGTGGGACCCTGGGGATTCCTACAGCCACTGGCCGACGGGCTGAAGGCTTTGACCAAAGAGGACCTGGTGCCGGACGTGGCCGATAAGGTGGTTCATTTTATCGCGCCACTGGTGCTGGTGATACCGGTGTTTCTCGCCCTGGCGGTGCTCCCGATGGGACGCAACATGGTCGCCATCAATTTGGATGCCGGTGTGTTGTTCTTTTTCGCTGTTGGCGCCGCGACGGAGCTCTCGGTATTCATGGCCGGATGGTCGAGTCGCAATAAGTACTCGCTGCTGGGGGCAATGCGGGCGATCGCCCAAATGATCAGCTACGAAGTGCCGCTCATCCTTTCGGCGGTGACGGTGATCATGATGGCGGGATCGCTTTCGACCGTTACGATTGTCAATGCCC
Organism: Candidatus Limnocylindrales bacterium; assembly: GCA_035495315.1. Classification (GTDB taxonomy): domain Bacteria; phylum Verrucomicrobiota; class Verrucomicrobiia; order Limisphaerales; family UBA8199; genus DATJGF01. The sequence goes on from DATJGF010000174.1 coordinate 4,872, forward strand.
AGGCCGGCTACACGATGTGGCTGCCGCACTGGTATGTTCTGACTCCGTGGGGCCTGGCGGGGTTCATCCTCTTTATGATAGGTGCGGCCGCGGAATCGAACCGGTCGCCATTCGACCTGCCGGAAGGCGAGTCCGAGATTATTGCGGGATATTATATCGAGTATTCCGGGTTTAAGTTTGCCCTGTTCTTCCTGGGCGAGTATGTGGGTATGTTCGCCATCAGTGGTTTGGCTATCACGCTGTTCCTCGGTGGCTGGCATGCCCCGGTTTCCTTTTTGGAGTGGGTCCCTTCTTATGTGTGGTTTTTTGGAAAGCTGCTGGCCCTCATTGGAGTATTCATTTGGGTTCGTGGCACATTGCCTCGCTTGCGCATGGATCAACTGATGAACTTCGCCTGGAAATTCATGCTGCCTATGGCACTCATTAACATCCTGGTGACTGGCTTGTGGTGGTTTATTCCCTCGGGTTGGGAGCGCTGGCTGACGTGCAGTCTCCTGGTCGCAGGAGCCTACGTTTCTCTGGCACGGGGGCTGTTCCAACACCGACATTGGGCAAAACGAATCTATCGTTACGCTGAATGAGAACGACTATGAACGCGATAGTCTGGCGCCAGCTTTTGGAGTGCGCTGCTGCTG
>DATJGF010000175.1:0-30349 GCA_035495315.1 Candidatus Limnocylindrales bacterium
CCGCGAGCGCGGCGTGCAGAGTTGACGCGGAGTCCATCGTGCCGCAATCGTCCCCTTCATCAGACCCCTTGAAATTCAAAACCTGACCCACCACAAGGGACGAACCAGTAATAAGAGGAACCGGCCAGCGTTTTGGTTCCCGCACCCCGAACATTGTCGGTGTTTTGGTGTATGTTTCTAACGCAGGTAGGGCCGCCTCGCCGAGGGGGCCATCTCAATCAGACCAAATATCCCAGCAACGAAGCGACCCAATCAATAAATCGCAGCAAGTTCAAGCACATCACTGTCACCAGCGTCGCTCCGTGGGCGACGGCGGCGAACCCACCGATTAAGACAAACTCCACCTGTGCCTCAACGAGTCTTGGCGTCAGTTCGCTAAGGTTTTGCACGGGTTCTTAGCATGGCTGCCTGAAGCAAATCGGCCAGACGCAAGGCATCGTCATTTGCCAGTATCCGTTCCCAGACGGTTTTTGCGAGACTCTCCTCAACCAGGGAAAGATCGATTCCATCATCGGAAGTCGCGGACTCGGCTGGTCTCTTGTCACATGGTTGCTTTTGCACTGCCGACTTGATTGGGCTCGCCTTCACCCATGAGAGGTTACGCCCGGGGCGACTCCAGTCAATCACGCGTTGCCGTGCCCTCAGGCGAGCGGAAATCGCGCTCTTGAGCGGGTCTTTTGACGCCAATGCTGACACCGTCGGAGGCCGCTATTGTGTGGTAGGCGGTTCCGTCAACCCTGAAAGTGGTTCAGAAAGGAGCCAGTGATGAGATTGTAATTCGGACTCCTGGTCGAATATCGGGCCAAATCCGATTTGCACAATCTCATTTAAATGACCCTTAACTCGCAACGAATCGAAGCCACGTCGTTATTCGGCTCAATTAACGCTCTCAACCAGGGCGCCGGCATTCCGCCAGATTTACTTCATGTCCTCTTGAAACTCCTGAGCGCCGTCTCGATCACTTTTAAGTCTTGATCTGACATCCTGGGGGCAGCTTTCTTCATCATCACGATGAAATAATCGATTTCGTTGGGCTCGCCAGGATAGCCGATGTTGTTTCCGGCGAGCTTCGAATTAACGATGAGGTCCCCTTTAGCATTCAGGAACGCCGAATATGGCAAGCCCGCAGGCCCACCGAGCTTTCGAAGCAGAGCGTCAGCTCCCGGATTCTCCAAAGACTTGTGTTTATCGTTTTCCTGCACCACAAGCTTGACCGGAACAAAGTATTTTTCAAAAACGGGTTTGATGTCAGGGCGGTCCAGAAAGGCGTCAAGCCGTTTGCACCAGCCGCACCACGATGCGCCGAAGTGCAGGAAAATGGTTTTCTGCTCGGCAGTGGCTTTGTTTTTTGCCTGCAACAGGATTTGGTCGGCGGACGAGGTCTCGGTGTAGGCAGTCGCAGCGGTAAGGGCAAGAGCAGCAAAAGCAAGCAAGATAGGCCTCATATCTGGCTTCTAAACCTACAACCTGCACCGGTCAAGTCATTCGTGTGGCTGTATTCGCCACCACGCCGAGACTGGACTACCTACCAGAGCCTTTCGTACGGCCATGCGAATGGAGGTTATAATCGCGGTACGGGCAGTTGCACGGGTACGCTCCTGAGTACAAGATCAAATCTTTGATGACTCGCAGTTACGTCTGTTTCTCGCCTGACAAGATGCGTCTGCTGTGTTACGTGCTCCTGCTGTTTGCGGTCCAAGCGCCGGCTCGGGCGCAAACGGAGCAGCTTCAGATCATCGTGGGCGCGATCAATCCCAAGGTCGTTTGCCGTTCGAACCCCGCGGAGAGTTATGCACTGTATTTGCCGGCGCAGTTTTCCACCAACCGCGAGTGGCCAATCATATACGTATTCGATCCACTGGCGCGGGGCGAGGCTGCGGCCGAAGTGGTCCGTCCAGCAGCGCAGAAACTTGGATATATCGTCGCGGCTTCCAACAACTCTAAAAACGGACCAGATGGCGGCTCCCGCGAAGCCGCGATCGCAATGTGGGACGACACGCAGCTAAGATTGCCAGTGGACCCGCGCCGCCGTTACGTCGCGGGGATGTCCGGGGGGTCTCGCGTCGCCACCAGCGTCGCACTCAGTTGCGGCGATTGTGTGGCCGGGGTAATCGCTAATGCCGCCGGGTTCCCCCCGGACGCAGCACCGCCGCATCCGATGAAATTCGCCTATTTCGCGGCGGTGGGTGATGCCGATTTCAATTACCCGGAGTTTGTCCGGCTCAGGCGTAAACTAGACAGGGCAGGGGCGCGGTATCGCATTCGTGTTTTTGAAGGCCCCCATGGCTGGGCACCGACAGAGGTGTGGATGGAGGCGTTGAATTGGATGGACATCCAGGCGATGGCGAGCGGCACTTTGCCGCGCGCAACTGCGCGCATCGCCGCCTCGCTGCAGGAGACCTTCGCGGGCGCTCGGGCTTTCGAATCGGCCAATGAACCGCTCGCCGCCTTCCGCGAATATGAGGCGGCCGTGCGCGATTTCAGCGGCCTTGCGGATGTGGGTGCCGCGAAGGCAAAGCTAGCGGAACTGGAGAAGAGTAACGAGCTGAAAGCCGCTGAGAAACAAGAGGCAGCCGACGTCGAGGAGCAGGAGCGTATAGTTAAGAATCCTTCGATCCAAATGCAGAAGCTCGCGACTGGGGACCTGGACGCGAGCGGGTTCTCGGAACTTCTCGCCAGCATCTCCAGCCTCAAGCGCAAAGCCCAACCCGCGACCCGAAAGAACCTGGTGTTGCGTCGGGCACAGATTCAACTGGCTATGTACGCTTACGAATCAGGTCAGAGCTGCTTGACAAAAAAGAACTATGACACCGCGCTTTCTTTTTTCCACCTAGCCGCCGCGGGAGCCAATAAGCCCGGTGCTGCCCACTACGAGCGAGCCCGCATTTTTGCGATTCAGTCCCACAAACAGAAGATGCTGACGGAACTGCGGTTGGCCCTGGCCTCAGGTTATCATGAGCCGGCAGCCCTCGATGAAGCCGAGTTCCAGCCGTATCGGGCGGACCCGAAGTTCAAGGAGCTCACCGCGGAGTGGACGAAAGCAGAGCGGAGATAGTTTGTCAGATCTAATTAGTTATTGTGAGATCCGAGCCGGAATTCCGAGATTCTCGCATCAGAGTAAAGGAGACCGCGAAAAAAGCTTTTGAGTCCCTTCAGATCACATTCACGCCGGCCAAGCCGAAGTGGCCTGCAGAAGCGAGCAAACGGACGTCATTGGAATAAACTTGCTTGAAGCCGTTGCGCAGGCACAGGCCAGGTGGACGGCATCGGCAGCGCGCAAAACGACGGCTGCTGGAAGCGAGGCATACACACCGGTGAGTCGGGAAATGACGGCCTCGGAGAGAGGCAGCCACCGAAAAGCGCCCACTTCGCATTCGTGGTCGAACTGATGAAGCAAGGTGCTCAAGTCGCCAGAGTTAACGGCTCCCTCCCGAAACTGCCAGCATGCCGGACAGGGGGAGTGGTGTATTTCGAGTTGAGCAGCGTCTCGCTGCCACCGCACGGAACGGACGGATGCCCTTTTAATTCGCAGACGAAGACGCCCGCGCTACAGTCCGCCGGGATGGACCTCCTTTACTTTCCTGGATAAATCACGCAGTTTAACTGGACATGATACGATTAGGGACGTGCTCATTGATAACCGTTTTGGCGCTGGCGTTGGGCGTCATTCCGGTTCGTTCTGAGCCTCAAGCTGCAGAGACACCCGATTTCACCGAGGTATTTAACGTTATTCGCGAACATCTCCCGGACACGAGCGAGTCTGAGTTGAACCGCGCGGCCGTCCAGGGGTTGCTCGCCGGCCTGGGAGCAAAAGTAACTCTGGTCCCCAAGGACGCTAATGCGGTCGCCGGTGGAGAGACTCGGTTACTAAGCCGCACTAATCTGTTCGATGGTCACATCGCTTATTTGCGCATTGCTCAGGTAAAGGAAGGACTTGCAAACGCTGTGCGCGATGCGCTGGCCGATCTCGGTGGCACCAATGACCTGAAGGGCCTGGTGCTCGATTTGCGATTCGCAACCGGAGACGATTACTCCGCCGTCGCCACGACTGCCGACCTTTTTGTGAAAAGCGAAAAGCCGCTGCTCGATTGGGGCCAGGGCCTCGTGCAATCGAAGGAAAAAGCCGACGCCCTGACAGTGCCGGTGGCGACATTAGTAAATAAACAAACCGCCGCCAGCGCCGAAGCCTTAGCTGCCGTTCTTCGCGAAACCGGCACCGGCCTGATCCTGGGCTCTCAAACCGCGGGGGAAGCGATGATTGCTCAGGATTATCCGCTCAAAACTGGCCAGCGTCTGCGCATCGCTACCGCCCCGATTCGCTTGGGCGACGGCTCCCTTCTCTCTGACACGGGAGTCAAACCCGATATCCAGGTCGAAGTAGCTCCTTTAGCCGAGCAAAGCTATTATGCTGACGCTTTCAAAGAGTTCTCCAAAGCCAATCCCGCGATCAGCCTGGGGGCGACCAACCGCACGGCGACGACAAATCGCGCGCGCCGTCCCTTTAATGAAGCCGAACTGGTGCGCGAACGCAAACAAGGCACCATCCTGGACTCAGACCCGGACGGGCTTGGGGCTGAACCCGAAAAACCAATCGTGCGAGATCCCGTGTTGGTGCGAGCGCTGGACGTATTGAAAGGGTTGGTGGTGGTCCGCCAGTCCCATTCCTGAGCTGATTTCGACGTTGACGATTTAGCCCAGCGGACCCAAGTTCGAGAGGGAAAACACACTGATGAAGACGGTCCTGTTTGTTTGCACGGGCAACGTTTGTCGCAGCCCCATGGCCGAAGGAATTTTTCGCCATGCGGTGCAGAGACGTGGGGATTACCGTGTCTTATCCGCCGGTTTGGGGGCGATGGAAGGGCAGCCGCCCAGCACGTACGCCGTGCAGGCGCTCAAGGAGATCGGGGTCGATATCTCCGGGCAGCGGAGCCACATGCTGACGCCTGAGTTGGTGCACCAGGCCGATTATATCTTCGGCATGACTCACAGTCATATCGATACAGTCATGATGCTCTACCCCATTGCCGCCGAGAAGACTTTTCTCCTTCGCGAGTTTGACGAAACGCTCGACCAATTTGAAAAGGACATCAGTGATCCAATTGGGGGTTCGTACGACGTCTATCTCAATTGCCGTGATCAAATCGAGCAGGGCATCGTCTCTCTCCTTCGCTTCATCGAGCATCGCCAGATTCAGCTCCCGCCGGCCTCGGGCAAACCCGCCACCGTCGCGCTCGGCGCCGATCACGGAGGCTTTCATTTAAAAGAGGCAATCCGCCTGCATTTGGAGAAACGAGGCGTCAGTGCCGCTGATTTTGGCACCAAATCCACCGAATCGAGCGACTATACCGATTTTGCGCACGCAGTCGCCCAAAGCGTTGCTCAGCGCCGTGCCGAATTTGGCATTTTGATTTGCACGACCGGCGTCGGAATGAGCATCGCGGCTAATAAAGTGCCTGGAGTGCGCGCCGCGCTGGTCGGTGATGCGGACGCCGCAGCCCTGGCTCGTCGTCACAACAATGCCAATGTCCTTTGCCTGGCCGGCAGCACGACCCCGCCCGAAGCCGCGGCCCGCATTATCGACGCTTTCCTGACAACTTCGTTCGAAGGCGGCCGGCACGAACGCAGAATCAACAAAATGGAAACCCGAATCATCCCAACGGATCTGCGCTTGCAAGCCGTAGATCCAGAAATTGCTGACGTGATCGAACACGAGCGCCAGCGACAACAGGAGAACATCGAACTAATCGCCAGCGAGAATTTCACCAGCCCGGCGGTGATGGAAGCCCAAGGTTCGGTCCTCACCAACAAATACGCCGAAGGGTATCCCAGAAAACGCTGGTACGGTGGTTGTGAGAATGTCGACACCGTGGAGCAACTCGCGATTGATCGCGCCAAAAAACTGTTCGGTGCCGACCATGCCAATGTTCAGACCCATTCCGGCAGTGGCGCCAACATGGCCGTCTATTTTTCCTTTCTCAAGCCGGGCGACAAACTCCTGACGATGGATTTGACGCATGGCGGCCATTTGACTCATGGCAACAAGGCCAATTTTTCGGGTAAATTCTTCGACATCGTCCACTACGGCGTGCGCAAGGAAGATGAGCAAATCGATTATGATCAGCTCGCCCGCCTGGCCCGTGAGCACAGGCCGCGGATGATCACGGTCGGCGCCAGCGCGTATTCACGGACGATTGATTTCGAGCGGATGGCCAAGATCGCGCGAGACGTTGAGGCTTATTTGTTAGCTGATATTGCCCATATTGCCGGCCTGGTAGCCACCGGGCTGCATCCCAGCCCTATACCACACGCCGATTTTGTCACCACCACCACACACAAGACTTTGCGTGGTCCGCGTGGTGGACTAATCCTGTGCTTGGAAAAATACGCCAAAGAAATCGATTCTCAGACATTTCCTGGCATCCAAGGTGGTCCCCTGATGCATGTTATCGCGGCCAAGGCAGTTTGCTTTCAGGAAGCCTTGCAGCCTGCCTTCAAACAGTATCAACAGCAGATTCTCCTTAACGCCAGGGCGCTGGCTGAAGGGATGAAACGAAACGGCTTCCGATTGGTCAGCGGCGGCACGGATAATCATTTGATGTTGGTCGACGTCGGTGCCCGAGGTCTGACCGGCAAGGATTGCCAGACAGCCCTCGACCAGGCCGGGATTACGGTTAATAAGAATACGATTCCGTTTGAAACCCGCTCCCCGTTCCAGGCCAGCGGCATTCGTCTCGGCACGCCGGCGGTTACGACTCGCGGGATGAAAGAGCCGGAAATGGCTGCGATTGCCGACATGATTAGCGAAGTATTTCTGGACATTAAGAACCTTGACAGCCTCGGGAAAGTGCGGCAACGTGTGCGTGAACTAACTGCAAGATTTCCCTTGCCTTATTAAGCAAAGGTTTTCAATCCTGCAGCTCGCTCCCGGTTGGGTAAATCAAATTCCAAATTGAACTGATTTCTTCGTAAATCGTCCAATGAGGTGCCGGACTAACAACCAGCCTCGTGAGGATCTTCCTGATCTCACCGCTGCTGCACATTTTGAACTTTAGCTAACATCGACCTATGCCAAGACCCAAAAGGGCCAAAACAAAGGGGCCAAAGGGACCCGATGGCCAGCCGTCCAACGGGGCTTTGAGTGAAAGCGCACCTGCGGAAGTCGCCATCGCCGAGGCTGCCATGACCGAAGAATTGCAGCCACCAACTTCTCCAGTCGAAACCAGCGAATTGCCGCCAGCTGAAAACCGGTCCGGAGCCCCTGCCGCTCGACGGCGGGATCGGCCCGCACCGCAGAAGCCGGGCGGCGCTCCTCATGGAGACCGCCAGCAAGGCGGTGGACAGGATAAAGGCGGCGACGACAAAGACCACATCGCGGCGACCTCATTAAACATCGCCAAGCTCCAATCGATGTCCATGACGGAGCTCAACCAGATGGCCCGCGAACTCGGTGTCGAGAATTTCGGCACGATGCGCAAACACGAGGTGATCTTCCACGTTTTGCAAAAGAACGCCGAACGGGCGGGTGTGCTGTTTTCCGAGGGCGTGCTGGAGGTTTTACCGGAAGGCTTCGGCTTTCTCCGCTCGCAGAGCTTTAATTATTTGCCGTGCCCGGAAGATATTTACGTGTCGCCTTCGCAGATCCGGCGCTTTGATTTGCAGACGGGCAACCTTATCGCCGGTCAGATCCGCCCGCCCAAAGAAAAAGAGCGCTTTTTCGCGTTGCTCAAAGTTGAGGCGGTTGACCAGGAAGACCCCGACAAGGCGAAGGACAAGACTCATTTCGATAATTTGACACCGCTGTTTCCGAACAAGCGGTTCATTCTCGAAACCATGCACGATGAACTCTCGACACGCGTGCTGGATTTGGTCTGCCCTATCGGCAAAGGGACGCGTGGGCTGATTGTCGCTCCGCCACGGACCGGCAAAACCGTCCTGATGCAGAAGCTCGCCAATGCGATCCTGAAAAATAATCCGGAGGCTTACCTTTTCATTCTGCTGATTGACGAGCGGCCCGAGGAAGTCACCGACATGGAACGGACCTGCCGCGGCGCCGAAGTGATCAGTTCTACCTTCGATGAGCCGCCTGAGCGGCATGTCCAGGTCGCGGAAATGGTGATCGAGAAAGCCAAGCGCATGATCGAACACAAGCGCGATGTCGTGATTCTCCTCGACTCAATTACCCGTCTGGCCCGCGCTTATAACACCGTCCAGCCGCACTCGGGCAAAATCCTCTCCGGCGGTGTGGACGCCAACGCGCTGCACAAGCCGAAGCGGTTCTTCGGAGCGGCCCGCAACATTGAAGAAGGCGGATCGTTGACCATCATCGCTACCGCACTGGTGGATACCGGGTCGCGGATGGATGAAGTTATTTTCGAGGAATTCTAAGGCACCGGCAATATGGAGGTGCACCTCGACCGCGCCCTGGTTGATCGCCGTATATTCCCTTCGATCAACATCGAGCGCTCCGGCACACGCAAAGAGGAACTGCTCTATCACCCCGACGAATACAATAAGGTGGTCATTTTGCGCCGCGCATTGACCGGCGTGCCACCAGTCGAGGCAATGGAATTGGTCCTGAACAAGCTCAAGAAGACCGGCAGCAACATCGAGTTCCTGCTCAGCATGAGCGTGGGTTAGGAGCTAATCGAGTAGCGCAGGGTTTCACTCTGCCGTATCGCCGACTTTCAGTCGGCCCGCGTCCGCCAATTACTTTCACTCGGCACGTTGACTCGTCTGCAGATTGGAAATCTGCGGTACAGCAGAGTAAAACTCTGCGCTACGAAGAGCCGCCTATCCTATGCCGCTCGAGTTTACGACTGCACGACCGTGTACGCGGTCGTTCCGTCCTGCATTACGGGCAAAAAGTACGCACCGTCTGCCTGGTAATAAATCGTTCCATTGATGTTTACTGGTGTCGCCCCAGCCGGCAGCGCCGAGAAGGTTGCTCCCACTGGGGGTATTACGACAGCGTAGCCTTGCGGTTCTTGCAGGTAAAACGGTCCCCCGGCGCCGTCCGACTTTCGGAAGGCCGAGCTCCGAGAGGCCAAACGTCTCCTAAGTTACGCTATTCTGGTCCTCGCAGAGGTCGGCCTTCCGAATCCTGAGAGTTGGGCGCCGCGTTCGGCTAACTAAATTGTATCGACTCTTCAATGAAGCTTCCCATGCTTGCTACGTGTCGACAGCTACAAGTTCGCAGCCCGCCATAGATGAATCGTTACTTGCGTCAGGCCTGCTCCATCAGCTGTTTGAAAAGCAGGCGCGGCTAAGCCCCAACGCGATTGCGGTGGTCGGCGGCAGCCAGCACTTGAGCTATGCCGAGCTGGAGGCACGTGCCAATCAGTTAGCGAATTATTTGATCCATCACGGAATCAGGCCTGGCGACCGTGTCGGCTTGCTCATTCCGCGCTCGCTCCAATTGTATGTTGCCCTCTTGGGGATCCTTAAATCCGGAGCTGCCTATGTTCCGTTAGACCCTGATTACCCTTCCGATCGTATCGCGTTTATTCTTGGAGATTGTGGCGCTCACGCGCTAGTCACCGTTCAGCAACTGGCTGGCAAGGTCGAAATGTTCAGTGCCGCTTTAATCTGCCTGGATGTTATCACCAGCGAACTTGCCTGGCAGCCGGACGCAAAACCTCAACTCCAGGTGCCTCAAGCGGCGAATTCCCTCTGTTATATTATTTACACCTCCGGCACGACGGGCCGGCCGAAGGGGGTGCAAATCGAGCATCGCAGCGTCTGCCATTTGGTCCGGGCCGAGGGTAAAATCTTTCAGGTGCGACCCGCAGACCGCGTGTATCAAGGGTTCTCCATCGCATTCGACGCTTCGGTCGAGGAGATTTGGCTCGCGTTTTTTGCGGGGGCAACTTTGGTCGCGCCCCCGCCCCAAATGGCTCACGTGGGACCGGAACTCGCAGGCTGGCTCAGCCGGGCGGGTGTCACGGTGCTGTCGTGCGTGCCGACTATGCTCTCGATGGTCGAACAGGATGTTCCCTCGGTTCGACTGCTGATCCTGGGGGGTGAGGCCTGTCCGCCTGACCTGGTGAAACGGTGGTCGAAGGTTGGTCGCCGGATCGTGAACACTTACGGTCCGACTGAAGCGACCGTCATTGCGACCTATGCCGAGCTTCAGCCGGGACAACCGGTAACCATCGGCAAACCTTTGCCAAATTACACGGTCATCATTCTTGATGAGTACCTCCAACCAGCCGCAGACGGGATCGCCGGCGAGCTTTGCATTGGCGGCATTGGGTTGGCCAGCGGTTACATCGGGCGGCCGGAATTAACGGAACAAAAATTCATTCATTGGTCCTCGAGTGAAGCGCCCCAACAGCGGCTTTACCGCACAGGTGACCTGGCGCGCCGAACCTCAACCGGGGATTTCGAATTTCTCGGACGATTGGATAGCCAGGTAAAGATTCGAGGCTATCGTGTCGAACTGTCTGAGATCGAGGCTGTGCTGTTGGAGTGTCCGGGAGTCCGAGCCGCCGCTGCCTCGCTGCATCAAGACATTGGGGGAACAGTTCAACTGGCGGCCTATGTGGTCTCGAAAACTTCGGTGAAGCCGGATCTCACCCGGGTGCGAGCCCACCTCCGCGAGCGATTGCCGGCTTACATGGTGCCCGCCAGATTAGAGGTCCTGCCAGAATTACCTACACTGCCGAGTGGCAAAGTCGATCGCAAGCGGCTCCCGGTGCCCACTACCGAATCAAGAGAAGGAAGCCCTCCGTTTGTCAGTTCGCGCACTCCGCTGGAATCACGGGTGGCCCAAGTCTGGGGTCATGTGCTGGGCATGCCGGCGGTATCGGTTGCCGACGACTTGTTCCTCGATTTGGGCGGTCACTCTTTGATCGCGGCGCGCATCGTCTCCGAGTTGCGCAAAACACCGGCGTTCAGCGGGCTTTCTATGGCCGACATCTATGCTTATGCGACTATCGAAACCCTGGCTTCGCAATTCGAGCAACGCTGCAGCCTTGTGCAGCCCAAATTGCCCGTTGCGGAGTCCGTCAAAATTCCTGTCTGGCGCCATTTTTGGTGCGGCGCCGCACAGGCCGTCAGCCTCATCTTCATTCTTAGTTTTTTTGCGCTCCAGTGGCTGGCGCCTTACCTGACCTATACAATTCTGATCGAAGAAGAATACGACTTCGCCGCGGCAGTGCTGGGGGCCCTGGCGAGTCTGGTTCTGCTCTACCCCATCATGCTGGCCATTCCAATCGTGGTTAAATGGCTGGTGATCGGCCGGTATCGGGAGGGCAGTTACCCTATGTGGGGGTGGTTTTATTTTCGTTGGTGGCTGGTCACCAGAATCGAAGCAGCGGTACCGGTTGGTTATCTGGCGGGGACGCCGTGGCTGAATGTTTATCTGCGCCTGATGGGCGCCTCGATCGGGCGTAACGTCCATCTCAGCTCGAACAACCTTGCGATTTACGACCTGCTCAGCATTGGCTCCGAGTCCAGCATCAACGTTGATGCCAACCTGCTCGGCTATACGATCGAGGATGGTTATCTCAAGCTCGGCAGGGTGTCCATCGGGAGCCGATGCTTTGTTGGGACCCGCGCGACGGCCTCATTGAACAGTGCGATGGATGACCAATCCTCACTCGAAGATTTATCGTTGCTTTCGCGAGGCGCCAGAATTCCCAGTGGTGAGAGCTGGCAAGGTTCACCGGCACAAAAGATAAATCCAAACCAGGCGTACACGGCCGGTGAGAGCGACGAGCATCGGCGAATCTCATCCAGGAAGATTTTCTTTGGGCTTCTACAAGGCTTGGGTTTGCTCTTGTTTCCGGTTCTGGTGGTCGCTGCGTTATTTCCAGGGATCGTCGTGATGAACAAACTGAATTACCTCGATCCTTATTACTGGTATCTGTTGCTTTCGCCATTGGTAGGTCTCTCCTTTGTGGTGCTGTTATGCCTGGAAATCGCCGCGTTGAAGTGGCTTCTCCTGGGCAAAATCAAGCCCGGGCGATATCCGACGCTCAGTTTCCGTTACGTCAGAAAGTGGTTTGTCGATCAGACGCTGGACCTTAGCCTCGATATTCTCGGTCCGCTCTATGCCTCGGTTTACCTGACTCCGTGGTACAAACTACTGGGAGCCAAGCTCGGCGCCGGCGCCGAGATCTCAACGGCGTCGTTTATTTCGCCGGACCTCCTCTCGATCGGCGAAGAAAGCTTTATCGCTGACAATGTGTCGCTCGGCGCTGCGCGGGTGCAGAACGGGATTATTACCGTCGATAAGAACCATATTGGCAAACGGACTTTCATCGGCAATAGCGCCTTGCTTCCGCCCGCCACAGTTATTGGAGACAACGCGCTGCTCGGCTGCCTCTCGACGCCGCCGCTTGATCCAGCCGCGGCGCTGCGGGAGGAGGCGATCTGGTTGGGATCACCGGCGATTTGTTTGCCATCGCGGCAGCGGACGACGAACTTTGGCGAGCAACAAACGTTTGCTCCGTCTATCACGTTGCGGGTGCAAAGGGCGACAATCGAATTTGTCCGCGTGATCGCGCCATCGACTTGCTTCATCATTTTGTTGAGCCTGCTGTTTTCCAGTTTGTTGGTGCTGCATGATTGGTACAGCCTCGGCAGGACGTTGTTCTTTTTCCCAGTGCTCTATTTTGGGTGCGCCGTTGCGGCAGGCCTGTTCACCGTGTTAACGAAATGGCTATTGGTCTGGCGCTACCGACCCCAGGAAAAGCCACTCTGGAGCACATTCGTTTGGCGGAACGAATTATTGAACGCCCTGCACGAACACCTTGCCGAGCCATTTCTCGTCGGACCGCTCACCGGCACTCCTTTCATATGTTGGTACTTTCGCGCCCTCGGCGCGCGCATCGGTCGCCGCGTCTATATGGAGACAACCGATTTAACGGAATTTGATCTCGTGGAAGTAGGCGACGATGCCGCGTTGAATGCGGATTGCACGATCCAGACGCACTTGTTCGAAGATCGCGTCATGAAAATGTCCCACGTGCGAATAGGGCCGCGCTGCACCGTCGGCACCGGTTCGCTCGTTCTTTACGACACCCAAATGCAACCCGGGTCGTGCCTGGGTGATCTTTCCCTGCTAATGAAGAACGAGATCCTTCCGGGCGATACGCGGTGGGAAGGGATACCGGCAAGGCCGGTCGCCGCTGTTAATTAGCACTGAACCGCTGTTCTGAAATTGCTGAACGGGTTAAGTCTTTAGGAGGTTGGCCAGGGCTTGGCGCAGCTCGTCGATGGCGAATGGTTTGCCCAGAATGGCGTCGACGTGATTATGAATATCGACGAGCTTTTCCACGTAGGCCGTCACCATGAGAATCGGTACAGAAGCATCCGCGAGCCTGATATTTATCGCGAGCTCTTTGCCCTGCATTTGGGGCATGAAAAAATCCATGATGACCAGGTCAAAACGTTCGCGATGAAACAGTTCCAGGGCTTCCGCACCATTTTTGGCCTCGACCACGGTGTGGCGATCAATAGTCAGTAGAAGCTTAATAGATTCGCGCGCCCCTGGGTCGTCTTCGACCAGGAGAATTCTTTTGCCCAATACTCTGGTTGGCTTAGGCATGCAATGAGGGCCAGCAGCTTTGACGCCAATTGAAGCCTGGCCCCGAGGTTTCCGGCACACCCGAGGCCAAGGCCCAGCCCATCAATGAACCTGTGCGGCGGGCAGCTTTTTGTCTGCCTTTTGGCCTGTAACGAGCGCGTTTACGAGTCCCTCAATCGTATGTTGCTTGGCTTCAACAGTTGGTTTGAGCCCGAGCTCGGCAAGAGTTTTCGATGTTTCGGGTCCGATCGAGGCCAGCTTCAAGCTGGAAAATTTTCTTACCAGCTCTGGCAAATCAAACCGGGTGTGAAAATGTTCCACGGTCGAACCGCTGGTAAAGGTAATCCAATCGGCGCCACTCTGGATGAGCCGGGCGGCAGCACCTGTTGGATCGTGGGGCTCAGGAACGGTTTTGTAGCAAGCGACGTCATCGACAATCGCGCCTAAAGCCTCCAGCGCGGCGGGCAATTCACGGTTGGCCACTTCAGCGCGCAGGAGACAAATCTTCAAATTCTCGATGCTCTCATATTCCGAAAAAGCCTCCGCAATACTGGAAGCCATCGCCTCGTCCGGCATTAAGTCGACTTGCAGATGGAGCTCTTTCAGCTTTGTGGCCGTAGCCGGCCCGACCGCGGCGATGCGCGCACCGCCGATTTCACGCATGTCGTGGAATTGTCGGAAAAAGTACTCAAAGAACGTGGCGACACCATTTGGGCTGGTAAATACGAGCCAATCGTAGGAGTTCAATTCGAGTAACGCATCGACGATCTCCTGGCGTCGGGTGGGCGGTTCGATCTTGATTGTGGGCACTTCAAGCACCTCGGCGCCCAGTTCGTGGAGTTGTGACGTCAACTGGCTAGCCTGTTCGCGACTGCGGGTAACGACGATTCGCTGGCCAAAAAGGGGGCGGTTTTCAAACCAATTCAGTTTGGGTCGGAGCTTCACCACGTCGCCGATGACGGCAACCGTTGGCGGTTGGATCTTCGACTTGTTCGCGACATCACCGATAGTCGCCAGCGTGCCTTCGATCGATTGCTGTTGGCCGGTGGTGCCCCAGCGAACCATGGCGATGGGAGTTGCGCTATCCATGCCGTGCCGGACGAGAGTCTCGACAATCTCGCCGATGCGATCGGTGCCCATCATGATCACTTGGGTGCCTGGGGTCTTGGCAACCTGTTCCCAATCGATTTTGCTGGCTTCTTTGGCCGGGTCCTCATGGCCGGTGATGAGTGTCAGCTTGGAGCAAAAATCCCGATGCGTAAGCGGTATCCCGGCGTAATTCGGCACGGCCACAAAGGAGGAGACGCCAGGCACAACCTCGAACGGCACGCCGGCGTCAGCCAGTTCCTCAGCCTCTTCGCCACCTCTGCCAAAAACATACGGATCGCCACCCTTCAATCGCACCACCGTTTTGCCTTCGCGGGCTTTGCCGATCAGTAGTTGATTGAGGTCCTTCTGAGGAATTGCATGTTCACGCGCCCGCTTGCCGCCGTAGATGATCTCCGCCGACCGGGGTGCCAAACGCAGCAGTTCGGTATTGACCAGCGCGTCATAAACCACCACGTCGGCGCGGCGAAGTAATTCCGCGCCCCGCAACGTCAGTAACCCGGCATCACCCGGCCCTGCGCCCACCAAATACACCATGCCCTTCCCAGTCATCTCTCCCTAGTGTAGGCGGGAAGCGATTTCCCCGCAATCGGGTAGCGTTAGGCGTCTCGCCTGACGTAAAGGGCGGCGTCCCGCCGCCCGGTTTGGAGTGCTCCAGTCCTCTTGCACGTTGGGTGGGGCCGACGAATTAAAAATCGCTACGGGAGTCGCACTCCAAGGCGCCGGCGCGCAAACCGGTAGCGTCAGGCGATGCCGCAAGCAAAGATTACTTCGAGATTTAGTCCGCGCGGCAGGATGCCGGACCCTACGACGCTCGGGACGCGGCCCCTACTTCTCAAAAAATCTCGCGAGGAATTTCGGCAATGATTCGGGGTAGACGGCGCGCTTGAGCTTTGACCAGGTCCGCTGGTCACCGACGCTGTAATAGAGCAGTGTCTGGCCGTGAAACTCGATGACATCCGGGTCGGAAGCGTTGATCCCGTCGTTGGGGCCGGCAGACTGGACCGGATTGGCGGAGCTCACTTCCCAGCTCATTAGATCTTTTGAGCGGGCAATGTAAGTCTCGAAAAACCACCGCGGGGTGCGGTGCTCCAAATAAAGCAGGTAGTAATACCCGTTCGCGAACCGGATACAGGGACAGGCGGCATAGCGGTCGCCTCCGAAAACGGTGTTGGGCACCTTGGTCCAGTTTTCCAGGTCGCTTGAGGTAGCAAACTTGATGGTGAACGGAACGTACTTGGGATCATCCGATTCATACGCCATGACAAAGCGTCCATCTCCGCGGCAAACAGAGCTGTTAAACAAATGTTCCTGTTCCTGGCTAATAACTTTCTTCTGGGTCCAGGTCTTCAGGTCCTTGGATTTGAACAGGGTCACATCGTTCCATCCATCGGGCGCCCAGCGCGACGCAAAGGCATAGAACACACCTTTATTGATCAGACCGCAGGCTAAACCGTAGCCTTCGGCGAAACGAGTTAACTCTCGTCCGTTTTCCACGTCGTCAAGGCTCAGCGTATAATCGTGGCTCGAACCGCCGCTCGCCGGTCGATTGCATTTCATCAGCGCGAGGCGATTCTTCCAGACGACGGGTGCGGCTTCGCAGATCTCACCGAGATCCCGCTGGTCCACGCGAAGCTCAGCTTGCCGCGCTGCCTTTGGAGGGGTCGGTAGCAAAGTTTGGAAAACCTCCACCGGCCAGTGATCCAGCATCAACATGCCCTTGGGCACACTCTGCTGAAATTGAACGTACGCTTTCACGTCGCCCTTGGTCGCGTAGCTCACCTCGCCGCTGCCGGCGCCGAAAATCTTGCAGCCCATTAGCGTGCAATCCTCCAGATCCACATGCAGCAGCTCGCCTTCGATGGTGCTGAAAATCACCCCGCTGCTCGGTTTGCCCTGCGGCTGCGAAAAGTTCAAACTGACAAGCCGACAATTCTTTAGATGCACCCGCGTATAGCCTGAATACCCTGGATTACCTGCCTGCAACGCGTTGTCGGGACCGACCAGCGTGCAATCATCAAATACGACGTCAGGGTTTTCAGGCGGTGTCGGATGCTCCGCGCGGACATAGGCCCCCGCGGCATCACCCCACCAGTCCAGGCACCAGAGCTGGCAACGACGGAAGACACTCGGCTCACCAGGTCGCGACAAGATGTTTGCCGCGCCTCCGCCGAAGGCTCTGCCGATGCTAAAACAATCCTCCACCCGGACGCTGAAAGGCTCGGCCTTATCCACCAGGTCAAAGAACAAGCCGCCATCGCCGCCGGTCACGTAAAGATGGCGTAGCGTCCAGCGGTCCCAAACCACGGCCGAAAAAGTCTCGGCCTGGTGCTCCTTTGACCATCCTTTTTTGTAGGCGCGGATCGGCCCCCACCAATCGTAGCTCTTGAAACCTTTATTCGGATCGCCTGAATCGATCACCACCCAGCCGCGCGTGCCCGAACCGAGCGCACCGTTGAAGTCGCCAATCAGTTCATTGTATGCGCTTGCAGCGCCTTTGTGCGCAGGATAGAGATTCGCCTCCATGTAGGTATCGGGCCGCACAATGATTCGGTGGGCGCCTTCCGCATCGGGCACGGCATCAAGGGCGGCTTGGATCGTTCTAAACGCCTTGGCCCAACTCGAGCCATCTGAATTGTCACCCAGCTTGGAGACGAACAAGGTGTGCTCGGTTTGCGTACGTGCAGAAGGGTCGATCTCGCCGCTTGCCGGCGCGGCTTGGATATGTGAGGCCAGGATAAACACCGCCACAAGGAGGAATTTTGATTTCATTAGGCCAAACGCGGATGTTGCCGAATTGTCCTTCGCTACCGACGATTGCTCAAGAAAGAACGGCGTCTCAATCTTCCGCTCCGGTCTGGACCACGGCGCTATAGAGGTTACTCTGCAGCCTAGCATGAAACCAGTCCTCTTCCTTCGCGTAATCGCTCTTGCTTTATGCTTCTCCTTAGTCGCTGCGCCACGCGCCCAGGATCAACCGGGCTCGATCACGAACGCGGCGCAGCTGCAACTCCCCGCCACCGATGACGGTCTGCCGGGCCAGGGCCCCATCCGCCGTTACGATTGGTTTAAAAACTTATGGAGCCAGCGCCGGACGACCTGGGCCGCACACCTCGAGCGGGACCGCCACGCCGTGGTGCTGTTGGGCGACTCCATCACTCAGGGTTGGGGCGAGGATTTTAGCTTTTGGTTTCCAGCAATGAAGATGGCCAATCGCGGTATCAGTGGCGACACCTCCCGCGGCGTGCTCATCCGGTTGAAGGAAGACGTTTTGGCGTTGGACCCCCAGGCCGTTGTCCTGCTCATCGGCACCAATGATCTCGAAGAAAAGGCTAACCCCGAAACCGTCGTTGCCAATTTGAAACTGATTCTAGCCGAGTTCGCGCAGCACAACCCCAAAATGCCAATCATCCTTTGCGAAGTCTTCCCCAGCTCCGCCTCCAAGTCCCGTCCAGTGGAAAAAATCCGACGCGTCAATGAACTCTACGCTGAGGCGGTTCGGGGGAACGCACAAGTGACCTATATTGAGACCTGGCCGTTATTCGCCGACGCCAAGGGCGACGCCATTCCAGCCGAATTCCCTGACCTCCTACACCCGAACCTGGCCGGCTACGCCAAATGGGCCGCCGCATTGCGTCCGATTTTTGCCACGCTCGGTTTTCTGGAAACTACGCCCTATGAATTCGCCCTCGAGCCCGGTTTCGTCAGCTTATTCAATGGCAAAGACCTCACCGGCTGGGGTTTTGAGCCAACTTCAGAGGCGGACAAGGAGGCCGCCCGGAAATGGCAGGCGTCGGATCCGCATGCCCCGCCATGGCCGATCGTCACTACACCTGTGACCTTTGAAAACCAATCCACCAGTTCGGATGGTCGTTATGTCGCCAAAAATGGCCGGCTGATCGTAACCACGCCGCCGGAGGGCCGTCGCATCCAACAAATCTCGACCGTCCGTAAGTTCGATAAGGATTTTATCCTGCGCCTCGAATTTCGTGCCACACCCGACGCCGACAGCGGCATTTTCATCCGGGGGCAACAGCTTCAATGCCGGGATTACCTCCTGGCCGGCCCATACAACAAACTCAAGAACTACCACCCCGGCGACTGGAACGAAATCGAGGTCGTTGTTCGTAATCGCGAGGCCTTTTGCATGTGTAACGGTGAGGTCCTGGAGACCGCGATGAAGGTCCCCGCCAACGGCTCTATCGGTCTCGAAGGCGATCGCGGTCAAATGGAATATCGTCGGATCCGGATTAAGGAGATCCAATAAAATCCAAAGTCCAAAGCCGAAAGGCGCGCAGGGGCGAATTGGTAAAAACGTCAGAGTCTGGCTGGTGACACGCCGATATCGACGATGCTGCAGGCCTGCACGGTGTTGAGGCCAAGGCGCTCGGCCTCCGTTAGCACTTCGTCCGATTCGGTGCCCGGATTCAACCAAAGTTCGTCGCAGCCTTTGGTCGCAATCTCCGGCAGCAATTTCAATACGATCTGGGGTGGTACATAAACGCTGACCCGCTGCGGTCTGACTGGCACATCTTTTATGCTCTTGAAACAGGGCAAGCCTTCGACGTCCGACTCTTTTGGATTCACTGGATACACGGTGTAGCCCTGCTGAAGGTACGCACGCACTGCTTTGTTCCCGAACTTCGCGCGGTTGTTAGAAGCGCCAATCACCGCCACTGTGTTTGCTTTCGTCATAGTAAACTGGTAAGCGCGAATCGGTGCAGAGGCAAAGCGCAACGAATCCAGATTCAGAGGTTTTCGACGTTGGACTTTGGATCCTGGACGCACTCTTTTATCGACGTTGGACTTTCTTAATTTCGATTTGACAGCGGTTTGGACGCGGCCTAGAGTCCAACTACTAAGATTTTAATAGATTCCTGTTGACACGCCGCTTTGGGAGCGGTAAATGTATCTACTAAAGAATTAGTTGAAAGCTATGCCCCGTAAAAAAACTGCCGGCCTCACCAACGCCGAACATCGCATCATGGAAATCATCTGGGCCAAAGGCGCTGCCACGGTCGCGGATGTGGTCGAGGCCCTGCATGGCAAAGACGCTTACACGACGATTCTCACCCTGATGCGCATCCTCAAAGCCAAAGGCTATCTCACCTCCCGCAAAGAAGGACGCGCCTTTGTTTTCGTGCCGAGAGTGGATCGGGACACGGTTGCGCGCAAGGCGGTCCATCAGCTGCTTTCGAAATTCTTTGCCGGCTCGGCCAGCGAGCTCGTGCTGACTTTCTTGCGCGAAGAAGAGCTCACACCCGAACAACTCGACGAAATCAAGCAGAAGATCCTCGATTCGGAGGAAACAACCGATGAAGCATGAAATTCTAGCCAGTGCCGACGAGTTGATCAGTGCCGTACTGAATGGCGTTTACCAGGGCATCGTTTTGACCCTGCTGGTTTACGTAGTATTGCGACTGCTTGGCCGGACCAATGCTGCAACCCGGTACTGCGCCTGGGCCGCCACCTTGCTCCTCGTCGTCGGAATCATCCCGGCTCATTATTGGCGTCACCGCCTGTTCACCGTCGCGTCTGGGAACAACGCTGGTTCACGAGCGCAGCTGCCGTCAGCTGTGCGAGAGCCGACCATCACCGAAGGGTGGGCACCAGCAACCGCCGATTTGGCCGAACCGATGCTTGTCAACCAGGATCGGTCATCAAATCAGGACAACAATGAAACGACCGAGATCGATAATTTGTGCGGAGACCCCCTGCCTGTTTCGACAACGATCGCGAACCCATCTGACCTAATTACGTCTCGCGACGGAGCAAAAGATCAGGCCGGAGTTGAGGAGTCACCAGTGGTTCAAAAGGCATCTTTGACAGTGATTCAAGAGTCAAACTCATCGGAGGCGTCGAACCAAACCTCGCACTGGAGTTGGGACCAAATAGTGAACCCGATTTCCTGGAATATCAGCTCATTCACCAACCTGCCAAAGACCGCCAGTTTAGGGTTATTGGCGGCTTGGGCGGCCATTGCCCTATTTCGCGCCGGGCGTTTGGCCGGTCGACTCTATCAGCTGCGCAAGATTAAGAAAGCAGCGCTGCTCCCAAGCGCGGAATTGGTTCGCGCCTTTGCCCGCCTTTGTGCCGATCTCGGTGTGCGGCGGCAAGTAGAGGTGAAGGTCTGTCCGGTGAACGCCTCGCCGGTGGCGCTGGGCTTTTTTCACCCGGTGATTCTGTTGCCGGAGGGGCACGCGTGTGCACCTGAGGCGCCGGAAACCGAGCACATTCTGCGGCATGAGCTGGCGCATGTTTACCGCCGGGACGACTGGGCGAACCTGGCGCAGAATTTTGTTCAAGCGGCGCTCTTCTTCCACCCGGCGGTTTGGTGGATTTCCAAGCGACTCTCGCTGGAACGCGAGATCGCTTGCGATGATCAGGTTCTGCAGCATGGCGCCGGAGCTCGCGCCTATGCGCTGCTGCTGGCCGAGTTGGCCGGCCGTCTGAAACGTAACGAGCTCGTTTTCGCCCAAGGAGTTTCCAGCAGTAAAAGTCAACTTCAACAAAGGATCAATATGATACTAAACACACGCAGAAACACCTCGCCCGGCCTGGCGAAAGTTCGGCTGGGGTTCGTCACCTCAACCGCCGCCCTGTTGGCAGTGCTGGCCCTCTACTTCGCCCCCAGGCTGGTCCTGGCTCAGTCGCCAACGGCTTCTACTGCTGTTGCCGCGACGACTCCGCCAGCTGCGGGTGCAGTTGTCTTCGCGCCCGGCACTGTTCCGGTAGCAATCATAGCTTCAGCCGATGAGCCGGATGCAACACCAGCGCCGGCTGCCTCGCCGGGCGTCGGCGCCGGGCCAAAATTCAAGGACGGACCGGCAGCAGCGTTACCGCCGGTGCCGCCCGCTCCTGCGGTGGACGTCCACCCGGCCCCGCTACCGGTCCCCAGTATAGCAATCGCTGCCGACGTGCATCCAATGGGATTGCCGCATCCGCCGGGCCATCCAGGCAAACCTTCTCCCGACGGCTCGCTCGAAGAGCGGCTCGAGCGCCTGGAACAAATGGTGCATTCGCTGATCGCGCAACAGGGAATTAAAAGGCACGGTGCGATCATTCTACGCGATGGTCATGAGGCCGGTATGTTAGACGAAAAGCAGATGGAGAAAATGAACGAAAGAATTAACGAAATGGCCAAAAAGCAGGCCCAGCGGGCCGAAGAACAAGCCAAACGCGCTGCCGAAATGGCTGAACGCGCGAACAAGGATTTCAATTTTAAATGGAAGGCGGAAGCAGAACATTGGGGTAAGGGGAAGGGCAAGGAAGGGTTGGAAAAACAGTTGGACGCGTTGCGCAAAGCGCGCGAAGGCCTCGAACGTCAAATGGAAGATCTCGATCGCCAGATAGAGCGCGTCGAGCATGATCAGGAACGCATACAGGAAGAGCAGGAACGCCGGAGCGAACTGCAGCAGGAGGAATCGAAGGAAGAAGCCAGCGTTGCTGAGGTTGAAGAGAACGTTGAGGAGAACAACTGATTGCCCTGATCGATTGGCTGCAGGCAGGCCTCCCTGTCTGCAGTCAAACCCTGCTGTAAAACTCCCTCGTCTTATGAATGCCACGGGACAAAAAGCGTCGGCCGACAATATCACGCCCGCCGTTCATCTCGAGTTTATCCATAATCAGCTTGCGAACTCAGCCGCTTCCGCCTCGGAAGACATCGAAGAGTATCATCGCGCACTGTTTCTTCACCATCACGCGATTGAGCAGGAAAAGTATCGGCAACAGGCCAAGACGGCCCAAGACCGCGTGGCTTTTTTAGAAGGTCGATTGAAGGAGACGCAGCTCCGGCTGAGCGAACGGCCCAAGCTCGTCGCGGTAACGGTCGACGGGCGCGAGGACACGGCCCCCACTTCCCCCTGGAACAACTGGGATCGCGCTATGTTTATCGTTTGCACACTGGCGATTGTCGGTTTGATTACGTTCGGCGTGCTCAACATTTCGTTCAACCTGCTCGAATCCGGGTTCGTTACCTTCCGCGACAGCCCATTCCGCTCCTATCTCTGGGCAGCCTTGCTGCCCGTCGGTGCCTTGGCGGTCAAAGTCGGCTGGGATTTTCTCGAGGATACCCGCAAGCGTAACATTTATCTGTGGATGTGTCTGGGGTTGGGACTGTTCGGGGTGCTGGTCTGGGTCGCAGCGTATGCCTGTGTGTATCCGACCTTGTCGAAGAGCGTCGACGAACACATCGCTTCAATGTCGGTTTTTGACCAGGCGGGTTCGGCCTCGGCGCCTTTAGCCCGTTTAAATTTTGCTGGCGCCAAATGGATAGACATGATCACCGTTGCGGGACAGGCCATCGCGGAAATCTTCCTCTCGGCTGTGCTCGGCATGTATCTCACCGCTCTGTACCTGCGGCATCGCCCGGTTCGCCTGGCTGAAGATCCGGCGTTTACTCAATTGGAGAAGGAACGGCGGGGGCTCGAAGAGACCGTCGCGCGCGAGCGAACAGCCTTGGGCGAAGCAACCGGAAACCTGCTCCGCCTGGAAAATCAGCTTACCGCTTTAATTGCCTATGGCAAATCGATGTTCCACCGGGAGAATGCCCGCCGCCAGGACCAATCCGAAAAGCGGCAGGTCATTTTGGACCAACTATCCGATCATTTACGGCAGCACTTGGACAAGGTCGATTCGGTAAACCGGCTGGCTGCCAGCGCCGTCGATGCGCCGGCCGCGCGCAGCAACGGCACTTAACCTCTGGGCTTATGCGTAACTTTTGTCTGGCCCTGTGCCTCGTCCTCACCGCGAGGGCGGTTGAAGCGCCCAACCAAAATGCCGGGTCCCAGCTCTTCGTTGTTGGGCTTTCTCCTTACCTCGAACGGTCGGTCAAGGATGAGGTCTTTCGCGGGTTGGTCCGTCTGCTCGTCGAGGATTTGCCGCTCAATAGCAAACTCTCGATTTATGACGCGTTCGAGTTGAAGACCATTACCCAGGTGACCCTGCCCGATTCCCGGGTTTTCAGTAGCTCCAAAACGCGAGCCAATCAATTCGCGCCGGCGATTCGCGAGCTTAAAGCGTTCCTGGCTACGGACCACGTGAAGCCCGCCAACAAACGCCTTCACTTCGAAAGCGCACTGCATGTTCCGCAATTCGCTGACTTCATCGCGGACAATGTGAAGGCCTCTGAGCGTCCCGTAACAGTGCTGTTGGTCGGCAGTCCGTTGTATCAGGACCCGAAAGAGCCATCCTTCTCGATGATCGACGGTTACTTTCCTTCGGATGGCCATCTACAGGCCTCGCGCGAAGATTCGGTCTTCGGTTTTACCGGCCAGACCAACCGCCAGCCGGCGATGACCGTGTATTGGCTCTATTTCGGTGACCCGTGGATGAGCGACCTGCACAAGGAGAAGGTCATGCGGTTTTGGACGCTCTACTTCGAACGCCGTGGAGGCGAATTGGCGTCTTTTACTCAGGACCTTCCAACCAGTTTGCAGGCCGTCTGTCATCTCACACCTGGAACGCCTGCAGCGGCTCGCGGCTGGGCCCTGGATTCGCGCCAAACCAAACTCGAGATGCTGCGGGTTAGTCGCAGTGTCGAAGTAACGGATTGGATTACGCGCGATACCTTGCCGGAAATGGCGCCACAGCCACCGACGGTGATGATTGGTCCGATGAAGATCGGGATCCGCTGGAAAGATAATATCGACCTCGATCTGTACTCTGCGCCGCGGCACGGAGCGGAAACGCTTTTTTTTCAGCATACTCGCTCGCCCGAGGGTTACTACTACAAGGACCATCGTCATTCGCCCGGCCGTGAGTACGAATTCATCGAGTTTGAATCACCCGTGGACTGTCGCGAAGTCGAGGCTTTCGTCAATTTCTACAAAGGTTCAAGGCCCAACGGGCCGCGCGGCGAGGTGCGGATTGAGTTCGACGGAAGAATCTACAGCGGCAAGTTTTCGATTGAAGCCACAGAAGGTAATCAGGGACGCACTGGCTCCGAGCAGGAGCAGTTTTGGACTCGAATTCCCGTCCGGGAGATTCTCCGAATTCCTACGTCCACTGAGCGGGCGAGCAACGAACCTTGATCCCGGCTTGATTTCCTCCTTTTAGGTCGCTTGGCGCGAGATTTTGCTGATGCTGGTTTAACCGCAGAGGCGCGATGGACTCAGAGATTAGGAAAGCAGGGCGTCTTTCTCCGCGCCCATCGCGTCTCTGCGGTTTACTTTTGGTTTGGGAATCGCAAGCATTTCGACCTAAGGTTTTAGCGAACCGTCAGAGCCAAACGCATACAGGGTCGATCTGGTGCGCAGGTAGAATTTGTCTTCAGCCAGCGCCGGCGAGGCATAGATACGCTCACCGAACTCAGATTGATGCAAGATCTCCGGTTTGTCTCCACCAGCCTTAACGACTGTGAGCTTGCCGGTCACCGAAGCGAGATAGATTTTTCCATCGGCGGCAACGGGCGAGGAGTAGTAATTACCTGGTGCCTCCAGGCGTTCCTGCAGGTAATAAGGTTTGCCCGTTTTGGCATCCAGCGACGAAAGCATTCCGCCGTTTTTCACGAAGTAGAGCCGCCCGTCATAGAGCAACGGTGAGGCGACATACGGCAAGCCCCGCGTGCCTTTCCAGGCGACGTGTGTCTGGGAGATATTTCCCCGGCCGCCCGGCTTTATGGCTAAGGCCACATTTTCACCTTTGGCGAGCGAGGCCATGAGGGCGTTCCAATCAGATTTATCAATTTTGCCGTCGCGGTTGACATCGAAGCCGCGGTAATAATCGCGGCTCGGTTCATCGAATTCGCCCAGCGAGACCATGCCGTCCTTGTTTTTGTCATGTTCCTCGAGAAACTTTTCCCAGGTTGGCCAAGGATCATCGGCCTTGCCGTCCGACCAGGCTGCAAAGAACAGCAAGCCGTCTCCTGTGACGGGCGTCGTGCAGGCAAAAGCGGTCACCCCATCGATGTTCCAGTCTTCTTTACCCGTCTTGAGCGCGTAGCCTTTCAGACGGAGCGAACCGGGAACCACAATTTCTTCGACTTGCTCGTTCTTCCAAACGATGGGTGTTCCGAAACTGCCATAGGAGTCCGGCCGAGGTGTTTCCCAGGCCTTCTTTCCGGTGCGCAGGTCCACCGCCAATAAGGATGAAGCATCATCGCGATCTCTGGAAACAATCGCTAAGTGTCCCGCTATCATTGGGCAGGTCGCAGTACCGTATCCCCCCAAGCTCAGTGCCAGCGGCAATGGATATCGCCAGAGTTCCTTCCCGTGAAGATCGTAACAGACCAAGCCGAACGAGCCAAAATAACTCACTAGATGACGGCCATCCGTTGCTGGCGTGGATGCGGCAGGGCTGCTCTCAGTGCTGTGGAACATCTCGAGTTTATCCGCCTTCAGGCCGCGGGACCACACCAGCTTTCCGTCCCCGCGCTCATAGCAGCGCGTCTGCAGCTCGTTATCGGCGAATGTCGTCAGGAACAGCTGGTCGCCCCAGATGCACGGCGACGAGGGCGACCAGGGCACCTGGATTTTCCACAAGACCGAGTTGGTTGGACTAATTTGAACAGGCGGTTTGGCATCGGTCGCGACACCCGAGCAATTCGGTCCGCGAAATGCCGGCCAGGCTGGCGTTGCTGCACTTAAAGTCGAAGCAGCTGTAGCCGCTAGTAAACAAAAGAGTACGCTGTGTCTCATAATGCGCGGTGAATTCGAGGGGCACGGTAGGACAGCGATCTTTTGTTGGCAACTTCAAAGGTTGGGGATGGTTTATCCTTTGAGAAAACTCGTCAGTCCGCGGCGATGCAGTTTCTGCCTAGCCGGAGAGATATCGTCGTCCGGGCTCCAGTCAATCCAGACCGAACACGTAACGCCGACTTTCCAGTTGGCAGGCAAGCTAGAAAGCCTGCGATACAGCAGGCAAGGATGCCTGCGCTACTGACCGTCGCGTTAACTGAAGCAGAACTCCCGGCAAAGTGGTCGTCTTCAAGGCAGGCGATAACTTGCAGGTATTGGAGGTGAACGATTTGAAGGAGAAGATCACGCCACACGCGCGGTGGTGGATGGCAAGATTTACATTCGCACAGACAAGCATCTCTACGCATTTGCTGAATGAGCCTTGGGCAGTTGCACGTGCATTTTGCCGTTCGCGGGTCAACGGGACGCCGAGGGAACTCGCTGCCGGAAACAGCACGTTCAATCGCGTCCGTTCCAGAGCCGTTCCCTTGACATTGCCCATGCCTTGGAGAACACTTCGCGTCTTATGGGTGAATCAAACACCGGCGAGTTGATGGAGAAGATCGTGTCGCTCTGCAAGCGCCGGGGTTTCATCTTTCAGTCTTCCGAGATTTACGGCGGCTTAAATGGTTTTTGGGATTACGGTCCGCTCGGCAGCGAGCTGAAGCGGAATCTAAAGGAAGCCTGGTGGCGGTCGATGACGCAGATGCGCGAGGATGTGGTCGGTCTCGACGCCTCGATCATCATGCATCCCCGCATCTGGGCTGCCAGCGGGCATACGGACACTTTCAGCGACCTGATGGTTGATTGCCTGCTGACGCGGAAACGATTCCGCGCCGATCAGATTGAGCCGCAATCCGGCATCGCTTACTACTACACCGGCGCCATTGATTCCGCGGCGGGAAAGGAATCCAAAGATCCATTCTCGGTATTGGCGCCGCGAGGCAAACCGCCCGAAAGCGCGCGCAAACTGGCCAAACAGTTCTACCAGGCGCGTGGGCTGGAGAATCCGGAACTCGCTGGTGAACGCGCCGAGCCACTTGAGAATACGACACGTTATAATCCCGAGAACGGCAGCCTGTTGACCGAACCGCGCCCGTTTAACCTCATGCTCAAGACCTATGTCGGGCCGATTGAGAGTCCCGACAATATGTCTTATCTGCGGCCGGAGACGGCTCAGGCGATTTTCGTCCAATTCAAAAATGTCCTGGAAGTTTCGCGGCAGCGCATCCCATTTGGCATTTGCCAAATTGGCAAGGCCTTTCGCAATGAGATCAACCCGCGCAACTTTACCTTCCGCTCGCGCGAGTTCGAGCAAATGGAACTGGAGTTTTTCATACGTCCCGATGAGGTGGTGCAAAAGGTCGCTGGCTCCGTGGCGCAGTTGACGGGCACAGCTCCCGGGGTGCCTCAGCCGAATTGGGGTTGGGAGCTGTGGCATAAGTATTGGGTCGAACAGCGGGTGCAATGGTACGAAAGCATCGGTCTGGGTCGAGACACGCTGGTCGAATATTGGCAAAAGAAAGAGGAATTGGCGCATTACGCCAAAGCGACGGTCGATATTCTTTACAAGTTTCCGTTTGGCACGCAGGAACTGGAAGGCATCGCCGCGCGTGGTGATTTCGATCTGACGCAACACCAGAAGTTCAGTGGCAAATCGCTGGAGTATTTCGATGAGGAGGCCAAAGCCAAGTACGTCCCGCACGTCATTGAACCGTCCGCCGGTGTCGACCGGCTGGCGTTGGCCCTGATTTGCAATGCTTATTGCGAAGACCAGGCGCCTGATGAAAAGGGTAAGCTGGAAACCCGCATCGTCATGCGTTTCCACCCACGCATTGCCCCGATCAAGGTCGCTGTATTTCCCTTGTTAAAAAACAAACCACCCCTGGTGAGCAAAGCCAGGGAGGTGCGTGATTTGCTGCGTCCGCACATGTCAGTATTCTATGACGAAGCAGGGGCTATTGGCCGCCGGTATCGACGGCAGGACGAAGCCGGCACGCCCTTCGGCGTCACTATTGATTTTGAAACCCTTGGTGAGCAGGGAGCCGAACTTAAAGATACTGTCACCTTGCGCGATCGTGACAGCATGAAACAGGAACGGGTTAGTATTGCCGAGTTACCGGGGTTATTACTCGAGAGAATTCGTTAATGCCGGAAACAGAGACAAAACCGCAAGAAGCTAAAACGACAGAAGTTAAGCAGCGGGCGCCGACCCTATACGCGATTATCGCTATTAAACTCGCAAAGGGCCTGTTGCTCCTGCTGCTGGGCGCCGGGGTCTATACGCTTCACGACGACAATCTGCCGGAGGAATTTCGACAGTCGTTGCAGTTTTTTCATCTCGACCCTGAAAAAACCTTCTTTACGGAGCTGGCCCACAAGGTCAGCCAGATCACGCCCGCAAATATTGTCTGGGTTGCCCGCGGGACCGTCCTCTACAGCCTTTTCTCATTAGTCGAAGGCACCGGACTGTTATTCCGGGTACCCTGGGCTGGTTGGCTGGCGATAGGTGAATCGGCATTTTTTATCCCGATTGAGGTTTATGAATTGATGCACCGGATGTCGGTCGCCCTCGTTATCATTCTTGGGCTGAACATTCTCATCGTTTGGTACCTCTTCCAAAATCGTGGTCGTCTTTTTCATCATGGGCGGAAAAGCTGATCTTAAGCCTGAGTTCCACGACGCGATTGCCGCAGGTTAGGAGGCGATATTTAGTTCTTCAATATATCTGCACATCTGCTCCTCCTGTTGTTCGATCGATTCAACGAGGCGGAACTGAGCGCGGGAGCGATCGAGATTGTGCCCCTCACGATGCACCTTAAAGTAGGTGTCCCCGGCGAGGAAATCCGTCAAAAAACGGATGCCAATTTCCAGTGTGATAAGCTTTCCTGAAAAGGCGAGATGCTGCCGCTCACCGGCTGTCAGAAACCCGCCAGCCGATTCAAGGTAGCCGCGAGCCAGGGCTGCAAACATAGGGAAGCGCATGACTACTTTTGAGAGGTCGCGCTCATCTTCCTTGGCCGGAGTAGTAACCGTTCGGACCATGTCGCCAAAATCGTAAAGCACCAGCCCGGGCATCACCGTGTCTAAGTCGATCACGCAGATGCCGGTCCCCGTCGCATCATCGAGCATCACATTGTTGAGCTTTGTATCGTTATGCGTGACGCGCTCGGGCAGTGAGGCTTTCGCTACCCGGTTCGTCCAGGACTTTCGCTGGAGCACAAATTCAATTTCCGCCTTGGACTGGAGGGCGCGATTGACAACGTCTGCTGTCACAGCCTGTTCCAGTGCTTTGACGCGTGCCGGCGTATTATGGAAATCAGGAATGGTCTCGTGCAGTCGAGGTGCCGGCAGGTCTGCGAGCCAATGCTGAAAACGGCCGAATGCCCGGGCGGCTTCGTATGCCTGGGTTTCCGATTCGGCAGTGTCATACGTCCGCGCGCCTTCGATGAAAATGTACACACGCCAAAAATTTCCCAAACCGTCCTGGTGCCACCAGCCTCCTTCCCTGGTGGCAATGAGGGTTAACCCGCGGCGGCTGCAATCGGATTCAGCGGCGACTTTCCCGGCTAAATGGGCGGTGACGCGTTGAACATTTTCCATTAACGCGGGTAGGTTCTTAAACACCGTATGGTTGATGCGCTGCAGGATATAGTTTACGCGAGTCCCGCCCTGGTTAAATTCCGCGCGATAGGTATCGTTGATATGGCCGCTCCCATAGGGTGCGGCTGATAGGAACTCACCATGAAGGTTGAACGCGTTGGCGATTGCGCGAAGGTCGGGTAATGAACTCATGCCTTAACAGTACGCTCTGCTTCATCGTTTCATAAGCTGTCCGCTGGGTCAAACATCGTGACAGCCTGGATTGAGCGTCACTTTCCTGCGTGACCGTCCGACCGTGCTGTGGCATTTTCGCCGAGTGACCACGACGGAAGCGATTCAATTGCTGGAGAAATTTCGGGCCGGCGGCATTGGCCGCGATAAAGTGCTTGAAGCATTCCAGACGGCTCCGGTGGCGGACTTGGGGTTTGCGCAG
>DATJGF010000176.1:0-13125 GCA_035495315.1 Candidatus Limnocylindrales bacterium
GCGACGAGCGCGTTAAATTCGAAATGCCAGGAACCCGCATCGTGCAGCATCGCTTGCTTTACACTGAGACTGGTGGTCAGCGGGCCGGGGGTGAACAGGAGCTTATCGCGTGAGCTGGGCAGATTGGGTGTCATAGGGATAGTCGTTCATACAATAATTAACGGCTTTCCAGGGTCGAACCTGGTATCGTCCTGAACCCGGCAAGTTCTGATCTCGTCACCGCCTCCCTTTGGAGAGGTTCCGATTCGGGGCATGAATTGGCTTTGCTGACGTCATTCTTACGATAGAGAAAGCAGCAAAGAATGGCGGACACCAACGTAAGCCCAGCCATCACTTCAAATCCGAGCTGATAACCGCCCAGCATCAGCAATTTGCCGAAGAAAATACCTGAGAGAAAGCCCGCAAAGTAACCGGCGCCGTCGACCAGGCCTGAAACGGTCGCCGCAAAGGCCTGGCCCCTGACCTCCACTGCCAGAACCCCGGCCAGCAAGCTGTAAGGCCCGTAGGCAAGAAATCCGATCAGACCGACACTTGTGGCCAGAGCCCAAAGCCCCAAATGAAACAGCGACGGCAACGCCATCAGCAGCAGAGTTAGTGTCCCCAGCACTGCCACGAGCAGGCATTGCCGGCCCCCGTGATGCAAGCGGCCAAAAACCCATCCCATCAACACAATACCGAGCGCTCCGCAAAGATCAAAGGGTATCGACAAAAACGCCGCCATTGAATTTGATACCTGCGGCCCGCCTTCGGTCCGAATAAAGTCCACCGTCCAGAAGTTGAATGTTTCGCGCAGCAGAGTCAGCGTGAAACTCAGTGCGGCGACGACAATGAATTTTCGTTCTCTGAATAACTCCCAATAGCGGCTGAAACGAAATCCATCTGTTTGGGCGGATTTGGAACCGGATCGCGCTCCGGTTTGCCGCGGCAACACAAACCCACACACGACAACGAGCAATGCGAGAGCTAATGAGGGACAGGCAAGCACCGCGGGCCAGGAATCATGGGTTAACCTGGCAATCAAACCCGCAAAGGACACGGCAACAGCCCCCCCAAAAACGAAACTCAATGACAACAAACCGCAAGTGAACGCAAGTTTCTCCGGTCTAAACCAATCCGGCACCTGCTTCAGCATCGCGCCCCAACTGGCAGAGCCCGCGAGGCGGTTGAGACTGTAGACGATCGTTAAGGCGGCCAGCGAAGGCACCAAACCGCCCAATAGGCCAAACAGCGCAACCAGCGTCATTGAACCAAGCAGCGACGCGCGCCCGCCGATCCGATCCGTTACCGGCCCAAACAGGAATTTGCCCGCTGCGTACGTGACAGTACTGACGCTGCTAATAATCCCCACTTGCGCTTTGTTGATTCCCCAGTCCTTCTCCAACATCGGCACGGCAACGGACAGGTTTTTGCGGGACAGGTAAATCCCAATGTAAGCCACCACTAGCGTGCCCAGGTACAGATACGCCCGGACCGCTGGCGGAAAAGGTTTTTGCTCGATTTCCATTATGGCCCAGCGTTCCGGCATGACGCGTGACGCTGGGCTTGAGGAGAAACTAACACCTGCCGCAGATTAGCGGAAACGAAAAACGGGAAATTACTGTGAAGTCTGTCACCGGGTGTATGACAGGAAGGTGACAATTGAGTGGCCAGCTCAATATCCGAAATCGTAACCCGCTGAACGCGGAACAAGAGCCGAAATCATTTCATTGGTTTCGAGCTTCAGATTTCGGAATTTCCTTTATCCGTGCGGCCAAAGCTGAGCTTTGCGCATTTCCCAGATAATGGTCACCCCGTGGGCCAGCGCGAGAATCAACAAACCGGCGCCGGAGTAATGCTCGATCCGCAAGAGTGTCTTCTCGCTGAATTTGCCGTGGCCCAGGGAGACGATCCAACTCAAGCCAAAGAACCACAAACCTGTCCCGAGCGCGACACCACCAACGCAGGCCAGCTTACCCGCCCAGTCCGGCGTTACCCATTCCCGCGAAATGAAATTGGCAGCGAGAATGATCCAGAAGACCAGAACACCGACGTTGCCCATCACTCGCACGAGCCCGGTCATAAAAGCCGAGTGCGGTTGCAGACGCTCGCCGAGCCGCGCTTCAAACCGATCCGCGCGGGCACCCAAATGCACAGGCGACTCCACCGTTTTGGTCGTGACAAATTTGATGCCCAAAAAGAGCAGAAAAACGAAACTGAAGAGTTCCATCGCGGCTTTGACATATCCCTTGGTGAAGAATGAGGCAAAACCCGTAAAAGCCAAAAAGCAATAGATCACTTCCATGGTTGTGGCACCCAGTCCAATCAACACCGCCCATCTGAATCCCCGCCGGGCGCCTTCGTTGAGGATCGTCAGATTAATCGGACCAACGGGAATGGATAATAACAGCCCACTAATAAAGCCGGTGAGCGCCGCCAGCAGAATAGGAGGAAGGTCCATTATTAACCAGCGGCAGGCGGCAAATCACCATTACCCTTGCCCTCGGTTAAAACAAAACGGTAACCGACATTCCGCAGATTAGCGAAAGTTGCCTGTGGGCTTGGTTCCTTAATCATTCGAATTCTGAGTTTCTTTGGGGTTCCGGGTTTAGTACTTCGGATTTTTCACGCAGCGCCTCCGTCCTCATCCTCATCTTCTTCGATTTCCTGGCGGACTCGGCGCGAGATGCGAGGCCGAATGAATCCGTAAACGAGGTACAGGGTGAAGAAGGCAGGCAACACATAATAGAGGATGAGTTCGCCGAGCACTAACAACGAGCCGACAAAGAGGGCGGCGATAATCGCTTTAGCGAAGGTGCTGGTGGAGCGCAAACCCAACGACTTAAAACTCGGGTATTTGACGGTGCTGACCATCATCGCCGACAAAAAGATGAGTACCACCGCGAGCAGGTATTTCCAATTCCCGAGGCTTTTGTCCTTCTCGTTTAACTGGATGATCAGCAAGGTCAGCGAAGAGACCAACCCTGCTGCCGAAGGGATCGGGAATCCCAGAAAATCCTTGCTGCCCATACCCGGTTCGGCGGCGATGCAGTTGAACCGGGCAAGGCGAAAGGCGCCGCAAATCAAGTAAATCGACGCGATGAACCAACCGAATTGGGGATGCCCAACAAACACGTCGCGTAGGACGACGCGATGTACCAGGAAGGCTGGGGCCGCACCGAAGGAGATTAAGTCCGCGAGCGAATCAAACTCACGGCCGAAGGGGCTTTCGACCCCGCCCATGCGCGCCACCCGTCCGTCGAACAAATCAAATATGCAGGCCAAGAGGATGAACCCAAGCGCCACTTTGATCGGCCCGAAATTGCCGGTTGAAATATCCGCCTCGACAATTTTGGTTAAGGCGACAAAACCGCAGAACAGGTTCCCTGCCGTCAGCAGATTCGGCAAAAAGTAAATCTTGAGCTTTGGCTCGATAGTATTGTTGGCCTGGGGTTGGTGAGACGGCGGCTGCATGGAACCAGTCCCTATTCGAAGACCGCCAGGATGGTTTCTCCCCCGGTGACGTGGTCGCCCAGGTTGACTCGGATTTTGGCATTCATCGGCAAATAGACATCGGCGCGCGAGCCGAATTGAATGAGGCTGATCCGTTCGCCGCGTTGGACTTCCTCGCCTTGCTGGACGAACGGCACGATGCGCCTGGCGATCACTCCGGCAATTAAGCGTATGCCAAGCTTTTGGCCGCCCGGCTCATTGCACTCGAACCCCAGCAGCACATTCTCATTGTGAATGGCCGACTCGGTTTTGAGGGCGTTGAGAAACTGTCCCATGGTGTATTTGAAAAAGGCCACTTTGCCGCTGACCGGAGCATTCTGGATGTGCACGTCGAACACCGAAAGGAACATCGAGACGCGCTGACATTCACCGCCCATGAATAACGGTTCAACGGTCTTATCGATCACGTCGATTTTGCCATGTCCCGGAGACACCACAAGGTTTGCTCCCATCGGCACGTCTGGATTGGGGTCGCGAAAGAAATAAAGGGTAAAGAGTGAGAAGAGCACCCAAAGGATGAGCAGCATCGGCACGGCGACGGCAGACACGATGGTCGTCAGCAAAGCACCAAAAGCTATCAAGGCCCACATGATAAAACCTGTGACCAGGGAGATAAGGATGATTTTAAAGGCCGCCTTTCTGGCCTTACCCGAATGTTTCATGTCCCCTCAAGGTAAAGGCTGGGCCATGAGGGTCAAAGGCAAAAAGGCGGCCCGGTCATCCGGGCCGCCAGCAACGAAAGGTGCAGCAACAGAAAGGTCAACTGCGAGGTCAGTATTGCAGCGAACCGATCGGCGCTCAACTCCGAAGATTGCGGATACATCTCCCGGGGCCGGCCCTGGCTGCAAAACGCATTGAATTTTTGGCGGGCGTACCTCATAAAACGTGCGTGCAGCAGCAAACCCAATTCACCGAGGAGCGCTTATGACCACCGAACCGGGAAACGACATGCCGATGCGTCGCCGTAAATTTTTGCAGTTGTCGGCGGCAACGGTTGGCGCAGTTGGCACCTTAAGCACAGGCCCTGGCGAGGCAGCCGACACAACGACGCCCGAGTTCACATCAAAAAAACCGCGCTCGGCAACCCGGCGAGCGAGTCGTCCGTTCAATTCCCCCTATTCGGGTGAATTCTTAAACCAGGTTGCGTTTCCGCTAGGCGGCATCGGTGCCGGCATGATTTGTCTGGAGGGTTCGGGCGCGCTTTCCAATGTCTCGCTGCGCAACCGGCCCGAAGTGTTTAATGAACCTTGTCTCTTCGCAGCTCTATGCGTCAAGGGTAGGCCGGGCAGCGCTCGCGTCCTTGAAGGCCCCGTTCCACCTCGCAAAGTGTTCGGACCGCCGGGAACTGGTAATGGCGCCGGCGGCACCACCTACGGCCTGCCACGATTTGAATCCGCGAGCTTCCAGACTCATTTCCCGTTCGGCACCGTCAAGCTCGCCGATCCTGCGATACCGCTCCGGGTGGAGCTGACGGGTTGGAGCCCCTTCATCCCGGGTGACCCTGACAGCTCCAGCCTCCCTGTTGCCGCATTGGAGTATCGCTTCACCAATTCAAGTCGCGCCAGCGTAGACGCCGTGTTTTCATTCAATACGAAGAATTTCATGAAGGTCGAAGAACACCCGAATGCGGTGCGACCGATCGGCGGTGGCTTTATTCTTTGGAGCGCAGGCCCAAAGGAACGGCCTTCGGATGAAGGCGGCTTCTCGGCGACGGTTTCTGAACCTAACGCCAAGGTGAACTATGCCTGGTTCCGCGGGGGCTGGTGGGATGCCCTCACGATGGCCTGGAACGACGTCGCCAAAGGCCTCTGCACCGACCGGGAACCGTTGAAGACTGGCGAGCCAAGCCCCGGAGCAAGCCTGTTTGTACCGTTTTCAGTTGAGCCGGGTGCTTCGAAAACAATTACCGTGCGCCTGGCCTGGTTTGTTGGTCAAACCAATCTCCGAATCGGCAAGGATTTTTCGAGCACATCATCGGGGAGCAATGAGGCAGGCAATTTCCGCCCATGGTATGCCGGGCGATTCAGCGACATAAACGGCATCAGTTTCTACTGGCGCGACCATTATGCTGAATTGCGCCAGAAGACAGCCGCTTTCAGCGATTGCTTCTACGATTCAAACCTGCCCCCTGAGGTGCTCGAAGCAGTTGCGGCTAACCTGACCATCCTCAAGTCTCCGACTGTGCTGCGGCAGACCGATGGACGATTGTGGTCGTGGGAAGGTTGCGGCGATAATTCGGGATGTTGTCACGGCTCGTGCACCCATGTGTGGAATTATGCGCAGGCTATTCCGCATCTGTTCCCGTCGCTTGAACGTACTCTGCGAGAAACGGAGTATGGTCCTTCGCAAAATGAGGCTGGCCATCAACAGTTCCGAAGTGCCTTGCCAATTCGGCCCGTCGCCCATGATTTCCATGCCGCCGCCGATGGGCAACTCGGCGGGATAATGAAGATATTCCGCGAGTGGCGCGTCAGCGGGGATACCGAGTGGCTGCGAGGTTTGTGGCCAAAGGTGAAACAAAGCCTGAACTATTGCATCGAAACGTGGGATCCCGAGCATAAGGGCTGGGTCCAGGAGCCACACCACAATACGTATGACATTGAGTTTTGGGGACCGGACGGTATGTGCACCAGCTTTTACCTCGGGGCGCTGTCGGCGGGCGTAAAGATGGGCAAGGCACTAGGAGACGAGGTGCCACTCTATGCGGAAGTGCTGACGCGCGGAACCGCTAAAGCTGAGTCCGAGCTTTTTAACGGTGAGTATTTTTTCCAAAAAATTGAATGGAAAAATCTCAAAGCGCAGAACCCGATGGAAAATAAGAGCATGGTCGGCAACTACTCGCCGGAAGCCGTCGCTATCTTTGAGAAGGAAGGGCCGAAATACCAGTATGGCAATGGCTGCTTGGCTGACGGTGTGTTGGGCGCCTGGCTAGCCCTCGTTTGCGGCGTCGGACCAGTCCTGGATCAGAAGAAAGTCGCCAGCCATCTGCGGGCGGTTCACAAATACAATCTCAAACGCGACCTCTCCGATTTCGCCAATCCCCAACGGCCGACTTATGCCTGCAACGACGAAGGAGGGTTACTGCTATGCACCTGGCCCAAAGGCGGCGAACTTGCCTTGCCGTTTGTGTATTCAAACGAGGTCTGGACTGGTATCGAGTACCAGGTCGCTTCGCACTTGATGCGCCTGGGCTTGGTGAAAGAAGGGCTCGAGGTAGTTCGTGTTTGTCGCGATCGGTACGATGGCCGAGTGCGGAACCCGTTTAATGAGTACGAATGCGGACACTGGTATGCCCGAGCGATGTCATCGTACGCCCTGCTATATGGGCTGAGCGGAGCAAGATACGATGCAGTCGAAAAAATCCTCTACATGGAACCTTCCATCGCCGGAGACTTCCACTGCTTCTTCTCCGCCGCGAACAGTTATGGCACGGTAGGGGTCAAAAAGGGTAAACCGTTTTACCAGCCCAAAAACGGTTCGCTGGAAATAAGCGAAATAAAATACGTCACTAAAGCGTGACCTACCGACTCGATTCAAAAATCCGCGCACTGAAAGGCGCGCGCCTGCCACCTAATCAGCAATGACGAAACAGGACATCACATCATTGTACATTTAGAAATTTTAGTTAATATGCGGTGCATGAAAATAAGGATGCCATCAGTAGGCCGTGTCGTTGCAGCGCTTTTGCTGGCAGGCTTGACTATTCAAGCCGCCGAGCTGACCCGTTATTACTCCAAACCTGGGAACCTTAAGATGAGAATCGAAGGCACTTCCACCATCCACGACTGGCAAGTGCAAGGCACCTTAATTGGCGGCTATATCGAGGTGGGGCCAGATTTTCCAGTCGAGCCCGGCCAGGCCGCAACTCCCGGCAAGATGGAGGCGCGCGGCGAGGCGAAAATTTCTATTCGTTCACTCTTCAGCGTTGAGAAGGACGGCAGAAAATACAGTGACCGCATGGATGAAGTCATGTACGAGCACATGCGAGCTAAAGATCATCCTTGGATCGTTTACACCATAAAAGAGCTCGTGCTCAAAGAGCCAGCAAAGACCAAGGACGCGCCCTATGTTTTCGATGCCAAGGGCAGCCTGGCGGTGGCCGGAGTCACCAACACCATCAGCATGCCTGTGAACATCACCCCACTCGGTGAAACGAAATTAAGAATTACCGGCACCACCTCAATGAAGATGACCGATTTCAAGGTTGACCCGCCTAACCCTCTGGGCCTCGGCATCAAGACCGGTGATGATATCAAGGTGAGCTTTGACTGGATGGTTTGGCAAAAACCGGCTGCTGCTAAGTAGATGGCCTCAGGATTGTAGCAAATAGTCTTCGTCACTCGAAGCTAGTGGCGCCGCCGGCTTTGGAGGCTAACCATTTTTCATAGGCTTCGGGCGTATCGACGGTGATGAATCCGTTGGCCATGCTCGAGTGGCCGTTGCCGCAAAGCTGTGCGCAGTTGATTTGGAATCGGCCCAATCGAGTCGGCCGGAACCAAATCGGCACACGCATCCCCGGGATGGCGTCCTGCGTAATGCGCATCGCAATCACCTTGAAAGAATGAATGACGTCACGCGAGGAGATGTAAATGATCGCCGGCTTAAATTCCCCATCGGGATTTTTGACCAACGGGATATGAATGTCGTTGAGAGTTGGAATGTCGTCTTTGCCGTTAGGATCGGCCGGATCCACACCAAACACGTTCGTCTCTGTCACGAAGTGCATATTCTGTTTGCCGAAGACACCGTCTTTCCCTGGGTACCGCACGTTCCACGCAAATTGCTGGGCGACGACTTGCAGTACCGTGGATTCGCTTTCTTTGGGAAACTTATCAACGGCTTTGGCCCAGAACGGAACCGCGACGGCTATCAGCAAAATCCCTTCGACCAATGCCACGGCGCCTTCGATATAATTCGAGGCGTGATTCTTTACCCCGAAGTAGTCCGCTTTCGGACTTCGCGATTTGCGGAATCGCAGGAGCGCGTAGGCGAAATACGCGAGCCAGCCGACAAATAGCACGATCATCAGCCAATGGACGTAAATGATGAGGTCGTCGACCGACCGGCCATGTTCCGACGCCAATTCGGGCAGGCCCAGCATGGGTAAGCGTAAGAAGTCGTTCATGAATTGAATGCTTCCGTGCCCGCGAGTTGTTGTTCCCCTTGATTTGGGGCGGGCAAAGTTGCTGAACGGTTAGCAAGATAGATAAAAAAGCCGGCGACCGACGCCAGCACCGAGACAATAATCACCAGCAAACTCAGGATGCCCCAGTTCATACCCTGCGCCATTGGGCCACTATCCTGGCCGTAGCAGGCGGCGCAGGCCAGAACGAGCCGCGGTTGGGCCACGAAGCCCATCACCAGTCCGCACTGCAAGAGTTTGATGCGACCTTTCACAGATAACTCACTTTCCGCAGTTTCTTCAAAAAGTACCGTTCGTAAATAATCAGACCCACGCCCGTCACAAATGACCCAACCCCAAAGACCAGATCAAAGGGACCACCCTCAGCCGACCAATAATCCTTTAAAGCCCAAACGCTGCAACCAAAGGCCAGGGCACAGGAAGCGGTGATGAAAATGACGTGGAATGCCTTCAGTGACATACTCAATGAGTGACCGTATTCCGCGGGAAATCAGCGTAGGTCCCCAGC
This sequence comes from Candidatus Limnocylindrales bacterium, assembly GCA_035495315.1. Taxonomy (GTDB): domain Bacteria; phylum Verrucomicrobiota; class Verrucomicrobiia; order Limisphaerales; family UBA8199; genus DATJGF01. The sequence continues at coordinate 9,141 of DATJGF010000176.1, forward strand.
GTCAAGAACATCAGCCCGATGAAAAAGAACGCTGTAAAAGCCATAATGCCGTAAATCATTTTCCGCTCGGAAATCAGGTGCATAAAATAACACGCCACCAGAGACGCCTTCGCGATGGCGATGACCAGCGCGACCGCGATATTGATCTCGCGATTGCCAAAGGGAATGTAGGACGCGAGGACTGTTATGACTGTGCCGAAGATGAGTGCGTAGAACACGAACAAGTATCGGCGGATATGATGGCTAAAGTGATCGTCGGCGCCAGCGTGGGCGGCAGGTCCTGTCTGGGCTGAGGTGCTGTGAGCGTCCATAAGTTATAATAAGTATAAGACCGGGAAGAGGAAGATCCAAACGAGGTCGACAAAATGCCAGAAGAGGCCTGAGATTTCGATGCGATTGGTGAACCGCTCGGGGTCACGCTGCCAAAGCTTGCTGCCGGGCCCCCAGAGGAAACCAATGACGATGGCGCCGCCGATGACGTGCAAGGCGTGCAAGCCAGTTAGAGTAAAGTAAATCGCCGTATACGTGTTGTGCCAAGGTCCGTAATTTTCCATCCGCTTGATTTGTGCGCGCGGGATGGTGAGTTCCTCGTGTTTAGCGTGCTTATGCGTATGGAGATCATACAGTTCAGTGCGGTCGGTAACGTAATGACCTGAGATAACCACGTGATCAGGATGGCTCTCGATCAGATGGCCATCGGCAAAGCGCCCGTCGGCCAAAGCGATTTCATAATGGGTGAATTTGTCGTGATATTCGTAGGATTTGATGCCGACGAAGGTCAAGGCCAGGCAGAGCGTGCATGCATGAAAGAGTTTGAAGCGGCTAAATTGGTTCATCTTCAGCGAAGCCCATGCCATCACGGTGGTGATACTCGACGTAATCAGCACCAACGTGTTGCAGGTTCCCACCGGAACGTTGAGCCATCCGTGGGGCCAGTAGCCCTCCGGCGCGCCCACTCGTAAGAGAATGTAGGAGGAGAATAATGCCCCAAACAGCATCACTTCCGAGGCCAGGAAAAGCCAAATACCGACTTTGGCGTTATACAGCCCCGTGTCTGTTCGCGGCTCGACTGTGTAAGGTATATCCATGATATCGTCAGTAACTGGTTCTCAGCATCGCGGTCTCGTCCTCAAGCCGGCGCATTCTGAGGTGTAAAATCTGTCGGTTGCCCCGGTACGCTGTACTCATAGGGCCCACGGTGCACCTCCGGCGCTTTCGCGAAATTGCCGTGCGGCGGCGGAGTCGGCGTTTGCCACTCCAATGTTGTTGATTCCCAGGGATTGTCTGAATGGGTTTCTTTTCCGTGGCTGATGCTCCAGAAGAAATTAATGATGAAGGGAACCTGGGCCAGTGCCAGGCCCACCGCCGCCCACAAAATGTAGGTGTGCAGCCCCATCATATGCTGGCTCAGTCCGCCAATTGCGTCGGGCGCTTTCGCAGCTGAATAGTTGGCGCCACCGTCTGCCATACGCCGCAGCATGCCCGCCATACCCTGCGCGAACATTGGCTGGAAGATTAGGTTCATGAAGACCAGGGAAGCCCAAAAATGCACCTTGCCCCAAAACTCATTCATCATCCGGCCAGTTGCCTTCGGGAACCAGTAGTAGATCCCGGCGAAGAGGGCGAAAATTGTGCCGGGCGCGACAATATAATGGAAATGAGCAATGACGTAATAAGTATCATGGAGGTGAATGTCGCTGTAGCTGAAGCCGAGTGGCAACCCAGTGAGACCACCAATGCCGAACATCGGCAGAAAAGCCATCACGAAAAGCATCGGGGTATTGAAGCGAATCGAACCGCCCCACAACGAAATGAACATGCAGGTCAAAATGATGACCGATGGAATGGAGATGATCATCGTGGTGGTCTGGAAAAATGTCGCGATCCGCGTTCCCATTCCGGTCAGATACATGTGGTGAGCCCAAACGATGAACGAGAGAAAGCCTATGGTCAGCACCGCGTAGACCAACGATTTGTATCCCCAAATCGGTTTGCGGGTATTGTTCGCAATAATCTCCGAGACGATCCCCATCGCCGGCAAAATCAAGACATACACTTCCGGATGCGCCAGGAACCAGAATAAGTGTTGCCACAGTAGCGGGCTGCCCCCGCCGCTGATATTTGCCAGTTGCCCGGTTGCCGCCAAACCGGTCGGAAGGAAAAAGCTGGTATGGGCGACTTTATCCATCAATTGCATGATGGCAGCCGCTTCCAGAGGAGGGAACGCCAACAACAGCAGGAATGCGGTCACAAATTGGGCCCAAACGAAAAATGGCAAGCGCATCCACGTCATGCCCGGAGCGCGGAGCTGGATCACGGTCGCGATGAAGTTCACCGCACCCAAAAGGGACGAAGTTATTAAAAACACCATGCCGACGATCCAGAAAGTCTGACCTTGCGTGGGAATGGCTACGGCCAAAGGTGGATAGGACGTCCAACCGGCCTGCGCCGCCCCGCCTGGGATGAAGAAGCTAAAAAACATGATCACCCCGCCCAGGACATAGAACTGGTAACTGGCCATGTTAACGCGGGGGAACGCCATGTCGGGCGCGCCGATTTGCAGTGGAACCAGGTAATTGCCAAACGCGGCGAAGGCCAGAGGCACAATCGCCAGAAAGACCATGATCGTGCCATGCATGGCCCCAAAGGAGTTGTAGAGATCAGGCGATACCGCTCCTTTTGCCGCCGCATCCCCAAATATGGACGCCAGCAGAGGACCCATCAGCGGCACGGGCTCGGTCGGATGCGCGATTTGCCAGCGCATCATCAGCATCAGACAAAATCCGAAGAACAGAAAACAGAGTGCGGTGAATCCGTATTGGATGCCGATGATCTTATGGTCGGTGGAAAAGATGTATTTGCTCCAAAAGCCGGCCTCCTCATGATGGACTTCATGACTGGCCGGGTATGGAGCGGCGTGAGTTGATGCCTGCATGTGTATGTTCGAATTATCAGTACTTAGGGTATCTGATGCAACCTATTTTGCTGCCAGCAAAACAAGACTGTATTAGAGCGCTTTACGCTGTCAATGGCTTTTCCCACAGATTCGTTCCTGCTTATCTATCGCACCTTATCCAAAACCATCAACGCCAACAGCAACGGTAAATATAAAATCGACGCGTAAAATAGCTGCCGGGCACGTGACACCGTCAGCTCACGGGAGAACTGCAGCGCGAACCACAAGAAGCTCGCACCCATCAGCAACGCTCCGAACAGGTAAATCGGCCCGACGAGTTGAAGCACAAACGGCCACAAACTAACCAACAGTAATGCGAGCGCATGGGTGACTGACTGCCGTCCAGTGCGCCGGCCATCGGGGTCGATGACCGGTAGCATTTGGAATCCAGCCTTGGCATATTCGTCGCGGTAAATCCAGGCAATCGCCATAAAATGAGGGATTTGCCACAGGGCTAGAATCCCAAAGAGCGACCAACCCCCCGGACTCAAATGTCCACGCGCTGCGGTCCATCCCATCAGCGGCGGCAATCCACCCGGGATGGCTCCGACGGCGGTATTGAGCCAGGTCACACGTTTCAGGGGCGTGTATAAGAACAGATAAGCACCAAGCGACGTGGCGCCGATGAAGCTCGTGAGCAGGTTAACGGTTAACGCGAGATAAAACAGCCCGAGCACAGACAGAATGCAACCGAGAGTCAACACGGTCTGAGGCTGCAGGCGGCCGGTTGGCAGTGGCCGATCCTGAGTACGGCGCATGCGGGCATCATACTTGCGCTCCCACAACTGGTTCAGAGCCGAGGCGCCACTGGCCATCAGAGCAGTACCCAAAACCGTGTTCACCATGAGCCAATAATCAAAATTGCCTGGAGTCCCGATGTACAGACCGACCAGAGTCGTCAGCAATACCAATAAGGTCAGGCGCGCCTTGAATAAATCCGCATAAACCGCAAACCAGCCCTTCTCGATGGCAACGATACTGAGTTCGGGAGCAGATGGCGTGGAAGCTTGTGCAGTTATTTTCACGTTA
>DATJGF010000177.1:0-93166 GCA_035495315.1 Candidatus Limnocylindrales bacterium
CCATAACCGCTTGCGCAACCGGTGAGCGCCAGCATGAGGACGGTGCCGCTCAAAAGGAAAAACGTTTTCATAAACAGATTCTCTAAGAAAAAAGTGCCGTCGCTTTGGCCATGGCTCTATGGGGTCAAACCAGACCTTCGAATGCGCGGATTGTGGAGTGCGGATTGGGAATTCTAACAACGCACCTGTGTCGCGTGCATTGAGTGTGGTGGGACCGTGCATATCGTGGCAGCACCCCCGAACGCCGGATTCCGGGGCGAGAGGATGACTTGCTGCGGCAGCGCCCCAATCGCTTGGGGCGCCTGCCAAATAAGAACCTGGTTACGGCATCTGCCAACGCACCCGGTAAAAGACATTAGCTGTTCCCGACGGGATCGTGTAAGGCGAGGAGGCGTTTGGTACGTCGGAATAGGTTCCGGTGGCCTGAGGAGCGGATTGTAGTGTGCCGAAGGGCCAGCTTAGCACTGGGCCTTGTGCCGATTGAGAGAGGGTAAGCGCAAATGTGCCGGAATAATGGGCGCGAACCTGGGAAGGGGAGAGTGCGTAGTTGTAGAAAGCCACATCGTCAATCGCCCCTGAGAAACCGAGAAATGCGCCGTCGGTTCGTTGTCCCAGGACTTCAGCGCCGCTGGAGACACCGGGATCACCATTGATACCGTTGGGCATGAAACCTGACCCCGCAACGGTACTGTGTGCGCTGCCGGCGACGCCATTGACATACAGTTGGATACTCGTGCCGTCGTCGGTGAGAACCAAATGGTACCAGCTGTTGGTGAGTAGTGGAATATGGCCAAAATCGCTGATAAAATCGCCGGGGCCTCCAGAGCCGTTGAACACCGCCAGGGTCCAGGCGCCGTTGCCGCCATTGGGGTGCTGGTAGATAGCCCAGCCGTAAACAGCGGTGCTGAAATTGAAGTTGTAGACCGATGAAAGCACTGTTCGGAAATTGCCGTTCACATCATTGATGTCAGGCCTGACCCAAGCCTCGACGCTCCAAGGGCCATGCGGATTGAGTTCCAAGGCATACGGAATGCGAATGACACCGCCCGAGCCAAAGCCCGCTGTGTTAGTGTCAGATAAATCAATTGCGGTATCGGTTTCATGTGGAATTCCCGTAGGGACTCCGTAGGTGATATCTCCGCGCGAGTTGTCATAGGTTCCGTCGAAACTCCCGACCGCGTCGACTGCGCCGGCGCTGCCACTGGTCTCGTCAAGTCGCCAATAGGCCACCGGGTCATCAGCGGTGACCACTTTGGCGTAACCCTTGATCGGAACTGTGACCGCGCGGGTTTGAACTGTCAGCGTGGCGTTGGCGCTATCTACTGAGGTGAATGGATTGACAAGATGAGCGTGATAATCGGCGCCATCGGCGGCCTGAACATTGTTCAGCCACAACGTTTCATTGGTAGCGCCTTGTATAGGCGAGGCCCCTTTGAACCATTGATATGTCAAGGGCAGTGCGCTGGCGGCAACGACGCGGAAGGCTGCCTTGCTGCCTGTATTTCGAGTTATCGAGAAGGGATCATATTGGACGTCGACGTTGGTTAACACGGTGAGGGTTACGACGTCACTGTTGGTCGCGCCGACACTGTTGGTAACGGTGACACTGAACATTGCGCCATCGTCAGCCGGAAACGAGGCGAGGAACGAGTATTTGCTGGTGGTGGCTCCGGCAATAGCCGTAGTGCCTCGCCTCCATTGATAGAACAGGGGAGGGGTCCCGTTGGCCAGGGTGCTGAAGGTCACCTCGGTGCCTGAGTAATTTGTGACGGAGGATGGCGGCTGGAGAAAGCCCGGCGGTACTGGCAGTGCCCTGAACGAATTAGTTCCCACCCGATAATGATTCATGATTTGGGCGGCGGTCAACGCATTCGTATAAAAGGCGACTTCATCGACACCGCCGGCAAACGCACCATGGCCGGTCTGGGGGCCGGAACCGATGCTGCCATCGTAAGCGGCAACGGGATCGACAGCGTAATAGGTGATTGGAGCCGAGTTCTGGGCCATGCCGTTGACATAAAACGTCGCAGCGGTGCCGTCCCACGTGACGGCCAGGTGATACCACTGCAGCAGGATAACTTTGGCCAGACTATTAAAGCCATAGACTGAGCCGCCACGAATGAAGAGGGCCCAACTGCTATTAGGGCCTTGAGTCTGATAGAAATTCCAGCCCGAGCCGTTCGCAGCGTAGGCCCCGCTGTAAGCCCCTGACATCGCCAGAGGCGAGGTGTAATCGGCGAGCGAGTCGCTGGTCGCCTGCACCCAGCATTCGGCTGAAAAAGGCGCACCGGTCTTGCCATCGGCGGTCGTCGGGGACAGCAGGATGTTGTAAGGAATGATGACGTGAGCAAAATTGGCTCCGCCGTTGAAGAATACGGAATTCGTATCGATTCCGGGTTGCACCAATTGGGGGTAAGTGCCCGTGCTGTTTTGTACATAGGTGCCGTCAAAGTGATTGAGTGAAGAGTCGGCAGCCACACTGCCCGAGGTTTCTTCCAGTCGATAATAGGAGACAGGGTTGTCACCCAGAATAGTGGCCGGGTAATCTGATGCGACTACGGCGCTTGCTGCGATCAACAAAACTGCTGCCGAACAATAGAGGGGCAAAAGCTCTCCGGCTTGGAATGTTGTTAGGTTTTTCATAGGATTTCATGAAAGGTGACGTTTTCGCGCAACGTGAGCAGTATTAAGATAGGCGCGTACAACTCTCCATTGCAGCGGCGCAATGTTATTGCACCGGCAGGATACGTCAAAACAATTCGTTTGACTTGACGAATGCCAAAGCCGCGGACTCCATCAGGCTATGGTTTGCGGAAGTTTGTTGACTCCTCGACGTTACGAAAATGCATCGTGCTAAAAACCTTTCGTCCTCCCAGTTCGAGTGTTTGTTTGGTATCAACCCATACGCCGTCGGGTAATCGCGCACGTTCGATGGCCAGATCAAATTGTTTGATCGAGCCGACCATGCCAAACCATCCTAACGAGAGTTCAGCAGTCAAACCAAGTTTGAGTTGGGCAATTTCCCATTCCTGCTCGTCTACCCACAAAGTGCCGGCCAGGCGCGCCAGGACTTTGTCGCCGACCGTCTTTTCGCGACCGTTGTTCGGCTTGGGGTGAAAAGATAAAATCAACACCGGACGATCGTGAAGGGTTTCTTGGCCTTCAACCTGGAAAACGAAACGGCTAATCAGCTGCTCGTCGAGTCCCTCCTTGTTGGTCGCGCCGATCTGCGCCGGTTGACGCTCGGCTAGTTTCTTCCTGAACTCTTGCTCCTTTTTGTCCTGTTCCCGGGTTTCTTTTTCGGTGAGGTCGCGGTTTTGGATTTTGATGAGGCGAGAAAATGGAACCCCAAGGATTGGCACAACCTGGTAGGTTTTGTCCGTAGTCTTGATTGGCTTTCCGGAGGCGTCCAACTCCTCTTCGATCGAATGCTTTTGATATGAGTATTTGTCACTGTCACCTGTGAGCGCTGTTTCCTGGCTGCGGTGGAGGACATTCTTCATGACCGTATCTGCGTCAGGAAGCGCAGCGATAGCTGAGTGCGAAACCAGGGCGACGAAAACCGATGAACAAACGCTGCGAGCCTGGTTGCCAATCATGCTGTGGAAGTTAGCACACCGGAGGTGCGACGCGAATGCCAGAGCCAGCAGGTGCGCGGACCATCAGCCGACGCCGGGGATTACTAATTCCGGCTGGAAGTGCGTTCGGCCAGCCAGATCATGTCCGCGTTATTGGGTGAGGCGACATTAAGCTGCAAATTGTTGTTGTAACGAGGCGCGGGTTTCGTGCGGTCGTCGACCCATTTACGGATTTCGGCATGGCCGTCGGCAAATGAAATTCCGCCGGCGCCATTATGAAAGCTTGCCGGGAAATCAATGATGCGGGCGCTTCCCGGGTTCTCGACCATCATATTGGCAAAACCGCCTGCATTAATTCCGTCCGGATGTTCATCGAGTAGAACAAAGCATTTCGAGGGGCCGGGATTGACGATATCGCTCGTTTTGTAATAGACGCGGTATTTCTTCGAGCTGACGTTTGCCTGAAAACCGCCTGGATCCAGCCAATCGCCGGGCCCAAAGGCCTGGCTCATGCTAAGGCTTCGTACCCGTGGATAGCTGACGCCGCCGATGAGGACTCTGCTTTGATCAGCGGGGCATTTGTAAACACCAACCGCGGTTAAGACACTGGCGAATTTCGAGCGGGCGGGATCCCGGAAGGCGCCGCTATTGGTGTTGTCCGGGTTGCCGGGGTTAAAATCCAGCCAGCCGTCGATCCAAGCGGTCGGCTCTAGCGGCCGAGTATAGCCTGAGGTCGGCAGTCTTTCCTTATTGTCGAGCGCATACAAATGCCAGGCGACCTGAAGTTGCTTGAGATTGCTAAGGCACTGAATTCCTTGCGCCTTGAGTTTGGCCTTAGTAAGGGCAGGCAGCAGCATGCCGGCAAGAATAGCGATGATGGCAATAACCACCAGAAGCTCGATTAGGGTGAACGCTACAACGCGCTTCGGGTTCTTCATAAACTGCCTTTGATGAGGCTCTGGAATCGCCTGGCTGCCTGCCAGTTGTCAAGAACGGCTCTTTTTTGTTCTCGGGTGCCTTTGAAATTAGAACTCGTATGGGTGCGGCTGTCAAGCGGCAAACTGGGCATCTCCCTGTTCTCTGCTCGGTAAGCCGCTGACCAGCTATTTATCCGACCATTTGGGCAAAATCACGTCCCAAAATCCGCTTGCCTCGGTTTTATCGGCCGATTAGGTTTCAGGCGCGAAGCAGAACCCGCCTCGCGAAACCCTGATGCAAACACACACGGAAATCGGCTATAATTCCAAAGTGGAGGGTGATGTTGTCGTCACCCGTCTGGAGGCTGCGATCAACTGGTTTCGCAAGAACTCACTTTGGCCTATGCCGATGGGTTTGGCGTGCTGCGCGATTGAATTGATGGCTACCGGGGCAAGCCGGTTCGATATCTCGCGGTTCGGTGCCGAGGTGATGCGTTTTTCGCCCCGGCAATCCGACGTAATGATCGTCGCCGGCACCGTGACCTATAAGATGGCACTGGCGGTTAAACGCATCTATGAACAGATGGCGGAACCAAAGTGGGTCATCGCTATGGGTGCTTGCGCCTCCACGGGGGGCATGTATCGCAGTTATGCAGTTTTGCAAGGTGTGGACCGAATCCTGCCGGTCGATATCTACGTTGCCGGCTGCCCGCCCCGGCCGGAAGCCTTGCTGGACGCACTCATCAAACTCCAAAACAAAGTCGCCAAAGAGCCGGTCCTCTCCACACTCAAGAAGGTCGCATGAGTGGGGCTCCCAATCCTGCGCCGACCAATCCTCCGCCGCCCCAAATCGAAACTGCGGCAGGACAACCGTCGACCGTGACGGCTCTCGGCCTGGCCCAAAAACTGAAGGCGCGATTTGAGGGGTTGATCTCCGAACCTACGGAATTTCGCGCAGAAATTACGCTCCGACTTTCGGATATTCAGAGAATTGCCGAAATCTGCAGCTATGCGAAAACCGAGCTCGGGTTCGATTACCTCGTCGACATCACCAGCCTGGATAATTACGGAGAAGACCCGCGCTTCACGTTAGTTTACCACCTTTACGGGTACGGCCACTTGAAATACCTGCGCCTCAAAGGAAACGTGAGCGAAGAGGCAGCAGAGGTTCCCACCCTGACCGGAGTATGGCGTACAGCTGACTGGCACGAGCGCGAGATTTACGACATGATGGGCATTCGATTCAAGGGACATCCCGATCTGCGCCGCATCATTATGTGGGAAGGCTATCCTTATTTTCCATTGCGAAAGGATTTTCCCTTATCCGGTCGGCCCAGCGAGATGCCCGAGGTCGCCTTCACGCAACCCGCTCCACTGGCCGGTGGGCCCTTTGTAACCATTGCCGGTGGGAAAGACACAGTTTCGCGTGAACCCAGGGTCCGAATCCCGGATACGGATGCGGTTGAAATGAATGCCCGGCTGGAACGGCGCCGGGATATCAAGGGCGCGCACGGCGAAGCGCGTGGGCCAGGTCCGATACAGCCTAAGAAGGAGCGTGGCTGAACGATGGCGGAGTTACGCGAAATTCAGATTCCGGATGCTGGTGCTCGTGCTACCGAGGCTGTCCAAGCGCTACCAGACCAGGTTGGGGTGAGGACAGAAGAAGTCGCGGATCTGCCGAGCGAAAAGATGGTGCTCAACATGGGACCGTCACATCCCGCAACGCATGGCGTGTTGCGGATCGTGCTCGAACTCGACGGCGAGATAATCACCAAAGCGACACCGGATATCGGGTATTTGCACCGCGGCGATGAGAAGATCGCCGAGAACATGACCTACACCCAGTTTATCCCCTATACCGATCGATTGGATTATCTGGCGCCGCTGTCCAACAATGTCGCCTATGTGCTGGCGGTTGAGAAATTGATGGGCATCGACAAGCAGCTGCCTCCCCGCTGCCAATTTATCCGCGTGATTTGTTGCGAGCTGGCGCGTGTTTCCTCGCACTTGTTGGGCTTGGGTTCGTACGCAATGGACGTCGGGGCGATGACCGTCTTTCTCCACACGTTCACCGAGCGGGAGAAGATCTATAATCTTTGCGAGTCGCTGACGGGCGCGCGATTTACAACGAGCTACACACGTATCGGTGGCTTGGCGCGCGACTTACCTCCCGGCTGGGCCGAACAATGCCGAAAATTTTGCCACGAAGTCGTCGTTAATATCGATGAAACCGAGACGCTGCTCAGTCGAAATCGGATTTTCGTCGATCGCACTCAAGGCGTGGGAGTCATCTCCAGGCAAGACGCGATCGATTACGGCCTGAGCGGGCCGAACCTGCGCGGCAGCGGCATCGAACATGACTTACGCAAGACGCAACCCTACTTGATCTATAATCAGCTGAAATTCGAGGTGCCGGTCGGTTCGGCAGGGGACTGTTACGATCGTTACCTCGTGCGCATCGAGGAGATGCGACAAAGTGTAAGGATCATTCATCAATGTCTGGACCAACTGCCCGGCGGTCCGGTTAATGTCCCCGATGGAAAAATTGTGTTGCCTCCCAAAGATCGAGTACTGACGCGCATGGAGGAGCTAATTCATCATTTCATCAACGTCACCCAGGGGGTTAATGCGCCTCCGGGAGAGATTTACTTCGGTCATGAAAATCCGAAGGGCGAACTGGGCTTTTATATCAATAGCAAGGGCGGCGGAACTCCGTACCGGTTAAAGATTCGCTCACCTTCGTTTGTGAATCTTAGCATTTTGCCTCAACTGCTGCCGGGCCACATGGTGAGCGATGTTGTCGCGGTGCTCGGCTCGTTCGATTTCGTTATGGGGGAATGCGATCGATGAACCTTTCCAACGCACAACCTGTCCCCAATCAACTGCTCGACCAGCCGGACTTCGCTGTATCGGCCTCAATGCTGAGTGAGATAGACGAACTGATCACGCATTACCCAAAGAAACGCAGTGCGTCGTTGATGTTGCTGCACGCCATCCAAGAACATTTTGGCTACATCTCGAGACAGGCGGTTGAGTGGATCGCCTCCAAGTTAGAACTGCAGCCGATTAATGTCTATGAGCTGGTGAGCTTCTATCCCATGTTTCACCAGAAACGTGTCGGCAAGTACCATCTGAGGGTCTGCCGAACTCTGAGCTGTGCGTTGGGCGGGGCTTATGAGTTGCACGAGCACTTTTGTTCAAAGCTCGGCCTGGATGCGCACGCCCACGGGCCGCAGACCACAAAGGACGGCAAGTTTACTGTCGAGTTTGTCGAATGTTTGGCAAGCTGCGGCACGGCGCCAGTGATGATGTGCAATGAGGCCTTTCATGAAGGGGTTTCGCCCGCAAAGGCGGACGAAATCATGGGGAGGTGCAAGTGAAATTCCGAGATCCGAAGTCCGCGGGCCGAAACCAGGCCGAAATCCGAACTCGGAATCGAAAGCAAGACGGCTCTCAAAACCGGCGGCACCGCAGCGCTACCAGGGATTGCTTTCGGCCTTCGTTCCTTCGGGCTTCGGATTTCGTAAGGTGGCTGCCCGACATGGATTTGAACCATGACAAACAGATCCAGAGTCTGCTGTGCTACCGTTACACCATCGGGCAAACGAGCGTCCCTAAGGTAAAATCTTCGCCGTTGGAGTCAAGGACGCATCCTTGTGGCCGCCGACATGATCAGCCCCTAGGTGGGGCAACTGATCATCCGCAAGCATCCTTTGCTCGTAACGCAGAGCTTTACTCTGCTGTACCGCAGACTTTCAGTCTGCATCAGTGGGTCAGCTCTTCAAATGTAACGTTCTAACGAGCAACCATGCCGCAGGAATACCGCCTCATTTTAAAATACGCCGATGAACCGGGTTACACACCCGACATCGAGTGCTATTTGCGTCATGGGGGCTACGAGGCGCTGAAAAAGGCCCTGGCGATTGCTCCGAAAACCCTGCCGAACGGCAAGACGGTTGCCGGCCCTGAGCAACTCCGGGATGAAGTGATGAAATCCGGTTTGCGCGGTCGAGGCGGGGCTGGTTTTTCCTGCGGGCTAAAGTGGTCGTTTGTTGATCGGAAAAGTGGCAAACCTATTTACCTGATCTGCAATGCCGATGAATCGGAGCCGGGGACATTCAAGGACAAGCAGATCCTTTACAAAGATCCGCACCAGATGTTGGAGGGGATGATCATCGCCTGTTACGCGAACGATGTTCACCTGGCGTACATTTATATCCGGGGCGAATTCATGGAAGGCGCGCGGATCCTGAACCGAGCCCTCCAAGAGGCGCGTTCGAAAACTTTTCTCGGCAAAAACATTTTGGGCAGCGGGTATGACCTGGAGATTTATTTGCACCGCGGCGCCGGTGCTTATATCTGCGGAGAAGAAACCGGGTTGATTGAATCTTTGGAAGGCAAACGGGCTTATCCCCGAATCAAGCCGCCATATTTTCCCGCCGTGCTGGGGCTCTACATGTGCCCGACGATCGTCAACAACGTGGAGACGCTCTGTGCGGTTAAACACATCGCTGTGCTGGGCGGTGTTGAATACGCGAAACTCGGCACACCCAACAATACGGGGACCCGCATCGTCAGTATTAGCGGCCACGTCAAACGGCCGGGTTATTACGAGATCGAGGTTGGCAAAGTCACGATTGGCGAGCTCATCAATGATCCGGCCTTCGCAGGCGGTTTACGCGACGGACGAAAACTGAAGGCGGTCATCCCCGGCGGTTCTTCGGCAAAAGTTTTTAAAGCCGGGGAAAAATTCAAACTGAAGCGCCGTGGACCTGATGGCAAAGAAGTCGAGAAGGAATTCGAGATGCTGGATTTGCCGTACGATTTCGACTCGTTAATTGGCGCCGGCAGCATGTCAGGCTCCGGGGCGATTATCGTTTTGGATGATTCAACCGATATCGTTGAAGCATTGGCGAACATCAGCGAGTTCTACGCCCATGAGAGTTGTGGCCAATGCACGCCGTGCCGGGAAGGTTCACTCTGGATGGCCAAAGCCCTGCATCGGCTGACGCACGGCCAGGGCCGTAAGATGGACGCCGATTACCTGGTCAAAATCGCCGACAACATTCCCGGTGGGCGCACAATCTGCGCCTTTGGTGAGGCCTGTTCCTGGCCGGTCCAGAGCTTCGTTGGAAAATTTAAGGAGGAGTTTATTGCCAAAGGCGTTGCCGATGAGGAGAAACGCCAAAAGCAATCACTGTGGGCGGCTCCGACCGATTCCAAAGTGCACGAACCGGGGCTTGTGAAAACCCATTAACCATGTCGAGCGCGACCACCATCGAAACCAAGCCCGCTCCGCCGCCCGTTGACAAAATCAAAGTCAAAGTGGACGGCAAAGAGGTCGAGGTGCCCAAGACGATGCCGGATCCGATTTCGGCAAAGCCGGTGCCCACGACCATGATCCAGGCGTGCGCACTGGCCAACGTGGATGTGCCGCATTACTGTTATCATCCCAAGCTGCCAGTTGCCGGCAACTGCCGCATGTGCCTCGTCGAGTTCGGCACCCCGGCGCTCGGATCCGACCGTAAACCCATCCTGAACCCGGACGGTTCCCCCAAAATCACCAAATCGCCCCGACCGGCGATCGCTTGCGCAACACCAGTGACGCCGGGGATGGAGATTTACACCAACACGCCAGCGGTAAAGCTGATGCGACAGGGCGTACTCGAATTTCTCCTGATCAACCATCCGCTCGATTGCCCGATTTGTGACCAGGCGGGAGAATGTAAATTGCAGGAGTATTCGGTCGATTACGGCAATTCCGCCAGTCGGTTCATCGAGGCCAAAGTTCACAAGCCCAAGCGAGTCGATCTCGGTCCTCGGATCGTGCTGGATGACGAGCGTTGCATTCTTTGCACGCGTTGCATCCGATTTACCAAAGACATTGTAGGGGACGACGCGCTCGGGATCGTCAATCGCGGCAGCTACAACGTGCTGACCGCCTACCCCGGCAAACAATTCGACAATAATTATACGCTGAATACGGTTGATATCTGTCCGGTAGGCGCGTTGACTTCGAAGGATTTCCGTTTCCAGATGCGCGTCTGGTTCCTCAAAGAGACAAAAAGCATCTGCACAAGTTGTGCGACGGGCTGTAATATCATTATCGGTTCGCGCGAGGAGAAGGTCTACCGCTACGAGCCTCGCGAGAACGACGCCGTCAACGCCTGCTGGATGTGCGACTATGGCAGGCTCAATTATAAATGGATCGGACGGGAAGATCGGCTCATCAGAGTAACCGGGCCAAATGGCGAACCACGGACCTGGACCTCTGCGTTGAAGGAAATCTCCGAACGGCTGGCTAAATCAGGACCGGCTTCCACGGCGATGGTGATCTCCGCCCGGCAAACCAACGAGGAGCTTTATCTGTTGTCGAAGCTGGCCAAGAAGCTCGAAACGCTGACGGATTGTGTTCCGCGGACGGGCGAGAATGATAAAATATTGCTAAACGCCGATCGTAATCCTAATAGCACTGGGGCCCGGTTAACCGGAGTCGCTGCCGAGCCGATGGGTTCGAACCTGGCGAAAATCGCCGAAGGAATTCGGGCCGGAAAGATCAAACAATTGATCGTCTTCGGCGAGGATGTAACCCGTCACGGCATAGGGGCCGAGTTGTTGCGAAAGCTGGAGTTGCTGGTCGTAAGCGACATCCTGCCCAACGAAACCGCCAGGCTCGCACACTATCTCTTGCCCGGATGTGCGCAGGCGGAGAAACGCGGCACGTTCACGAACGTGAAGGGCAGGGTCCAGAAGTTCATGAAGGCCATTGAGCCGCGCGGCGATGCCCGTCCGGAATGGGAATTCCTCCACGAGCTCATCTTTAATGTCACAGGACAGGATGGCTACGTCAGCATCGAAGGACTTTTTAATCTGATGGCTAAAGAAGTGCCCGCGTTTCACGAGTTGACGTGGGCTGGTCTTGGGGATGTGGGGGCCACTGTGCCCATTTGATGCCAAGGCAAAGCAATAACTCAAAAGCACCTCAAATGGCGAAATACGAAATGCGAGGGTCGAAAGAAGGCCGCAAAACCGAAGTCCGAATCAGCCAGCCTGATACGATTCGGATTTCGACCTTCGGCCCTTTTCGGCCGTCGGCAATCCGCCTTCGGGGTTAATTCATGGATTGGGTTAACCACCTATCGCAGACTTCGCAGTTCGCGCTCTTCAGCGCGGTGAAGATCCTTTGCGTCTTCTCGGTGTTGATGTTCATTGTCGCCTATGCCGTCTGGGTCGAGCGAAAAGTCTCCGCCTCAATTCAGGACCGCCACGGGCCGAACCGGGCAGGCCTATTTGGGCTGTTGCAGCCGGCTGCTGACGCGGTAAAGGCGTTTCTCAAAGAAGACTTTACACCCGCCCACGTGCGCAAAGCCTATTTTTGGCTCGCGCCTGCCGTGGTCATGATTCCCAGCCTGATGACCGTGGCGATTATTCCGTTTGGTTCGCGTCTCGGCGGGCAGCAGATGGTCATCGCCGATTTGAATGTAGGAATCCTTTACACCTTCGGAATCGTGTCGCTCGGGGTATATGGCATCGTGCTAGCCGGCTATGCCGCCAATTCGAAATATCCGTTCCTCGGCGGTATTCGCTCCAGCGCGCAAATGATCTCCTACGAGATTGCGATGGGCCTGTCGGTCATCCCGGTTTTTCTGCTCGTTGGCGGCCTAAACCTTAGCCAGGTAATCGATCATCAAACCGGCAGCTTTCTCAATTGGTTGATCTTCAAGCAGCCACTCTCGTTCGCCATTTTCCTGGGCGCGATGTTTGCCGAGACAAATCGTTTACCCTTTGACTTGCCCGAATCCGAGCAGGAATTGGCCGGCGGTTACAACGTTGAATATAGCTCGATCAAGTTCGCTCTTTTCTTCCTGGGAGAATACGCCGCAATGACCGCGGCTTGCGCGATGATGGTGACCTTGTTCCTGGGCGGCTGGACTTTGCCGATCGCGGGTCTTGATAAACCGGCTCAAACGCTCGGTGTGGGCTTCCTGCAAATCGGCATTTTTCTGGGCAAAATGCTGTTTGTTGAATTTATGGTGATTTGGGTACGCTGGATGTGGCCGCGCTTTCGATATGACCAGTTGATGGACCTGGGCTGGCGCCGCTTCATCCCGCTGGCACTCGCTAACATCGTCGGCACAGCGCTGGTGCTCTGGATCATCAACGGCGGATAGATGCAATGATTGTTAAACGGAACAAGTTGAATCTTTGGGAACGGCTCTATCTGCCTGCTGTCATCGGCGGGTTTAAGGTGACCATACGCCATTTCTTCAGGAAAAAAGTCACGATGCAATACCCTGAGGAAAAGTGGGTCGTTCCCGAAGGTTACCGCGGGGCCCCTTACCTGGTGAAAGATCAGGAGGGTCGAACCAAATGTGTTTCGTGTCAGCTGTGCGAGTTTGTTTGTCCGCCAAAGGCTATCCGCATCGCACCTCCCGGACCGGCGGGCGCACCCGAGGTGGGAAATGTTGAAAAAGCGCCCAAGGAATTTGAAATTAACATGCTGCGCTGCATCTTCTGCGGCTTTTGCCAGGAGGTCTGTCCCGAAGAGGCGATTTTCTTGATGAAAGATTACTCGCTCACGGGCACCAGCCGCGAGGAGCTCATTTACAACAAAGAAAAACTGCTCGCGCTGGGCGGCGTGCATCAGGACAAAATCAGAAAATGGAAACAGAAAGCCGATGAAGCTCGCGTTCAAGGCGTTCAACCCTAAACAGGCAACTATAACAGCTGTGAAAAGGACTCCTCACCCCAACCCTGTTCCTCTGGCAGGGGAGAGGGGGAAGCTTCCGCGGTGGACGGGGCTCACTCATTTCGAGAGGCTTACTCATTTCGAGAGGCTTACGAACGAGTGCTCCCTCTCCCCTTCTGAGGGGAGAGGGTTGGGGTGACGGGTGGTCCGTTTGCCGTCTCTGCTCGGGCGTGCTGCTCTTAGACATATAACTATGCAGGAAACTCTATTTTACATTTTCGCGTTCCTGACGTTGGTCTTTGGGTTTCTGGTAGTGTTGAACCCCTTCAGCCGTAACCCGGTCACCAGCGCGATGTTCCTCGTGCTGACGATCGCGTCGTTGGCAGGTCTCTTTGTCCTGCTGCACGCGTTCTTCCTCGCCGCGGTCCAGGTGCTGGTCTATGCCGGGGCCGTCATGGTGTTGTTCCTTTTCGTAATTATGCTGCTGGACTTGCGCGCCGAGGAGCGGCAACGCATTAAAGTCGTTGGCGCAGTTGCCGGATTTTTGGTCGTCGCTGCGATCCTTTTTATTTTTCTGCAAACTTTGCTCCATTCTCCACTCGGCGGGACGACGACGCCGACCCTCGAAGGCGACACTATATCGTTGGGTAAGACCCTCTTCACACGTTTCCTGTTACCGTTTGAAATCGTCTCGTTGCTGCTGCTGGTGGCGATGGTTGGGGTGATTTTGCTCAGCAAAAAGGAGCTGAAATGAGCGTCGGCCTCGAACATTACCTTGTTGTCAGCGCGATCCTCTTTTGCCTCGGGTTGCTGGGCGTCATTTTGCGACGCAATCTCTTGGTCATCTATATGGGACTCGAATTAATGCTCAATGCTGCCAACCTCGCCCTCGTCGCCTTCTCTCGATTCAACAACACCCTGGATGGGCAGGTGTTTGTATTCTTTATCATCACAGTCGCCGCCGCCGAAGTCGCCGTCGGGCTCGCCCTCATTGTCGCGCTTTATCGCAAGCGCCAAACCGCGCATGTCGAAGATTTGACCTTCATGAAACTCTGAGACATGAACGCCTTGCCCTGGACCATACTGTTTCTGCCCTTGCTGGCGTGTGTGTTGATTACCCTCTTCACGCATCACGATCGTAAGCTAAGCGCGGGACTCTCCATCGCAGCTGTGGTGTCGGGTTTTGTCCTCAGCGTCGCGTTCATCGGCGCAACCCATTGGCAGCCTTCTCGCGAGTCAGCCGTGACCTGGCTGGAATTGGGCGAGTTTCATGTCGACTTCGGTCTTCACTTCGACCCGCTCAGCTTGCTGATGTTGCTCCTTGTTACCGGCGTCGCGAGTGTCATCCACATCTATTCCTGGGGCTACATGCATGATGACCCTGGCTTTTCCCGGTTCTTCGCCTGCCTCAGTCTGTTCACTTTTTCCATGCTGGGAATTGTCCTGGCCAACAATTTGGTCGAGCTGTTTATTTTCTGGGAGTTGGTCGGTGTCTCGAGTTACTTGCTGATTGGATTCTGGTTTGAGCGTCCGCAAGCTGCGGATGCCGGCAAGAAGGCGTTCCTGACAAATCGTCTCGGGGATTTCGGATTTCTGCTGGGGATACTCACCGTATGGTCCGCACTCGGCTCGTTGAATTTTTCTGTCCTTGAACAAAAAATGCTGGCCAATTCTCAGGGGCTCGGGGCCGCTGCTACTGTGGCTGGTTTATTGATTTTTTGCGGCGCGATCGGTAAGAGCGCCCAATTCCCGCTGCATGTGTGGCTGCCCGACGCCATGGAAGGTCCTACGCCTGTAAGCGCCTTGATCCATGCCGCTACCATGGTCGCGGCCGGCGTTTACATGCTCTGCCGTGTGTTCTTTCTCCTCAACGCCCCCACACTGACCTTCATCTCCTGGGTGGGCGGTTTTACCGCATTATTATCCGCCTTAATGGCCGTCCAGCAAGATGACATAAAACGCATCCTGGCATACTCGACTCTTTCCCAGCTTGGCTTCATGGTCATGGGTGTTGGCCTCGCCGGACCAGGTGCATCCATGTTTCATCTCACCACTCACGCCTTCTTCAAAGCCTTGCTCTTCCTTGGTGCCGGCTCGGTCATCATCGCTCTGCATCACGAACAGAACATCTGGAAAATGGGTGGATTGCGCAAACGGATGCCCGTCACATTTTGGACGTTCATTTGCGGCACATTGGCAATTGCCGGCATAGTCCCCTTGAGCGGCTTCTATAGCAAGGACGCGATCCTTGCTATTGCCGTCGAGCACAAGGCGTATGCCCATTTTGCCTTGGGCATCCTCGTAGCGACGCTGACTTCGTTTTACATGTTCCGTCTGGTGTTCGTGGTCTTTGGCGCACAAGAGAGGTCTGATTCGGCGGCCCACGCCAAGGAATCTCCGCCAGTAATGATTTTTCCCCTACGGATTCTTGCCGTGCTGAGTTTCGTTGGTGGTTTCATCGGAGCGGAGAACATCCTCGCTAAACAGTTTGAGCCCGCCGGCGAGCCGCATGAATTGACGCTCCTCCAGCAACTAATTGCTCCCTTTGTTCAAGCGCCTTGGGCTGCCGCCTGCGGTTTATTGGCGGCAATGGCCGGCGCTGCCGTTGCCTACCAGTTTTACGCCAGGGCGTCCGAGGATCCGTTACCAGAAAAATTGGGCGCGCTGGCGAGGTGGATGCGCGACCGTTTCTATTTCGACGAGTTGTACGAGGCGACTTTTATCAAGTGGCATGATCGCCTGGCTGGCGTCGCTGATTGGTTCGACCGCTGGATTATTGCCGGCGTGGTCGTCCGCGGCAGCCACGGGACCACGGAATTGATGGGCCGAACTTTGCGCCTGTTTCAAACCGGTAACCTGCAAACCTACGCCTTTCTTTTCGTGCTCGGGGTAGCGTTTTTGCTGTATTTCGTTCTGAAATAAGATGTCGATTCTAACCTTTATCTTCGCGGTGCCGCTGCTGACCGCTTTGCTGTTGGCGTTTGTCCCGCGCAATTACTGCGTCGTCATGCGCGGTGCCGCCGTCTTGGCGACTTTTATTTCGGCACTATTGGCCACCTTGATGTTTCTTCAGTTCAACGGTGCGCAAGGCGGATCCAATGGATTCAAATTCGAGTACCAGGCTCCCTGGGTTCAGGCTCTGGGCATCAGCTATCACATCGGCGCTGACGGAATCAATGTCGGCCTCATTTTGATGGGCGCCATTGTTGCCTTCGCCGCCGCCTGCGTCTCGTCAGAAATCAAGGAGCGCGAGAAGGAATTTTATATTCTGCTTCTGGTGATGACGGGTGGCATACTTGGCGCATTTGTTTCCCTGGACCTCTTCCTCTTTTACTTCTTTCACGAACTCGCGCTGGTGCCCACGTTCATCATGATCGGCGTCTGGGGCCGAGGGATGCAGAAGAACTATGCCACCTTTCAGATCACGTTGTACCTTAGTTTAGGTGCGTTGATCGCGTTGGCAGGCTTGATTGTACTCTATCTGCAATCTGGCGCGGGTACTTTTGATATTCCGGCATTGACTAAATACCTCAGCCAAACCCCTTTGTCGGCTGCTACTCAGCACTTGATCTTCCCCCTCCTGCTGTTCGGGTTCGGCATCCTCATCTCGCTTTGGCCGTTTCACACTTGGGCGCCGTTGGGCTATGGTTCCGCGCCAAGTCCCACGGCAATGTTGCACGCCGGTGTGCTGAAAAAGTTCGGCCTGTATGGCTTGATCCGGATCGCCCTGCCAATGTTGCCTGATGCCGCTCAGAGCTGGGTTGGTATCATTGCAACCCTTTGTTTGGGCAATCTCGTGTATTGTGGCTGGGTCGCCATGCGCCAGAAGAATTTCAATTGGTTGGCCGGCTACTCCAGTGTCGCTCATATGGGTTTCGTGTTTCTCGGCATCGCCACATTGAATGTCATTGGGGTCTCGGGCGCCGTTCTGGTGATGATTGCCCATGGATTTCTTGCCGCGCTGCTCTTTGGCCTTAACGGGTATATCTATCAGCAAACTGGGACGCTCGAAATTGTTGAACTCGGCGGCTTGCTCCGGAAGCTTCCCTTTGTCGGCGCTGCGCTGATGATGGCCGCGTTTGCCGGTTGCGGCCTGCCTGGCTTTGCGAATTTTGTCGGTGAAATCACCGTCCTTTTTGGCGCCTGGAAAGCCTTTCATTGGGTGACCGTGCTCGCGGTCTGGGGTGCCTCAGTCGTCGGAGCCATTTATATGCTGCGCGCCATCCGTTCAATGCTGCAAGGTCCGCTGCCGGAGCGCTGGGCCCAAGTCAGTGATGCCAACAACTTCTGGCGCAAAGCGCCCTTCGTCCTACTGCTGGCGGGCCTTCTGGTTTTTGGTTTTTTTCCCGGCTTGCTCGCCAACAAGATCAGCCCTAGCGTCACAGACGTAATTGGCAGGTATTCCACCTCCACACTTGCCCATTCCGCACTCCGCGCTCCGCACTTCGCATTGCGCACTCCATGAATTCTGGCCTCCTCATTCACGAAGGATTGGTGATCGCCCTGGGCTTGGCTTTGCTTTTGGCTGACTTGTGGGTGCCGGTCTCGTTCCGTCGCAAACTTGGTTATCTCGCAGCGGCTGGGCTAGGCGCTATCCTGGTCTATAGCGCTCTGTTCGTCAGCCTTGGACCCGGTGAAGTCCGTTATGCGTGCAATGGCATGTACGCCCTCGACGGGCTGGCTCTCTACTTCAAACGTTTCTTTCTGGCCGCGGGGATCCTTGTCCTCTTGATGTCGGCTGAGTTTGCTGCGATCGAAACGGCAATTGCGGAATTTTACGCGCTTATGCTCTTCGCGCTGACGGGGATGCTTTTCGCCTCTTCAGCCAATAATTTTGCGCTGCTGTTCGTTTCCCTTGAATTGATCACCGTCACGTTTTATGTCTTAACCAGTTTCCAGCGCTCGCGGCTCGTCTCGCTCGAAGCCGGCGTGAAATATTTGATCATCGGCGCGCTTTCGACTGCCTTCACCGTTTTTGGTATCGCACTGGCGTACGGAATTTCGGGCACGCTGGACTTTGCCGAACTGGCCGCGGTTGCCGAACCGCTCGGGGGCAACGGCATTTTCCTGTTTGGCCTGTTGTTGGTGATGGTTGGGTTGGGATTCAAAATCGCCGCCTTTCCTTTCCAAATATGGGCTCCAGACGTTTATCAAGGCGCGCCGACGCCGACCACGGCCTTTCTGGCGGTCGGGTCCAAGGCAGCGGGCTTTGTGCTGCTGCTTAGGTTACTATTTGTCGCGGTGCCCGACATCACCCATCAATGGGCCAAACTATTCATTGTCATTTCCGCGATCACTATCCTCTACGGCAATCTATGTGCAATTCCGCAGCGAAACCTTAAACGCTTGCTCGGCTACTCGAGCATCGCGCACGCCGGCTATATGTTGCTGGGAATCGCCGCACTGAACGCCGCCGGTGAGAGCGCGGTCCTGTTCTACCTGAGCGGATATTTGTTCACGGTCCTGGCGGCCTTCACCGTCATTTGTGTCGTCCTGCAACACGTCGAGGGCGAGGACATCTCAACGCTTGCCGGGCTGCCCCAACGCTCACCTTTGCTCGCCTGGACCCTGACTTTAGCGATGGTTTCTCTTGCCGGTATCCCGCCCCTCGCCGGCTTCTTTGGAAAATTCCTCCTCTTCAAGGCCGCGCTCGCCGAAGGTGCGACACGCCCCGCTTATTATGCTCTCGTTGGCATTGCGATCTTTGGCGTGATCGTTTCCATGTACTATTACTTTGGAGTGGTGCGCGTCATCTTCTGGTCCAAGCCCGGCCCCGACGTTTCGCCGATCAAGGTTCCGAAGTCGTTGCGTTTCTCCCTCTATGTCTGCCTGCTCGGCATGTTCTTCCTGGGCGTCTATCCCAACCCTGTCGTGAATCTCGCCAGCAATGCCGTTTCTCGGTTGCTTGCCTTCGTCCCGCCAATAAACGCTCTCTAAAAATTTCTAAATCGACTTGCCATTCTTCGAAGCCGCCCTCATATTGCGCTCCTAACTTAAAGTTCTATTTATGGCAGACGTTGCGAATAAATATCCTGAAAATGTGGGTGGGAAATATTACGTCGATAACCAATGCATTGATTGTGACCTGTGTCGCGAAACCGCCCCGGACAATTTCAAACGCAACGAAGACGGCGGCTATTCTTACGTCTACAAGCAACCCGAGTCGCCTGAAGAGGAAACGCGCTGCAAAGAAGCCAAAGAAGGCTGCCCGGTTGAAGCCATCGGAGATAACGGCGCGTAGGTTTCAAGCATTACGGAACCAGCACTGCCCGATAGAACCGCTGCGGCCAATTTGTTGCTGACCCATCCGTTATTTGGGTCGTTCCCGCGAGACCTGCAATCGTTTGCAGCGGACTCCACGAAACCAAGTCCGGCGAAACGTCGATTCGGTAGTTCAGCCCACTTTCCCCGTTAAACTCCAGCTGCATCGTGCGATCCGGCAGCGCGCTGATGCGGAGTGCCGGCGGGTTTGCCACCAGTTGTACATTCGCAAACGTGCTGACGTTCAGGGCCGTGTTATTGTGCGCCGTCAACGCGAGCCCAACGTAAATCCCAGCGGGCATTGCAACAGTCACTGAGCCCCCTTGCGTCCAGTTGGTTCCATCCGCCGATGTGTACCCTTGGAACATGTCGCCGACGCGCTCGAGCTTCAACCAGTACGGCGTTACTGCGGGGCTACCCGGCAGGTAAGCCGTCATATCCGAAGAAATGTTCCGGCTCTGGAATCCCGTGGCGGTTGGCGCCAGAAACTGCATCCCATTGGGAGAGCCGGGGTCCAGTGTCTGACGAAACATCAGACCTGCCTTAGCGAAGCCGTCAGTATCCTGCAATTGTGTCACTTCGGCAATGATCGTGCCATCGCCGGTCCACGGTCGGAACACATAATGGAACTGATCAGCGGTATCCCAAATGTCGGCGCCCGAAGCGGCCACAGTGAACGTCCCATTCGTTGAATAAACCGCTTCCCCGGACAGACCAACGTTGCCGATGTCGGAATCGACCCATGGGGATGGCACCGGCAACCCAGTTGGTGCTGCAATGGCGACGGTTATCGGTGTGGAGGTGACACTCTGATTTCCGTTGTAAGTGACCGTCGCCGTTACCGAGTAACTGCCTGGTGAAGCTGCCGACCACGTCAGAGCGTACGGCGCTTTCGTTACTGTACCGATTAATATTCCGTTTTCGAAAAACCCTACCTCGTCAATGCTTGTCCCATTGTCAACGACGCTCGCGCTGAGCGAAATTTCGGCGGGCGCGTTGAACGACGAGCCGTCGAGTGGGCTGGAAAGCGCGATCGTCGGCGGAATGATCGGCGGTGCTACCTGCTCGGCGAACCATCCCGCCATCAAGTTGTGCGCCTTCGTCGTCGGATGGTCATTGTCCCAAAACACGTAATTACTGCCGGGTCCGGTGAAGCTCTTGTCAGTAAGAGACGTATCGTTGAGTGCGCCGATTAGGTTCTGGGTGAACCCATAATCCGTATAATGATTCAATAAATCATTAAAATGAGAGAACGTATCGACGAGTAAAACCTCCAAGCCTGGGTGGTTTGCCAGGATTCCAGGCAACGCCTGGCTGAGTTGCGAATTGAGCGAGTTGATCTTACTCCGGACGTACGTTCGGTAAGTCCCATCATACACTCGAAGCACGGAAGGGATCCTCGTTATATCGAGTTGGTTGCACAACAACAGGTGGCGCGCCCCTTTTTTGTATAAAAGATCCGTCGCGGTCGAGAGGCTCGAGAGCGTGTGCTGAACCTGGGTATCCCAGCTGTAATCATCGTAACCCAGCTTGAGCCGATTGATGAAGTCGTTATTGCCCGACCAGATTGCGAACAGCACATTCGCTGAATCTGCTGTCCCGGGAAAATGACTGATCTCTACTCCCAATTCGTCCGATTCGCTTCCACTGAGCGCGTAATTATTAGCTGCATTGTAACCAAAACCCAAAACTTGCGACAAATACTCGATCCAAAGCGGCCCATTGGAATATCTGCCATAATAATAGTTAGGTGCGGATGATGGCACATTGCCCGTATCGGTGTAGCTGTCGCCAAATCCAACCAGGGCCGTATAGCCCCATGCCGGTGAGCCACCAAGCACAAACAGCCCAAGCCCAATCGCAATGCAATGGAGATTGAGTATGACCCTTTGTTGCATCGACTGCTAAAGTTGTGCAACCGCTCTCGCGATTCAACGGGGGCCCTTCCCGTGACCCCGCGGGGTATTCACCTCCATACAGAGAATAGTTGCATCGCGCCTTCGCCCCTGCCTATTGTTCAGTTGATCGGACAGTCACAACCTTCGAACAAAGGATTACCATGAAAACAGCGAATAAAATTACAGCGTGCGTTTTCACCTGCATCATCACCGCCCTCGCCACTTCCGCGGTAGCTCAAGACTGGCCCCAATGGCGTGGCCCCAACCGCGATGCTAAAGCCGCCGGGTTCAGCGCGCCAAAAACCTGGCCCAAGGAGCTGGCCCAGAAATGGAAAGTTACTGTCGGTTCGGGAGACGCGACGCCTGCGTTGGTCGGAGATCGACTTTACGTTTTCACCAGAGAAGAAGGCGACGAAATCACCCGCTGCCTCGACGCGGCCACTGGAAAGGAAATTTGGCGCGACAAGTACACCGCACCCGCAGTCAATGGTCCTGATTCCGGACACGGTGGACCACGCAGCTCGCCCACTGTCGTTGATGGAAAGGTGCTGACCTTAGGCGTGTGCGGAACGGTTTCCTGCCTCGATGCAGCCAGCGGCAAAATGCTGTGGCGCAAAGACGATTTTTCGGGGGCGTGGCCTAGATTTCACACTGCAATGTCGCCGATTGTTGTCGATGGTCTGTGCATCGTCCAGTTGGGCAAGGAAGCAGAAGGCGCCATTGTCGCCTATGACCTCGGCACGGGAGAGCAAAAATGGAAATGGGCCGACGAAGGCCCTGGTTATGCCTCACCCGTTCTGCTCTCAGTCGGTAGCACCAAAATGGTGGTCGCTTTAACTGCTAAGAACATCGTCGGATTGAGCGCCTCCGAAGGCAAACTCCTTTGGCAAGCCCCGTTTGCGCCTCAAGGCATGGCCTATAACGCCGCTACTCCGATTGTCGATGGCCAAACTGTTATTTACTGCGGCCAGGGCCGTGGTACCAAAGCGGTAAAGATCGAGAAAGAGGGGGACCATTTTGTTGCCAAAGAACTCTGGAGTAACCCCGATAACGCTGTGCAGTTCAATTCGCCGGTGTTTAAGAATGGTTTGCTCTTTGGCCTTTCTCAGCGCGGCAACCTGTTCTGCATCGATGCGGCTACAGGCAAAACCCTCTGGACTGATCCCACCGGCGGACGCGGCGGCTTCGGCTCAATCGTCGACGGTGGCCCAGTTCTATTGGCTTTGAATTCCAAATCGCAACTAACCGTATTTCAGCCGAGCAACAAGGAATACGTTGAAGTCGCCAGCATCAAAGTCGCCGAGAAACCGACGTACGCATATCCCGTTCTTGCAGGTAATCGGATCTTCGTCAAAGACCAGGACGCGTTAACCCTCTTCACCGTGGATTAACCGTCGGCGCTGCACAAATCGGTAGCGCGACGACTCGGCGCGCCTCACCATCCGTTCTGGCGCTGAACTGAAGCAGCGACCGGTCGGTCGTGCCCTGCCTAAAAAATTGCTGCAGACGAAGAATTTCGTTAAATATCCATTCCGTGTGCACACCAATGCTCCAATACTGCAACACCCCAGTTTTCGTCATGGGCTCTTTGACGAGCTTGCGCTCACGTCCGCGCGCTGATACATAATCCTCCAGCACCCGGCCAGAACCAATGGCTGCCGGTTTCGGACGATTTTAAAAACACAAACGGATTATGCACACACACCATTCGCAACGATTCACGCCCGTTCGGTTTACCCGCATTGCGCTCCTCCTTATGTTAACGAGTCTTAGCTCCGCTTCGGTCGTACAGGCACGCGACTGGCCTCAGTGGCGCGGTCCGGAACGAACCGGAATCTCGACCGAAACCGGCTTGCTCAAGGAATGGCCCAAAGATGGGCCAAAACTATTGTGGCAGCTCAAGGACATCGGTTCCGGTTATTCGACTCCTGCAGCGGTGGGTGATCGACTCTATCTCTTGAGCAATGAAGGCTTGGAAAACGAATTCGTCCAGGCACTCAACGTTCAGGATGGCAAACGCATCTGGTCTACCCGCCTTGGAAACGTTGGTAATCCGAAACAGCAGCCTAATTTCCCCGCCGCACGTTCCACCCCGACGGTCGATGGCGAATTGCTCTACGCGCTTGGCTCGGACGGCGACCTTGCTTGCGTCGAAACCGCTACCGGCAAGGTGCGTTGGCAGAAAAATCTGCGCAAAGATTTCGACGGCAAACCCGGCGACTGGGCTTATAGCGAATCACCTTTGATTGATGGCAACTCCCTCATCTGCACACCGGGCGGAAGCGAAGCCACTCTGGTCGCCCTCGACAAAAAGACGGGCGCTTTGATTTGGAAATGCGCCGTGCCCGGCGGGGATGATGCAGCTTACGCATCGCCAATCGTAAGCGACTCTGCCGGCACGCGCCAATATGTTCAAATGCTCAAAAAAGGTCTTGTCGGTGTTGAAGCTAAAACCGGAAAATTTCTGTGGCGCTATGATAAGACCGTCAGTCGTTACGGTGCCAACATTCCTTCTCCAGTGGCTAGCGACGGTTTTATCTACAGTGCCGGAGCCGGCACCGGCGGCGCGCTGATTAAGCTCAAGACTGTTGAGGGCGCAATTCAACCCGAGCAGGTATATTTCTCGCCTAAACTCCCGACGGCTATCGGCGGAGATGTGAAGCTGGGCGATTTACTCTACGGCACCACGGGGGAAGCTTTGACCTGCTTTGCATTCGCGACCGGCGACGTCAAATGGCAGGATCGCGCTTTAGGGGCAGCCTCGCTTTGTTACGCAGACGGCCGCCTTTATCTCCACGGCGAAAACGGCGAGGCCGCGCTGGTTGAACCCTCAGCTGAGGGCTATCATGAAAAAGGCCGTTTCACACCCCCAGATCAACCCAAGCGCATCAATGGCATGGAGAAGGCCTGGACTTACCCCGTCGTCGCCAACGGCCGTCTGTTTCTCCGCGATCACGGTGCCCTTTGGTGCTACGACGTCAAGGCCGGGAACTAAATTGTAAGCGCGACGAAAAGAGGTGTAAACAACACGATTAGCATTGCGAACACTGAAGACTCTGAGATCAATATTCAGCCTTCATTCAGCCGCTTAAAACCGAAAAGTATCGTCGCCTACTCGAGTCCTTACAAGTCCTCGAAATCGTCTTTGCACTACTTGCACCTCCCAGCTTCCGGTGTAGAGTTGGCGCTTTACATTATGCTTCAAAGTTTTGGCAATTTGTTCGGTCGCCGGCCGCCGCAAAAAGGCGTGCCTGCTCTGCCCGAGCCTCGTTCGGAAAGTCTGCCTTCCAGGAATCAGTCCGGAGAACGCGCCATGACGTTCTCCAAAGTTTTTCGGTGGCACCTGCCCGGGGGCGACACTCATGAACCTGCGGCGGTCGAAGTCGTCGGGTCGTTCACTCATTGGCAGAAGGTGGCGCTGATTCGCGACAGCAGGGTAGGTGGGTGGCACGTGACTCTGCACCATTTGCAAGGCAACCGCACCCATCATTATATGTTACTCGTCGATGGCAAACCGACCTTCGATAAAACCTGCGACGGCCTGGCCGTGCCGCACGGGCCCGAAGAAGAGCGCTTCCAGTTGAAGACCGATAAAGGTCCGCGGGTGATGATGCTGTTCGCGCAAACGAAGTAGTCGCGCTTGCTGGAACTGGGTCGCCGAGCTTGGCCTTCGAATTAAGCCTCGGCCAGGATCCCTCGCATGAACTTACAGTTCACCTGATAACTCTCAAGCATTGACTGGCCTGACGGGACGGCGCCTTCGATCTGGATCCATCCCGCGTAACCGATGTCGTCCATCGCTGCGCGAACCTTTTTGAAGTCGACCTTGCCATGGCCGAGCAAGGCGCCGTTTTCTTTGGCGTGGAATTCGCAAATCCTTTTGCCCAATAACCGGATCTCCTTGTAGATGTCATAGCCGCGATCGTTGGAATTGCACACATCGTAGTAAACTTTCACTGCTTTCGAACCAACGCGATCCAGAATTTCGATATGTGCTTCAGCGCTTAGCCAACTTTCGATCCCGAGTGAAATTCCCGCTTGTTCAGCTTTCGGAGCAATAGCCTTCAGCCGCCGTACGACCTCATCAACCCCCTCCCGGTCTTCTCGCAAATCGTCGTTGCCGAAGAACGCCAGCAAGACGACATTCACGCCGAGCCCCTGGCATACGTCAATTGAATCGCGCACCCATTCAATCGTTCGCGGGTCGCTTTTGTACGGGATCTCATTCAATTCGCCGATGGCCAATGAGGCGACCTCCAGCCCCGCTTTCCGCGCCGCAGCCAGGTATTTTTTTTGCAGCTCCGGACGCCGCAACTGCATATTGTTGGCAGCGCTCCCCAGACTTACCTGCACGCCGTCCAGTCCGATTTGCCGGCCCACTTCGAATGCCTCCGGTGTTCCCATCTTGCCGATCGACCAATCACAGGCGCCGAGTTTGAAGCGACGCTTTTCCGGTGCCGCATATAACGGGGCAAAGTCGGTTCCTAACGCCAAAAGGGCTGCCGCCTGAGTTGACTGTCGAAGCATCGCACGACGAGAAAGTTCGGTCGAAATATTCATGCAATGAGTGCTTTCCTTTAGGGCAATATGTTCATCAGCTTTCCTCTCGACGCTACTGAGCGTAAAGCGATTCAGCAATCACTTTCGAAGTATTGACATGTGTGTGCTGAGCCGCCGCCGCGCAGCGGCGGGGCGAGGGCAGCCGTGGGCTTCAACCAGACTGAGGTCCACGGCCACCATCGTGGAGTCGCTACGCGACGCAGCGGCAATCGCAATGGCAGAACCCATTTATGGCGTACCTTCCGAAGGCTTTTCAATTGCGCTCTTTTGCCTCTAAAATCCCCCGGTGAAACAAACACTGGCACGCCCAGCGCCGTCCAGATTTCGGCGTCATTGGACATTGGCTCCGCGAACCGTTCTTCTTAATCACGGCTCATTCGGCGCGTGCCCGAACGCTATCCTTCGGCTACAGACTGTGTTCCGCCGGCAAATGGAAGCCGAACCGGTCCAGTTTCTTTGGCGCCGCTACGAGGAGCGTCTGGAGCCCGCACGCAGAGTCGTCGCGCGATTTGTCGGTGCCCGCCCTCAGGATCTGGTTTTTGTGGCCAATGCCACGACCGGGGTCAATGCGGTGCTGCGCTCGATCGTCCTCCGTCCCGGTGACGAAGTGCTGACTACCAACCAGGACTACAATGCCTGCCGCAATGTATTGACAGAGACTTGCCGTCGCGCGCGGGCTAGAGTTGTTGTCGCCGAAGTTCCTTTCCCATTGCGTAAGCCAGAGCAAGTACTGGAAGCGATTCTGCGTTGCGTTACGCGGCGGACGCGCCTGGCGATGATTGACCACGTCACCAGTAGCACCGCCCTGGTTTTCCCAGTCGCACGCATTGTCAACGAGCTTGAGGCTCGCGGAGTCGATACCTTGGTGGATGGAGCCCACGCGCCGGGCATGGTGCCTGTGCACATTGGCAGACTCAAACCTTCGTATTACACGGCCAATTTGCATAAATGGGTTTGCGCCCCAAAAGGCACTGCCTTCTTGTGGGCACGACAAGATAAGCAAAGGAACCTGCAGCCTGCCGTCATCAGCCATGGAAACAATACGCCACGGCCAGGGTTTACCGCATTTCAGGACCGATTCGATTGGGCTGGTACGCTGGATCCGTCCCCGTGGTTGTGTGCCGGCGCTGCGATCGATTGGATGGGAAAGCTCCTCTCTGGAGGCTGGCCGGAGCTCCGCGAAACAAATCATCAACTGGCAGTCAAAGCCCGCAATCTCTTGTGTGACCGTTTGAGCGTGGAACCGCCTTGTCCGGAAACTATGCTTGGCGCAATGGCAACAGTTCCGCTGCCAGAAACATTTCAAGGTCGGCCGCGCACGGCGAAAATCGATGCCGAGCAATGTCGATTGTACGATCAGTTTGGAATCGAGGTCCCGTTTTTCCGCTGCGGCCACCCTGAGCGGCGTTGGTTGCGCATTTCCGCGCAGGTTTATAACACCTTAGGGGATTACGAGTATCTCTCCGCAGCATTGTCCGCGCTGTGATTAGAGCCGCTTAGCCCTCTTGGTTCGCATTGATTCCCTTCCAAATCCACCACTTGCGCCAAATTCGATCACGGTGTAATAGTCCACCTAGAGCGTATGACTGACCCGAAATCCCGGGACGGCCTTGCTTTTTCCCGCCGTTCCTTCCTAAAAAGCTTTGGGACGACGGCTGCCGTTGCAGCCACGGCGCAGGTCGAAGCCGTTGCGCAGCAATTGGCGCGCGCTGATATTAAAGACAACCTCGCCGGTCCGGGTGCCGTTCCCATCACTCTCAGCGTGAACGGCAAACCACTCGAGTTGAAAGTTGAGCCGCGAGTAACCTTGCTCGAAGTCCTGCGTAATCATTCCAATTTAACCGGCTCGAAAGAGGTTTGCGATCGAGCCACCTGTGGTGCGTGCACGGTGTTGATTGAGGGTGTGCCAATTTACTCCTGTTCCAAATTGGCAATCGACTCTCAAGGCCACGATATCACCACGGTCGAGGGGCTCGCCAAAGACGGGAAGCTCAGCCCCGTCCAGCAGGCATTTATTGATCAGGACGCGCTGATGTGCGGTTATTGCACGCCGGGCTTCATCATGAGCGTCAGCGCGCTTTTGAAAAATACTCCGCGGCCCACCGCCGAGCAGGTGCGTCATGCCTGCGCAGGTAATTTGTGTCGGTGCGGGACCTATCCGCGTATCATGCAGGCCGCTTTCAAAGCCGCGGGTGTTCCGGTAACCGCAAAAGTTGAGGTTATTCCTTATGCCAAGCTGGCCTGAACAGCGCACTTATATCGGTGGACATACCAAGCGCGTCGATGGCGTCGCAAAAGTGAGCGGCGCGGCGAAGTATTCTTCCGACGTTCAGCCCGACGGGTGGCTTTATGGCATGATTCTGCGCTCTAAATGGGCCAAGGCAAGGATCACCAAAATCGATCTGGAAAAGGCTCGTCAGGTACCAGGAATCAAGGCCGTGGTGCTGGCGCGCGAAGGCGAGCGCACGGTGCGTTATTACGGAGAGGAACTTGCCGCTGTCGCCGGCACAACCAAACAAGCGTGTCTCGATGCATTGCGCGCCATTGAGATTGAAGCAAAGCCGTTGCCCTTCGTCGTGCGCGAAGATGATGCTAAAGAGGAATCCTCACCTCGCGTTTGGGACGAGACTCCGAATCTCTCCAAGCCTTCTCTGAACGAAAAGGGCGATGTCGATAAAGCCTTCGGAGAATGCGCTGCCGTAGTCGAAGGCTTTTATACGACGCCCGTCCAGCTCCATCATCCACTCGAGACCCATGGTAATACAGTCTCTTGGTCTGATGAGGGAGTGACGGCCTGGTCCTCGACGCAGGGCATTTCCAGCGTGCGCGATGGCTTGGCAGACAACCTGAAACTGACGCACAGCCAGGTGCGCGTGATTAGCGAATACATGGGCGGCGGGTTTGGATCCAAGTTTGGGCCTGGCGTTGAAGGCGGCCTGGCCGCGAGGCTGTCCAAGGAGGCGAAAGCACCGGTTAAGCTGATGCTGACAAGGTTTGAAGAAGCCCTCGCCGTTGGCAATCGCCCATCCAGTTTTCAAAAGATAAAACTCGGCGCAACGGCCGACGGCAAGTTGCACGCCTTTCAACTGGAATCCTATGGCACCGCCGGAGTTGGCAGCGCCGGTTCAACCGAGGGTGGCGGCGGCGGCGCAGGTTTTCCAGCTCCTTACATTTATACCGTGCCGAACATCCGCGTACGGCAGTCCTCAGTGAATATTGATGCAGGCTCCGCCCGCGCATTCCGTGCTCCCGGGCATCCAACCGCCTCCTATGGAATGGAATCAATCATGGATGAGTTGGCCGTGCGCATGGGGGTCGACCCGGTCGAGTTGCGCCTTAAAAATGATCCTTCCGAGGTCCGCCGCAAAGAATATCAAATCGGGGCCGAAAGATTCGGTTGGAAATCGAAATACAAAGCGCCAGGAAGCTCTCGCGGGCCGATCAAAGCCGGTGTCGGTTGCGCCGGTGCGACCTGGGGTGGCGGCGGGCGCGGTACACAAGCCCAGGCCCAGGTCAGCCCCGACGGAAGTGTCGAGATCCGCTGCGGCACCCAGGACCTTGGGACCGGCACCCGCACGCTGATCGCGGTCATCGCTGCTGATATTTTGGGTCTGAAACCGGAGCAAATCACCGTGCGGATCGGTGATACCAATTTCCCGCCGTCTGGCGGCAGTGGTGGGAGCACAACCGCAGCCTCGGTCTCGCCTGCCATTTACGATACCTGCACAAAGGCCCTCGACGAATTGCAAAAGCAAACGGGTATCACAGATGCTCGCGGCGCAAACTGGGCCGAAGCCTGCAAAAAGCTTGGGGTGAATCCGCTGATGGTTTCGGGCAAATGGCAGGAGGGCCTTTCGTCGCAAGGTGCCGGAGGAGTTCAATTCGCCGAGGTCGAGGTGGACACCGAAACAGGCTTTGTAAAGGTAAAGAAGATCACGTGTGTTCAGGATGGCGGGTTGATCATTAACAAACTCACGGCTGAGAGCCAGGTCAATGGTGGTATCATCATGGGAATTGGCTATGCCTTGTATGAGGAGCGCATAATGGACCGTCTGTCCGGCGTCGTGCTCAACCCGAACTTTGAGACCTACAAAATAACCGGGCTGGCCGACGTGCCGGAAATCGATGTCGTGCTGCTCGACATGCCCGAACGCGGCGTGATTGGCATCGGCGAACCGGTTACAATTCCTACCGCGTCGGCCGTAGCGAACGCCGTCGCCAACGCGTTAGGTGTCCGCGTCAGCAGCTTGCCAATAACCCCGACGCGAGTGTTAGCTGCGCTGGGGAGGAAGGCCAATACGTCTCCCAACGGTCCAAAACCGCAGGTTTAGATGCATCCTTTTCAATACGCTACTGCAACATCTGTCCAGAAAGCTCGGGAACTACTGGGCGAGCATGGCCGTTACCTCGGCGGGGGTATCGATCTGCTTGGTGAGATGAAGGAGTATATCGCCGAACCCGAGATCCTGGTTAATATTAAAGCGATATCAGACCTCGATCACATTGAACCCGGCGAGAAGGTGTGGACGCTTGGCGCAAATGTGACTGTCGCTCAGATAGAAAATCACAAGGAACTGGCAAATGTCTTTCCTGGATTGCAGCAAGCCGCTGCCGAGGTCGGTTCACAACAGATCCGGAACGTCGCGACGCTCGGTGGTAACCTGGCTCAGCATTCGCGCTGCTGGTACTATCGACATCGTGAAATATCCTGCCTGAAAAAGGGTGGTGATACCTGCTATGCCCGTCAGGGCGACAACAAATATCACAGCCTCTTTACCGGAAACACCTGCATCAGCCCCGTAGTCTCAAATCTCGCGGTCGCTTTGGCCGCACTCGACGGAGCGGTCAATGTCCAACGCGCCGACAAAAAACTCCGCATGAGCATCGCGGAGCTCTACGCCAAAGCCTGGGAGAATCCCACCGCCCATCATTCGCTCGAGCACGGCGATTTGATTCTCAGCGTCGAAGTGCCCGTGCAGCAAAAGCGCAGTGCTTACCTGCAGGTCAGCGAGAAATCTGTCTTCGACTGGGCCCTGGTAAGTTGCGCCGCCGCCGCCAATTTGCAGGGCGGTAAAATCACCGGGGCGCGTATTGTTCTCGGCGCAATCTCCAATGTCCCGCACCAGGTCCCGGCGGCTAACCAACTCCTGGAAGGCAAAGCACTCGACGAGGCCTTGGCCACGAAAACCGCTGACATGATCCTGGAAAAAGCCCACGCGCATTCGGAGAACGGCTACAAAATCCCAATCGCGCACACCCTGATTCGGCGCACGCTTCTGCAGCTAAAAACCTGATTATGAAGCCGAATACTCTATGCAAGCACCTGCGAAGCAAATCGATGTTCATCCCGGCACTTGCCGACACTGATTCGCTGGAATTCCCTGAGTCCTCCCTCCGGTCCTCTCATTGTTGGTGCAACTGCACATTGACCGAAACCGGTCCTGATGATAAGGCGGTTGGCCTTGACCATTGCCGGGCATCTCGTTCCTGTTTCGAACGGTAAAACACTAATCGGCTGGTTCGACAAGGTAGCAGAGCAGTTCTCTTCCAAATCCCAACGCCGAAAGACCAAAGGAGAACCCCAGCGAGTTGATCTTGGCCAAACGGTCCAGCGTGCCCCTTCTCAGCATTCCCACCCTCGCTCAGGGGTACTCCCCAGTTCCAAGCCACCTAAGCGGGGCTACCCTCTGTTTGGTATGTGCAGTGCTCCTAAAGCGCAGAGCCACCAGGCTGGCCAGCAGACTTCCTGCGGGCGCGCGTGGTCAGCGTCTAAGTTCTGCCTGAGAAAGTCCTGCCTCGTGATCGCATTCCTCGGCCTCGTCATGGGCCTGAGTGCCTGCCGCCAAACCATTGTTGAGTATCAGCCGCTGCCCGGGGCAATACCCGCAAGAACTGGCTACGCGGATGCTATCACCAATATCGCACCATCCGTGGTCTGCGTGCATACACGTACCGAATTGAGCCCGGATTCTGCGGTAGTATTAACGAATGATCCGGCGTTGCGACAGTTACTGGATCAAAAAAAAGATGGCTCTGCTCCGAAGCACCTTCCCCTGGCCTTGGTAGGTCTTGGCTCGGGAGTTGTCATCTCGCGAGACGGCTACGTACTGACCAGCGGGCATGTGATCGAAAGCGCGGATCAAATCGTCATCACAACACCCGAAGGAGATGAATTCAAAGCCCGGGTTGTTGGCATCGACGCGCCGACCGATATTGCTGTGCTGAAGGTGCAAACAAAGGATCTCCCCGCCGCCCGGCTGGCTGATAGCAGCCGGGTTCGTGTGGGCGACGTCGTGCTTGCTATCGGCAACCCGTTCGGCGTCGGTCAAACCGTCACATCTGGCATCGTCAGCGGCACAGAACGGGATGGCTTCGGCATCGCCGATTATGAGAATTTTATTCAAACCGACGCATCGATTAATCCAGGCAACTCCGGAGGTGCGTTGGTGGATGCAGACGGCCGGGTGATCGGGATCAGCATCGCTATCGTCAGCAGTGGGGGAGGCTTCGAAGGCATTGGCCTGGCCGTACCGATAAATCTCGCGCGAACTGTGATGCAACAGCTCATCGCTTCAGGAAAAGTCACTCGCGGATATTTGGGCGCATCATTGCACCCCCTAACCCCCGCATTGGGAAAATCCATTCGTGCGGCCGTTCGCAAAGGTGCGGTGGTGATGGATCTGGCAGAGGGCTCGCCAGCCGCCCGCGCCGGAATGGAAGAAGGCGACGTGATTATCGAATTTAACGGGCTGCCAGTTGAGAACAACCGCGAACTCAGGCTGCGGATCGCGCAGACCTCCCCTGGCACAAAGGTGAGTTTCAAAGTGCAACGCATGAATCGACAAAAGGTGCTGCGGGCGACGCTTGGCGAAATGCCTTCCGCGCCGATAGTCAGACGCGGCGAAGGCGAGATTAAGGAAGTTAGCCGAAGCTAATTTGGGGTGTGCGGCTACGCGCTTTTCAATCGCTGGAATCCGCGTAACAACAGGCCTGCCAATGATGGCTTTTCTGCGCGCAGGGGCTGAGGAGAATCCTCCAGGCGAAGCAGCCGACGCACCCTTGCCTTTAACGCACCGCCATCGAAGGGAAAGCAAAAGACCCCATCAATGCCGGCATTACGGAAGAGCATTTCATCCTGCGCGCGGACGTCGACCGCAATCGCTGGACGCACGCTGTAGCGTTTCAGTGTTCCAACAGCCTGGGCCACATCCTCGACTGTTACAGCCGAAGCGCCGGATTTTCCGCCCGATTGAAGATGATTCGGGGTGAGGACGATGAGATCGATCCCGTCGCGGCATCCGAGGCCGATCAGTTCGTCCATCCGACTCGTCCGTATTGTCTGCACTGCCGCCTGATTATAACAGGCGTCCAGGACCACGACCTGGACGAGATTTGCGGACCGCCGATCCGAACTGGCCAAAAGCAAATTAAGCGTCTTCATAAGAACGTCGTGGCTCAAGAGCAGTGATCTTGCCAGCATCACTTTTAAGAAGACCTCACTATGCGCATTAGAATTGGACATTTTCGTCTCAAACCGAGTCAAACCTGCACCCTTAGGTAGGGATTGACGTGCTGCCTGTGCAGGGCGTAGAACTACATCTCTGGAATGTCAGCTCACTTCAGCCTTTGAACTCCGCCATGCACGAGCAAAACTGGACCAGTCGGCGACGCGTGGAAGCGGCTCTCAATCATCAAGAACCCGACCGCGTCCCTTACGATCTAGGCGGGACAATCCTGACCGGTATTCATGAACAGGCCTATCGCCGCTTGCGTTCGCGTCTGGGCTTGCCGGAAAAACAGGTTCAGATTGAGGATCCCATCCAACAGCTTGCGGTGGTCGACGAGGATGTGAAGCGCCGTTTAAAGGTGGATGTTTACGGCATCAACCCCGGCAAAGCGCGTGCCCCCTCTCCTCCTCCATGGAACGAGGACGAGTACGACAAACTCCTCGACGAATGGGGTATTGAATGGTGGAAACCCAAAGAGGGCGGGTTTTATTATGATATGCGGCGTCACCCCTTAGCCGAAATCGATACCGTAGCAGCACTTGCCAATTACAAGTTTCCAGACCCACTCGACTCTGGACGCTATGAAGGCCTGGCCGAACGGGCTGATGACCTAATGAATCGCCGTCAGCTGGCGTATGTGCTCGGACGCAATGCGCCTGGCATTTTTGAAATCGCGCTGTGGATGCGCGGGTTTGAGAACTTCTATTGCGACATGCTCGCCAACACCGCATTCGCGGAGGCCCTGCTCGACATCATCATGGAAATCAAAATGAAGTACTGGGCGCGCGCTCTCGAATTTGTGGGCCCTAATGTGATGATGGTTTCTGAGGCCGACGACCTGGCGAGTCAGGATCGGTGCCTGGTTAGTCCCGAGCTCTATCGCAAACTCATCAAGCCCCGGCACACAAAGCTATTCAGCTTCATCAAACGCCAGGCGCGCGTTCCGATTAAGATTTTTTATCACTCTTGCGGGGCTATTGCCGAGCTGATCCCGGACTTAATTGAATCCGGTATTGACGTCCTCAATCCAGTGCAGGTCAGCGCGGCAGGCATGGATACCAGGCAGCTTAAAAAGAATTTCGGCAAAGAGATTACTTTCTATGGAGGCGGTATCGACACCCAGCAGGTGTTGCCACACGGCACGCCAACCCAGGTCCGTGATGAGGTCAGGCGACGCATCGATGATTTGGCACCCGGCGGCGGATTCATCTTCAATACCGTCCACAATATCCAGGCCGACGTCCCTCCTGAAAATATTGTCGCGATGTGGGAGACGCTGCGAGAACACGGAACCTACAACTGACTTTATATTTCATGGGCCAGGTTAGGGCACCAGCGCCGCCGCACGCGAACGCAATCGAGACAAATCTCTCTTATCTAATTCCGATTTGCCTGGTCGCCACCCTGGGTGGCCTCCTGTTTGGTTATGACACCGGCGTGATTTCGGGCGCGATTGAATTCCTCACAGCACGTTTCCACTTAAGCGTCCTGATGAAGGGGTGGGCCTCCGGCTGCGTTCTAATTGGCTGTGCCCTGGGCGTCCTGATCGTTGGACCCATCTCGGATCGCTTTGGACGCAGGCCTGCCATGCTGCTGGCGGCTGTATTCTTTGTGGTCTCAAGTCTCGGCACGGCCCTGCCACGCGATATAAATACCTTCATTCTCTTTCGTTTTCTAGCCGGTTTAGCCATCGGCATCGCTTCAATGTCGACGCCGATGTACATTGCCGAAATCGGTCCGGCTCATTTGCGCGGCCGCCTCGTATCGCTCAACCAAATCGCGATCGTCGCGGGCATCGTCCTGGTTTATTTTATCAACTATTTTATTGCTCGATTTGGAGATCAAAGCTGGAATGAAACCAATGGCTGGCGTTTGATGTTTGCCAGCGGCGTCTTACCCGCCGTGGTCTTTGCGGTGTTTCTGGTCTTTATTCCGGAGAGCCCGCGATGGTTGCTCGCCAACGGACAGTCGGAGCAAGCCCAGGGCATTCTCGCGAAGATTGGGGGCCACGTCTATGCGGCCGCAGAAATCACTGCAATACACACGGTCTTGCTCGCCGAGAAAGCGACGTGGACCGAACTGTTCTCGCCGGCGCTCCGTCGGCCCTTGCTCGTCGGCATCCTGCTTGCCATTTTTCAGCAGGTTACCGGTATCAACGTCTTCATCTACTTTGGCACTACAATTTTCAAGAACATGAGCGGGTCGACCGGTGTTGAAGCCGGCATGCTGCAGCAGATTATCGTGGGGGGCGCCAGTGCTGCCGCGACCTTGGTGGCCATCGCCACCGTCGACAAATGGGGACGCAAGCCTCTGATGTATCTGGGTACCGCTGGTATGGGTGCCAGCCTCCTAGCCATGGGACTCATGGCTCAAATCATCCCCAATCTCGATACCGTCAGTCGCTGGATGCTCCTCTTCATCGTGCTTTACGTGATTTGCTTTGGCCTCTCGGTCGGCCCGGTTACCTGGGTTATTCTTTCAGAAATATTTCCTACGGCGGTTCGTGGACGGGCGCTTGGCCTGGCGACTTTCTTTCTCTGGCTCGCAGATTACGCCGTCACTCAAACCTTTCCGATTCTCGATGCTCCGGATTCCTGGTTTGTCCGGCAGTTCCGTCACGCCTTCGCCTTCTATCTCTACGCGAGTTGTTGTGGGCTGCTCATGCTGGTCCTTCGAGTCATGGTCCCGGAAACTAAAGGCAAATCCCTGGAACAGATCGAAGGAGCTTGGCGGCAATATTAAGACAGTCCAATACGCTAATTTTTTCTGCCAGACAGCATTCCGTAAATAGACCGACAAGGCTCCGTAATCATTCGTGTGGAGCTCCGGATACGCCCGACGTAAAGTTTGTAGCACTCCAGTTAGTTTGTTGGCGCTGGTTTGGGATCCTTTTATACCAATCGGCGTTAAGAATTCCTACTGGCACGACACAGTCATACGGGGTTGTAGCTTACGGACGGAAGGCGATGGTCATGGGTGTTGCGAGGGTTCTCCTGGCGCTTGGGCTAGAGGTCGGGTTCGTTATCTCGGTTGCAGCTACGCAGCCGATGGTCGCAATCCACGATTCCGAATTAACCCGTGCCTTGGAAACAATACCCGCGTCCGGTTCGACTCCTTCCGGGAGCGGGACTACCGGTTTTCAGTGGTGGCCGACAACTTGGCATTACTTCGTCATGCCAAACTCGGTCAAGGAAGCGTTGCGTTCAGACGGCACCCTGTTTGCAGTTCTTAAAGACTCAGACATAAGCACCGGCAACTTGCTCGATGCGAACGGTAACCCAGTCTATCCGATTCTGATCAGTCTTTCTGCCGAAGCCATCCGCGACGACGAAATTGCCCGATTGACCAACTACGTCGTAGCGGGTGGCTTTCTGTTTATCGGCGGCTCCTCCTTTACACGGCGCATCGATGGCACACCTCGTGGCGATTTTGCGATCGGAAATGTGATGGGCCTGCACAGCAGTACTGCCGGGCTCGCCAATTGGGTAGATAATTCCACCTTCTCCAAGACTGTCGACCATCGATTAATCAGTCATATCCCCCCGGGTGATTTGACCTGGCAAATGCCTTCTTCCGCGGATGAGGTTTCCTGGACGGTACCCTACCACTTAAACGGGCAGAATCCGAGCAACCGTCCGCACTCAATTTGGCAGGTTCAGTCCAGCGACGCCCTGGTCATCGCCCAGGCGGACAACCAGCCCTATCTGCTGGTCAAGCAATACGGCAAAGGCCTGATCATTTACGACGCCGCGATGCAGCCTTTGGTGGGGCATGGCGGGTGGTCTCCTGGGATGTATGCCTACGGCATTATCCGTAATGCCATCCAATGGGCATTTGAAAGCGCCCGGGCGCCGATCCCCAAACTCAGTCCTTGGCCGTTCGCCTACGATGCGGCCGTCATGTTCCGCCACGACATGGAAGCCATCCCCGCCCGCATTGCTTCAATCGAAGGTTCAGCCCAGTTCGAGCAAAGCAACGGCGCCAAAGGCGATTATTACTTTTGTACCGGCGCCGTGCGGCTGGATATGCTGAACTCGACCCGCAACGATATGCTTGCCAGTCTGCGGCGGGCCGCTTCTTTGTACGGTGCTACCATCGGTCCGCACAATGGGGGTCTGACGAACATTAACCCTGTTTACAACCCGCCTTTGGTCTCCATCGAAGCCAATCTCAACAGGTTGCTCAGCGAAGGATGGCTCACCGACAACTCACCTTATACACCGCCTCTAGCTCCGCTGATTGACAATGATTATGATTATTGGCATTGGGGACCGGATGAGCTGTTGGACGTGGCCACTGTTCCTGCCGGTTTCGCAAATGCCCGCACCTACGTATTCGCCTCGCTGTCCAACTCCTTCCATGACGTTGAAGCGTGGGGAATTACCAATGGCGGCCCGCGCAGTTGGGTTTCTCCGTTTTTTAACGCTACTCGCGATGGGTCATATCAGATAGAGGAACAACTGGGTATCAAAATTGCCGGCGATGACAAGCTGACCCCGTTTCCCCATTGGGTGTTTTCGACACAAACGCCCGATAAATACTATTCGTTCGTAAGCCTGCCGGTCAGCGACTGGTTTGTCGGCTCACAAGTGGCTCAATCATTGGAGAATAGTCACGGCTCCGCCACAATGCGGCAGTTGATCGACTATTATTATAACCTTGGGGCTTTAATAAATCTTTATAACCACAGCTCCTCAGACGGGACAGGGCCAGACGGCAGTCTTCCATCCGAGTACGTCACTTACAGCCTGGATCCCGCGTTGCACCCGAGAGTATGGTCGGCGAACGCCACGGGCATTTATTCGTGGTGGCTTCAACGGGCGAAAGCCACCATTTCCAGTGCCGTTACTTTTAATGGCAATCAAGTCGTAACTTCCGTCTCGGTCATCGGAGCGACCGACCCGACTATGTCGATCGAATTGGCTCTTCCTGCGGGCGCAAAAACCGGTTTGCAGGTGCGTACCAACAGCGTCTTGGCCGCGGGTAACGCGTATCGACTGAACGGCCAAACTTTGAAAGTGCTCGTTGGTTCCTTGGTCCAAACCGTTCAAGTTTCCTATACTCTGAATCCCCAGGCTGCCGATGATTTTTACACCGTTCCGACTGATATGAGCTTGGCGGTTCCGGCTCCGGGAGTTTTGGCGAACGATTCTGATCCCAACGGTATGGCCAATGCGACTGCACAGCTCGTCAACGGCCCAGTCAACGGGAGTCTAACCTTAAACAACAGCGGCTCGTTTACTTACCATCCTAATTCAGGTTTCACCGGGATCGATTGGTTCACTTATCAATTGATTGATGGCCAGGTCGCTTCATCTGCGGCCATAGTTCTGATGTCTGTGGCCCCATCCGGCGGGCTGTTCTACGACAACTTTGTCAGACCGAACGAGCCCGGCATTTTATCTCCGTGGCAAGTCCAGTCCGGCAACTGGACTGTCACCGGCGGGGCAATGCAAACGGGCCCGAATCCAACAGCCAGCTACGCCTTCGCTACCGTCACCAACAACTGGACGGATTATTCTGTGCAGTGCCGAATACAATTCCCAGCCGGCGCGTTCGGCGGTGGTTTGGGTGGGAGAGTCAACCCTGCGACGGGTGCTCATTATGCGGCTTGGGTTTATCCCGAAGGTTCCTCCGGGGGATCGTCTGTGCTAAAGCTGGTTAAGTTTCAGACCTGGACAACTTTTGGCTACAACGGTTCCAGCTCTGTTCCGGTCACACAAGTTAATCTCCCTGCAGTAGGAACCGGAGCTCATTTGCTTAAGCTGGCGTTTCAGGGCAGCCGAATCACCATCTATTACGATGGCACTCAGATGCTGAGTGTGACCGACGTTGAGCCGCAGCCTTATTTGAGCGGCGGCATCAGCTTGGATGGTT
This sequence comes from Candidatus Limnocylindrales bacterium, assembly GCA_035495315.1. Taxonomy (GTDB): domain Bacteria; phylum Verrucomicrobiota; class Verrucomicrobiia; order Limisphaerales; family UBA8199; genus DATJGF01. The sequence goes on from DATJGF010000177.1 coordinate 39,289, forward strand.
GGACCGACGCCACGCAGTATGTTCTCAGTGCCGAAGACGTCCTGGTGCAGCCTTTAGTTGTAAATGACAGCTACACGGTCAATCAGGGCGCCATACTTAATGTGCCCGCGCCTGGTTTATTAGGCAACGACACTGAGGTTTATGGAACTACTCTCTCCGCCAGTTCATTAGCGGGTCCCACACACGGAAGCTTGAGCTTTGGCGCCGATGGCTCATTCACCTATACCCCGGTAGCGAGTTTTTCCGGGACGGACAGTTTTACTTATCGCGTCTTTGACGGAGCACAGAACCTGGGGTCTGGCAATGTTGCTATTACTGTCACACCCGGCGCAATTAAACCTCAATTGGTGGTTACCGCCGATGCCCAGGCCCGCGATTATGGACAGGCTAACCCCTCATTTACGGGTACAATTACAGGACTGCAAAATGGCGACAACATCACTGCAACTTACAGCTCAACCGCGACGGCCAACAGTCCAGTCGGCACATACACGATTGTTCCTGTGCTGAATGATCCCGGCGGAAAACTGCCCAACTATACTGTTGTAATTAACAACGGGATACTCACAGTAAATCCTGTAGCCCTCAACGTCACGGCTACCGGGATAAATAAGGGTTACGATGGAACCGCGATCGCGAACATCCAATTGTTTGACGATCGCCTTTTCGGAGACAATTTGACGGTGACTTATGCCAATGCCGGTTTTGCCGACAAGAACGTTGGCACGAGCAAGTCGGTCAGCATTACCGGCATCTCAATCACTGGCCCGGATTCGGGCAATTACACACCCAACAGTACGGCTAATGCCATTGCCTCCATTACGGCGCGTCCGTTGACTGTGACGGCAGTTTCTGACAGCAAGATCTATGATGGCACGACCGCGTCGGCGGGCCTGCCGGGACTCACGGGAGCAATTGCGGTCGGTGATAGCGCGTTATTTTCGCAGAGCTATGACACGCGGAGCGCAGGGACGGGCAAGACGCTAACGCCAGGTGGAGCGGTAAGCGATGGGAACGGGGGAAACAATTACAATGTGACCTTTGTTGCCAATACGACCGGGGTAATTACGCCGCGGGGTCTGACGGGCAGCGTCACTGCGGCCAACAAGGTGTACGATGGAAGCACAACCTCTCTAATCAATGCCCGTACGGTGACAGGAGTGTTGGGAACTGATGTCGTAAGTTACGTCGGAGGCACGGCAAGTTTCACTGACAAGAACATTGGCACCGGTAAGACGGTAACGGCCAGTGGACTGAGTCTGAGTGGAGCGGACGCTGGCAATTACACTGTCAACAGCAGCGCGAGTACGACCGCAAACATTACTGCCACCAGTCTAACGGTGACAGCCAGTGCGCAGGACAAGGTGTATGACGGGACGACCTTGGCGAATGTGACCCTGTCGGACAACCGAGCCAATGGGGACGTGCTGAGTGCCAGTTATACGAGTGCGATTTTCGTGGATAAGAACGTAGGGGTGGCAAAAGCCGTAAGTGTTAGCGGCATTACGATCAGCGGTACGGACGCGGCTAATTACACCGCCAACACGACAGCCAGCGCCAGCGCCGCGATTACGGCGCGAGGGTTGACGGTTACGGCGGTGAGTGACAATCGGGTATATGACGGTACGACTGGTTCGGTGGGGGTGCCGAGTATGACGGGGACATTGGCTGCTGGAGACAGTGGAGGGTTTACGCAGAGCTATGATACGCGCAACGTGGGAACGGGTAAGACGCTAACGCCTGGGGGAGCGGTAAGCGATGGGAATGGAGGGAACAATTACAGTGTGACGTTTGTGGCCAATACGACGGGGGTGATTCTGGCGCGGAGTCTGACGGGCAGCATTACCGCAGGCAGCAGGGTATATGATGGGACCACAGCGGCGGTAATTAGCAGTCGGACGGTGACGGGGGTATTGGGCAATGATGTCGTAAGCTACAGCGGAGGGACGGCAAATTTCAATGACAAGAACATTGGCACCGGCAAGACGGTAACGGCCAGTGGCCTGAGTTTGAGTGGGGCTGACGCCGGAAATTATAGTGTCAACACCAGCGCCAGTACGATGGCGAATATCACTCCGGCGATGCTCACTATCAGCGCTGATAACAAGAGCAAGACTATGGGAACCGCCAATCCACCTCTGACGGCGACTTTCAGCGGCTTTGTCGATAGTAATGACTTCAGCAGTGTGAGTGGTGTTCCGATGCTCACTACGACGGCGAACCAAAGCAGCCCCATCGGTAACTATCCGATTAATGTGGCCGCCGGCTCACTCAACGTGGCTAATTACAACTTTACTTTTCTCCCTGGGACATTGTCGGTGATGCCGCCGCCCAATACTGCGCCGGTATTGCCGGTCCAGGCAGATCGCCAGCTCCAGGACCTGACCACGTTGAGAGTTGTCAACACCGCTTCAGATTCCGATATTCCTGCGAACAATCTTATATACCAATTTCTAGCCGCGCCTGATGGTGCCAACTTGAGTTCGCAGGGTGTTATTACATGGACGCCCAACCTGGCTCAAAGTCCGACCACGAACACATTCACGACCGTTGTCACTGACGATGGGGTGCCACCGTTGAGCGCGACCAACAGTTTCGTGGTTTTTGTCACTGGACCTTATGACGGTATCGACCTTCGTGACCCCATCCAGGCGGCAAATGACTTGGACGGCGATGGGGTACCAAATCTGGTGGAATACGCTCTTGGCACCGATCCCAGAAAGCCCGCCGGGTCTGAAAATGCAATGGTGACCTCCTTTATCGAGAACAACAGCTCACAATATCTGTCTATACAGTTCCGGCGACGTCTTAGCAGCCCCGGCGTGCCCCTCCAGTACTTGCCAGAAGTCTCTGGCGATCGCCAAACGTGGTTCTCCGACAGCACACATGTGCAAGTAATCAGTGTCACTCCGCTGGACGAGCAGTTTGAGAGCGTGACGGTGCGCGATCAGACTCGGTTGGAAGCGACAACTCCTCGCTTCATTCGGTTGCGAGTTATCGAAAACTGAAAAGATGTTTAGATGAAACGACCAATGCTTAAGCCCATCATCAAAACGGCCTTCGCTCTCGGTATTGCCGCCGTTACCGTCGCCACACACGCCACGGTTATCGAAACGACTTCCCCCATCTGCGTCGGTGCCCTGACCCCTATACAGGGCAATGGCGGTTCCGGTGTTAAAATCAGTGGCTTCTCTCAACGCATGGTACAGCCGGTGCAATATGCCGGCACGGTCACTAGCGCACTACACACGTCGCTGGGCGATTCCAATGCGACCTGGGTAAATGGGCAGTTTGGTGCCAACGGGATCGCGGCTTATGTCGAATTCGACAACGGTTGGACCATTGATATCGCCGACACCAGCGCAAGTAGCCAGACGCTGGTCCTGGCGGGGAATCTCGACGGAATCGTCGCGGTTGGCAACGCTTACCGTATCCGCCCACACATGACGGTTGCCGCTTTGTTTGGCCCTAACAATGAAAGTGGTCTCCTGGCTGGGCTCAATCCTGCTCAATCCGACAATATCCTCTTATCGATTCCGCAAACCCAACAAACCCTGACGATTTTTTACTTCAGCAACGCTCTGGCAAAAGGCTGGTTGCGAGCCGATTTTTCGCCCGTGGGTAACCAGATCATTTACCCTGAACAAGGCGTGCTCGTGCGTCGGATCGTCCCGGGTGATATCAATCTTCTGACATTAGGAGTCGTTCGGGCCGGAGTAATCGCCGTCCCCGTGGAACCTGGGTTCAACATTTTGGGAACCTTGAAAAGCTCCAGCAACCTGCCACTGTCAGCCTTAAATCTTTACACCGGCGATCTCAACACGGGTATTGCCAGCGGACTGAATCTGGTAGATAGCGATGTTCTGCTGATGTTGCAGCCAGACGGTTCAACGCGCAGCTTTTTCTATTTCAAAAATGCGGCCTTTTCAGGGTGGCTCGATGCCTCCTTCAACTCAGCCGATTTGACCTTGGTTAACGCCGGAACTTGTTTCTTCATTCGGCGCAAACCCTCTAACGGGCCCTTTTTCTGGACCATTCCCTCCGAGTAAATCCAACTGTAAGGCAACCAGACACTGTTAGCCTGGATAGGCGAGGGTACGCCGCGACCTCACAAACTTTTTCTTGGCAGGTTAGCGCTGAATTGGCAGGGTGGAATGCAACCACATGAACGCCTTGCCATCGCCAGTTCCAGGTGTTTCCGATCCCACATCAATTAACCGGCGCGCTTTTCTTGCGGCGAGTATTGGTGCGGCTGGTGTAGCGTTGACCTTCCCGCCAGCAGCCCACGCTACGGAGCGTGATTGGAGCGGTCATCAGCCGGTGCGTTATCCTGATGCTGACATTAAGGTTCTGGACCCACGGTTTGCTAAATACAAGGTCGGCAACGCTGCCATTCAACGTCTTTGGACCGGAGCACTCTGGGCTGAGGGTTGTGCCTGGAACGCCGCTGGCCGTTACCTGGTCTGGAGTGACATTCCCAATAATCGCCAACTGAGACGAATTGATGAAGATGGCCATGTAACCGTTTTCCGCACCGCTTCAAACAACAGCAATGGAAATACGTTTGATTTTGAGGGCCGACAACTTTCATGTGAGCACAACACACGGCGGGTAGTGCGTTACGAGCACAACGGCAGCATTAGCGTCATCGCTGATAAATGGAACGGTAAACCATTCAACGCCCCCAACGACATTGTAGTTCATGCCGATGGCGGCATTTGGTTTACAGACCCTGGATACGGCATTATGGGCAACTATGAAGGTCACAAAGCCCAATTGGAATTGAAGGAGGCGATTTATCGAGTTAATCCCTCCAGTGGCAACCTCGACCTGGTCAACGATGAAGGATACAAACCCAACGGTCTGTGTTTTTCGCCCGATTATAAATTATTGTACGTCGCCGATACAGGAGGACCTGACCCTCGCGGCATTGATGTATATGACGTCCTGGAAAGTAAGAAACTAAAGAACAAGCGACGCTTCTGCTCAATGGAGTTAAATGGCAAGCTCGGTGGCTCCGACGGTATTCGAGCGGATATTGACGGGAACATCTGGTCCGCTGCCGGTTGGGCCGGCGAAGGCTATGACGGTGTCCATATTTTCGCACCCGATGGACAGCGCATCGGGATGATTCTGCTGCCGGAGATTTGCGCCAATATCTGTTTTGGTGGCGAAAAGCGTAATCGGTTGTTTATGGCTGCCAGCCAGTCCCTCTATGCAATTTACGTCGAAACTCAAGGTGCGCACGTGACCTAGCCAGGTCTACATCATGCAGTGGCTCCGGCGTCGGGCGCCTCACCTGACCTGTAACTGGTCGTAAATAGCTTTGCCGACACCAGCCCGCTGGATGGCTGAAATCAGAGCTTCACGCTCATCTTGACCATCGACCGCACCTTTCAAGGATATGATTCCGTTCCGAACAGTTATGGTAACATCCTGAAGACCGGTGGCTGGCACAGCGTCGGTGCGCAGCTCCCGAGCAATTCTGCTGGCGGCTGGTTGGTCGTCAGGACTCCAGGCCTGTACCCTCAGTTTCGGATAGTCGGGAACAACCACAGGTGCTGGCAATGTTACAATGGCTGGGCCCGGGGTTGCGTCCGGTGGCGCCGTTAAGTAGACCGGAACGGTTGGCGGCACGCCGTAAGTGCCCGGTGAGGGGAGTTCCACTTTCAGTTTATCTTTGAGAGCTACGACCCCTGCGGTATTGCGGACCATCGTTTCGATTCTCTGGCGGTCCGCTTCTGTCGGCACATGGCCATCTAGCGTAACGATGCCGTGGTGCACATGCACATGGACGTGCCGTTGGTTCAACGTAGCTCGCAAGCCGCTCTCCAATGCGTGATCGGCGTCGTGCTCATCGGCTTTACCCCAGATCCCGACAAACAATAACGAAGAAACAATAATTGAGACAGGCGTGATTCTCATACAACAGATTCCTTTCCCTCTACTGGAATGAAATATCGCTGCTCACAAGCCCAGAAAGCACTGGGGTCTATTACTCGGTAATCCGGGCCTTAATTGCTATAAGCCCATGGCCGGCTTGTTGACTGCGGGTTTTTACCCTATTCGGGCTGGCCGGGTTCCCGGTTAAATTTGTCGTATGCGACCGATTTGGAAGGGCTCGATCAGCTTCGGCCTGGTGAACATCCCGGTGGGGCTCTATCCCGCCATTCGGCACAAATCCGGCCTGGATTTGCACCTGCTCCGTGACTCGGATCTAAGTCCGATACAATACAAGAAAGTTGCAGAAGCCGATGGCAAGGAAGTTCCGAAGGAACATATCGTCAAAGGATATGAACATGAAAAGGACCAGTATGTCGTGCTTACCGATGAGGATTTCCAGCGGGTCGAAATCAAATCCAATCAGACGGTCGATATTCGGGAGTTCGTCCAATTAGAGGAAATCGACGCGCGCTTTTTTGATCAACCGTATTTTCTAGCCCCCGAAAAACGTGGTGAAAAGGCCTACGCCCTCTTACGTACTGTGCTTGAAAAAACCGGCCTCACTGGTATCGCCAAGGTGGTCCTCCGCCCCCCACGCGAGCATTTGGCGGCGGTAAAGCCATTGGATGGCGTGCTTCTGCTCGAAACCATGCATTATGCGGATGAATTGCGTGACTCGGCCGAGCTTGCGCCCCCCAAAGCATCGGTCGGCCAGAAAGAGCTCGATATGGCTGAGACTCTCGTTAAATCGATGACGTCCCGATGGGACTCCGAGAAGTATCACGACGAGTATCGCGAATCTCTGATGAAGATTATTGAGCAGAAAGTCAAAGCCGGAGCCAAGCACATGCCCGTACCGAAACGCGCTCGCCAACCCTCCGAAAAGAAAATCATCGATTTGGCGGAACTACTGCAGCAAAGCCTCGAAAAATCCGCAGCGAAGAAACCGCGCCGCCAGCCTGCCACGCACCGAAAGGCAGCTTAAGCCAGAAAAGCGGATCTTCTGCTCCCGCATTCTCCGGTTGCGAGTCGGCAAGTGTTCGCTAATGTGTTAGCCGTTCGAAGTGACATACCTCAGGTCAGCGTCTGCGAGGCCCAGGTGAATTCATCGGCATTGATTCATGCGCACATTGATAAAACACGTTTTGGGGTCAACCGAAGCAAAAGACGACATCACTGTCAAAGGCTGGGTAAGAACCCGGCGCGACTCGAAAGGCTTTTCTTTCCTCGAACTTAATGACGGTTCATGCCTGGCCAACCTGCAGATTGTGGTCGACGCCGGCACCCCGGGGTGCGATCAACTGCCACATTTTACCACCGGAGCCTCTGCCGCAATACAAGGCAAGCTGGTCGCCTCACCGGCACAGGGCCAGAAATGGGAGTTGCGTGCCTCCAAGATTGAACTGATTGGGCCAGCTGATCCCGCCTATCCACTGCAGAAGAAGGGCCACACACCGGAATTTCTTCGCACCATCGCGCATCTGCGTCCGCGTTCAAATCTTTATGGCGCGGTGTTCCGGATGCGAAGTCGGCTGGCGTTCGCGGTGCATCAGTTCTTCCAGGATCGGGATTTTGTTTACGTACATACGCCAATCATTACCGCCAGCGATTGCGAAGGGGCAGGGGAGATGTTCCGTGTCACCAGTCTCAAAGGGAATATTGACGAGAAACCCCAGGCTGACTTTTTTGGCAAACGCGCTTACCTCACGGTCAGCGGCCAGTTGGAAGGAGAGACCTTTGCCTGCGCCTTGTCCAACATTTATACCTTCGGTCCGACCTTTCGCGCGGAAAACTCAAACACCGCCCGCCATGCCGCCGAATTTTGGATGATCGAACCCGAAATGGCTTTCTGCGATTTGCAGGGCGACCTCGATCTGGGGGAGGAGTTTATTAAAGCAATGGCGCGATATGCCCTCGACCATTGTGGGGAGGATTTAAACCTCTTTGCGCGCTTTGTCGATAAAGGTGTTCGCGAACGTTTGACTTTCGTTGTCGAGCGACCCTTCGTTCGGGTGCCTTATACCGAGGCCATTGACATCATCAAGAAATCAGGAAAGAAGTTCGAGTTCCCGGTCGAATACGGTCTGAACCTTCAATCCGAGCACGAAAGGTTCCTAACTGAGGACCATTTCAAATCCCCGGTCAGTGTTTTCAACTACCCGCGCGAAATAAAGCCCTTCTATATGCGTCTCAATGATGACGACAAGACCGTTACCGCGATGGACGTGCTCGTCCCTGGAATCGGAGAAGTCATCGGCGGTTCGCAACGCGAGGAGCGCTTGCACCAGCTTTTAGCCAACCTGCAGTTTCACAAGCTTAAGCCCGAGGATTATTGGTGGTACCTCGATCTCCGGAAATATGGCACAGTTCCCCATGCCGGCTTTGGGCTGGGCTTCGAACGTTTGCTCATGTTCCTCACCGGTGTGCCGAATATCCGGGATGTGATCCCCTTCGCGCGGACGCCAGGCAACGCCGACTTCTAGCCGCTATTCTTTGCAAGCCTCGCCCGTCGTTGTGCCCCCGGAGCCGCCTTTAGCCACAAGTGACGTGCTTGCCAAAATGCTCTTTTCAACAACCGGTTTAGCCGCTATCAAGAGCAGACTATGCGTCACGCAACCAGAACCGCTACCCTGAGCCTCTGCCTTTTTTTCACGCTTTTTTTGATACTCTCGCCGCTGAATTCGCCTGCCGCCGATTCTGGCAAGAAGACTAAATCCAGCTATACGATTGGCATGAGCCAATGCAATCTGGGCGAGCCGTGGCGTGTCGAAATGAATGCTCAGATCAAAGCCGCTGCCGACAAACATCCCAATCTGCAAGTCGTCTTCAAAGACGCTCAAAATGATACGCTCCAGCAGCGCGCGCACGTCGAGGAATTCGTCAGCGCAGGTGTCGACCTGATCATCATCAGTCCCAAAGAAGCGCAACCGCTGACGCGACCGGTAGCAAAAGCCCTCGAGGCCGGCATCCCGGTCATTGTGTTGGATCGCCGCCTTATTGGCACCAACTACACTTGCTTTATCGGCGCCGACAATAAAAAAATCGGCCACGCTGCCGGCGATTGGATAAAAGAAAAGCTCGGCGGGAAGGGAAAGGTTGTCGAGTTGAAGGGGCTTATGACTTCCACTCCCGGACAGGATCGTAACAGTGGTTTTCGCGAAGCCATCGCCGGGAGCGGCCTTGAAATAATTTTTGAAGCCGACATGAAATGGCTGGAACCCGACGCCCGCAAAGAAATGGAGTCAGCCCTGGCTCGTTTCAGTCATATTGACTGTGTGTACGCGCACAATGACCCTGGCGCCCATGGGTCTTACCTCGCAGCCAAGGCTGCTGGACGCGAAAAGGAAATGAAATTTGTTGGGATTGATGCTTTGCCTCAGGAAGGTGTCGCTTATGTCCGACAGGGAATTCTAGATGCCACCTTTCAATATCCCACTGGTGGCGCCGAGGCCATAGACACAGCCTTAAAACTGCTTCAAGGCGAGAAGGTCCCGAAGGAGATCACGCTCGGCTCGCGCGTTTTCGACAAAGAAACCATTGCCCAGGGTGGGCGTGAATTGAAGTGAACGTGAAGTATCGTCACCTTTTTCTCTCATACAGTGAGATCGAGACACCATCCTGGGACGACACCCTCTTGCCCGCATCTGACAGGAGGGAGCGCAGTAACGGTTGGATTTCGGTGACTCTGCTCAGTTGCTTTTTGTTCTTTCTTGCAACGTGTCCCACCGTACTAGCGGCAGGTGACGGGACCCTCTCTTATGTGGATCTCGTTCATCGATTTACTGATCTGGAATTTCTCGCTACAATCCCTGCTCCGGGCGAAAACTGTGCCCAGTGGTCGAGTTACGATCGGCGTAGCCAGTACGATGCTGTGAAGGACACCTATATCGGGTGGGATGCCAACGGCGATGGCAACGGGGTCATTCGCAAGGAAGGAGATAGCTATGTTCTCGCGGAAATGGAGGGCCCCGGTTGCATCTGGCGTATTTGGTCGGCAACCCCCGGCCAGGGGCATGTGCGGATTTACCTGGATGGAGCGGCTCAACCAGCAGTCGACCTCCCCTTTAAAGGCTTTTTCGACGGCAAGAATGCTCCCTTCACACGACCCGCGTTGGTTCATACCGTCTCGCGCGGTTGGAATAACTATACCCCCATCCCGTACCAGAAATCGTGCAAAATCGTCGCCGACAAGGACTGGGGCCAATACTTCCATTTCACTTATGGGACCTTTCCCACGCGCACAAAGGTTCCCACGTTCAAACGAGAGCTTAGTGCCGAAGATTACGCCGCCCTCGATCAGGCTAATGAGATCCTGAGTCGGTGCGACTCAACTCTTCCGAGTAGCCAAGCACCCAGCCAGCGATTCTCTCGTGCGCTAAGGGTTTCTGAGGGAACAAGCGCGAGGATCGCAACGTTGAAGGGACCGGCAGCCATTACCAGCCTCAGAATTAAGCTCGATTTACCTCCTTCTCCCTCGGATCGGGACTTGTTGCGCGAACTCGCTTTGCAAATCAAATGGGATGGAGAAACAACTCCGAGCGTTTGGGCACCTCTGGGCGATTTCTTTGGTGCCGCCCCGGGAGCCAACAGCTACGCCTCATACCCACTGGGATTAACCAAGGACGGCTGGTGGTACTGCAATTGGTATATGCCGTTTGCGAAAAGTGCCGAGGTGCGGCTTATCAATGATGGCAAAGGTCGGCATGGCGTGCAGTTCGAACTTATCCATCAACCGCTTTCGGTCCCAATTCAACGCTTCGCCCGGTTCCATGCCAAATGGCATCGAGATGTGTTTCTGCCGGAAAAACCCGAACGCGCCATTGACTGGCCGATCCTCAAGAGCCAAGGGCAGGGAAGGTTTGTCGGCGTGATGCTGCACATCTGGAATCCGCGCGGCGGTTGGTGGGGTGAAGGCGATGAGAAGTTTTTTGTCGACGGCGAAAAGTTTCCTTCGACTTTCGGCACCGGGTCCGAAGATTACTTTGGCTACGCGTGGTCCAGTGGTGAGCCGTTCCAACACGCTTACCACAACCAGACGCATAACGACGGCAATAGCAAAGGCCATATCTCGGTAAATCGTTGGCACATCCCCGATGCGGTGCCGTTTCAACGCTCCTTTGAAGGATGCATCGAGAAATATTATCCCAACCAGCGCCCAACCCTCTATGCCGGTATGGCCTACTGGTACTTGGCTCCGGGAGGCGATGACCCCTATGTGCGCGTCCCCTTGAACCAACGCATCGGCTACTGGGTTCCCGTCGAAACCGTCAAAGTCAAAGGTGTCCTTGAAGGCGAAACCCTGAAGGTTCTTTCCAAGACCGCCGGCAATGCGCAGGAACAGGAACTCACTGCTTTTCAAGGCCAATGGAGCAATGATGCCCACCTCTGGTGGACTGATGCCAAGCCCGGCGACAAGTTGGAGCTGGCCCTGCCTGTGAGTAAAAGCGGCACATACCGACTCGGGATGCAGTTCACTAAAGCCCCCGATTACGGCATCGTCCAACTCTGGCTGGATGGCGAAAAACTCAGCGAACCGCTCGATTTATACCACCCGTCGGTGGCCCCTACCGGTGTGATCCCGATGGGAAAAAGGACCCTTACCGTCGGCCAGCATAAGCTTACCGTTGAGATCCTTGGCGCCAACGAGAAGGCCGTGAAAAGCTACATGTTCGGGCTCGATTACGTGAAGTTGGAACCGGAGTAGCGTCAGGCGTCTCGCCTGAGTAGCAGCGGGCATCTCGCCTGCTGTAGAGCCGGGCATCTTGCCCGGCAGAAAGAATCCGTCGAAACTTATCTCCTCTGTCTGTTCCTCTGTTCTCAAGCACAGAAGGTCCAGACCCTGACGGCGAGACGCCGTCCTCCGTGTCAGGCGAGACGCCTGACACTACACCAGATGCGTGACGCTACGCCGATGACGGAATACGGACTGGCATTTCGCGCACGCGAATTTCTGTGGCATGAAACAGCGCGTTTGCAATCGCGGGAGCAATGGCGATGATCGGCGTTTCACCTGCGCCAACAGAGGCCAGATCCGGCCGGTTAACAAGATGGATATCTATCTTGGGGACATCGGCAAAGCGCGGTACCTGGCATCCTCGAAACGACGCATTCAGCATCTGACCGTTTTCAAAGCGCATTTCTTCACGCAAAGCCGGACCTAATCCCATGATGATCGCACCCTGAACCTGATTTTGCAGGTTGTCGGGATTGAGGATGGCTCCGCATTCGAACGCCTCACAGACGCGTAACACGCGTATCAGCTTTTGCGCGCGATCCACCTCGATCTCCGCACACGCCGCAACATACGATCCCTTCTCCGTCCCGCACGCCAGGCCAACCCCTCGGTTTGGCTCCTTCTTCTTGAAAGCTTCACGCCAACCGAACTCGGTCGTTGCCTTTTCCAGAACCGCTCGCAGTCGCCCGCGCTGTTCTTCATTATCCAAATGGGCCAGTCGAAAATCCAATGGGTCTGCCTTTGCCATCCCAGCCAACTCATCCATCGCGCTCTCGCGGGCAAAAGTGTTTGCTGTGGCGGCCAGTGCGCGATACGAGCCTGGCCGCAGCGGCGGTGCCTTTGAGTTTACGAACTGACTTTTCCTTTTTCCGGTCTGGTAAGGTGTATCAATGGCCGATCCACCCGAATTGATGTTGATGTGAAACCAGGACGTCAGCGAGTTCTGAGCATCGAGACTCGCCTCAATTGGGATCACGGCAGCCGGGCGAAAATACGCCCATGTGAATTCCTCTTCCCGCGTCCAGCGCAAGGATACTGGTCGGTTTGCTGCTTGTGCCAATCGGGCCGCTTCCACCCCAACCTCTCCCGTGTGTTTGCCGCCATATCCACTGCCGAAGTCCGGCACGACCACCCGAACCAGGTCATCAGAAAGATGAAATGCACGCACCAATTCTGAGCGACAACCAAAGGGATTCTGTGTTCCGGTCCACACCGTCAATTTTCCATCCGACCATTCCGCGACAGCTGCCCGAGGTTCAAGCGGCGCGTGTTGGACGTAGGCGACGTAGTAAGCTTGACGTAGCACCTGTTTGGCTTGCGCGACTTGATCGGCGAACGGGTTCGAGGGTATTCCTCCTTCGGCCTGCTGTTTAAGGTAATTAAAAAGCTCTTTGCTCGAAGGATGTGGAGAGCTTTCCCATTTGGCCGTGTTGATCAGCAAATCGAGCGCCTTCTCTGCCGCGAAGCTCGAAGGCGCCGCCACGCCGACGAATTGGTCGTCCTGAACAACGACGACGTCCTTGAGCGCTTTGGCGGGCGCCAGGTCTATTGAAACCAGTTTTGCTCCATACGAAGGGGGCCGCACGACTTTCCCGTAGAGCAACCCCGGCCGGTTTATATCTGACGGATAGTGATGGATGCCGGTGACAATATCGCGTCCATTTGGCCGGCGTTGCGGCGCCCCGAGCACTTTCCATTCGGATACTTTAGTCAGAGTTAGATCAGAAGAAATCGGCTGCGCAAATCTCTCGTGGGCATCTTTGCTCGAGGCGAGATCAGCGTACGAAATTACGTCTTGCGAGCTGGCATGTGTCGCTTTCCCATCCTGAACTTGGATTTGACTGGCCTCGACGTTCCATTGCTTCGCCGCCAGTTCAACCAGCAACTCGCGGGCAGCGGCAGCGCCCTGTCGCACGGCAGGCACGCTCGAAGGGGTACTCCGGCTGCCTGCGGTAATCCCGTCATCGGGCACTTGGGCAGTATCGGCCATGATCAGCTGAACCCGATCAACGGGTACTCGTAATTCTTCTGCTGCCGCCTGGCCGAGCTCAGCCCGCGCTCCCTGGCCAGCTTCCACTTTGCCAGTCAGCACGGTAATCACGCCGTCTTCGCCGATGTGAATTCGAGCCGAAACGTTTCTGGCCCCCTCCGCGCCGCGACCCCTCCTGCGTTGGGCGAGGGCGGGCGTAGCCCCAACCGCGATCAATAAACCCGCCCCGAGAAATTGCACAAAGGAACGGCGATTAAGTCCGAAATCATAATCTACGCGCTCGATGGGCTCTTCGAATTCAGTTTCGGCGTCCGCTTTTAAAGAGGTCGGCTTGTTCATAAGAAACGCCTTAGGCGATGCTTCGGTGTATAGCCTTAAGAATTCTAGGATATGTACCGCAGCGGCAGATATGCTTTTGCAGTCCCCTTTTTATATCCGCGTCTGTCGGATGGGCGTTTGTCTTAAGCAAGCCGACAATGCCCATAATCATGCCAGCAGTGCAATAGCCGCACTGGAAAGCACCCTCCGCCAGGAAAGCCTCTTGAACCGGGTGCAGCGTGTCCCCCTTGGCCAGTCCCTCGATGGTTACGACACTGTGCTTATCCACATCTGAGATCGGGGTTACACACGAGGCCACTGGCTCGCCATCCAATAATACCGTGCACGCCCGACACTGACCCTCCCCGCAACCGTATTTGGTGCCGGTCAGCTCCAACTCCTCGCGCAGAATGTCTAAGAGTGGCCGCTGCGGATGGGTGGTGAGGGTGTGGGACTTCCCGTTAACGCTGAAGGTGAACGTTGCATCCATAGCACCATGGCCCGCCAATTGGTTCGCAGACCAAGTGCATCGACAATACACCTCGGGCCTGTCAAAAAGGAAGCGGAAATTGACCCCATCCTGCGTACACAAAAACAGCTCCTGTTGAAACAGGAGCTGTCCTTTGAAAGTTTCTGAAAGACCTTAAGCGGCTTGTTCTTCCGTATCCAGGAAGCCTTGCAGATGACGGACGCGAGTCGGATGCCGGAGCTTGCGCAGCGCTTTGGCTTCGATTTGGCGGATACGCTCGCGGGTAACGTTATACATTTTGCCGATTTCTTCCAGCGTGCGCTCGTAACCATCGACCAGCCCAAAACGCATTTCGAGAATCTTGCGCTCGCGTTCCGTCAGGCTCGTGAGCACATCGCCAAGTTTTTCCTTCAACAGACTGTAACTGGTAACGTCCGAAGGGTTTTCCGCAGTCTTGTCTTCGATGAAGTCCCCGACGCTAACGTCGCCGTCGTCGCCGACGGGGGCATGGAGCGAAATCGGCTGTTGCGCCATCTTCAGCAGCGAGTTAATCCGCACCACCGGCATGTGCATTTCGTCTGCAATTTCCTCAGGGGTAGGTTCTCTGCCAAGTTCCTGGGTCAGTTGCTTCTGAGCGCGCCAGAGCTTGTTCATGATTTCAATCATGTGTACCGGGATGCGGATCGTCCGAGCCTGGTCAGCAATGGAACGCGTGATGGCCTGCCGGATCCACCAAATTGCATACGTCGAGAATTTGTATCCACGCCGGTACTCGAATTTTTCGACACCTTTCATTAAGCCGATATTGCCTTCCTGGATGAGGTCCAGGAACGATTGCCCGCGGTTGGTGTACTTCTTGGCAACCGAAACGACCAACCGGAGGTTCGCTTCTGCCATGTGCGTTTTTGCCTGGTGAGCACGATCTGCTGCGCGCTTAAGCTGCGTGAAGATTTTAAAGAATTCTTCACGGGGCATGCGCACAAAGAGTTCCAACGCCTGAATCTTGATGCGTTCTCCGTGCAGCGCGGATTGCTGTTCGGCCGATTTGCGATGCGATTCCAATTCCTGGATGCGACGCAAACTCGCCTGGAACTTTTCATGCACGTTCCCGGCGACCACAATCATGTCTTCCAGGACCTTCTGTTTGTAGTAGAATTTTGGAAAGGTATCCTGGAGCTTTTTATCCAGCTTACGGAAGGCTCCGAAAACCTTATCTTTGCTCTTCTGGGCCGCCTTTTGCCACTCCTGGTACTTGGCATCCACTTGAGAGTCCAGAATGCGAACCTTCTTGATCAGGTTTCTTAAATCCCGCAGGTGTCCCTCACGGTTGGCGACTTTCTTATCCACAACGACTCGGTCAAATCGCTCCTTGGGCGGCTCGGACAGCAACTTCTCGGCAATCGCAATGTGTTCCTTGGCGGTAAAACCCAAACCGTAAACCAGAAGCTTCATCTCTGCCTCGGCTTCCTCGATTCGCTTGCAAATCTCCACCTCCTGCTCCCGTGTCAGCAAGGGCACTTTGCCCATCTGGTTCATGTACATGCGAACCGGATCATCCAGAACCTCAAGCCGTGCGTCCTCTTCCTCCTCAGGTTCGGCAGGCTTCGCCCGTTCGACTTCTGCGTGATCGACTATCTCAACGTCGAGCCCACGAAGTTTTGTGTACAACTCATCGAGATCCTCCGGCGAGAGGCCCTCTGGCAGCACATCATTGATGTCATCGTAGGTGATATGGCCGTTTTCGTGCGCCAGGTGGAGCAAAGTCTTAATGGTTTCTGCCAAATCGGCAGGTCCGGGGGGAGTGCCGCCTGCACCTTGGCCGGCACCCAGCGCCGCGCCCTTTGCTGGCGCTGCCGTCGTTGGCTTTGCATGCCCATTTCGAACCTGCTGAGTTCGAGAGTCGGTCCTGTTTGCGGCTTTGGCGGAGATGATAAAACGCCGCCGGGGTCGGCGTTCCTGGCCAGATGGGGTTCGCTGGCTATTACGGCCACCGGTATCCGCTCCATTGACCAACTTACTCGGTTTCCTATTCAGCATAATTAATCAGACGCACAGGGGCCGTTTTGGTTCAGAATTAATGTAACCCGTTAATTTTCAACAGCTCACGCTGCTTTGCGCTTATCGGTATCGTAAGCCGACAAGGGCTTCAGAAGACCGTACAGAACGGAAGACTTACGTGCACACTATACAATATGGCTCACCGATTGCAATTTTTCAAACGGTGGCTCTGTTTGGAATCGTCGTCCGCGTTGACTCAACGCAATAAACCTGCGCCGAGAACTACGCCACGTTCATAAAATAGTTGCAAGCAGGAAAACCAATTTTTTTAATCTATTTTGCTCCAGTTTGCTCATGTTGCTGTCTTACAGAGACATTTGCCTTATCGAATTCCCAGCATCAAATGCTCCGAGCAACCAAGCCGCCCCGCCTCCAAGCTGAAGCCAAGTTGACTTTTCAGGCTAACATGCTTTTGTTTGGGGAACTAAATCGCCGCGGGTACCTCATATGAAAAGAATGGTTCCCGGCCGAATCTGCCAGAAAGTTCGATCTTCGAGAAGTGACAGGGGGTCTCTGAAACCTCAAAGGGTAAGGGGAGGACTCCTTCAGCATTCCCTAGAATCACCAGAGGAATCATGCAGTTCAACCAAAAACATGTTGGAGAGACCGTATGAAGAGTAACACGAAGAAAGTCATTAGTTTCGGTTTTATACACGCACTTCATCGTTGGAGTGCCTGCGCCAGTGCAATCCTGTTAACGCTCGTTGCCTTATCGGCATTCGGCAAGGATGGCGACCACGGGCAAGGAAACGATAATGAAGGGGATCGCAACCGAGGAAACAGTGACGATTACCAGGTGGTAAACCTGGTCTCCGATCAAGCGGGAGTGGCTATGCTCCAGGACACCAATTTGGTCAATGCCTGGGGTATTTCCTTTGGGGCGACCAGTCCGTTTTGGGTGAGCGCCAACGGCACCGGCAAAGCGCTCCTTTATTCTGTGACCAACGATGACCACGGGATGGTCGTGGTAACCAAGCTCGGCCTCGAAGTGACCATCCCTGGCGAGGGCAATCCCACCGGTCAGGTTTTCAATAACATCGGAGGTTTCAACGGCGATGCCTTCCTTTTCGTCAGCGAAGATGGGACCATATCTGGTTGGCGTCAGTCATTGGGGACCACCGCTGAAGTGCTGACCAATCGCAGTGGTGCTGTTTACAAGGGGGTCACCTTGGCTCAGACGATGAATGGACCCGTCCTGTTGGCCGCCAACTTTTCCGAAGCCACGGTTGATGTTTATGACACTAATTCTGCGTTGGTGGCTCAATTCACGGATCAGAATGCACCTGCCGGTTATGCACCATTCAACGTTCAGAATCTCGACGGGCTTGTCTTCGTAACGTTTGCAAAGCAAGATGCCGATAAGAAGGACGATGTGAAGGGTCCTGGTCATGGGCTGATTGACCTGCTTAACCCGAATACCGGGTCCTTTCAGCGTCTGGTAACCGGTTCCGATGCCGGTGGAAGGTTGGATGCGATTAACTCCCCCTGGGGTCTGGTGATTGCGCCCTCAAGCTTCGGCCGTCACGCCGACCAGTTACTCGTCGGAAATTTTGGCAGTGGGACCATTATGAGCTTCGATGATCGTGGCAAGTTTCGTGGTCTGCTTGAGGGAGTTGACGAGCAGCCTTTGGTGATCGAGGGGCTCTGGGCCTTGAGGGTTGGCAACGGAGGCCGAGGCGGAAATCCGGATACACTGTATTTCAGTGCTGGGCCTGATGATGAAAGCCATGGCCTTTTTGGCAGCATCAGCCTCGTGCCCGAGAAACATCATAGACATCACGACTGATCAGATTTTCCGAGTGAGGCCGGATTTGGCCGGCCAATCGGCGTGAGCAGGCGAAAGCGCGGAAGTCGGTTTGACTTCCGCGCGATCATGTACGCAATGGGCGGGTCGATACCTGATTTCGGTGGTCTGCGGCGTGGTTGCGCGACGAGTTATGCTGGACTAACAGGGACGATTGGGGGCAGATTGCATTAAGGTCCGGCAAATGCGAATCCTTCTTTTCAGCGGCAAGGGCGGAGTGGGTAAGACGAGCCTGTCAGCAGCGACCGGGGCCCGCCTGGCTGAGCTTGGGTATCGTACTCTCGTCATGAGTGTGGACCCAGCGCATTCACTCGCCGACGCTTTTGACCTTGAAACCGGTCTGTTTGATTCCAATACAGCCGAGCCGTTCAAGATCGCCGAAAAGCTCTGGATCCACGAAGTCAATATCCAACACGAGATCAAACGGAACTGGCACCGGATTTGGTCCTACATCAGCTCGCTCTTTCGAACCTCTGGGTTGAATGAAGTGGAAGCCGAAGAAATGGCGATTTTCCCCGGCATGGAGGAGCTCAGCGCCTTGCTCTACGTAAATGAATGGCACAAGGAAAAGCGCTACGACGTTATTGTGCTCGATTGCGCGCCCACCGGCGAGAGCCTGCGATTTGTCTCAATGCCGACCACCATGAAATGGTACATGCAGCACGTCTTTCCCATCCAACGAGGCGTATTGCGTGCCGTGCGACCCATCGCCAATCGCCTCGCTCCGTTTGAATTACCGCCGGACAGCTATTTCGCCAGCGTCAAGGAGTTGTTCGACCGCATTGAAGGCATCGATGAGTTGCTGGAAAATCCTAAGACCACAAGTGTCCGGCTCGTCACCAACCCGGAGAAGATGGTGGTCCGAGAAACACAACGGGCCTTTGTTTACTTCTCGCTCCACGGCCTCACGGTGGACCAGGTTCTGGTCAACCGTGTTCTCCCGGAGCAGATCGAGGACGAATTCTTCCGAGAGTGGCGGCGCAGCCAAAAAACGTTTCTTAAGGAGGTGGAGGCCTACTTCGCTCCCGTGCCGATGCGTTGCATCCCGCTGTTCCGCCACGAAGTGCTGGGCTTACCGCGGATTCGTGAACTGGCTAATATCATGTTTGCCAAAGCAGAGGACCCGGCCGAAGTGACCCGCACCGAGCGCCCGTATTCGTTCGTAAAAGCCAATGGCCGGTACGAGGTCAGATTGCGGGCACCTTTTGCCGCGAAAAGCGAAGTCGGCCTCTTTAAAAAAGGCGAGGAGCTTGTCGTTGAAGTGGGTAACATGCGCCGTCATATTGGGCTGCCAAGCTCAATGGCTGGCTTGGCGCCGGTCCGCGCTCGCTTGGAAGAGGGCCTGTTAATAGTCGAACTTACGGAGACCAAATGAATAAACGAGCAACTAAATCAGCGAAACCCCAAGCTGGAGCCTGTATATGTCAAGGGCTGGGGCCCGGCTTGAGCGATCTCTTGCGCCGCTTGGGCCCACCCGAGCAGGCACGACGCCATTTCGAAGCTGCCCGCTTGGAATGGCTCAAAGGCTTACGGGCACTTCTGGATGCGCGCATCGAGCAGTGCGCGAGCCGCCAGGATAAAGGTGCTAAAATCCCCGTCGAATAGCGTCGTGGGCACCTGAAACTACCTCTCGCTCGCATATCCGATTTAATGCAATTGTTTTTTTGCGGCGAGGATGCCGAAGCCCAGCTGCAGTCAGAACTCAAGGAGACGTTTGGAGAAACTCAGGTCCAAAGGGTGGGACCATTACTTTTCCGAACCGACTTCTCCATTCCAGTAAACGCTCGACTACCGTATCTGCCCTTTGCCCGCCAGTGGTTGCCGAATGCCGAAGCCTTGCGCGCGAATTCCATTCGAGAGTGGGCCGATGCATTATTCTCAGCGACAGTAGGTCGACTGGTCAATGACCGTCCTTGGCGCTTGCACCTTGCGGCCCACTACGGGGCGCAGGTGGTCCACAGAATCGGCGCACGCACATGGCACACCACCCGGCGATTGAAGCACCGCGCATCATCCCAAGCAGGCTTTCCCACTGGTATCGCAGCCGCCAGGGCTCACACAGTAAATCCCGAAGCAGGTCGCCACCGATGCCGTTTGATTCGGGAATCTGTCCTCGAGTTGCTCCACGATCGACGTCGATCTCTGAGGCGGAATCTTCAAGAGGAAACAACCATTTTCACAGCGAATGATTCTTTGGTTCAGTTATGGCTAACGGGTCCTGGGACCGGCTTTTTTTCGATTGCCTGTGCACCGTTGCCCTTTGAGCAACGCCATTTGCTTTCCCCTTTTCCCAAAGGCGAAGCCCTGGTCGCTACCGATAAAGCTGCCCCCAGCAGAGCCTTCGCGAAATTAATCGAGGCCGAGCTTCGTTCGGGCACCGCTATTCGAGCGGGGGAGACCTGCGTCGACTTGGGCGCGGCTCCCGGAAGTTGGACCTATGTCGCGATCAAGCGAGGCGCGAGCGTTCATGCGGTGGATCGCTCACCTTTGCGCCCCGATTTGATGGTGACCCCGAATGTAAAATTCGACCCCAGCGACGCGTTCCGTTTCAAGCCCCAAAGACCTGTGGATTGGCTGCTTTGCGACGTAATCGCCACGGCGGAGCGGACCGCTGAATTGTTGCTGAATTGGTTGCGTCAGCGCTGGTGCCGCCGATTTGTTGTGACGTTGAAAATGCAACAAACCACAACCAGGGGCGTATTGCCACTGCTCAAACGCGAGTTGCCGCACCTAACCAGCGCGTTTTATCTGCAGCACCTCAATGCGAATAAGAATGAAGTCTGCGCGTTTGGGACAACCGATTAGAATTCGAAATCTGGAATGACCGAACCTCTCCGTCAGGCGAGCTCAGGTCTGGTGGCTATCCTGAAAGTAATCCTCCCTTTTGCGGAAAACTACGATACGATTTGTGTTGGTCCCTTTAGCCATGTTGTCGATTCCCCAACAGTTTGCCGTTTTTGTGAACTTTTGATCATTAATCAAAACCAGCAGCGGTTGGAGACCCGCACTCGCCCCGCAGGGCAAGACTGTTTCTTCCAGCCGGGTGGTCCCTCCGTGCACCTCTCCGACTTCGAAGGCGACATGGCCGCCTGGGCGCAAAACGCGATAGAGCTCACGGAAAACCTCTGCCATGGCTTGTTGCCAATCGGAGAGCTTGATGGGCAGGGTCAGGCTCACTGATTTGGCGTCGATGCCAAGAAACCAACAGCGCAACCAATTGTCCGTCGCATACTGAACCACGTTCAGAAAGGGAGGCGAGGTGACGACTAGATCGACAGAATTGGAGGCAATCTGCGGTGTGGAACTTGCCGAGCCGTTTAACAAAATTGCCTTGGGTGAGACCCGCCCGAGTACTTCTCGCGTGCCGCCCGTCAGGTCAGCCAGCAGTTGTCTTGTTTTCCTGAGTATAATCGCCGAGACGTCCCGCCACGGTGGTGTTTGGCTTCGCCGCTCATTAATTTTGCGCTGAGATTTGGCGGACACGGCCTGGTTGGGTGGTAAGGTATAAACGGAAAAGAAGCCTTTCGAGTGGCCTGTCAGACGGTTCAGCGCCACCAGGGCGATCCACTCATCAATTGAATCCAGGTTTCCAGAGGCGCGCCTCTCTTGCAGGTACCTCTTGAGGGATGAAATCCCGCGCAACGTCTCAACATGATAAAAGGCGAGCAGGTCGTCAGGTGTATCGGCCGGAGTATCCAGTCGAATTTCTGCCAACCGAGCCGCGACCGCGCTCAAGGTTGGGGGGGCAAGCCGGGGACGGGTCATTACGGTGCTCAGGGGGTTGGCGTCATTGCCTATTGGTATTCGGCCCAGCAAAGCGGCTTCGAGAGGAGTCGTGCCTCGTCCCATGAAAGGGTCGTATACCTTATCTCCTGGCACCGTCAGCCGCTCAATGAAGAACCGCGGCAACTGCGGCTTGAAACAGGCGCGGTATGAGACCTCGTGCAGAGAACTAGCCTGGCGTTGCTTAGCAGTCCAGTATTCATTGATATAGGTTGGAACATGGGCTTGGCGGCCTTCGGCATCGGTAAACTCGGTCGACTTTATCTGAGTTGCTTTGCCGAATTCGCAAAAAGAGGCGAGCTCGTCCATCAGCGCAAGTCGGGCTTTCGGTTCGGGTGTTGGAGCCGCCTGAAAGGGAAGGTCCAGGTTATGTTCCAAACCCAAATCCCGAGTTCGCGGCCTAGGCATGAGGTCTGGAGCAAAGCATGGATTGAGGAGAGTCGCAATGCTTCATAGCCGCCTTTTTACCGGAAAATAATGCAAAACATCGCTTGCCACGGAGCCAAGCTGAGACTAGGCTATCCGCTCATTTTGTGTAATCCTTTTAGGGTAACCGTTCGGATTTAACACCGCAGGCAAACAATCTACAATTTATGGCAGTTAAAATTCGCATGAAGCGGGTCGGGGCAAAAAATGCTCCGGTTTTCCGCATTGTGGTAGCTGATAGCCGAAGTCCCCGTGATGGCAAGTTCATTGAAGAACTTGGGACATATCAACCCCTGAAAAAAGGTAATAATTTCACCATGGATCTGGAGCGGGCCAAGTATTGGCTCAGCAAAGGAGCCCAGCCAAGCGACACCGTCGCCAGCTTTATCAAAAAGGCCAACAAGGCCGCCGCTGCAGCCCCCGCCTGATTCCAATAATTTCATGCAAGCGTTTCTCGAATACGTCGTTAAAGGCCTGGTGCAACATCCCGATGATGTCACCATTACGCCTGTCGAACGTGAGGGAACTACCGTGTACGAATTGCGCTTGCATCCACAGGACGTTGGCAAGGTAATCGGTCGACAAGGCATGACCATCAACGCCATTCGTTCCCTGTTATTAGCCGGCAGCGCCAGAAAAGGGTTGCGCTGCACCCTCGAAATTGTCGAGGAAACCGCGGGAGCCTAGCTGCCGTTGGAGACTTCGGGCATTGTCGTAATTACCAGCGCATAACTTGCAGCCGGAAACCGCCAATGAAAATCGACGTGCTCACCCTGTTTCCCGCGATGTTTGCGGGGCCGCTCGACGAGAGTATCGTTAAGCGCGCGCGGCAGGCGGGTTTGTTGGATTTGCGCATACACAATTTGCGCGAGTATGCGCATGACCGGCACAAAACGGTCGACGACCGGCCGTTTGGCGGCGGACCGGGCATGCTGCTCAAACCGGAACCGATCTTTGAAGCTGTTGAATCGCTCGCACGTGAGCAGACCCGGGTTATTCTGCTTTCACCGGCCGGGCGCGTCTTCAACCAGGCAATTGCTCGTGAGTTAGCGTTGATCGATGAGTTGCTGCTGGTTTCGGGGCATTATGAAGGTTTCGATGAGCGTATTCGCGAACAGTTGGCGGACGACGAACTATCGATGGGCGATTTTGTGCTGACTAATGGGGCTTTGCCGGCGATGGTAATCATCGATGCGGTGACCCGTCTCCTGCCCGGAGCTCTAGGTGACGAGGAAAGCGCGCACGAAGAATCATTCAGCCATGGGTTGCTGGAATATCCGCAATATACACGGCCGGCGGAGTTTCGTGGGATGAAGGTGCCCGAAGTGCTGCTTTCGGGACACCATGCTGAGATCGCCAAGTGGCGAACAGAACAGTCGAGACGGCGCACGGCAGAACGCCGCCCGGATTTACTATAAAGAAGAATTTATGAACCAGGCATTACTTGACAAAATTGAAGCGGAGCAGTTTCGCAAAGATGCTGCGCAATTCGCAGTTGGCGACTCAGTTCGCGTGCACACCAAAGTCGTTGAGGGCGACAAAGAACGTATCCAGATTTTCTCGGGAGTCGTTATCGGTCGCCGCGGCCATGGTCTAAATGAGATGTTCA
Organism: Candidatus Limnocylindrales bacterium; assembly: GCA_035495315.1. GTDB lineage: Bacteria > Verrucomicrobiota > Verrucomicrobiia > Limisphaerales > UBA8199 > DATJGF01. The sequence continues at coordinate 63,423 of DATJGF010000177.1, forward strand.
CCGTCCGCCGCATCAGCTATGGCGAAGGCGTTGAGCGAGTGTTTCCGATGCACTCACCTCGCGTTGAGAAGGTTGAAGTCGAGCGCAAGGGGCGCACGCGCCGCGCCAAATTGACCTATTTAAGGAAGCGCTTGGGTAAAGGCGCAACACTGGTGAAGGAGCGGGAAGCCAAGGCTGCTGCCGAACCTGCCGCCGCACCCGCCGTGGTTCAAGAGCCCGCTTGACGCAATAACCCCGCGGCTTCAGCAGGCGCGGTTGTCTTTTCCTCTCGCGTTTTGAGGCTACGGACTCTAGCCATCAATTGGCCGCTGTTATTGCGTTCAAGCTTAATCGTTTGTCGAGCCCCTGTTTCCTGCGCACGTTTAAACTGCTTGTCCGGCTTCGCGGCGGTTAAGGAGTAGTCGACTGCCAGGCCTGCACCGCGGAGGTCCTGGATCAGCTTCAGGGTATCTGGTCGCAGTGTCTCATCTTCAATCAAGCAGAAGGCATCCAACCCCAGCTCAAACTTCGGCAGCCGGCCGCGTGCTTTGAGCAACTCCAGCAAAACGACGTCACCCATTCCGAACCCGAGCGCGGGCAGGTCGACCTTTCCCCCGCTGATCAGCTTTACCAGGTTATTATAACGGCCGCCGCCGGCGATCGCCCGAAATTCGCCTTTCCGATCGAAGGCTTCAAACACAATTCCTGTGTAATAGGCCAGGCCCCGAATCACGCCGTAATCAATCTTAACAAAATTAGAGAGTCCACGCGCACCGAGGTTATCCAGGATCGATCGTAGCTCAATTGTGGGGGGGCCTTCCGCAATCAGGGCTCTTACTTCTGTTAAGGAAAAGCCCAGGCTAGTGAGTTTTTGCTCAGCGACCGCCGGATCTTCGCGCTCGAGCTTGTCGACCACTTGATAAAACTCATATTCCCGGGCCGGATCCCCTTTTTTCTGGAGGAAGAAATCATGCCAGGCATTTCGACTGCTAAGGCGGATTACAAAGTCCACCTCTGTTAATCCAAACGCCTTTAACGTGTCAATTAACAGCGCAATCAGTTCCGCATCGGCCGCCGGATCGCTTTCCCCGATAATATCGGCGTTTAGTTGAAAATGTTCACGCAATCGGCCTTTCTGCTGCCGTTCGTAGCGAAACAACTGCGGGAGCGTAAACCACTTTATCGGTTTCTTATAGCTACGCTCATGTGCGGCGACCATGCGAGCCAGGCTGGGGGTCATTTCCGGTCGTAACGCAATCTCCCTTTCACCTTTGTCTTTGAAATTATAAAGCTGTCCGATGATTTCATCGCCGCTCTTCAGGGTAAACAGTTCCAGCGGCTCCAAGGGTGGCCCATCATACTCGCGAAAACCGTACCGCCGGGCTACTGAACGCCAGGTATCGAAAATATATTGGCGGGCATCGCAGCTCCAGACGTTGGGCTGGGGGAGAGGTTCAGGATAAAAGTCACGGAACCCGGGCAAACGTTCCATAAGAATTAGCCCAGAAGGTAGAAAGCTCGCGGGCGGAGCAAAAGCAAAAACGGCTCAGCCGAAAATGGAGGCGGTTGGGATAGCGTCAGTTTGCCGCCTGTGTCGGCAAGCTGGGGGCTTGGGGGGGAATTTTCAAAACCTCGGTCCGCATCTCCTTACCGGGTTTGAACTTCACAACAGATCGTTGCGGGATTGGCACATCGGTTGCCGGGGCGTTGGGGTTGCGCCCAATTCGAGCCTTGCGCACTTTTACTTCAAAAACCCCGAAGTTACGCAATTCGACTTTATCACCTTTAGCCAGAGCCTCGGCGATGTAGTCGAGTGTCTTCTGAACGACGTCCAGCACCTGCTGCTGAATCAGTCCCGTCTCCGAACTGATGCGAATTACTAAGTCGCGCTTTGTCAGAGTCATAGGTATTGGGGGTTAGGGTTACATCCAGTCACCGATGTGTTGTATAGTCTGCATTGCCAAATTGGTCAAGTCTCGATTTCAAAACCCTTCAAAACCCTGAAGTTGCCTCGTGAGACCATCTTACAACCGAGCCGAGCCCAGCCTAAACCACCTTAGTTTCGCTCGCTGCCTACGGCCTCGGCCAGGCTGGACAGTTTTGACCGATCAAGTTGAAGCTTAAGGCCTTGAACAATACTTCGAACGGCCCAAGGACCTTCGTAAACCAGCCCGGTGTAAAGCTGCACCAATGAAGCCCCCGCCCCGATCTTTTCCCACGCATCCGCCGCACTAAAAATCCCGCCGACCCCGATAATCGGCAGTTTGCCATGCGTTTGACGATACAGGTGCCGCACGATTTGGGTGCTTCTTTGCTGCAAAGGGCGGCCGCTTAATCCTCCGGTTTCTGCATAGATCTTTCCTACATCAGCCCGTGTCGCTTGAGGTCTGGCAATCGTTGTGTTGGTCGCAACAATACCCGCAATTTCCCGCGGACCTGCTAATTCAAGAATGTCATCCAATGCCTCGAAGGACAGGTCGGGCGCCACCTTAACCAAGACTGGCTTCTCATTGAGCTTTGATTCCGCGGCTGCTGAGCGTCTGCGGACCTCCTGCAGAGCTGCAAGAATGTCGTCCAACTGAACCTTGTCCTGGAGTTGGCGCAGGTCAGGCGTATTTGGAGAGCTGACGTTGACGACAAAGAAATCAAGGTGAGGCAGTAACGCGCGAAACGAGTTGGCATAATCCTCTGCGGCTTTCTTCTGGGGCGTGACCTTTGATTTGCCGAGATTGATACCCACTGGATGCTCCGGCCAGCATCCGCGTTTACGCCATTCCGCCAGTGTCTCAGCCATTTTCTCCGCTCCGGCGTTATTAAACCCCATACGATTGACGATGGCTTGATCCGGGATAGCTCTAAACACGCGTGGTTCAGGGTTGCCAGGTTGAGGATGCCAGGTAACCGCACCTAATTCTGTGAACCCGAAGCCGAGGCTGATCCAAGCCGGCAGTGCCTCAGCGTTTTTGTCCATGCCGGCCGCTAACCCGACTGGGTTGGGGAAGCGCAAGCCCAAAACGTCGATCGGCAATTCCGGCGAGCCGCAAAAGTAATCGACTGTTTTCGAAGCCCAGGAGTGCCGACTCGCCCATCCCAGAGCGCGGATCGTCCGGTTGTGGATGCGTTCGGCGTCCTGGCAAAACAGGATCGGGCGGACCAGGTGCCGATATGTCCAGGTCATGGCAGAACGCATTACCTGCGCTCTGCAGCAGAGACGACAGCCGGGGTTGTGTCGGAACTGCCCGCGTGGTCAGTAGAATGGTCGTGCTTGGTGCTTCCGTTTTTCCGAGCGGCTGACTGATTCAGCAGGTTCCGATAAGTTGCCAGGGCCAGCAGAGGCCAACTGTTCCGGTACATATCGTACTTGAGATAGAAGACTTTCGGAAATCCCGTGCCGGTGGTTTCATGTTCGGTCCAGGAGCCGTCGGCGTTCTGGGTGCGAATCAAATACTCGATGCCGCGTTGAATGCTAGTCCGATCGGGCTGATCGAAGGCGCATAGGCCCATTACTGCCCAGGCGGTCTGTGAAGCGGTGCTCGGGCCCTGGCCCTTGAAGACCGGGTCGTCATAAGTATTGCAGCGTTCGCCCCAGCCCCCGTCTTCGTGCTGCACGCTTTCTAGCCAGTCGCGTGCCTTGAGCAGGAAGGGTTGATTCATGTCAATGGTCAACGCCCGCAATCCCCGAAGAACCTGCCACGTGCCATAAACGTAATTGACGCCCCACCGGCCATACCACGAGCCGTCTTCCTCCTGGTGTTCGCGGATAAAACGCATGGCCCGCTGCACCTGCGGATGTTCGAGGCTCCAGCCTTCATAACCCAACAATTCCAAGATCCGCGCGGTAATATCCGCACATTCCGGATCCAGCATCGCGTTATGGTCTGCAAACGGAACCTTCTCCAGCACGCCCTTGGTGCAGTCCTTGTCAAAGGCGGCCCAACCTCCGTCCTTGCACTGGAAGGTCAGCATCCATTTCAACCCGCGTTGGAAACATTCGTCGCGTTTCTGGCGATCATCAGTCGGCACTTTGCGCAGTGCCAACAACACCATCGCCGTGTCATCTACATCCGGGTTCCATTTATTTTCATATTCAAACACCCAGCCGCTCGGCTCGACCTTCGCCGGGTTTTTATACTGCCAGTCGCCGGCGAAACGAATCTCCTTGCCCATCAGCCATTCCGTCGCTTGCTTCATGCGCGGGTCATCGGCCGAGATGCCCGAGTCATGCAGACAAATCAGCACGATCGCTGTATCCCATACCGGCGAAAAGCATGGCTCAATGCGTACGCTGGACTCGGTCTCGTGCTCGAGCTCCTTGAGCTTGCGCTCGGCGCGCACCACCTGCGGATGATCATCAGCATAGCCCAACGCCTTTAGCGCGATGAGCGAATTCAGCATCGCGGGAAATATAGCGGCCAGTCCGTCCGTGCCTTCGAATCGTTCCAGCATCCACTGTTCAGCCTTTTTAAGCGCGCGCTTGCGGAACGGGTGAATGTCGTTTTCCGCGAACCACTCCGCAAATTTGTGAACGCGATCGAGCCACAGAAAAAAATTGCGCCACGTGAGCCGTTCGGGGTCGGGAGCCAGGGCGAGGTCGCGCTGATGAATGCCTTCGGGGTACAGCTCATTCAGGTTGATATTATTCTTCAGCGGACGCGTCGGTTTGAAGTGATTGATGATGGCCAGCGGCACCAACATCGATCGGCTCCACGAGCTCATCTCGTTGAAATTCACGTAAAACCACTTGCCGATCAGGATGACTTCACAAGGGATGGTCGGAACGTAATCCCAGGGGAACAGACCCAATAAAGCCAGGTACAGTTTCGAAAAGGTGTTCATGCGCGGAACCCCTCCCAGATTGAGAGCCACTTCGCGGGCTCGCAACATGCGGCGATCTGTAACCGGCACCCCTGCCAATTTAAGCGCCAGGTACACCTTGATCGTCGCGTTGACCTCGGCAGGACCCCCATAGTAAATGTTCCATCCGCCGTCGGGCAATTGCATCGAAAAGAGGTGGTTAACGGCTTTGCGTTGCCATTGCGCGTCGACCTTCCCATTCCAATGGTGATACGCGATCGTGTCCGCGACCAAAGTCGCGTCCACCATCAACTCCCCAATCCAATAACCTTCAGGCTTCTGCAGACTCAGCAGGTAGCTCTGGGATTTCCGGATTGTGGTATCCAGTTCGCTTTGCAGAGGGTCAACAGAAGGCGGCTGATGCAGCCTTTGCGCTAAGCCGCTATCGCCCAAGACTTTTAAATCCACAGCCGATACTCTGCGAAGGCAAGCCTCACCTGTAAAGTCATTATTCACCCCACTGCCTCAATCGCGTAGCAAGCAGCCCGCCCGGGCCTGTTTACATACAAAGAAAAACGATCTTTCCGAATCGAAAATTTATCGCGCTTTCCCATTTGACCTCTGCAGAGTCCGTTGTAGTTTCTGCCGCACATGGTCTTGGAATTCACAAAGATGAACGGCGCCGGCAACGATTTCGTGCTAATCGATAATCGGACGCAAACTATTCAGCTTAGCCGCGCGCAGATTGCCTCACTTTGTGATCGTCATCGCGGGATTGGAGCCGACGGCCTCATTCTATTGAAACCTTCATTATCGCGTGATGCTGATTGGGCCTGGGACTTCTACAACAGCGACGGAAGCACAGGTGAAATGTGCGGGAACGGCGCCCGCTGCTTTGCCAGGTTTGTTCAGGCACGCACAGGTCAAAGCGCTGACTTTAAGTTTCAAACCGAAGCGGGCATCATCAGCGCTCAATTTGAAGGCGAACGGGTCCGAGTCAGCCTGACGCCACCCGCCAATTTGTCCCTCGACGAAAAACTGGCTCTGTCTGACGGAAAACTGACAGTGCACTCATTGAATACGGGTGTCCCTCATGCCGTGTTATTCGTGCCGAATGCCGATCAGGCCATGGTGCAGCAGCTCGGTCCCGAGATTCGTTGGCACTCACGATTTGCTCCTAAGGGAACCAACGTGAATTTCGTGCAAGTTTTAGAGGCGGGTCACATTCGTGTGCGTACCTTTGAGCGCGGTGTTGAAGGTGAGACCCTCGCTTGTGGCACTGGGGTCACTGCGTCAGCTCTCATCGCTTCGCGTGTCCACCACTTCGGCTCTCCGGTTAAAGTTCAGGTTCAGGGCGGCGACCAACTGGAGGTCAGCTTCAACCAGACTGGTGGCGCCTTCTCGGATGTTCAGTTAAGCGGTGGCGCAGAATTTGTATTTGAGGGCAAGATTAGCCTCCTATAAGAGGAATTTCACACTGGTCAACCTGAGTGATTCAGTTAGCCTGACCACCCATTTAAAACGGCAACCCAATGTTTACCGGGACTTATACAGCAATTGTTACTCCCTTCCGAAATGACCAGATCGACGAACACGCCCTCGAGAGCTTAATTAAGAACCAAATCAAGGCCGGGGTGGATGGAATTGTGCCTGTCGGCACCACGGGCGAATCCCCAACACTCAGTTACGAGGAACACATTCGAGTAATCGAGCTGTCCGTTAATTTCGCCGCCGGCCGTATCAAGGTGTTGGCGGGGTCGGGCGCGAACTCGACCCGCGAAGCCGTTTATCTCACCGAAAATGCGCAGAAAGTCGGCGCAGATGGATCTTTGCAGGTCGCCCCGTACTATAATAAACCGACCCAAGATGGACTGTTTCAGCACTTTCGTGAAGTCGCTCACAATACTGCCCTGCCGATTGTGCTCTACAGCATCCCTGGCAGATGCGGGATCGAGATCGGTGTTCAGACGATTCAGCGTCTGGTGCGAGACTGCAAGAATATCATTGGGATCAAAGAGGCTGGCGGCAATCCCGACCGCGTCAGCCAGTTGCGGGCGGCGCTTGGGCCTAAATTCGACATCCTGAGCGGAGACGACTCTTTGACCGTGCCCTTCATGGCGTTGGGAGCAAAAGGTGTGATCAGTGTTGCATCGAACATCATACCGCGTCCCATGCTTCAAATGGTGCGTGCCTGCAATAGCGGCGACGTGCGGGCTGCGTTGAGAATTCACGAGAAGTACTACCCTTTGATGAAGGATCTTTTCCTGGAGACGAACCCCGTTCCTATCAAAGCCGCCTTGGCGATGATGGGCCAAATTGAAGAAAACTATCGCTTGCCGCTGGCTCCGATCAGCCGCAACAACCGCGAAACCCTTCGCCACACCATGAAAGCTTGTGGCCTCCTGAAGTAATGACCCGCATTATCATTACCGGTTCCAAAGGTCGCATGGGGCGCACGTTGATTGCCTGTGCTCCTCAGCACCCTGATCTCCAGGTGGTCGGACAGATCGATCAAGGCGACGATTTGAAACCCATCATCAGCCAAGCCGATGTGGTAGTTGATTTCAGTTCGCATCATGCCACTCCCGGTATTGCCGCACTTTGCGCCGACCACAAGAAGTCTATCGTCATTGGCACTACCGGCCATTCAACTGAGGACCTCTCTCAAATCACTCGCTTCGGCAACGTCATCCCCATGGTAGTCTCTTCGAATTATTCCACGGGTGTGAACACATTGTTTTGGCTGACACGCAAAGCTGCAGAGATTCTGGGTCCCAACTTTGACCTCGAAATCCTGGAAATGCATCATCGACTGAAACGCGATGCGCCGAGTGGCACCGCGAAAACCCTCGCCGAAATTCTCGCAGAGGTCCGCCATCAGCAGATCGACCGCATAATACGGCACGGCCGTTCCGGGATCGTTGGAGAACGGACCTCCACCGAGATCGGTATGCACTCGCTGCGCGGCGGTGATGTCATTGGCGATCATACAGTCCTGTTCGCCGGAGCCGGCGAGCGACTCGAACTGACGCACAAGGCCTCCAGCCGCGAAACTTTTGCCAATGGCGCGCTTCGTGCCGCCGACTGGGTGGCGAAACAAAAGCCCGGCGTGTACAACATGCAGGATGTGCTGGGCCTCAAGTAAGCGCGCCAGCGTCTTGGAGTGCGCCAGTCCTCTGGCGCTTTTGGGTAAGCCGGCCTAAAATGAAAAGCGCCAGCCGACTGGCGCACTCCAAGACCTGCCCGAGCGCCTAATCTATTGCTGCAACACAATGCGGGAGCAAACATTGGCCATTATCGCTCTGGGCGCCAATTTAGAGAACGCGCGCCAGAATGTCTTGCGCGCTATCGGGCGCTTGGAGCAATTCTCGTTAACCCCGTTGCTTAAATCTTCCCTATGGCAAAGCGTCCCGGTTGATTGCCCTCCTGATTCTCCGATGTTCGTCAACGCCGTCGTTGGCCTGACCCCGCGCAAAGATGAGACCCCGGAGTCCTTGCTTAGAAAGTTGCAGCAACTCGAGCGAGAATTCGGACGCAGGCCCAAGCAGGTACACAACGAACCCAGGCCCCTTGATCTGGATCTAATCGCTTTTGGCAATCAAACCCGGAACGCGCGCGAGCTGATCTTGCCGCATCCCCGGGCTCACACGCGGCCTTTCGTTCTGGAGCCTCTTAATGAAATTTGTTCGGACCTCATCCTTCCGGGCCAGTCGAAAACCGTCAGGGAGTTGCTCGACCAATTATCCGCTCCAGCCGGCGTTACAACGAAACTTATCTGAATGCGCGGCGCAAGCCTTTCTGCATTCTGCGTTCTGTGTCGGGTTACGCCGCGACAGCACGTTCTGCCGTCGGCTCCCTTTCGGGCTTTTTCGGAGGATGGAAGAACAACGCCAGGGCGATTGCCGCCACGAGCGCAAAGAACAGAGGCACAAGGAACAGGCTGTGGAAATTCGTAACTCCATTCTGCGTGAAGACACTCTGCATTAGGTAAGGGCAAACCGAATTTGCAACCAGCGCGCCAATCCCGAGAATCATCATATTGAAAAGGCCCTGGGCACTCGCGCGCACGTCTTTGGGAAAGTATTCGTCGGCGAAAATGTAGACCGTCGCAAAGAAGAAGGCATAACAGATGCCGTGCAATAGCTGGACGAGCACAATCGGCGCTGTAGTAGGAAAGAAACTGTAGACGGTGAACCGTGCCGCATGTCCAAGTATGCCGATGACCATCGTCCAACGCCAACCCAGGCGCTTTAGAACCGCTCCCAGAAAAAACATGGTCAGCATCTCGGCAATTTGGCCGAGGCTCATCACTGGCATAATCCAATTGCCGGCGATGCCGACGCCGCCCGCTTCGTGGCTGGCGGCCAGGAATCCTCCCGTCCAGTTGAAGTAGCTATACAGCACAAAAGCGTCAACGAGTGTTACCAGCCAGAGCACCAGCATAAATGGGTGCTTAAGAAGTTTTACTGCCTCCAGCCACGCAAAGCGATCCGAGCCTTGCTCGACCTTCTTTGGTGGCGTATGCGGCAGGGTCAGACTGTACGCCGCCAGGATCAGCGAGCAGATGCCGGCGACAACGAAGGTCCAGCGGGTGCCGTCCTGCAGCGCTTTGCCCGTCAGCCCAGAGCTCAAAACTGTACCCAACCAGCTTACAAGACCACTGGGTTGCGCGGCATGGACCTTGTCCCAGTCCACTAAAATGAAGGTGAATGGCCACGCTGCCAAAATCCAACCGATCGTGCCCCCGACCCGGATGAGGCCAAATTCCTTCTGTGGATCCTTGATGTTGGCGAAGGCAATCGAATTGGCAATTGAGTTGGTGGGGACGTAGAGCAAGCAATGGATCAGCATCAGGCCAAAGAAAAGCCAGAAAGATTTCGTCACGAATGCCAGCAAGAGAATCGCGCAACCACCGACCAGATGACTAAAGGCGAGGTACTTTTCAGCCGCAAAGTGACGGTCGGCGTACTGGTTGCTAAAAAACATTCCCACTACCGCCGCCACGGGGAATGCATTCAGGATGAGAGCCTGCTCAGAAAAGAGAAACCAGAGCTGCTTTGGGATAATTGAGACCAACGCTGCCGGCGGCTGCGCAGCCGAAAAGCCGAGACTCGGGAGGTAATTGTAAATCAGCGGCAACCAGCATCCCCAGATGAAAAACTCCAGCACCATCATGATGAAGAGGCGGAAGCGGATCGAAGTATTCATAGCGCAGTTGCTCCCCAGCGTAAGAAGGTTCCACCTGAGAGGCAAGCTTAGACGCGGATCTGGACGCGCCATCACCCAGCGAGTATGTTGTCGGATTAAGAAGGCGGGCACTGAAATTATGGCGCATGCCGATCACAATGTGAGTTTGCCGTCGCTTATCCTGGCTTCGGCCTCTCCGCGGCGTTCGGAGCTGCTGCGCGAACTAAACGTGCAGTTCAAGGTTGTTCCCAGCGATGCGGCTGAAGTTCACCACGACCAGCTCACGGCATTGGAGGTCTCGCAAATCAACGCCTACCGGAAGGCGCGGATGGTCGCCAAGAAATTCCCTGATGCGCTGGTGCTGGGTGCGGATACGCTGGTTTTCCTCGATGCCAAGCTGTTTGGCAAGCCAGCCTCGCTGGAAAATGCCTACGAAATGTTGCAACAACTACAAGGTCAGACCCACCAGGTTGTCACCGCGATTTGCTTGCTGCATTTGCGCGAGCATCGCCAAAGGATCTTCGCTGAAGTTTCTGCCGTCACGTTTCAGCCATTGGATGCGGTGAAAATCCGGCGCTATTTGAACCGGGTAAATCCTCTGGACAAAGCTGGCGCTTACGCCATCCAGGAAGAAAGCGATTTGATCGTTGAGAAGATTACCGGTTCGTACAGCAATATCGTTGGCTTGCCCGTAGAACGGTTGCGACAGGAACTGGAGGCTTGGGCAGGCGCGTAGCGGCAGTCGTCCCGGCCGGCGGGCCGGCTGCAATAGATGACGGCGTCTAGCCGCCGCCAATTAGTTTAACAGTTTTCTCCGCCAGGCAAGATGGTCGGCTCCGCCAGGCAAGATGCCCGGCTCTACGTCAGGCGAGACGCCTGACGCTACGACGCTTTGGCGAGCTCTTGCCAAAGATAAGCGCTCATCAATTGCCCTTTGGCAAAGCAATCAAGATCGAATTTCTCGTTGGGTGAGTGGGCATTATCATCCGGTAGTGCCAGCCCCAGCATCAAAGAATCCGCGCCCAGAATGTTTTTGAATTCCTGTACAATCGGAATCGAACCTCCTTCGCGCATCGGCAGAGGTTCGTGATCGAAAGCCATGCGCAGTGCGCGCAAAGCTGCTTGAGCACGCGGACTGGTAGGTGAAACCAGATAGGGCTGGGCGCCATGACCCGGAATAATCTCCATCCGCACCGTCGGCGGGCAAAGCTTGCGTAAGTGTTGAGTGACCAGTTTGGTAATGCGCTCTGGTTTTTGGTTCGGCACCAGACGGGCCGTAATCTTGGCTCGTGCCCACGCGGGCACAATGGTTTTGCTGCCCTCGCCTTGGTACCCGCTGGTCAAACCATTAATCTCAAAAGTCGGGCGAGCGGACCGCTGCTCGACAGCGGTGTAGCCTCGTTCCCCAAAGAGCTTTGGGACGCCGAGCAGCTTTTGATACTCCCGCGCGTTGAAAGGAAGGCGCTTGAATTGCTTGCGTTCGTAGGGTGATAGCGGCTGAACATCATCATAGAACCCAGGTATGGTTATTTTGCCATTCTTATCTCTCAGTTGCGCCAGGATCTGAGTTAGCGCCATCGCAGGGTTATCGACTGTGCCACCGAATATGCCCGAATGCAGATCGCGCGAGGGACCATGAACAATGATTTCGAACGCCGCTATACCCCGCAAGGCATAGGTCAGAGCCGGGTGTTTCAGCGAAGGAATACCTGTATCGGAGATGACGATCGCTTCGCACGTCAGTTCTTCCCGATTTTCCTTCAGAAAACCAGACAGGCTCTTGCTACCCACTTCCTCTTCTCCCTCGATCACAAAGGTGATGTCACAGGGCAGCTCTGTCCCCGTTTTGACGTAGGCTTCGATCGCTTTCAGATGGGCGAGATGCTGGCCCTTATTATCGGTCGCGCCGCGCGCAAACAGCGATCGCCCTTGGATTCGCGGTTCAAACGGCGGCGACTTCCACAGCTCAAAAGGTTCGGGCGGCTGCACATCATAGTGGCCGTAAACCACATAGTGTTTCCGGTGAGCGCCATTGGAAGTGCGTCGCGTCTTTGCGACCACCACGGGATGTCCTGCCGTGTGACAAAGCCTTGCCTGTAATCCTATGCCCCGGCAATGCTCTACCAACCAATCGGCGCACGCGTGCATATCCGTTCGATGAGGTGCCTGCGCGGAAACGCTGGGAAATCTAACGTACTGGCAAAGCTCGTCGATGAAACGTTTCTGGTTGTTGCGTAAGTAGGTTCGAATGCTTTGCATGCAAGGGATGGACAGACAATGGAGGGTCGATTTCAATAAATCCGCGCAGCGCAGGATGCTTCTCTAGCGCTCCGAGGGACGGCCTTTTCGTTGTGCGGCGGATTCACGTCGCGTTTGGCTACTTCTTCGGTTTCAAGAATTGGTTCAGCAGATTACCCACCGGTGATTGATTTGTAGAAGCCTGTTTAGGTGCGGCATTTGTATTGGTTGAAGTGCCTCCCCCAAGAATCCCGCTCAATCCCTGAATCAGGTTGCCGCTTTTACTATTGCTGGGAATGACGCCACCAAGGCCACGCACCACCGAGCCAAGCAGGGCGACTTTGTTGATGTCTGCTTTCGGATTGCCCACCGTGCCACGCATGGTCAGGAAATCCGGCAGTTTGACGTAAGCTGCATTTGTCGGCGCATTCGCAGGCACCATGTTCACTTTTTCGGCGACTGAACGACCTAACGAGACGCTAACAGGAATTTGGACGGCAGAATTGGTCAAAATAGAAGCAAGGGTTATCGTCCCGGTCGCATCGGCTTCGAAAGCGGAGCTCTGTACCATCGCCTGCTGCAGTTCGATTCGTCCGCTCCCCATATTGCCTCGAGCGGCAATCTTGTCGATCGGTGATTTCTCCAGGTCTCCGGATAGACCTCCCTTACTGCCGGGCACAAAGGCTCCTAACAGATTGCCTACCGCTCCCTCGCGATTGCTCAGGAGGTCGGGTATCGTGGCGACAACGTTGATTAATACACGCAGCAAAGGCCATCGAATATTCACCGCCAGTAGGTTCAGATTCGTCGTATTGACATCAAACTGACCGGTCAGGTTTTTTTGCAGGTTTGTTCCAGCCGTGCCGATCCCGTTAATTTGCGCTTGCGCGAACAACGCTCCGGATAACTGCCCTTTGCGCTCCGGTTGAAACGTGTTTACTAACGGCGCTAAGGGAATTCCCTGGGCATTGAATGAAAGTCCATATTTATAGCCTGGCACACCCATGTCCAAATCTACCGTCGTGTTTACCGGCGCGCCGTTTAGATTCAATTTGAACGGGTTTACCACCACATGGCCGCCATCGATTTTCGTTGTGGCCTGAAAATCCCCGATCTCCACCTCATGCAAATACATGCGCCGGAGATTCGCTTCGGCAACAAAGTTGCGTAGTGGCAATTGCTGCGCCGGTAATTCCCGCTCGGGATTCGCCGAGGCAACTGTGGCGGGCACTTTGTTAGTCGATGTAGTGGCAGGGGTGTTGGTTTTTGCTATTGAGCCCTTTTGTGTCGCAAACAAGTCGTAATAGCTCGTCAGGTCCAGCGAATCCGCACTGAGCTTCAGGTTGCCTTGCGTGGCATTTGTTTGCGACATATCGATCCGGCCGGTGAGTTGCACCTGGTTCGTCGCACGGGCAGTCGGGGTGAACCCGATCTGGAACTGGCGGATCTCTGCGATTTGCTTATTGAGCGAAGCGTCCACTTGCAGTTTGGTCTCAAGGGGTGTCGCTGGAAACTCACCCTTAGGATCGTTGACTACCAGGTTCGTGATTGCCATGTCCGCTTTGACTTCAGAAGCCGCGGCCGGATCGTAGTGGACCGAGGCATTAGCGTTCAGGACCACACTCACCAGCTTCTTTTCGCCCAAGGTGGGTTCGAGAAAAGGCCGAAGTCCGTTCTGGTTGAGATCGGCCAATTTCGCCGTCAGTTGCGTTAGTTTGTTCGTGACCCCATAAGTGCCCGCCAGCTCAAAGCTTCCGCCTGGATTGGAGCCTTCCGTTATCTTTCCAGAAATCTTTCGGATTTGAACTGTTTGCGGTGTCATGCCGACATTCAGATCGGCCGTCGCACCGAAGTTGCTGAAATTATTCTTTCCGATAGTACCGGTCAGCTCGGCAAGCGTAAAATTCCCGCTGACGTCCTGCACTGCCGCCGGCGTGCTCTTGTCTTTGGCATTCGGATCAGGTTTTTGCACCAGTTGAATTTTCAAATCCGCCCTGCCCGAAGAGACGTTCGCGTCCGGTTGCGGAAATGCTTGCAGCAAGCGCGCCAGAAAAACCTGCGCTCCGAGTTGTACCTCCGCCGATGAGGTCGTTTGGTTGTAGCTGCCTGAACCCGAGGCGATGATGAGCGATTGGCCGGCTCGCGCCAGCTCAAACTTGTATTCAGGAAAAGTGAATTGCCTCAACTCCGTCGCTTTCCCGCGCAAAACCAAGGTGACCGTGGCTTGTGAGAGTTGATTGCTGCCGACGCCGGCAGTGAGATTGTCGATTTTGGAATTCAGGTCAAACGTAAGATTGGTACCACCCTCCTGCGACACCAGTTGCAGTTTCATATTTACATCGCCGGTCGAAGCGGCATCGCCCAGAAAGGGTTTCCAATCAGCCAAATCGAGGTGCGTTACTGCTACGCTGAGCGGCCCGCCATTGGCGCCGCTTGAAGAGATCGTCATGGGACTTGTTAATTCGGCCGAAAATATGGTTTTGCCCTTTTGGGTGCCGTTGACGTTCAGCACTCGCAAACTGGTAATGTTGGCGGCACGATCCACACTCACGTCGTAATTGGCTTTGAGATCCAGCGGTGGTGTCGCCTGATTGGTCCTGGTCAACTGCAGTTGGCTCAGGCCGAATTGACCAGTCGCCGTAATCGCAGCGCCGCCTTTCGCGAGCTGGATCTGATTCGTCGAATTTATGGTCGTAGGACCGAAATCCAGGCCGCTGCTGGCCCCGGCGAGGTTTAAAAGGTTTTTATCAATATTGAATACTTCAATATTCAATTTACCTTCCGTCTTTCCCATATCGAAGGGACCCGCTACGCGGATCTGGCCCAGAGCTGTATTTCCCTTTTGGAACCGCAACGCGACTTGGCGGACCTCCGTCGGGGTGACGTCGCAGTCAAGATTGGCCATTAACGTCGCCAGTTGCGCGAGCACTCCACCCGCGCGAATTACCTCAAGCCGAGTGTTGCCTTGAATTGAACCAGGGCTGAGATCCGGCCCAAGCCCCAACGAAAAATTGCCCGTCAGTTTGGCGTTAAGGACTCCATTGGTGGCTGGAGCAGGTGGATTGTTATCAAAGACGATATCTGACGAAACCGACAGCTTGCCGGTCTGGCCATTTTTCAAATCGGTCAGGGTAACGTTCAGTTTTGACAGCTCTGCGGTCTGACGATGATTTCCATCATAAAATTTGGTCTGCCGAAGTGTCCCGTCCGTCAGCGTGATTTTCCGGACGTCAATCTGCGCTGGCTTGGAAGGCTTTTGTTCGGTTTTGGGCTTTTCTGGTTTTTGCTGCATCGCCTTAAGAATCGGATCGAGATTGCTCGTGCCGTCGGCATTTTGCACCACCGTCACCGTCGGTGCATTCAACGTTAGCTCCTCGACGTGGATGTTTCCTTTGATGATTTCCATCAAGCTATAACGCACTCGCACCTCGGGACAGTTTACCACGGGTTCGGTCCCCGTCGTTTCAACCTTCAGATTCGATAAAGTGACGCCGCTGAAAGGATGAATTGACGCATCACTGACCGTAATCCGCGCATTCAGCGTCGCCCCGACTTTGGGCAGAATGAAACCTTTAAAGAATGCCGAACTTGTCCCGACAAAATAGGCCAGGATGATTAAAACCAGGAAAATACCAAGTATCCAAACGATCGCGCGAAGCCAACCGCGCCGTTTTTGAGGCGCCGGCGAAGTCATTGTTGCGTCTGCCATAAGAAATCCTGAGTCGAACCGATTGCATCAGAGTTAAAGTATAACCGTTGCTCACGTCAACAGGTCTGTATACTACAAACTATAGTTCAAGTTCCTATTATAGAATAGCGGCAGGGCACAGTACCGTCCCCCGCGCAGCTCACCCTCCCGCCAATTCTGCCTTTGTCGAGCGCGATGGAAGTTGCAATGCCCTGGGGATGCACCACATTGTGCCTGTGCGAATTTCTTTGATAGTTCCTGCGTTTAATGAGGAACGCTTGCTGGGCGATTCCCTGGCCGCTATCCAGAAGGCGGCGCGGGCTTTTACCCTTCGAGACTGGGGAACCGAGCTCATCGTCTGCGATAACAATTCGACAGATCGGACCGCCGAGGTGGCGCGCGCTGCCGGCGCGAAGGTGGTATTCGAGCCGATTAATCAAATTGGCCGCGCACGTAATCGTGGTGCCCAGGCTGCCACCTGTGACTGGTTAATATTTGTGGATGCGGATTCTCAACCAACCCTTGAACTGTTCGCGGCTGTCGGGGACCAGATCGACACGGGATGCTGCCTTGCGGGAGGCAGCACCGTGAAATTAGAGGGCGACTTTCCAAAGGCGAAGTCGATAACCGCGCTTTGGAATTGCCTGAGTCGCCGATTCAAGCTACTGGCGGGATCCTTTATTTTTTGCCAAGCAAAAGCCTTTCACACCGCAGGGGGGTTCAGCGAAAAACTGTTCGCTGGGGAGGAGCTTGATTTAACTGTGAGGTTGAAACGGATCGCCCGGGAGCAACGCAAAAAGGTCGTGATCCTTCATGGGCACCCATTGCTGACGTCGGCTCGCAAACTCCATTTGTACAGCGGCCGAGATCACCTCTGGTTCATCGCCAAGGTGATGCTGGCACCCCAAAAAGTGCTCACAAGCCGGGACGCTTGCTTTACCTGGTACGATGGAAGGCGTTAGCGCGGTTCCTCCCGCGGTTGGCGAGCCTTGACTATGGCTTGCCAACCCAAGCGCGGACTTGTTTAATCGCCGTCGGTGTTACAACAGCAAACGATAAATCATCCGGCGACCTATTCCGGCGTTGGGCTGCACAGCGGCAATCGCGTCAGCATGACTTTTCTGCCCGCCCCTCCCAATACGGGGATCCGATTTCGCAGGATCGATCTCGAGGGTAAACCGGAGATCGAAGCGCGTGTTGAAAATGTCACCGAAAACAACCGCTCGACGACGCTGGCCAAGGGCAATACCAAAATCCATACCGTAGAGCACGTGCTCGCCACTTTCGCCGGCTTTGGCATCGATAATGCCATTGTCGAATTAGACGCCAATGAGCCTCCGGTCGGCGACGGTAGCGCGCGTGAGTACTGCAGGCTTATCCGGGACTGCGGCATTGTCGGGCAAGACGAACGGCGCGACCCGTACGTCGTGACCTCGCCCATCGAATTGGACATGGGTGAGACGGTGATGACCCTGTTTCCCGACGATGTTTTCAAGATTAGTTGCACTAGCTCGGATCGGCAAGGTCGCTTTACGCAGTTCTATAGCATCGAGCTTTCTCCCAAGAGTTGGGAGAAGGAGCTTTCAGAAGCCCGCACCTTTTGCTTTTACGAAGAAATTGAATTCTTGATTCGAAACGGATTGATCAAGGGCGGCAGCCTGGAAAACGCCGTTGTCATCCGTGACGATGCAGTGCTTACCAATGAACCGCTGCGCTACCCGGACGAATTCGTTCGCCACAAGATCCTCGATATCGTCGGTGACCTTTCACTGTTAGGCCGTCCTCTGCACGGACATTTGATTGCTGTCAAACCCAGTCACGCTGCCAATTGCGAGTTGGTCCGGCGAGTTACCGCCCAAATGTGCAAACCGCAGAGTTTCGGTCCTCCGCCTCCGCCGGGGCGAGCGGTGCCGGTTCCAGGAAACGGAGCTCAAACAGCAGAGCCAGCCAGCTGCGTTATGGATATCGAGGCGGTGATGAGAATTTTGCCGCACCGTTTCCCCTTTCTTATGGTCGATCGCGTCGTCGAAATCCAGGGCAACCGCATCGTCGCACTCAAAAACGTCTCGATCAATGAGCCTTATTTCCAGGGACATTTCCCCGGACACCCCATCATGCCGGGAGTGCTGCAACTCGAAGCAATTGCTCAGGCAGCCGGATTACTGATGCTTCGAAAGCCAGAGAATGATCGGCAACTCGCTTATTTCATGTCTGCTGAAAACGTCAAATGGCGCAAACCTGTCCAGCCCGGGGACGTGCTTTTCATTGAGGTCGAGATGATGAAAGTGCGCGGCACGATTGGGAAGGCGAAAGGCGTTTGCAAGGTTCGCGGGGAAGTCGTCAGCGAGGGAGAGGTCACGTTCATGCTCCGCGAAGCTGCCGTTAAGGCCTAACTCAACCCTCCCAGTTTGCAGAACGCTCACCAACCCAAGCCGCCCCTGCAGCCGGGCACATTGTATTTGGTAGCGACTCCGATCGGTAACCTGGAGGACATTACCTTACGTGCCCTTCGTACCTTAACAGAATGTGATGTTGTCGCTGCGGAAGACACCCGGCGCACCGGACTGCTGCTGAAACATTTCGAGATCTCCAAACCGCTGCTCAGCTATTTCAGGTTCAACGAAGCCAGACGAGGCCAGCAAATCCTCGAGCGCTTGGCCAGGGGCCAGAAAGTGGCGTTAGTGACTGATGCCGGCAGCCCAGGTATAAGCGATCCCGGAGAACGTATTGTTCGAGCGGCGATCACTGCCGGATTTCGTGTGGAGGCGGTACCTGGTGCCAGTGCTTTGGTCACAGCGCTCACAGCTAGTGGATTGCCGACCGACGAGTTTCATTTTCTTGGCTTTCTGCCTCACAAGTCCGGGCAAAGACTAAAAACCCTCGAAAAGCTTAGAATGATCGATGCCACGTTAGTCCTGTACGAATCTCCCTATCGGATTGAAAAATTATTAGGTGAACTCCACGAGCTGTATCCTGACCGTCGCGTTGTGCTGGCGCGGGAACTCACCAAAAAATTTGAAGAATTTCTGCGGGGAACACCCAACGAACTGTTGCGGCTTTTGCAGCAACGCGCATTGCGGGGAGAGTTTGTTGTTTTGATGGAAGGGGCGGCCCGGGCAAAGGCGCAGGGCTCGGGATTAGAATGAGCTCGAATATCAGTTGCTATCAGTTACATTCGTGGCATGGGCGATGACGCGCTTTCCATGAAAGTTGCTGGGCGGAAAGGCCGACGAAACGCCGACTTGAACGCAATCGATCTGATGCAAAAAATGGCAAATGAACTTCGCAAAGGCCGCCCATTTATGCCCAAGGGCGTATGGCGCTTTAAGACCTATGAGGAAGCCGATCAATGGAAACTGAGGATGCTAACACGTCGAGGGAACCTCGATTCCCCACGCTAGATGACTTGGTTTTCCTTTGCCGGTCTTTTGTGGCGAATGAAGCAGACATTGCGTGATAAGGATGCACTCGACCGCGCATTTCTGGCTGAGCTTCTGAAACACAAAAAAAGCTGATTTCTACTGCTTATCTCCAGTGCCGGGTCCTGCAACCGCTGTCTCCGGCACTGTATTAGTAGAATTGCCCGGGGCGCGGGCTCCAGCCGAGGTCACGTCGGCGCCGGCCAGTTCTTCAGAAAGGATTGTGATGGCGATTCGACGATTTTTCGAGCGACCTTCGGGCGTTGAATTATCCGCAACCGGTCGGAATTCGCCATAACCCACTGCACCGAGGCGACGAGGATCCACGCCCGCTTTTTCAGACAGGAAACGCACGGCAGCTGTCGCGCGCGCGGTCGAGAGTTCCCAATTGCTGGCATAACGGTTTCTGGCTCCTGACCGAATCGGCACATTATCCGTGTGGCCAATGACGTGGATCTTGAGCCCTTGATGGTGGGCTAGAATGTCGGCCACTTTGCGCAAGACCGCTTCGCCTTCCGGTTTTAAATCTGCCTCTCCGGAATCAAACAGGATCCGATCCAGAATATTCACCGTGAGTTTTCCCTGCAGTTTTGAAATGGTGACATCCTTGGATTCGAGCGCGGTTCGCATTTCATCCTCAAGGCTTCTGTGGGCTTGCAGGGCTGCATCTTTCTCCTGCTGCAGCTGATCGATCCGCTGTTGACTATCGCCGAGCAGGTTTTTCAGTTCAGTTACGTCCCCTTGACTTTTTGCCACCAGCGCGCGGGCTTTTGCCAAATCTTCCTGTGCCTGGTCCAGCCGTTGCTTCTTGTCATAAGAAGAAAAGCCAAGGAGGCCCAGCAGCAGGGCAATGGTCAGCGCGCTGGCGATCATCCAGGTTTCTTTCGGCATAATCGGTCTTTTTGTCCTCCAATGGTATGCCTTCCTGGCTCCTACCGAAAAGCGTTTTTGTGAACCTGGGGTGTTGTGGCCTAAATACTGCTTAACAATCCGTTTTGCCTGTATTGCGTCGGTTATTGGGGCGTCTTCTTGGCATAGAACTGGCTCTCTTTGAGCCTAGCATTTGTTGCTCATGCAGGCAATTTGCCTGAGAGGACAGAATCATGAACCTAAATACATCGTTTAATGTGTTCGATGTGGTGCTGCCGGTGATCCTCATATTGGGGATTCTGCGCGGACGCAAGCACGGCATGTCCGAGGAATTGATGAGCCTGATCAAATGGCTCGCCATTGTCATCGGCTGCGCCTTTGTCTACGAACCAGCCGGCGCGTGGCTGGCCCAGTCCAGTCCGTTTAGTCTCCTCGCCTCGTTCATGATGGTTTATATCACTTTGGCACTCCTCATCCTGGGTGTTTTCGCCTTAGTCAAACACCGCCTTGGGGATAAACTCATCGGCAGTGATATTTTTGGACGCTCCGAGTACTATTTGGGCATGGTCTCGGGACTGGTGCGCTTCGCCTGCATCCTCATGGCCTGCCTCGCTGTTCTGAACGCCCGCTATTTCAGCCCCCAGGAAGTCCGCGCGATGGAAGATTTCCAAAATGACGTCTACGGCAAAAATTACTTCCCCACCTGGCATAGCGCCCAGGCCGTCGTCTTCGAAAACTCCATGTCCGGCTCCTGGATTAAAGAGCATCTTGGGTTTTTCCTGATTAAGCCGACTAAGCCCGAAGACAAGTCTTACCACCAAAAAGACGCCGTCCTGCCGTAAGCCGGACCGGTTCGTTTAAATTTTGTTTCAGGCTTGGGGAGACTTCTTTAGCCCCTTTTTAACCCAAGAGACGCGAAACTCTTAGAGATTTCCCAACATGCTGTTCTCTGCGCGCATCGCGTCTCTGCGGTTTAACGGTCCCATTTCAAATCGCCGCTCTATTCAGTGCTGGCTTCGCGAGGTTAGGATTTCGGGTTTCGGACTTGAATTGCCATTGCGCTCGGATTCCCTCAAAATGCCTCCGACCATTAGCGCGCATGCCTTTTTTTTCTCAACCGACGCTCGAACAGGTTCGCGCGGCGAGTGACATCGTGGATGTCATCGGGACCTACATCCCGCTCAAACGCGCCGGGGCTAATTTCCAGGCGCTCTGCCCGTTCCACAAAGAGAAGACACCCAGTTTCAACGTTAATCCGAACCGGCAGATCTTTCATTGTTTCGGCTGTCACAAAGGCGGTGACGTGTTCACGTTCGTCAGGGAATACGAGAACATCGATTTCGTCGAAGCCGTACGACGTTTGGCGGATCGGGCGAAAATCCAACTGGAAACAGAGCGTGGCTCGGGCGACGGCTATGCCCGCCCGCTGAAAGAGAAGCTGCTGCTGATCCATGAGCAGATTACGCAACGTTGGCAAAATGCCCTCGCCAACGAGGCCTCCGGGCAGCTCGCGCGCGAGTACCTGGCCAAACGCGGGGTTTCGAGCGAAGCGATAAACCTCTTCAGGATCGGCGCCGCGCCCGACCTTTGGGATGACACCGTCAACTGGGCGCGCAGCAAAGACCATGAACTGGATCTGATGGAAAAGGGCGGGCTGATTCTCCGCAAAGACGGCAGCGATCATTACTACGATCGCTTTCGCGGGCGCCTCATGTTTCCGATTTGCGATGAACAGGGCAGGGTGGTCGGCTTTAGCGGACGCGTTCTCTCCGGTGATGAAAAGACCGCCAAGTATGTGAATTCCCCGGAGACACCAATCTTCACCAAGAGCAAAATCTTCTTCGGATTGGACAAGTCCAAACGGGCGTTGCTTGACGCCGGCTACGCGGTCGTGTGCGAAGGCCAGCTGGATTTGATCGCGTGCTTCATGGGCGGCGTCCAGAATGTCGTAGCCCCACAGGGCACCGCGTTCACGGCCGATCACGCCCGCATCCTGAAGCGCTATGTCGAAGAAGTCGTGTTGTGCTTTGACTCAGACGAAGCGGGTCAAAACGCCGCCGTGCGCTCGCTGGACCACCTTTTAGGCTCGGGTTTGGCTGTCCGCGTCGCCGTAGTCCCAGCCCCGCATGATCCGGACAGTTTCATCAAGAGCTCAGGCGCTGCTGCCTTCAAAGCGCTGATCGAGAATGCCAGCGGGTTTTTTGAGTATTACCTTAACCGCCTGTGTGCTACTAATGAGGTCGCTAGCGACAAGGGCCGTCTGGCGGTTTTGCGCGAAATGGCCGAGGCGGTGCATAAGACTCAGAATGTCGTTCTGATCGACAAATACGCCCAGGAAACGGCACTACGGCTCGGCGTCAATCCCGATGCTGTCCGCGCGGAATTCAAGAAACTATCGCGCGGCAAACCGGCCGCACAGGAACCTCAAGAGCCAGTTGATTCCGAAAGTCCACCGATAGAACCGCCTCCTCCGCACGAGTACTGGCTGCTTAAACTCCTTTTCCTCAATGAAGATTTGGTTGAATGGGTGGCGACCCACTTGGATCCAGTTTGGGTACAGCACCCGGCCGCCCGGGACATCATCGCCAAGCGGCTCGAGGCTTACTGGGGTCAGACTTGGACGAGCCTGGCCGCGTTCCTTGATCAATGTCAGTCGCCGGAACTCCAGAACCTGATCACGGAAGTTGCCGCTCAAGAGCGTCCAATCCCAAATCCAGCGCAACAGTTGGGCGATATCACCCTGCGTCTACGGAACCAATTCCTCGATCGTCAAAATACGACCTTGCTCTTAAAGATGAATCAACCGGAGACGACCGATCCCGAGCGCCTCGAGATGCTTCGGCAGCAGCAGGAGTTGCGCTCCCGCAAGCGCCAGCCGCTGACGCCTTTGTCGCAGCCGTAATTGTCCAAAGTACCGCAGCCTCGCCTGAGCCCTTCCGCTTTTTACCGTTCTACAGCGCTTCATTTAAACTGTATCCGACTTGTGCGGCAGGGATCGTTTCTCCCTCTCCTCCTCTGGATTCCTCTGGAGGAGAGGGCAGGGGAGAGGAGGCCACAGTTTTTCTGAATCGGCCTTAAGGTCTTAACGTCTTCAGCGTTTGGCTGGTGTCAGCACGATATTCCGGTAAGCAATTCCGCCGTGATCGCCCTGAAGATAAATCGGCCCCGGCGATGCCTCGTCACTATTGATGGCCCCGCCCGTGATTCCTGGAATCTCCCGGTTATTAATAATCGTCTGCCCGTTCTGCACGACCGTTACAAAACGGCCCAACAGTGTAATATCAAAAGTTTGCCAGGTGCCCGGCCGGCGTGGCTGCTCCGGCTGGGGTGCCAGGAACCCGTAGACTGCGCCCATGTGGTGGCTCGGCGGCTCCTGGATCGAGTCATCTTCGACCTGCACCTCGTAACGGCCGCGAAGATAAATTCCGCTGTTGGCATTGGTCGGGCAGTTCACCTCGACGTGCAATTTGAAATCCTGAAACTTGCGATCAGTAGTGATATTCGACCCCGCCGATTCATTGACGAGACACCCGTCTTTGACAACCCAACTCGACGCCTTCGACGGATTATCAAAAGTCCACCCAGTGAAGTCTTGGCCATCGAACAATTTAACCGGGTCATCCCAGTTTACCTCGGTCGGCCGCCCTAGCGCGGGAGCCGGTTTGCCTGTCCAGGTCCAGTGCTCGCCGTTGGGTCCTTGAGCCGAACCACTCAGACTTTTTCCCGCCAACTTGCCTTCAAACACCAGATCATTCTTGCTGCCTTCTTCCTCCTTGGGCGAAACAAATTGAATTTCGTCGCCCTGAATGACGACCTTCGGCAGTGGACGCGCGTTGCCCCAGCGGCCCACGAACTCGCCTTTCCAGCCTCCATCCTGTTTTTTCAACTCCAGCCAGGACGGGAGCTGTTGTTTGTTCGCCGTGCTAATAGTGAGGTCCCAGCGTCCGGCGAATCCATCAGCGTTGTCTGCGGACGCATTGAAGATGGCGAAAGTCGCGCTTGCCAGTGCCAGCGACAAATACAGCTCGGCGCTGGAAATCGCCTTGCGGCGGATTGAAGGGTGCTTCATGCGGTTCAACGTAGCAAAATCTCGGCAATTTGAAACTAGTCTCGGCGGAAATATTCGAGCACGATCGCGCGCTCATGATGGTCACATTTGTGCGCCGGGCGTCGCGAAAAGGAGCACAACTCCTTTTTACGTGTGTGCTGGCCCTCGCGATTAATGTGGTGGCGGAGGATTGGCCCTGCTGGCGGGGCCCTCGGCTCGACGGCTCCAGCGCGGAAACCGGTGTTCCCATTGAGTGGAATGCGACCAACAACGTAGCGTGGAAGGTGGAGCTGCCAGGAGTTGGCCACGCCTCGCCCATCATCTTTCGCGACAAAGTATTTGTAATCGCCGCTCTTCCGGACGCCGAAGAGAGGATGCTCCTTTGCCTGGACCGAAATACTGGCAGCACGCTCTGGCGCCAAGTGGTGCTCTCTGCGCCTTTAGAGCATAAACATACACTCAATAGTTTCGCCTCCAGCACTCCCGCGACCGACGGTGACTCGGTGTTTGTGGCTTTTCTGGATCGCGACCAGATATTTGTTGCCGCATACGATCTCGAGGGTAAACGAAAATGGGCTGTCCATCCGGGAACCTTTGCCAGCATGCACGGGTTTTGCAGTTCACCCATCCTGTACCGCGACAAAGTGATTCTCAATGGCGATCACGATGGCAATTCATATCTGGTCGCCTTAAGCCGTGCGGAGGGCCGGATTCTCTGGAAGACGCCGCGCGAGAATCACACGCGAAGCTATTGCGCGCCGCTTATCCGCGATGTGGCCGGCCGCACGCAAATGGTTCTTTCCGGCGATAAATGCGTCGCCAGCTACGATCCCAACACCGGAAAACGTTACTGGGTTATCGATGGTCCTACTGAACAATTTGTCGCTTCCCCTGTTTACAGCGCCAGTTGCGGACTGGTGCTCATTACCGGCGGATTTCCCGATCATCACATTCTGGCAATTCGCCCCAGCGGCACCGGCAATGTGACCCAGACGCACATCGCCTGGCGCACCACCGAAGGCGCCGCCTATGTCCCTTCACCGATTGTTGTCGGGGATTACTTCGTGGTTGTTTCCGACGGCGGAGTGGCCCATTGCTTTGAAGCGGAAACCGGCAAACTCGCCTGGAAGGAACGAACCGGCGAAGAGCACGCGTCGATTGTATCGGCCGAGGGCAGGGCTTATTTGCTAAACGATCGCGGGATTATGACTGTGATTCAGGTTGGACCGCGCTTCGAGCGCCTGGCGCAAAACGAAATCGGGGAGAAATGCTTCGCCTCGCCAGCGATCAGCCACGGCCAGATCTTTCTTCGTGGTGACAAACACCTGTTTTGTATCGGACGGAAATAAATGTCCAAAGTCCAAAGTCCAAAGTCTGCAGCGAGACCGCGTTAGGACTCTTGGTTTGAAGCAGTTTGAACGGGTTTGAATGGGTTTGAACGAGGTTGATTGAGGGGGTGGGTTGGAGGTGTAATTTGCGGTACTTAGGCTTAGTCAGCTTCGATAGGAAAAGGCACGGGGACCGGGAGGGGCGGCTTGGGGGTGTACAAGCGTACCACCGTCCCAAGTTCGTTAAACACGGGCGATTCTCACTCTTGCGAGCGTCCCATGACCGTCCCAGAGGGTACCAGGCGTACCGAGTTGCTTAACCATTCTGTCATTCTTAGCGGCTTATTCGCCGACCAGATGTTCCAGATCGTCGCGGGAAACGGTGAAAACATCCATGTCCTTTTTGAACGCGCCGAGACTTACGAGGCATTCGGTGAACAACTCGCGCGTACGCTCTTCGAGCGGTTTGGCTTCGAGATCGGTCATGACCTTGATGATGCCTTGGCCCTTTCGCACATGCGTGCGTTCATCGGCGCGGATGAAGTCTGCGATGTGGCGCAAAAGTTCATCGTTTCGCTCCGCAGCGGTATCGATCAGGTTATTGATCGTTTTCAGCACGCCGACCTCGCCGAAGAGGTTTATCTCAGCCATCGCAAACGCCGGTTCCATTGGTCCTCGGCAGGTCGAACCGGTGAGGCGGTTGCGGAGTTCAAACGGATCATAGCCGCAAGCCAGCAGAGCGCGATGGCCGATCTCGGTATGCCGCGCCTCATCCCAGGTGATGCGCGCCAGGTTATACTCCGATTGAAAATCCTTGAAGCGAATGTCCCAAATAAAAGTACCAAAAGCCTCGATCGCGTCGACCTCGTCGCGTTGTGTGCGAATAAAACGCAAGCGCAGGTTTTCGTAGGAGTCTTTCGGAAACCGCTCCGCCTGGTCGGCGGTGTCATAGTCGCCGGTGTTTTTGAATGTGTCGAAACGGACATCCCGCAACGGAACGGTGCCGCGTTCAAATGGTTTGGTGTCGATTCGCAGCGGTGTCGGTGCTTCGGTGCGCGGATCGACACCGGTGACGCCGCCAATCGAGGCCAGCAGGCGTTGCAGGTGCCAGCGCCAAACGGCCAGTCCCGGTTCCGGTTCGCCGCCTTCTACATAAGCGGCGATCGCAGCCTCGGCCCACTGCAGCATCGGCTCGTAATCGGTTAAGATGCGCCGCAGACAACGGATCGTGGGAGCATCTGTCACGGGGTCGGTATCGTCAATGTGATGATGGTACGCCGTGGCGAGCGCGCGCCCAAGCACCTGGTGTATCCCCACGAGCAGTTCGCAGGCGGAATTGGCGCTCAACAGTTCATCGATGAAACGGTCAATTTCGGAGTCGCGAAAGGCGTCAATATCCCGCAGCCGCATCTCCTGTTCGTTGAGCCGCTCCCGCAGCATCCGGGCGGCGTCGCCGTGATAAAAGATATGGCGTCCGGTCTCCAGTTTGACCTCAAACTCCCGAATCGACAAAGTCCACGCCCCTAAAGCTTGCATCAAACGGCGCTCGAGATAAAAGAAGCGCAACAGCCGGCGCGAATTCTCTGCGACAGAATATTTGCCGCCGAGCTGGCGTTCATCCCTCGGAAACCTGAACGGGTAAGCGCCTTTCCGCTCTTCGGCCGCGGCGCGTTGATGGGCAAAAGAAACGGTGGGAATGCTGGAGGAAGGGGGTGTCGGTGATCCATTTCCTGGGTTTGGAGTACTCATAGCTAAATCCTGTGGCTACGCCAGGTTCACGCTGAGAATCACTCAGTTAGCTGGCGGAATAAAGTATAGTAATTATTCAAATGGCCGGCAAGTGCATCGGCGTGAATGGCGTGCGGTTTTGTGGGGAACGCTGCGTTGGTTTCGAGCGATGGATCAGTTTCAGAAAAAGTGACTCCGCTGCATGAACCGAAATGAAAATGGCCTCCTCCTCTATAACCTGAGCGTGAAAAGGCCTCCTCTCCCCAGCCCTCTCCTCCGGTGCAGGAGAGGGAGGAGACGCCGAGCGCGTCCGCGGTTCATGGGTTCAAAGCGCGAACGGGTTTTGGTTTCGGCGAATTCTCTACCCAGCCCTCTAATCCGGTAGAGAAGAGGGAGAAGATGCCGAGCGCGTCCGCGGTTCCATGGGGTTTGAATCTACAGGCCATGTCATAAATGGTAGGGCGCGACCGCGGGACACAGCGCGCCCCTTGTTCCAGGCTGGGAGTTATGAAGTGGCGCGCTCGGTGGTCGCGCCCCACCATTTGGGAGAGTTCTAACCTTGTTCTGTACTCCATTCGTTCGATTTCCAGCCTTTTCCGCGCACGCTTTTTGCAAAGTCCAGTGCGGCGGTGTCTAGAGCCTGGAGTGCCTCCTCGGTTGAGTTGGCTCCGACCGAGCGCGCGGCAGCGATCAGCGTTGAGCATTCGGCAGCGTCCATGAATCGCGCCGCGGCCAAGAGTTCCGGTTGGTCTTCCGGCGGGATCATCAGAAAGCCGTGTTTGTCGGCATGAATCAGGTCGCCAGGTGAGATTTTGCGGCCAAAAACCTCGACTTCACAATTCCATCGCACGGGGTGGCTGAAGGCATGGCCGACGCAGAGGCGGCGGGCCAACGCTTTGAACCCGGCGTTGTTCATTTCATCCAGGTCTCGCACGGCCCCGTCAGTGATCGTCCCCACGCAACCCAACGCACGATGAATGTTGCTGTTGACCTCGCCCCAGAACGAGCCGATTACGCGAGGCTTATCCAGATCTTGCACGACGACGATTTTGGGACCTGGCAACTCTGCGATGTAACGGCGGTACTCGCTCCAGGCGTTTGGATTCTCTTTTCGATGCTGCGGATTGCTCGGTTCAATGACGACTGTCACCGCGTAACCCACCATTGAGCCCATTTGCGGCATGAAATCGCGCGTCTCTTCCAGGTTAAAACCTTCGGCGCCGGCATTGTGTTTCGTTATCTGTTCCCAGCCGTTGTAAATGGTTGGTGTGTTCCAGCGTTTCAGCTGCAGCAGTTCCGCATGGCTCAATTGACCTTTGGTGGAGTTCATGATTGGATTGAAGCACAACCTTCTGTCTAGTCCATCCACAAGTCTCACGACAAAGTAGCGGTAGGCGTCTCGCCTGCCGTAGAGGATGGCGTCCCGCCATCCGGATTGGCGACTTCCAGCCTCGGCCGCCGGGCGGGATGCCCCGGCTCTACGGCAGGCGAGACGCCCATCGCTACTACACGCTGGGCATGGTCGACTCACCGATCGATAACTGTTTGCCTTGCGTGGCGAATGCCGGTCGCGCCGGCTGCAAGGCAAAACGTACCAGCCAAAACAACGGAATCGCTGCGAGCAGGCTCATCCCCGCGTCCACGCACAGCAGCCCGGTCGCGCCGAAAAATCGGTAGCCCACGCCGTCAAACCAGGTCATGTAGACAATAGCCCCGTTGATCATGGCGGCGAACAAGCCGAGCAAGGTGCTGGCGACCGGGTTATCCTTCCCGACCAGCTGAAAACCCAATGCCGAAAACGCCGCATAGCAGGCTCCGGCGCTTGCATTATAGGCGAGCACGCCGAGGGTAAATGTGGTGGCCGTGTGTGCGGCGAATGCCATGCATAAGCCGCAAACCGACGCCGCGATTCCGGCGCAGAGGTACAATCTTCCGCGGTGAACCCGATCCGCTAAAAAGCCGCCCAGGACCGACCCAAGCGCGCTGGTAATGGCACAACCCGCACCTGTCACCCAAATGACACGTTGTGGTTGCGTCTGAAAATCTTTGCCCAGACCGGAAAACAAATTGATCGCTGCAGCACAACTGGCCGGCGAAAGAAACAGAGCGAAACCCACCAAACATTCGCGCCTCCGGCATGATTCCCATACCTTGCGCCAGGTTTGGGTAAACACCCGTTGAATCTCGAACCCTGGCTGGCCCGGGGTCGGCATAAACGGCAAAAGAAATACCGGCAGGAAACATAGGCAGGCGAAAACCAGCCCGGCCGTGCGCAAGGGTATGGCCTCTGCCATCTCCAGGAAGATCATCGCTCCGAAAGCTCCTCCCCCCAGATTAGCGGCGTTGTTCCAGCCGGAGACCTTCCCTCTCAAAGTGTCCGGCAGAAAGCAGGCCTGCCAGCCGGTAAGTGCGGAGCCGTAGAGGACGATTGCCAATTCCGCAAGCAGCAACAAACCTGCGAACAG
>DATJGF010000178.1:0-11923 GCA_035495315.1 Candidatus Limnocylindrales bacterium
GAACTCCTGTAGCGGCGGCCGTGTCGGCTGCAGTCGATCTCCTGTAGCCGCGGGCGCTGACCGCGATCTTTTTCATTGGACGTTGAACGTTGAACGTTGGGCGTTGGGCGTTCTCCCCCCGCTTTCACTCAAACTCTCAACCGACTAACGCTCCTACCCGCCTTGATCCAAGGCTTCTTCAGTCCCCAGGCTATCGCGTTCTCCATTCAATTCACCCTGCGGCGCCGGTGCGCCGGAGCGTTGCTCGCCCGGTCGCGGCTCCGCCCGCGTAAGCCTTTGCCCCCGACGTGAGAAGCCTGATTTCCCGACAGCGAGGCACATGCAGCCGGTGCTTTCGGCACAACCCTGGCAGCAGTAAGTCTCGCCGTCGTGCGTATATCCTTCGCCAGGCCACTCATTCTTGATCATGGCGCAACCGGGGCAGGCAGGTAGCGGGATTGATGTATCTGTCGATGGGTTGGTTGTTCCGATTTTAGCGGTTTCCATTATTGTCCCGCTGCTAGGTTTGATTTTAGTATTCATGGTGTAGTCCTCTCTTTTGCGTGAGACGCCGTGCGTTCAGTTCGCCACGCCGCTTTGATTTTCTGCGTGTGGTTATTGGGGTTATTCTTCGAAGGGAGTTTCATACCAGTCGGCCATTCCTTGAGACGGGGTGCTTCTTCGCTTGGCTTGGGCCATTGTTTTTACTTGCAGGCTCTTTTGCGAGAGGCACGTTAATGTCCAGTGCTGCGCTCAAATCAATTTCGTGCTCTTGCTCCTGCACGATGATCGCGCGCAAGGTCTCGCTTAACGCAAATTCACCCATGGCCTCGGCCTGGCGGATGCGCTCGCGATAACGCCCCACCGTTTCTCGCTCGTTCTCCAGATCCGCGCGCAGCATGGCGACGGGGTCATTTGAAGTTTTAACTGGCTTGGGCGTTACTCCCGGCATGCCGCCCAGATAATCAATCTGCCTGGCAATTTTTATGGCGTGCGCCAATTCCTCCCCGGCGTGCGCTTCCAGCTCTCGCGCAATGTCTGTGTACGCGGCACCCTTCAACACCTGGCTGTACACCGTGTAGGCAATGATCGCTTGATATTCCCCGGCCAAATCCTCGTTCAACAAGCGAATCATTTGTTCGCGAGTGACCTTCGATACTGTGGTGATTTGTTGTTTTTTCATAAAAAAGATGAACTGACTCCGAGATCTCTGGGCCTCTCTGCGCTCCCAGCGTGACACTGACTTCAATTCGTCGTCATTCAGTATCGTCGTACGAACCATGCTACGCGATCGCCCGGTCGTTAGTTATTGGGGGATATCCCCACCGGTGGATTTAAAGTCAACCGACTGTCCAATGCGGCTTGCAGCACTCGCTCGTGCTCCGTCCTGGCGATTGACTGGAGGGACGGGCGCCAAGTGTTGGGGGCGGAATATGCCAATCGTGAAAGCCAGAGCAGTTGGCGGGACGCTTTAGTGCAATTGAAAAAACACCGGTTGAGCGGGGTTGAGTTGGTGGTCAGCGACGTCCATCCGGGGCTCAATCAGCAAATCCGGGAGGAGCTGCCCGGAGTGTGCTGGCAGCGTTGTTATGTCTATTTTCTGAGGAACGCCTTGGACTATTTGCCGCGCAAGGCCGATGACGACTTGTTTGCAGGAGTTGCGTCGAGCCCAACAAGATAAACGAAACCATGAGAACTGGACTTTTAGGCATGACCCCATTCCGGGATAACCTTCCACGTCCACTTTTAGCATTTTCATCGGCGCTCCTCCGGTTTGGAGATTTGCGATTTCCTCCTCGTTTATCAAAACGTTTGCGACGCCGAAACTGAGGCGGCAAGCCAATCGTGATCCGGAAGGCTGATGGATCGAATATGGCATGGATGATTACGCATGGGCTGGTCAGGTTAGTGCTCTCCTGGCCATCGTGGCCGGGATCCTGACCTGCTTTTGGGGATATCGTATTTTGAAGGTCAGCTTGGGGATCATCGGCTTCATTGCCGGTGCCTACGGAGACTGGGAGATTGGAGTGTCCTTGGTTCATGCCAGCACTGGACTCGCTCTTACGAAGGCCGAAGTTGAAACTCAGCCGAAGAAGCAGGGGGATTTCCCCCAGTTACAAGGTTCACCAACTTCTTGTATTGTAACAGCATGTGCGCCGATATTTACAGAACCCAAACAGCAAATACGTTCCTGCTCGTGCCACGGGGCGCGGCATTGGACACGGTGCCCGCTGAGATCCTGACTAGACTGGGCCGGGCCGTGTTCTTGAATACCCGAGACGTTAGTGATCCTTTGTTACGGCCTGATGCGTCTGAGATCAATTCTGACCTGGCGAGCCGTGGGTTTTCAGTTCGGAAGGCTTAGTGTCAGGGGTGAGCGGGTCTCAGAGCGAGTTGAGCCTGGCCCGCGAGTGCCCTTCGCGCTTAGCCATGCCGACGGACCTTGCACCCGCTCTTCCGGCAGTTGACTTCGTCGCTTTAAGCATCTACAACACGACTCAGTTAGCACGTTTCGTTTTCGAGGAAACCCCGATTCCGCCTTCGCCTTGCGCGCCGCCAACTATCTGTCGGCTTTGATACTAATTACGCCGCGATCCTCGGCACCGGCGAAGTCTTGCCGGCGCTCGAACCGGCGCTGATTGCCTCCAGATCAGGGCCGAGCTTTCCTTCTGCAGTTGCCCGGCAACGTTTACTTTATTTTCGGCTGGATTCGTCGTGTATTCATAAGCAGGGGCTCGAGGCTCCCGGCACGGGGGAATAGGGTGCGCCCACAGCGGCACGTTGCCTTTTCAAGCTGGTGTGAGCGGGCATCCTGTCGGTAACCGAGCACGTCCCCGCGAGGTAGCCACGGCCGGCTGACGGGCACAAAGCCAAAATCCTGCGCACAATTGGTAAGAACAGACGTTTCGGCTTCCCCGCGCCGCTTCGGGCTTTCTGAACAGCGGAAACTTGGGTCAGGTTATTCCTGAACCTGCTAAAGTCGGGATATGCAGCACGAACCGCCCATCAGCGACGCGACGGTCCCTCATCGAGTTGAGATGAACCTAAGGGAGGTCGGTCAACTCTTCAATACGATGGACCACTCGCCCTTCCACGAGAGAGACCTCGATCATGACGCGGAAGAATTCATCGTGAGCTGGGTGCGGGAATTTCCGGTAAACGACCCGGTCGTCCTGGTCGTTCATCTCCGTGAGTCTCCATCAGGATCGGAGCCGCAGCCACTGATCGAAGAGGCCGTGCATAACTATTTCGAGTATAGGGCCAGGTTAAACCGGCTGGAATTCGGCCGGCTGATGAAAGAAGGTCGGCAGAGCCTGGCGATCGGGTTGGTGTTTCTAATGGCCTGTTTGGCGGTGAGCAACGCGCTCACCGGCCAAGCTATAGGCACCTTCCCGAATTTGATACGGGAGAGCCTCACCATTGCGGGCTGGGTGGCCATGTGGCGGCCAATGCAGATTTATTTGTACGATTGGTGGCCCCTCCGTCGTCGGGGACGGGTTTACGAGAAGCTGAGCCGGATGCGTGTGGAGGTCCGCAAAGGAGAGGAATAGCCAAGCCCCCAGCTTCGGTCGTTGATGTTCGGAATCGTAACGCGTTCCGCATGCGCGGCGCTCGTGCAAAGCGCAAGGTGTTGGCAACCGGCAGGTGGCAAATTGCATGAACAAGAAGCACGTCCCCATACTGCTCAACGTCATAATCCACTGATTGGCAGGCTGATGACAGACGGGAAGCCAGCGGCACATCCCTAGCTGGAAAAAAGCATGAGAAGAAATCCAGGCCCAACCCTCACTTTCCATCCAATCGTATGAAAGACCACGTTTATAAACTTGTCGAACTCACCGGCACCTCGACTACCTCCATTGAGGAGGCGGTTGCCAGCGCCATTAAACGGGCGCACAAAACCGTCAAGAACTTGAGCTGGTTCCAGGTCGTTGAGACGCGAGGCAGTATCAACAAAGGAAAGGTGAACCACTGGCAAGTGACTATAAAAGTCGGCTTCGCCGTGGAAGATTGAGCAGAACGAGCACTGGTGTTCCTGTTCCGCTACGAGCCCGGCCTTGCCGAATCAAGGCTTGCACCATGAATGATAAGGCCAGTTTACCACGTATGTTCGACGCGCTCATCCTCAAAGATCTTTTCATGTCGCTCTT
This sequence comes from Candidatus Limnocylindrales bacterium, assembly GCA_035495315.1. GTDB lineage: Bacteria > Verrucomicrobiota > Verrucomicrobiia > Limisphaerales > UBA8199 > DATJGF01. The sequence continues at coordinate 4,131 of DATJGF010000178.1, forward strand.
TCGGGCGCGCGCCGAATCCCTCCGCCAAAACGCCAGCCGCCTCGCGGCGATGGCAGTGTGGATCAAAACATCGACGAATGGTTGGAGAATCTTCACGGCAGCTTCCACGGTTTGCGCCAGAGGGGCATCGACGAGGAGCTGTTCAACGTCATCTCCGGCTTCGAAGCGCTAACCGGACCTGGCCGCCACGCTCGACGCTGGTGATATGCAACACATCGAACAACATTTCTCGGGGAGTGATTCCGTCCGCGACGTGGTGATTGGCATGGCGGATGGGTTGACGGTGCCGTTCGCGTTGGCCGCGGGCATCTCCGGCGCGTTGACCTCCACTCATATTGTCGTTACCGCCGGGTTGGCGGAGATCGCTGCCGGTTCTATCGCGATGGGCCTGGGCGGTTACCTGGCCGCGAGGAGCGATGCCGAGCACTTCTTCAACGAGCGCCGACGCGAAGAACAAGAGATCGTGGAGAAAGCGGACGTGGAAAAGCAGGAAATCGTGGACCTCTTCCAACAGTACGGGGTGACGGCAGAGGAATGCGCCCCCATCGTCACCGCGCTCGTACGAAAGCCCGAGGCGTGGCGCGATTTCATGATGCGCTTCGAATTGGGTTTGGAGGAACCGAACCCCAAACGCGCCGTACGCAGCGCCCTCACTATCGGCACATCGTACGTCATTGGCGGACTGGTACCGCTCGCGCCGTACATGCTCATGCATGATTCGGGACAGGCGTTGCGCTTGTCTGCTGCGATAACCTTGCTGGCTCTCGCGGTATTTGGCTTTGTGAAGGGCCACTTCACCGGCGTTCCCAAGTTCAAGGGCGCATTGCAGACCGCTCTGGTCGGCAGCCTGGCGGCAGGCGCAGCCTACCTTATCGCCAAATGCATTGCCTGATCCGTCGGATCGAAGCGTGACCTGCACCGGAGCGCGGACTAATTGTAAGCGATCCTTCCTTGGCTGGGCAGTCATGGTGGTTGAATATTATCGGGCCTCGTTGAGCGTGCAATAAGCATGGAAAACGAGTGGGAATAATGCAGTTTGCACGGTCCTTGCCCTCATCCTTCCAGCACCAAAGTCCATCCAAATTCCTCTAACACGCTTCAAAATAAGTGAATAGAGAAGGCGAGCTGGCGTTGGCTCCTCACTAGCTAAAGAGGCCAGGCACACTCGAGACAGGCCTGTATGAAGCCTTTGTTCCGTGAGGGTTCGCACCTGCGGATGAATGCGTGATCCCATACGAGCAACTAATTGAATAAATTAAGAAAACGAAAAACCGAATATGAATTACAAACTTGCTCTACTTGGCGCAGCCGCGCTGCTCCTGACCGCCAATCCAGCCTGCGCAGATTCCCTCCCTAATAACTTCTGGGTGAACTCCTCTTTCGAGCTTGGCACCAACCTCGACCAGACAACGGGCACCGTCTCCAATTGGAATCGCGGTGGCGGCGACCCCACAATTTGCCAGGTGATCACCAACAACTCTATGAGCTCAACCCATGCGTTGGCGGTGGTGGATTCCAATACCGGCAGCGACGGCTATGGCGAATGGTATTCCGACGTTGCGCTCACCGGTCATGCCGGCCCAGGCGACACCTTAGATATCCAATGGTATGAAATGTACAACCTCGATGGCCCCGAGATGCGCCTCAGCGTGCTGTTCTTTGATGGCACGGACGCCCAGGTTGGCGGAACAACTCACTTTGTCACCGCCGACACGAGTAGTCCCGGTTGGGTCAGCACGATTGAGGACTCCACCTTCACCAAGCGGAATGGGTCCTTGGCGGTGCCGCCCGGCGCGGTGAAGATGCGCTGTTCCCTGGTTTCAGGCGGTTCGCCAAGTATTACCGGAGTCATGATCATTGATGATCTATCCGTGGCCCGCTCACCCGTCCCGAACCTCCTGTCGGGCAATTTCTGGGTCAATCCTTCTTTCGAGCTTGGCACCAATCTCGACCAGACAACCGGCACCGTTTCCAATTGGAATCGCGGTGGCGGCGATGCTTCGATTGACCAGATCATCACACAAAACTTCACCAGCTCAACCCATGCCTTGGCTGTCGTCGATACCAATACTACTGCCAGCGGTTACGGCGAGTGGTATTCCGACGTCGCGCTTAGTGGCAACGCCAGCCCCGGTGATGTGTTGAATATCCAGTGGTATGAAATGTATAACCTTAGTGGCCCGGAAATGCGCCTCAGCGTCCTGTTTTTTGATGGCACGGACGCCCAGGTTGGCACAACAACACACTTTGTCACCACCGGCACGAGTAGTCCGGGCTGGGTCAGCACGATTGAGGACTCCACGTTCGCCAAGCGGAATGCGTCTTTGGCGGTGCCGACCGGTGCGGTCAAGATGCGCTGTTCCCTGGTCTCTGGCGGAGATCCCTCGATCACCGGAGTCATGATCATTGATGATTTATCCGTGGCCCGCGCGCCTCATGCGGACCTATTGCCAGGTAATTTCTGGGTGAACTCGACTTTCGAGGTTGGCAGCGGCCTCGACCAAACCAATGGCACACCCTCGAATTGGAATCGCGGTGGCGGCGACGCCTCCATTGACCAGGTCATCACCAATAACTACACCAGCTCAGGCCATGCCCTGGCGGTGATTGATGCCAATACCGCTAGTAGCGGTTACGGCGAGTGGTATTCCGACGTCGCGCTCAGCGGCAATGCCAGCCCCGGTAACACGTTGAATATCCAGTGGTTTGAAATGTACAGCCTTAGCGGCCCCGAAATGCGCTTGAGCGTCCTGTTCTTTGATGGCACCGATGCCCAGGTTGGCGCAGCAACCCACTTTGTCACTACCGGCACGAACAGTCCCGGATGGGTGAGCACCATCAAGGATTCAACCTTTACCAAGCGAAATGGAACTTTGGCCGTTCCCCCTGGTGCGGTGAAAATGCGCTGTTCCCTGGTCTCCGGCGGAGACCCCTCCATTACCGGGGTTATGGTTATTGACGACCTCTCAGTCAACGTAGTGCCTCCGACTGTTCTGGCCGGAAACTTTTTCCCCAACCCGACGTTTGAACTGGGCCTTCAGCTGGACGATCCTATTTTCGGTTCCCCCTCGGGCGGGTGGCAACGGGGCGGCAGCGCGAGCTCGATCGACCAGGTCACCACCAGTAATTCAGTCAGCTCCGCTCATTCCCTAGCCTTGGTAGATAATGATGCCGCCAATTATGGCGAATGGTACTTATTCTTTAACCTCACCAATATCGTCTCCGGCGGGGACGTCTTGGACCTGCAGTGGTACCAAATCTACAGCGTCACCAATGGCAGCATGCGTTTGAGCTTCGCCTTCCTCGATGCCGGCAGTGCCCGCCTGGACGGACAGGATTTCAACGTCACCGGCCAAAGTCCCGGCTGGAATGGCAGTGTCGCCGGCTCACCTTTCGAACGGCAATTCCAGCGGCTGGCCGTACCGTCAGGCACCACCCAGTTGCGAGTCAACTTCGCCTCCGGCGGTGCTTCTTCGGTGACCGGCACGATGGTCATTGACGACCTATCCGTTCGTTTAACCAAACCGGTCATCAGCGATGTAACTGCCGATAGCAGCGGCGTCAATCTCACCTGGTCCAGTGCCACGGGTAAGACCTACTCGGTGCTTTTTGCCACCTCCCTCGGCGCATCAACTACCTGGACGCCGCTGGTAACGGGCCTGGTTTCGGGCGGCCTCACGACCTCCTATCTTGACACGGCCACGCATAGCGGTAATCAAGGCTTCTATCGCGTGCTGCAGGAGTAAGGGCAACGCGCCCAGATTGCTGCTGCAACCAAGATCGACTCTGACGGCAGGGCTGCCTAACCCGCAAAGTTCGTGGCAGCCCTGCTGATTCAATTGGATTTCGTCCGAAACTTCTGAAGCCTCGTTCCAGTGCAAATGTTATGGCCGCCCCGGTTAAGACCGGGGCGGCCTCAATTGGGTGATCTCAATTTCGTTTAATCAATGGTTCGGTTATGCATACTCGCTGCGTGCACGCGCTCGAATTAAAGGTCCCACCGGTTGCGCTCGTGATTTTTGCTGCGGGTTTGACGTGGCTTGGATCTGCGTATGTGCCGAGACTCAATTTTGAGTTTCCGTTCCGATGGAGCATCGCGTGGATATTCGGGTTGTTGGGCGTCGCCACGTGCGCGCTCGGGGTGGTTGAGTTCCGGCGCGCGAAGACGACGGTCAATCCTACAAAGCCTCAATCGTCTTCGTCACTTGTCACCTCTGGAATCTACCGCCGCACTCGCAACCCAATGTATTTGGGATTTCTTTTAGTTTTGGCCGGATGGGCCATGTCGAGAGGCAACCTTGTGGGTTTTCTGGTTCTACCTGCATTCGTCGTTTACATGAATGAATTCCAGATTAAACCAGAAGAGAGAGCACTAACGTCGATCTTTGGGGATAAGTTCAAAGCGTATTGCTCAGACGTCGGGAGATGGATTTGATTTCGTTTGGCATGCAAACAAATGGAAAAGATAAATCATGGAATATCTAGTCGGCATTGTGCTGGCTCTGGCGATTTCAATCGGTGCCAGTGTGATTGGGATGGACCGGGATCGGTGTTTTTATCCGGCGGTGCTGGCGGTTGTCGCGTCCTATTACGCACTTTTTGCGATTATGGCTGGGTCAACCCATGCGCTGGTGATTGAATGTTTTCCCATCGCGTTGTTCCTGCTGGCCGCGGTGACCGGCTTCAAGAAGGCGCTGTGGTGGGTCGTCATTGGACTTGTTGGTCACGGGCTGTTCGACTTAGTGCATGGCCACTTGATATCCAATCCCGGCGTTCCAGTGTGGTGGCCGGGGTGGTGCCTGGCGTACGACGTTACGGCAGGAGCATATCTGGCGTTTTTGTTGCGACGGGCGAAACCTGCGGGAACGTCGAAATGCGGACCGTAAATGCTATCTGCATCCGAATAGAGAAACATCCCAGTTTGCAACCGGGCCTGCTGCAAGGCTGATCAGGGTCGAGCAGTCGGTGCGGTTGTGTTTCACGACTTTAGTGACAGTGTGGTTCGGGCCTTTGGTGCCGTAGTCCACTTTGCTGACGATCGTGTCCGTGCAATTGGCGCACTTGTGAGCCATCGGGGCCGTAACTAGGGCGTCGGGCGACCTCTCTACAGTAGTAGTTCCTCCTCCTCCTCCGAATAAAGATGCACTACTACTACTCGACAGTGACGGATTTTGCCAAATTGCGTGGTTTATCGACGTCGCAGCCGCGGTGGAGAGCGATGTGGTAGGCGAGGAGTTGCAGAGGAATGGTGGCGAGGATGGGATAGACGGGTTCGAGCGTTTCAGGCAGGAAAATGATGTCGTCGGCGACGGGCACGATTTGGCGGTCGCCTTCGGTGGCCACCGCGATGATCGGGCCTTTGCGGGCGCGGATCATGGCGAGATTGGCCATGGTTTTTTCGTACATCGAATCGCGCGGCACCAGGAACACGGTGGGGGTTTTCGAGTCGATCAACGCGATCGGGCCATGTTTCATCTCGGCAGCGGAATAGCCTTCGGCGTGGATATAGGAGATTTCCTTAAGTTTCAACGCGCCTTCCAAGGCGACCGGAAAGCTGTAACCACGGCTGAGGAAGAAGAAATGCTCGGCCGACGCATATTTCAGGGCGAGCTCGCGGAGCTCTTTGCTCTGACTGAGCAGGGTCTCGATTTGTGCGGGGACAGCCTGCAGCGCTTTAAGGATTTCCAGGGCGCGCCGGGCGGAGAGCATGCGCATTCGGCCGAGATGGATCGCGAGCAGCAGCAGAATGGTCAGGGTCGAAACAAAAGCCTTGGTGGAAGCGACGCCGATTTCCGGTCCGGCGTGCATATAGATGCCGCCGTCGGCCTCGCGAGCGATGGTGCTGCCGACGACGTTAACGATGGCCAGCGCGCGATGGCCGCGGCGTTTGGCCTCACGCAGCGCGGCCAGTGTGTCGGCCGTTTCGCCGGATTGGGAGATAACCAGCAGAACGGTGCCGCGTTCCAGCGGTGCATTGCGATAGCAAAATTCATGGGCAAACTCGACCTCGACGGGGATATGCGCAAATTCCTCGATGAGGTACTCGCCGATGAGGGCGGCATGCCAGCTGGTGCCGCTGGCCGCAATCACAATGCGATCGATCGAGCGCAGCGCTTCCGGAGTCAGGTTGAGGCCGCCGAAACGGGCGGTCGCGCCTTCGAGATCCATCCGGCCGCGCAACGCGTTTTCGACCGTGCGCGGTTGCTCGAAGATTTCTTTGAGCATGAAATGGGAAAACTCGCCGCGCTGGGCTTCTTCGGCGCTGAATTCGAGCTTGCTGATTTGGACGTTGGCAGTCGTCGCGCCGAGATTCTGGACCTCAAAACGCTCGGCGGTGACAGTGGCGATATCGTAGTCGTTGAGAAAAACGACCTGGCGAGTATGAGCGACAATGGCATTGGCGTCGCTGGCCATGAAGTGCTCGCCTTCGCCGATGCCGATGATGAGGGGCGAGCCGCGGCGCGCGCCGATCATCGTATCGGGCTGTTCGGTGCTGATGACGACGAGGCCGTAGGTGCCGATGACTTCGCGGAGGGCGTCGCGAACCGCCGCCGCGAGGGAATCGGGGTCGGCGTTTTTGCCGCGGCGCTTGTCGAAATAATCGCCGATGAGATGGGCCAGGACCTCGGTGTCGGTGCCGGACTGAAAGGTGTGGCCGGCGGCCAGCAGCCGTTGCTTGAGGCGATCGTAATTTTCAATCACACCGTTGTGGACGACGGCGATGCGCCCGGACTGGTCCAGATGCGGGTGAGAGTTTTCGTCCGAGGGCGGTCCGTGGGTGGCCCAGCGGGTGTGGCCGATGCCGAGCGAGCCGGACGCGGGTTGTTGCTTGAGGAGCGGCGCGAGGCCTTCGTCGATCTTCCCCTTTTTTTTGCGGACCAAGAGACCGGGCTCGGCAAGGACGGCAAGCCCGGCGCTGTCATAACCGCGGTACTCGAGCCGACGCAATCCATCGATCAGGATGGGCGCAGCGGACTTCTTACCGACGTATCCGATGATGCCGCACATGCTTTAAGTCCAAAGTCCACGATCCAAGGTGGGGGGCGGAAAGTCAAAGGGGAAAGAATACGGAGGGGAGGGGGAGGGAAATAACGATGACGAATGCGTTGAAACATGAATCGTTAGAACTGTTACAACGGGGAACCACCGTATCCCATATTGCAGATGGCAAATAGCAAAGGGGACGGAAATGGCCGATGGCAAATCTCAAATGGCAAAGATCGATGGCAAATAGCAGAGCAGCCCAGCGGTTAATAGGAGTTCTTTAAAATCCAATCGGCGGCGGCGGAGAGATGGTCGACGATGACGGCGGCATTCAGCCTGGCGGAAGATTCGCGTTCGAGCTCGGCGCCGTAGCCGGTTCGAACGAGGATGCTTTTCTTCACGCCCGCATTCCAGCCGGTCTGCAGATCGATGAGTTTGTCCCCGATGATGTAGCTGTTTGACAAATCGGCGCCAAATTCATCCCGCGCGTCAAACAGGAACTGAGGCGAGGGCTTTCGACCGCGGCTGGGAGTGTCAGGGGCTTCGGGGGCAATATAGATCTTCTGAAAAATCACCCCGTCTTTTTTCAACTCCTGCAGCAGTCGCTGGTTGACGCGCTCGACGTCGGCCATGGTGAAATAGCCGCGGCCGACGCCGGATTGGTTGGAGACGATAAAGAGTTTGAATCCGTGATCCTGGAGTCGTTTTAGAGCGGCGCCGGCGCCAGGAAACACGGTGACGTCTTCGGGGCGCGACAGGTAATTACGTTCCTCGATTAGAGTTCCGTCGCGGTCGATAAAGACGGCGTG
>DATJGF010000179.1:0-9668 GCA_035495315.1 Candidatus Limnocylindrales bacterium
AACCAAGTCGTGCGCTCGACTGGCCAGTCGTTGTTTCTGAACTGGCCGGCCTGGCTGGTATCCGCGACGCGGCGTATCCAAAAGAGGGCATCATTTATGTTGCCTACTCGGGCGTTCGCCTTCGGTGGCAGGTCAAGATGGCGAGCGAAAAGAGCGAGTGCGTGCTTCATGACCTCGGCAGGGATACGATATGAGCAATCGAATCTCGAACTCGGCTGCGGCGCTGCGCGCGCTAATTAAGGCCAGAGCGTTGTCTGCAGGATAATCGCGAGGTGCTTGCCCACACGCCATGAGTCGAAGGATCGCCTTAATTAGCAGTGTGTCTGTCACTCTGTTGCTCGGTGTGACAACGCTGGCGGTGCTTGGGCGGGATAATGGCGTCAACAAAGTCAGCGTTTGGTTTGTGAACGCGGAGGCTTCCTACGGTCCGCCGTTCTCCAACGTCGAGTGCGAGCGACTAGCGCTCGCTGTTCGAAACGAGGGAAGGAAGCCTACGCCATTTGTCGTTTCTGACATCAAGGACAACCAGGGCAACTGGTCGCCATCCTTTCATATTCTCGGTAATGCGGCGGCCAGTAAAACTACACACCTTTATCTTTATGTTCCCAAAGGATCCCATCCTCAGGCTCTGCGCCTGCGCGGTTACAGGACGGCCTTGGAGGTTGAGAAGGCTCAATACGCCGTTAAATTGCTAAGCGAAAAAGCCTCGGGCCGTTACCCGGGCAAACAGGTCTGGTTTGAAAAATTGAGCGTGCCGGCATACGAATTCGTTGTCAAAGTGGACAAAGATGCTTTGTGATTAGGATCCTGCCGAATTCCGATTACAAAGTGCTACTCGGTCGCTTGCTGTTTTTCGCCACTCTCCTGAATCACCACGGTTTTGATATTCACGAATTCGCGGATGCCGTGGTAACTCAGTTCACGGCCGTAGCCGGATTGTTTTACTCCGCCAAAGGGAAGCCGGGGATCGGAAGCGACCATCCCGTTGATGAAGGCCAGCCCCGCCTGAATGTGGTCGATGAAAAGCTCACGCTCGCGCTGATCATTGGTCCAGGCACACGAGCCAAGCCCAAAGGAGGTATCGTTAGCCAACGCCAGCGCCTCTTCAATGCTATCGACCCGAAACAGCGAAGCGACTGGACCAAAAAGCTCCTCCTGGTGTGCCGGCGAATTGGGAGGAATGTTGCTTAACACGGTCGGCGCAAAAAAATAACCGGCTCGTTCGAGACGCTTGCCACCAAGCAGCATACGCGCGCCAAGTTTGACCGTCCTATCGACTTGTTCTTCGAGCGTGTCCAGCACATCCATGGTTGCAAGAGGTCCGATGTCGGTGCTCTCATCCATCGGATCTCCCACTTTCAATTTCGACATGCGTTCCACAAAACGGCGCTCGAACTGCTCGGCGACTTTCCGATGCACGATGAACCGTTTGGCGGCGATGCAGGATTGGCCGTTGTTGATCGTTCGCGCCTGCACCGCGGTCGCGGTCGCGCTCTCGAGGTTCGCGCTCGGCATTACGATGAACGGGTCGCTTCCGCCGAGTTCGAGAAGCGTTTTCTTAATTTGCTTCCCGGCGATAGCCGCGACGCTACTGCCTGCCCCGACACTCCCGGTCAAAGTGACCGCACTCACACGCGGGTCGGCAATCACCCCGCTTACTTCACCCGAACCAATCAGTAAGGTCTGGAAAGCTCCCTCGGGGAAACCGGCCCGGCGAAAAACGTCCTCAATTGCTACCGCGCATTGAGGCACATTTGACGCATGTTTGAGCAGGCCAACGTTGCCCGCCATCAGTGCCGGCGCGGCGAAACGGAACACCTGCCAAAAAGGAAAATTCCACGGCATCACCGCCAGCACCGCGCCGATCGGTTCATAGCGAATGAAACTCCGCCCCTGCTCAATCGGCACTTCCTCATCCGTCAAAAATCGCGCTGCGTTCTGGGCATAATAACGACACGCCAGGGCACATTTCTCGACTTCCTGGATCGCCGCCCGTAACGGTTTGCCCATTTCCAATGTCATCGTCCGCGCGAATTCCACCTTGTCGGTTTCAAGCAGTTCGGACGCGCGGCCCATCAGCTCCGCTCGTTTTGAAAAATCGCAAGAACGATAACTGCGGAAACTCTCGCTGGCGCGCTGAAGTTTTTGTTCAACCTGTTGCCTGGAATCAGCCTCGAACTGACGCAGGACCTGACCTGTCGCCGGATTCGTGCTACGGATGAGGGAGCCAGATTTTGGCTTCTCGATGTTCATAACTCCTGTTCACCAGTACATCTCAATGCCGATGCCCGCAAGGGTGTAGCGTCAGTGCGTCCCGCCTGACGTAGAAGACGGCGTCTCGCCGCCTGGATCGCCCATCATCGGCCTGGAGCAGCATACAGAGGCTGAGGGAACATCACAGGTTCCTTCCCCCGCCGGGCAAGATGCCCGGCTCTAAGGCAGGCGAGACGCCTGCCGCTACGGCGCTTCGCCCGCCTGCAATAGCCCAAGAGCTGCGCGCGCCTCTGAAATGGTCATCGGCCGATTGTAAATGGCCGAACCAGGTTGTTGCTTGCGACCGCCGTCGCGCAGTGAACCAGTGTCCAGTGGCGCAAAGCCAATGTCCCCAATCAGCCGTGACACCCTCGCCTTGGCGTCTGCGTCATCGCCGGCCACAAAGACAACCAATTGATTGGACTGCCGCGCCTCCACCGCGAGCGTGTGATAATAGAGCGTGTTGAACGCCTTCACCAACCGGGCGCCCGGCAAACGCTGCGCAACTTCCTCACTCGAACTCTTCTCGCCCAGATCGAGGATCTCGCCTTCAGCCGAATACGCGTTCATCGCATCGATGACGATCTTCCCTGCGACCCGAGCAGGACTGGGAAGCGCTTTCGGATTGCGCCAGGGCACCGCGAGCACAACCAGCTCAGCGAACGCCGCCGCTCCATCAACAGTTTCAGCCCGAGCGCTTGGGCCAATCGATTCGACCAACCGTGCCAAAGATGCTGGTCCCCGCGAGTTGCTCAAGGCAACGAGGTGACCCGCTTTGGCAAAATGCCGCGCCAGTGTGCTACCCAAATGTCCAGCGCCTACGATTCCGATTTTCATCGATTTGGCACGCTCCAATGGTTTCTTGAACTCCCGTCATCTCAGGCTCCCGTGGTTTGATTCCCTTCCCCTGCGTTGCCCGTCGAACCCGGCATCGCAGGACTTTTCCGCCTGACTACCGCTTGTTTGAGCAAATACTCGATTTGTCCGTTTACGCTGCGCAACTCATCAGCGGCCCAGGCTTCCAGCTCCGCCCAAAGCCCGGGGTCGATCCGCAGCAGGAATGATTTCCTTTCGGCCATTTGTCGCGCGATGCTGGCTGGGTTCTCGTCCCGACCCTGTTTATGTGTAGAGCGTTCCGGTATTCACCACTGGATGCACCTCGGCTTCGCCGCAGAGCACCACCATCAAGTTGCTGACCATCGACGCCTTTCGCTCGTCGTCCAACGAGACCACTTGTTTCTCGGCCAACTCCTTCAACGCCATATCCACCATGCTCACCGCGCCATGGACGATTTTCTGCCGCGCGGCGATCACCGCCTCGGCCTGCTGACGCCGCAGCATCGCCTGCGCAATCTCCGGCGCATACGCAAGGTGGGTTAAGCGAGCTTCATCTACTACTACACCAGCTTTGTCGAGCCGCGCCTGCAATTCCTTTTGCAATGCCAGCGAAACCTCATCGACTCCGCTGCGCAGAGTGATCTCATTTTCCTCCCCATGGTCGTAAGCATATGCGCTGGCAACGTGGCGGATTGCCGACTCGCTTTGAATCCTTACGTAGGTCTCGTAATCATCCACATCGAACATTGCCTGCGCCGTGTCCTGGACTCGCCAGACAATCACCGCGGCAATCTCGACCGGATTGCCCCGCTTGTCATTCACCTTGAGCTTCTCACTGTTCAAGTTGCGGGCACGCAACGAAATCCTGTTGCGCCCTCCTGATTTCGGCAGACGATTTTCAACGGGACGCTTTTCAGCCACCGCCTGCATCTTTTGTTTGAACGACTCAAAGTGCTGACCCAGTCTCGCTCCATTCGAATAGAACGGATTACCCCAATGAAACCCGCTTTCGCGTACCGTCCCTTTATACTTGCCAAACAGCACCAACACCCGGGCCTCGTTGGGTTGTAAGGTGAATAGACCTGGCATGAGCACTACAGCCAGAATCATCCCGAGTAAACCCACGACGAACAGAGGCCAGTAAGGATGCCCGCCGTTCTGATTACTCACCGCTACCGAATAGATGAATGTCGCCAGGCTGCCCAGCTCGAGCGCGATCAGCACAGGCAACATCACCCAGCCATTGTGCACTGTTACCGTGCGCTCGCGATTGGTGTTGATCATCGAATCGTTCATAGTCGTTTCCTTTCTTCATCGTAGCTTCCACCGCATGATATAAAAGTGATATCACAATGCTATATCGGTGTCAAGGGATTTTAAAAGTGATGTGTAAATGCTTCACAATCAAATATAAAGGGTTTGACACCGATCTCGAAAAGCAGTGGAACTTACTGGAAACAGACCTTGATCCCATCTACCACCCGCGCTGACTCGTATCACTCAGGCTGTGGACGAATCGCGTTACGACATAATCCTGAAATCGGGCAACCACGGTTCGATACTTATCCGGAGCTTGCTGGAACGCGGTCGTGGCCCGTTCGAGCGCCATTTCATCGCTTCATTTTTTTCTACCGCGTTCAGGGCCGATTGTTTCAGCTGAACGTCTCCTGGAGGGCCACCGCAGATTGAGTGTGTAGGCGCCGATTAGAGTTCCCAGGGTCACTTACTTCGCTGCCCCTCAAGAAATCGCTTTCTCGGTGCCGGGTAATCTCTATTATGGGTTTTCACTGTAAAATGCGAACTTCACTCTTTCTCATTCTCGGGATTGGACTTTCAGGCCTGGGCACCCTAACTGCGCAAACAAACGGCGCTTCCCCTTGCGGCGTCGACGCCCGGATGATGCGTTATCCGGACGTTTCGGCGACCCAAATTGTCTTTGTGTATGCCGGTGACATCTGGGTCGCGCCTCGGACCGGCGGCCCGGCGATGCGCCTGAGCTCCCCCAAAGGCGAAGAGAGCTTCCCGCGCTTTTCTCCCGACGGCTCACAAATCGCTTTCAGCGGCAATTACGACGGCAATACCGATATTTATGTCGTGCCCTCAGCCGGCGGATTGCCCAAACGCCTGACCTACCACGGCGACCCGGACCGCATGCTCGAGTGGTATCCCGACGGCCAATCGCTCCTCTTTGCCACTTCGCGCACCAGCGAGAAGGACCGGTTCAATCAACTCTACAAGATCTCCGCGAAAGGCGGTCTGCCGGAAAAACTACCCGTCCCTTACGGCGAGTTCGGCGCGATTTCCCCCGACGGCAAGACTCTGGCCTACATCCCAATCTCGGTCGATTTTCGCACCTGGAAAAGGTATCGCGGCGGTATGAACTCAGCCATCTGGCTGTTCGATCTCGGGACCTATGCCGCCAAGGATATCACGGGAAACGACAGCGCCAACTCTCAGCCGATGTGGCACGGCTCAACCCTCTATTTTCTGTCGGACCGCGACGCCCGTAAGCGGGCCAACATTTGGGCCTTCGACACCAAAAACAATAAATTCCGCCAAATCACCCGCTTCGAAGAATTCGATACCCATTTCCCCAACATCGGGCCCAACGACATCGTTTTCGAAAATGGCGGCCGCCTTTATCTGATGGACCTCGCAACCGAAAAGTATTCCGAGGTCCATATCCAGGTCCTGACGGATCGGGCGACCCTTAAGGCGCATCTTGAGGACGTTTCCAAAGCCGTCCACGAGCCGACCATTTCGCCATCGGCCAAGCGCGCAGCATTTGAGGCGCGCGGGGAGATCTTCACCGTGCCCGCCGAGCATGGCGTCGTGCGCAATCTCACGCGCAGCTCCGGAATTGCCGAGCGCTACCCGGCCTGGTCACCCGACGGCAAGAGCATCGCTTACTTCAGTGATCGCTCTGGCGAATATGAATTAACCGTGCGCTCGGCGGATGGCTCCGGCGAGGAGGAAGTCCTGACCAAACTCGGCCCCGGCTTCCGCTACCGTCCGTACTGGTCACCCGACAGCCGCAAGATCGCTTTTGTCGACCAGGCGATGCGTATTCACCTGTATGACCTGGACAAAAAGGAAACACGGCAGATCGGCAAGCAGCTCTGGTTGTATCATGACGGTCTGAGCCATTTGAAGTTCAGCTGGTCCAAAGACAGCCGCTGGCTCGCTTACGCCCAGGACCAGGAAAATCAACATACCGCCATCGCCTTGTACGATACGAAAGAAGACAAACTCCGCGTCGTTACCAGTGGCTATTATGATGACGACGAGCCCGTCTTCGATCCGGAAGGCAAATACCTCTTCTATCGTTCCGGCCGCGATTTCTCCCCGATTTACAGCGACCTCGATAATACCTGGATATACGCCAATACATATCAACTGGTCGCCGTTCCACTACGCCATGACGTGGCTTCCCCCCTGGCCCCACGCAACGATGACGAGGGTGAGAAGAAGGAAAAAGATAAGGACAAGGATAAGAGTTCTTCCAAAGAGAAGGATAAAAAACCCTCCGACGAGAAGGACAAGAAAAAGGACGAACCCAAACTAGTCGCCAAAAACGACGACAAAGAGGAAGCCAAAGACGAATCCAAACCCGACAAGAAGGAAACCGATACTGAGGAAAAGGAAGAAAAGGAGAAGCCGGTCAAACCTGTCGAAATTGAATGGGCGGATTTCGAATCACGCGCTGTGGTTTTGCCTCCCAAACCAGGGGATTTCCGCGACCTCGCAGCCGTGAAGGGCAAATTGGTTTATCGGCGCCCGCCGCGCACCGGCTCTGCCGACGAGAAAAGCACGCTCGTCTATTACGATTTTGAAAAACGCGAAGACAAAACCATCCTCGAGGACGTCGATGATGCCATTCTCGCCGCCAAAGAATCAAAGCTGCTGGTGCGCCGTAAAGATGATTACGCAATCATCGAGGTCAAAGAGGGACAAAAATTCGAGAAGAAACTGCCGATTCGTTCGCTTGAGACCGTGATCGATCCGGTGGCTGAGTGGGAACAACTGTTCACGGAGGCCTGGCGTTTGCAGCGCGATTATTTCTACGATCCCAATATGCACGGCGTCGATTGGGCCGCCATGCGGACTCGCTATGACGCCATCCTCAAAGACGCGGTCACTCGCTGGGACGTCAATTATGTCCTCGGCGAACTGATCGGCGAGCTGAGTTCATCGCACACCTACCGCAGCGGCGGAGATGTGGAGGACAGCAAAAAGCGGGGGGTGGGTTATCTCGGTGTGGATTTCACTTTGGAGAACGGCGCGTATCGAATCAAGCACATCGTCGAAGGCGCGCCCTGGGATGCTGAAATTCGCTCGCCGTTGAAGCAGCCGGGCGTCGATGTGAAGGAAGGGGACTACTTGCTCACGGTCAATTCATTGCCCCTGGATACAACCGAGGAGCCCTATGCCGCGTTTCAAGGACTCGCTGACCAGCCCGTCTTCATTACCGTCAACAATGAACCTAAACTGGAAGGTGCGCGCGAAATCCTGGTTCAAACATTGACCAACGAATCGCGCCTGCGTCACCTGGCGTGGATTGAGAAAAACCGCAAGCAAGTCGATGAGGCCAGCAACGGCAGGATTGGTTACGTCTATGTCCCCGATACCGGACGGCACGGCCAATCCGAGCTCGTTCGCCAGTTCCGCGCGCAATACAACAAGGAGGGGCTCGTCATCGATGAACGGTTCAACAGCGGTGGTCAGATCCCGGACCGCTTTGTCGAGATGCTCGGCCGCAAACCGCTCAATTATTGGGGCGTCCGCGATGGCGAGGATTGGACCTGGCCCCAGGTCAGCAACGGGGGTCCGAAAGCGATGCTGATTAACGGCTGGAGCGGCTCCGGTGGCGATTGCTTCCCATTCTATTTCCAAAAAGCGAAACTCGGGCCCCTCATTGGCACGCGGACCTGGGGCGGTCTCATCGGCATTACCGGCACTCCGCCTTTAGTCGATGGCGGCAGCGTTACTGTGCCCACCTTCGGCATCTACAGCACCAAAGGCGAGTGGATCATTGAAGGGCACGGTGTTGACCCCGACATAGCGGTCGTCGATGACCCCTCGCTCATGGCCAAAGGCCACGATCCACAACTCGAACGCGCCGTCGACGAGGTCCTCAAAGCCTTGCAAAAAAATCCTCCCGAAAAAATAACCAAACCCAAATACCCACTGCGGGCAGGATGATAGCACTGGGAAAGACGCCGCTCGCCAGCTGGAAACAATGGCGAAATCCGATCTGGTCAGTGTAACCCTGCGAATTCGCCCGTCATGTTGACACTCTCCGGAATTCGCAAGAGCTTCGCCGACCGCGTCCTGTTCGCCGACGCGACCTTGCAGGTGAATCGCGAAGATCGGATCGGGTTGGTCGGCCCGAACGGCGCCGGCAAAACCACATTATTCGCGATCATGCTGAGCCAGGTGACTCCCGACGAGGGCGAGGTCACTTTCCAGCGGGGCTTATCATTCGGTTATCTGCCCCAGGAAAACGCGCCGGTGGGGGACGAAACCGTTATTGAACTAGCTACCGGCATTACCTCGGAGTATGTCCGGCTTCGTCGCATCCTGAAGGCCTGGGAAGCCGATCACCCCATCGAGGCACTGCATCCGGAGGAAATCCACGACGATGTCCATGACCGCTTCAACGAGCTCGGCGGCTATCGGCTCGAAGCTAAGGCCAAGCAGATTCTCGCCGGCCTCAGTTTTCGGGAACGGGACTTCGACCGCCCGGCGCGGGAAATGAGCGGCGGCTGGGTCATGCGCGCGCATCTTGCCCGCTTGCTGACGCAGGAACCCGACCTCTTGCTGCTCGATGAGCCGACCAATCACCTCGATTTGGAAGCGCTGCTCTGGTTCCAGCAATATTTAAAAAATTACCCCGGCGCCATTCTCGTCATCTCCCACGATCGCGAGTTCCTCAACCAGGTCGTCGGCAGCATCGTCGAGATCCGCCAAAGCCGGCTGATCCGTTACCGCGGCGGCTACGATGACTACCTCGAACAGCGTGAGGCACACGAGCAACAACTCCTGGCCGCATTCAAACACCAGGAGCGCGAAATCGCTCGCTTGATGGAGTTCGTCAATCGCTTCCGTGCCAAAAACACCAAAGCCACCCAGGCGCAAAGCAAACTCAAGCAAATCGAGCGCATGGAAAAAGTCGAAGCGCCGGTTGAGGATCGTCGTGAGCTCGATTTTAAATTCCCCAAACCGCAGCGCAGCGGCCAGCGGGTCATCAAACTGGCCGACATCGACCATGCCTACGGCGAAACCGCCGTTTACCGCGGCATGAATTTTCAGGCGGAGCGCGGTCAGCGCATTGTCCTGGTCGGCCCGAACGGTGCCGGCAAATCCACGCTGCTCAAGATTCTCGCCGGCGTGCTGATACCCCAACGAGGCGAACGAACTCTCGGCCATAACGTCAAAGCCGGTTATTACTCACAGTACCGCGTCGACATGCTTCGCCTGGAGCGCACCGTCCTCGAGGAAGCATTTGATACTCCTCAGCGAGTCACCGAACAATTTGTTCGCACCTTGCTCGGCTGTTTTCTCTTTCGCGGTGACGA